>NZ_JBEZAQ010000004.1:0-526647 GCF_040646655.1 Streptomyces sp. NPDC045431
GTGACACCCAGGACGACGAGGCCCTGCAGTCGATCCGGTCGAACGTGAACCAGATCGCCACCCAGGTGATCACCCTCGGGGACATCCGCAAGGACGCCTACAAGGAGGGCGTGCAGCACTCGCAGACGGTCGAGCGCTACAGCCGGCTGATCGAGTCGCTGCTGAGCCTCTCCCAGGACATGGCCCAGGCGACCAGCAACCCCGACATGATCAAGCGCACGCGTGCGCTGGCGGCGTTCTCGTCCGCCAAGGAGTACGCGTCCATCCAGCGCGCGATCATCGCCGCCGCGCTGCCGAAGAGCGACCGGGAGAAGGGCGACCTCAACCCGAACGACCGCCTCTACGGCCAGGCCGCCCGCAGCAACGAGCGCGCGGCCCTGCAGTCCTTCCAGGCGATCTACTCGTCCTCCGGCGGCGACGCCACGGACCTGCTGGCCCCGCTCAACACCGGCAACCCCAACATCGTCGAGGCCGACAAGTACGCGGACCGCGTGCTGAACGACGCCAGCGGCATGGAGACCCAGCCGCCGCGCGGTTACCTGGACTGGACCGACGAGTACGACTCCAAGATCCAGGCCATGAAGCGCATCGAGTTCCAGCTCCTCGGCGAGATGGACACCAAGGCCCGTGAGCTGCGCCAGGAGGAGCAGCGCGACGCCATCATCAACGGTGCGCTCATCCTGCTCGTCCTCGGCGTCTCGCTGATCGGCGCCTTCGTGGTGGCCCGCTCCATGATCCGCTCGCTGCGCCGCCTCCAGGACACCGCGACCAAGGTGGCCCAGGAGCGCCTGCCCGAGCTGGTCAAGCAGCTGTCCGAGTCCGACCCGCAGGACGTGGACACGTCCGTGGAGTCGGTCGGTGTGCACTCCCGGGACGAGATCGGCCAGGTGGCCGCGGCCTTCGACGACGTGCACCGCGAGGCGGTCCGCCTCGCCGCCGAACAGGCCCTGCTGCGGGGCAACGTCAACGCGATGTTCACCAACCTCTCGCGCCGCTCCCAGGGTCTGATCCAGCGTCAGCTGTCGCTCATCTCCGAGCTGGAGTCGCGCGAGGCCGATCCGGACCAGCTGTCCTCGCTCTTCAAGCTCGACCACCTCGCGACGCGTATGCGCCGTAACGGTGAGAACCTGCTCGTCCTCGCCGGTGAGGAGCCGGGGCGCCGGTGGACCCGGCCCGTCCCGCTCGTCGACGTGCTCCGCGCCGCCGCGTCCGAGGTGGAGCAGTACGAGCGCATCGAGCTCGCCTCGGTCCCGGCGACCGAGGTCGCCGGCCGCGTCGTCAACGACCTCGTGCACCTCCTCGCCGAGCTGCTGGAGAACGCCACGTCGTTCTCCTCGCCGCAGACCAAGGTGCGCGTCACCGGTCACGCCCTGCCCGACGGGCGCGTGCTCGTCGAGATCCACGACACCGGCATCGGCCTCTCCCCCGAGGACCTCGCCGCGATCAACGAGCGGCTGGCGTCGCCGCCCACCGTGGACGTGTCGGTCTCCCGCCGCATGGGCCTGTTCGTGGTCGGCCGCCTGTCCCTGCGACACGGCATCCGCATCCAGCTGCGGCCGTCCGACTCGGGCGGTACGACGGCACTGGTCATGCTCCCCGTGGACGTCGCCCAGGGCGGCAAGCTCCCGGGCAAGCCGGGCCAGGGCGGTCCGGGCGGCCCCGGTGGCCCCGGTGGCCAGGGCGCGATGCCGCAGGGCCCGGCCGGTGGCCGGGCGGGGCTGACCGGCGGCCCGGGTGCGGCCGGTGGCGGTCGGCCCGGCCTGACCGGTGGTCCCGGCGGCCAGGGCGGCCCCGGTGCGGGCCTCGGCGCCGGAGCCGGTGTCGGTGCCGGTGCGGCGCGCGGTCAGGTGGGCGCGGGCTCCGCGGGCCGGACGGCGCAGGCCGGTCAGCCCGGTCAGCCCGGCGGTCAGCAGCCTGCGCGGCAGGGCCAGCACGCCCGGCCGAACCAGCCGCAGCAGACCCAGCAGCCCCAGTCCCCGCAGCAGCAGCCGCAGGAACCGCAGCGTCAGGACGCGGGCCTCGCGGGCTCCTTCAACGGCGCCGGTGACCCCGCGACCGGGGGCATCCCGACCCGCTCGGACATCTGGCAGAACACCCAGGCCCCACAGACGGGCGCCCCGCAGGCGAACGCCCCGCAGGCCGGACCCCAGCGGGGCCGGCAGCAGGGCCAGCAGCCGGCCCGGCGCCGGCAGCAGCAGCTGCCCGGGGCCGCCGGCGGTCCGCGTGCCGAACTGCCCGGAGGCTCCCCGCAGCAGCAGCAGCCGCAGCAGGCACGCCAGCCCCAGCAGCCGGCCCAGCAGCAGCAGCCGCAGCGCCCTTCGCGCCCGCAGACCACCAGCTGGGGCAGCGACCAGGCCCCCGTGCCCCCGCAGCAGCGGACCACGCCGCTGGACGCGCCGCGCGGCCACGAGGAGCCCGACGCCACCGGTCAGTACGCGCTGCCGGCCGCTCCGCAGTCGGGGGACGGTCGGACGCCGCTGTACGACACGCTGGAGACCAACTGGTTCCACGGTTCCGCGCAGCAGGACGGCCGCCAGGCCCAGCCGGGCGGTCAGCAGGCCCAGCAGCCGAACCAGCAGGCCCAGCACCAGCAGGCCCAGCCGCAGCAGCAGCACCAGCAGGACCGGTTCGCCGCGCACGACCAGACGGTTCCCGTCCCCGTCGTACCGCAGCAGCCGGCCCAGCAGCAGCGCGCGGCCGCCCGGCCGGACGCGGCCACCACGGCCGCCTGGCGTTCGTCCCCCAACGACGAACTGGTGCGCCAGGCCGAGCGGGTCCGCAAGCCCGCGGCCGGCGGCGTCACCACGTCCGGCCTGCCCAAGCGGGTGCCGCGTGCCAACCTGGTGCCGGGCACCGCGCAGGAGCAGCAGCACCAGTCCGGTCCGCAGGTCTCGCGCGCACCCGACGACGTGCGCGGTCGGCTGACCAACCTCCGACGGGGCATCCAGCAGGGCCGCCAGGCAGGCGGCTCGACGACTGGCAGCTTCAATATCGGCCCCACTCACCCGCAGGAGCGTTAGTTGAGCCCGATGAGCCAGGCGGCGCAGAATCTGAACTGGTTGATCACCAGCTTCGTGGACAACACCCCCGGGGTGTCCCACACCGTGGTGGTCTCCGCCGACGGCCTGCTGCTGGCCATGTCGGAGGGATTCCCCCGCGACCGCGCGGACCAGCTCGCGGCCGTGGCGTCCGGACTGACCTCGCTGACCGCGGGGGCGTCCCGGATCTTCGAAGGCGGGCCGGTCGCGCAGACCGTGGTGGAGATGGAACGCGGTTTCCTCTTCATCATGTCGATCTCGGACGGCTCCTCCATGGCGGTGCTCGCGCACCCCGACTGCGACATCGGCCTCGTCGGCTACGAGATGACGCTGCTGGTCGACCGGGCCGGCAGCGTTCTGACCCCGGACCTCAGAGCCGAGCTCCAGGGCAGCCTGCTCCGTTAGCTCAACCCCGGGGCGGTACGTACTCCCTCCCCCCTCGTGTACGTACCGCCTCTCGTTCTTGTTCATTTGTCGGCCGCCCCATCCGGCCCCCCACCGGCCCCGTCACGACGGCACGCAGTGGACCTGCTGTCACGACCCGGAGGATCCATGACCCCGCCCACCGCCTCTCACGATCCGTACGGCGCGTCCTTGGACGCCGCGTACGGACACGAAGGCGATCAGCCGCTGGTCCGGCCGTACGCCATGACCGGCGGACGGACCCGGCCGCGCTACCAGCTCGCCATCGAGGCGCTGGTCAGCACGACCGCCGACCCGGCGCACCTGGGAAGCCTGCTTCCCGAGCACCAGCGGATCTGCCACCTGTGCCGTGAGGTGAAGTCGGTGGCGGAGGTGTCGGCGCTGCTGTCGATGCCGCTGGGTGTGGCGCGGATCCTCGTCGCCGACCTGGCGGAGGCGGGCATGGTGGCGATCCACCAGCCGGGCAATGGAGAGGCCGGCGGTACGCCGGACGTGACGCTGCTGGAAAGGGTGCTCAGTGGACTTCGCAAGCTCTAGCGGCGGCGCCGGAGGCGGCGGCCGTTCGACCACCAGCGCGAAGATCGTGGTGGCGGGCGGCTTCGGCGTGGGCAAGACCACGTTCGTCGGTGCCGTCTCGGAGATCAACCCGCTGCGTACCGAGGCCGTCATGACGTCCGCGTCCGCCGGAATCGACGACCTCACCCACACCGGCGACAAGACCACCACGACCGTGGCCATGGACTTCGGCCGCATCACCCTGGACCAGGACCTGATCCTGTACCTCTTCGGTACCCCCGGACAGGACCGCTTCTGGTTCATGTGGGACGACCTCGTCCGCGGCGCCATCGGCGCCATCGTGCTGGTCGACACGAGAAGACTGGCCGACTGCTTCCCCGCCGTCGACTACTTCGAGAACAGCGGCCTGCCCTTCGTCGTGGCCCTGAACGGTTTCGAGGGGCACCAGCCGTATACGCCGGAAGAGGTCCGCGAAGCCCTCCAGATCGGCCCCGACACCCCCATCATCACCACCGACGCCCGCCACCGCGCCGACGCCAAGAGCGCCCTCATCACGCTCGTCGAACACGCACTGATGGCACGGCTCAAGTAGGCGTGGATATACGGTAGTTGTCGTAGACATCCAGTGAATGGAGAGCGGGCCGGCATGTGTCCTGGGACACGGTCGGCCCGCGCAAACATAACGTTTCGACAGAGAATTGGGGCGCGCCGGACACGACCCGCGTTCGCGCGGTACCGCTGTGCTCACGCGAGCCCCGCCTTTTGGCGGGGCTCGCTCTTTATGCCCGTTTTATCGGGGGTCTGGACCAGTGACGGCGGCTGAATCCCGCTGTTTGGAACGCGGCGGCTTTACGTGCTGCAATGCGACGAACTCCCGAGTAGTACGGCCCTGAACAGAAAAACGGCACAACGTAGGTGCCGGCGCCGAGAGGTTGTTGGTCGAGTGAGGCGAAGCAAGAACAGCGCCGCGGAGCAGCAGGCGCGGGGAAACTTCACCCCGCCCGCGCGCACTGCGGTGCCGCCTGCCGATGCGCCCGGAACACCGTCGGACGGCCCCGCCGCCGGCACCGGCAGCACAAGCAAGTTGTCCCCGCGCAACTGGCGGGTGCCGACCAGGCTGAACGCGATCCTCCTCATACCCGTGCTGGTCGGCCTCGTCATGGGCGGCTTCCAGGTGAAGTCGTCCATCGACACCTGGAACGAAGCCCAGGACGCCGAGAAGACGGCCCTCCTCGTGCGCGCCGCCTCCGAGTACGGCGGGGCCCTCCTCAACGAGCGTGACCTCACCGCCGCGCCCCTGCTGACCGCGAAGAGCGCCGAGGACCGCGAGGCCGCCCCGGTCAAGGAGGCGTACGCCAAGACCGACGCCGCCAAGGCGAAGTTCGACGCCGCCGTCCAGAACATGCCCGACGACCCGGGCCTCCAGCGTCGTCTGAAGCTCTTCCGCGCGGAGGAGCCCACCCTGGAGCAGCTGCGCGAGACCGCGTACACCAGGGCCATGGACCCGACGAAGACCGAAGAGGGCTACGTCAAGGTCCAGCACTCGCTGATGGAGTTCGCCAACGAGCTGGGCCTCGGCACCGGCAACGTCACCGCCTACGGCCGTACGGTCTACGCCATCCAGCTCGCCAAGGCCGCCGAGTCGCTGCAGCGCTCCATCGGCATGCACCTGCTGACCCGGCCGAGCAAGGACGACGCCACCTTCGCCGAGCAGTCCGTCGCCTTCAACTCGTACAACTACCTGGAGCAGATCGCCCTCGGCGAGTACGTCTCCGGCGGCACCGCCGAGGACCAGGAGAAGCTCGTCCAGGTCATGACGGGCAAGGCGACCGAGGGCGCCAAGCGGCTCAAGGAGGCGGGCCTCGACCCGCCCCAGGACAAGCAGGGCTCCGTCTTCGGCGGCATGGCCGCCGAGATCGGCAAGGCCAAGGACGCCGACGCCATCCGTGACCTGCGGGAGAAGCACATCACTCCCGAGACCTGGATGGGCGCCGCGACGGCGAAGTTCGAGGGCTACAGCGAGATCGAGGCCGACCTCGTCACCAAGGCCGTGGAAGAGGCCGAGAACATCTCCGCCGACGCCCAGACGGACGCGTTCGTCACCGGTGGCATCGTCGTGATCGCCCTCCTCGCCGCGTTCATCCTCGCCGGGATGATGGCCCGCCAGATGAGCACCTCGATGCGCCGGCTGCGTACCGCCGCCTTCGACGTCGCCGAGCAGCGCCTGCCGATGCTGGTCGACCAGCTCTCGCGCACCGACCCGGGCCGCGTGGACACCCGCGTGCAGCCCATCCCGATCAACTCCCAGGACGAGATCGGCGAGGTCGCCCGCGCCTTCGACCAGGTCCACCGCGAGGCCGTCCGGCTCGCCGCCGAGCAGGCCCTCCTGCGGGGCAACGTCAACGCGATCTTCACCAACCTGTCGCAGCGCAACCAGTCGCTGATCGAGGGCCAGCTGACCCTGATCACCGACCTGGAGAACAACGAGGCCGACCCGGACCAGCTGGAGAACCTCTTCAAGCTGGACCACCTGGCGACCCGTATGCGCCGCAACGGCGAGAACCTCCTCATCCTCGCGGGCGAGGAGCCCGGCCGCCGCTGGAACCAGCCGGTTCCGCTGGTGGACGTCCTGCGTGCCGCCTCCTCGGAGGTGGAGCAGTACGAGCGCATCGAGCTCACCGGCGTACCGGAGTCGGAGATCCACGGCCAGGCCGTGACCGACCTCGTGCACCTGCTCGCCGAGCTGCTGGAGAACGCCACCACGTTCTCCTCGCCGCAGACCAAGGTCCGCGTCACCGCGACCCGCCTGCCCGACGGCCGCGTGATGATCGAGATCCACGACAAGGGCATCGGCCTGACCGCCGAGGACTTCGCGGACATCAACCACAAGCTGGCGAACCCGCCGACCGTCGACGCCGCGATCTCGCAGCGCATGGGCCTCTTCGTGGTCGGCCGCCTCGCCGACCGGCACGGCATCCGCGTCCAGCTGCGCCCCTCGGGCGAGCAGGCCGGTACGACGTCGCTGGTCATGCTCCCGGACGCGATCACCCACGGTGGTGGCGGCGACCCGGCGATGGAGGACGACTTCACCGTCTCCCAGATCATCCCGGAGCAGCAGGCGTACGAGGCCGCCCCGCTGCGTACGGCGGCGGAGCTGGGCTTCGACGACTCGCGCTACGAGCAGGGCTCGGGCCAGGAGTCGGCGCTGGACCCGGTGGGCCGCTCGCTGATGCGCGAGGAGCGCCGTGCGGCGCTGGGCGCGCAGCTGTTCCGCGACGAGTCCGACCAGCAGCCCCAGGGCGCCTACGGGCAGCCCCAGGAGGCGTACGAGCCGCAGCGCGACCCCTACGAGGCGCAGCGCGAGCAGCAGCAGTCGTACGACCAGCAGTACGACCAGCAGCAGTCGTACGAGCCGCAGGCCGCGTACCCGCAGAACGGCTACGACCAGTTCGGCGGTCAGGAGTACCCGACCGGCGAGTACGCCACGGGTGAGTACGCGACCGGTGAATACGCCACCGGCGAGTACCCCGAACCCGGCTATGCGGAATCGGCGTTCCCGGACCGGGACGATCGGCAGCAGCAGTACGACGGCTCCTTCGACACCGATGCCCACCAGGGCGACTGGCCGGATCAGGGTGCGTACGCGGGCGGCTACGAGGAAGCGTTCGGTACGGAATCGGAATCTGCGCAGGACGGTCACACGAACGGCCCTGAGCGCGTAGGCTTCTCCTCGGGTCCCGCCCCGAGCACCGGACACGACCTGACCGACGCCGGTCTGCCGCGCCGTGGCAGCAGCGGCCAGCAGCAGCCCACGCGGCAGCAGGCTCCGCAGCAGCAGGACCGGCCGCAGGAGCGGTCGCAGGAGCAGGCGCAGCAGACTCCGCAGCAGCAGGGTTCGCAGCAGCAGGCTTCGCAGAGCGAGGACGGTTCCGAGGGCTGGCGTTCGACGAACGACGAGCGCTGGCAGCGGGCCGAGAAGCTCCGCAAGCCCGCGGCCGGCGGGGTCACCCCCTCCGGACTGCCGCGGCGGGTCCCCAAGGCCAATCTGGTCGAGGGCAAGGCAGAGCAGACCCCGCAGGGCGGCCCACAGGTCTCCCGCGCCCCTGAGGACGTGCGAGGCAGGTTGAGCAACCTGCGCCGCGGTGTCCAGCAGGGACGCAACGCGGGAACGGACACGAACGGACCGGGCCTCGGCCCGGGTAGCACCTACAACCAGGAGCGTTAGTGTGAGCCCGATGAGCCAGGCGGCGCAGAATCTGAACTGGTTGATCACCAACTTCGTGGACAACACCCCTGGGGTGTCCCACACGGTGGTGGTCTCCGCCGACGGACTCCTGCTGGCGATGTCCGAGGGTTTTCCCCGTGACCGTGCCGACCAGCTCGCCGCCGTCGCCTCCGGACTGACCTCGCTGACCGCGGGGGCGTCCCGGATCTTCGAAGGCGGTGCGGTCAACCAGACCGTGGTGGAGATGGAGCGCGGCTTCCTCTTCATCATGTCGATCTCGGACGGCTCCTCGCTGGCCGTCCTCGCCCACCCGGACGCCGACATCGGTCTCGTCGGCTACGAGATGGCGCTTCTGGTCGACCGTGCGGGCACTGTCCTTACCCCGGATCTGCGGGCGGAACTCCAGGGAAGTCTTCTCAACTAGCAGACGGACCGTGCGTTTATCGCCACCGCGCCATAAGGTGCGGTGGCGCGGGTCCACAGGGACATGGACCGGCGAACGGTAGTCGGAGGAGGAAGAAACGTGGCAACACCCCCGGGCGGACACCACCCATACGACGGTGCGCATCAGTCACAGGGTGAGGCAGGCCAGAACCGCTTCAACTTCCCTTCGGCGCCGAGCGGGCACGGCACCCAGCAGCCCTACCAGGGACCTCCGTCGTACGTACAGCCGCAGGCTCCGCGCATCCAGCCGGAGCAGCAGCGGCGCAGGGGCCCGCAGTCGGGTTCGGCCTCGTCGTCGGGCTCCGCGGGGAACACCCACAATCCGTTGGTCCGTCCGTACGCCATGACCGGCGGCCGGACGCGGCCGCGATACCAGCTCGCCATCGAGGCGCTGGTGTCGACCACGGCCGATCCGTCGCGGCTGCAAGGGCAGTTGCCCGAGCACCAGCGGATCTGCCGGCTGTGCATCGAGATCAAGTCGGTGGCTGAGATCTCGGCGCTTCTCTCCATCCCCCTCGGCGTTGCCCGGATCCTCGTCGCCGACCTGGCGGAGGCCGGACTTGTCGCCATCCACCAGCCCGGCGGCGACGAGTCCGCCGGCGGCCAGCCAGACGTGACACTGCTCGAAAGGGTGCTCAGTGGACTTCGCAAGCTCTAGCGGCGGTGCAGCCCGCTCAACCACCAGCGCGAAGATCGTGGTGGCGGGCGGCTTCGGCGTGGGCAAGACCACGTTCGTCGGTGCCGTCTCGGAGATCAACCCGCTGCGTACCGAGGCCGTCATGACGTCCGCGTCCGCCGGAATCGACGACCTCACCCACACCGGCGACAAGACCACCACGACCGTGGCCATGGACTTCGGCCGCATCACCCTGGACCAGGACCTGATCCTGTACCTCTTCGGTACCCCCGGACAGGACCGCTTCTGGTTCATGTGGGACGACCTCGTCCGCGGCGCCATCGGCGCCGTCGTCCTGGTGGACACCCGCCGCCTCGCCGACTGCTTCCCCGCCGTCGACTACTTCGAGAACAGCGGGCTCCCCTTCGTCATCGCCCTCAACGGCTTCGACGGCCACCAGCCGTACACCCCCGACGAGGTCCGCGAAGCCCTCCAGATCGGCCCCGACACCCCCATCATCACCACCGACGCCCGCCACCGCGCCGACGCCAAGAGCGCCCTCATCACGCTCGTGGAACACGCGCTGATGGCACGCCTGCGGTAGGTCTCCGGGAGTTCACGGAAAGGCCCGCGCACCGAAAGGTGCGCGGGCCTTTCCGTGTCGGCCGTACGCCCCTGTGGGCATGGCGAAGGGCCCCGCGTTCCTCACGGAACGCGGGGCCCTTCGTCGGTGCCGGGGTGTCAGCCCTGCCAGCTGTGCGGGGCGCGGAAGCCGGACTGGCGCTCCAGGCGGCGCCAGCCGGCCGTGGAGCGGCGGGGCTCGGTGGCCGTGTCGGCGGGCCGGGCGCCCGCGCGGGCCATGAGGATGGCGGTGATGGCGGCCAGTTCCTCGGGGTCGGCGTGGCCCTTCTCGACGCGGAGGAGGGAAGCGTTGGTCACGAAGGTCTCCTACGGGGTCTTACTGGGGCGGGTTGCCGTGCTTGCGGGACGGCAGGTCGGCGTGCTTCGTGCGGAGCATCGCCAGCGAGGCGATGAGCACGGAGCGGGTCTCGGCGGGGTCGATGACGTCGTCCACGAGACCGCGCTCGGCGGCGTAGTACGGGTGCATGAGCTCGGCCTTGTACTCCTTGACCATGCGCGCGCGCATGGCCTCGGGGTCCTCGGCGTCGGCGATCTGGCGGCGGAAGATGACGTTGGCCGCGCCCTCCGCGCCCATGACCGCGATCTCGTTCGTCGGCCAGGCGTAGGTGAGGTCGGCGCCGATGGACTGGGAGTCCATGACGATGTACGCGCCGCCGTAGGCCTTGCGCAGGATCAGGGAGATGCGCGGCACGGTGGCGTTGCAGTACGCGTACAGCAGCTTGGCGCCGTGGCGGATGATGCCGCCGTGCTCCTGGTCGACGCCCGGCAGGAAGCCGGGGACGTCCAGCAGCGTGATGATCGGGATGTTGAAGGCGTCGCACATCTGGACGAAGCGGGCGGCCTTTTCGGACGCCTCGATGTCCAGCACACCGGCCAGCGTCTGCGGCTGGTTGGCGACGATGCCGACGACCTGGCCGTCGAGGCGGGCCAGGGCGCAGATGATGTTGCGCGCCCAGCGCTCGTGGATCTCCAGGTAGTCGCCGTCGTCGACGAGCTCCTCGATGACCTTGGCCATGTCGTACGGCCGGTTGCCGTCGGCCGGGACCAGGTCGAGCAGGACGTCCGAGCGGCGGTCCGCCGGGTCGTCGCTCGTGTGCGTCGGCGGGTTCTCGCGGTTGTTGGACGGCAGCATCGACAGCAGGTACCGCACCTCGGCGATGCAGGTCTCCTCGTCGTCGTACGCGAAGTGCGCGACGCCGCTGGTCTCGGCGTGGACGTCGGCACCGCCCAGGCCGTTCTGGGTGATCTCCTCGCCCGTCACCGCCTTGACCACGTCTGGGCCGGTGATGAACATCTGCGAGGTGTCGCGGACCATGAAGACGAAGTCCGTCAGCGCCGGGCTGTAGGCCGCACCGCCCGCGCACGGGCCGAGCATCACGCTGATCTGCGGGATGACACCGGAGGCGCGCGTGTTGCGCTGGAAGATGCCGCCGTAGCCGGCGAGCGCGGAGACGCCCTCCTGGATACGGGCTCCGGCGCCGTCGTTCAGGGAGACCAGCGGGGCGCCGGCCGCGATGGCCATGTCCATGATCTTGTGGATCTTGGTGGCGTGGGCCTCGCCCAGCGCGCCGCCGAAGATCCGGAAGTCGTGCGCGTAGACGAAGACCGTGCGGCCCTCGACCGTGCCCCAGCCGGTGATCACACCGTCCGTGTAGGGCTTCTTGTTCTCCAGACCGAAACCGGTGGCACGGTGCCGGCGCAGCTGCTCGACCTCGTGGAACGAGTCCGGGTCCAGGAGCAGCTCGATGCGCTCACGCGCGGTCAGCTTGCCCTTGGCGTGCTGCGCTTCCGTCGCACGGTCACTCGGGCCACGGCGGGCCTCCTCGCGCAGGGCGTGCAGCTCGGCCACACGCCCCCGGGCGTCGGTCGGCTCGCTCTGGGTTTCGTCGACAACGGTCATGTACCGACCCTACGAAGCCGACCAAGAAAATCCCGCCGTCGACTCCGTACAGTCTCCGGACTGATCTGCTGTGAGCCTTGAACAGAACCATTCGGCCGAGCGGTGGAAGTACCAGCCCCCGGCCGCTCACCCTTGTGGGGGTCCGACAAGGCCCGTCCGTGCTTCAGCCGATGGACACCTCGCAGCGGTGGCCCGCCCCGGCCGTGCCCGGGGTGACGCGCAGCCGCAGCGTACGGCCGGTCGCCAGGACCTCGACGGCCGGATCACGGCCGAGGACGCGGTGGGCGGGATGGTGCCAGGTGATCTCCAGGGGTGCGCCGGTGCGCGGCGGCTCGCTGATGTGGAGGGTGGCGGTCCGGCCCCGCCGGCGGACGAGGACGCTCGCCGGGGCGGTCGCGCTGAGCGGCCCCACCGTACCGGGCTGCCAGAAGTTCGCGGCGGTCAGGCCGAGGGAGCGTACGGCGACGGCCTGCTGGGCGGCGGTGTTGGCGAGGACCTCCAGCCAGTGGGGGTCGTGCGCGCGGGCGGCGACGGTGCGCACGGCGGCGCCGGGCATCAGGACGTACGCGTACGAGGCGTCGGCCGGGTCGGTGCCGTGGTCCAGCCAGAGGGTCTGGTAGCGGCGGGTGCGGCGCTCGGTGGTGGAGGTGGTGTTGATGTCGCGCCAGGCGCCGGTGCGGTCCTCCCGCAGGGCGTGGAGCGCCGCCGTGCCCTCCGGGAGGATCCAGCCGCCGTGGCCTTCGAGGTGGGCCCAGTGGGTGCCGGTGGTGAGGCGCTGTTCACCGGCTTCGCCGAGGCAGCGGTTGTCGACGATGGTCTCGACGGGGACGCCGTCGGCGGCGGTGATGCCGGCGCCGAGGCAGACCACGGCGTCGGCGGCGCAGAACCAGGACTTGCGGGCGTCCAGGGTCGAGCCGAGGCCGCGCAGGTGCTGGCCGACGGCGGCGTACTCGCCGTCCGTCACTCCGCCGACCCAGCGCACGTCGGGCTTGGGCACGCCCCATTCGCCGCCCGCGCGGTCGGGGAGCCGCTTCGTCGACACGGTGGTGCCGGGGAGCCGGTACCAGTCCACGGTGGGCCAGAACCAGTCGGTGTACTGCCCGCCGGTCGAGTCGGTCCACCAGGAGAGCATTCCGGCGCCGGTGTGCCAGCCGCGCGGGTTCTCGCCGTTGCCGCACTCGTAGTACGCGATGCGGTCGGAGGCCATGGCGATGTTGACGGCCCAGCCGGGGCGGCGGTGCACGGCTCTCGCCATGGACGCGAAGAGGGTGTGGCCGACGGGTTCGGGCGCGGCGGGGACGGGCGAGGCGGCGACCGCGTGCAGCCGGGCGAGGTCGGCGACGCCGAACTGACCGGCGGTGAGGACCGGGGAGACGGTGTCGCGTTCGATCCAGCCCTTCACGCGCGCGTGCCACCGGGCGCGCTCGGCGGGGCTCGCGGCGTCCGCGAGCAGCGCGATGGCGGCCATGACGCCCTGCCCGTGGTAGTGGTCGCTGCGCATGATGCCGCGGACGTCGTTGCGGAGCAGTCCGCGGCTGATGGCGCGTCCGTTGACGCTGTCCATCATCAGGCCGTTGTAGAGGAGGGGCGCGTACGCCTTCTCGACCGAGTCCAGGACGATCTGGCGGGCGGGGTCGGTGACCTCCCACGGGGAGCCGGCGAGCAGGGCGAAGAGGCGGCCGAGGCCGTCCAGCATGACCTGTCCGTACGTGCCCGAGTACGCCACCCACGTGTGCTGGACGAAGCCGCCGTCGGCGTAGAGGCCGTCGCCGGAGGTGACGTACGGGAAGACGGGTGAGAGTGCGTCGCGCGCGAGGGCGATCTTGTCGGGGCGGCGGCCGAGGACGCCGCGCAGGGCGACGGAGCGGCACAGGTCGACGCGGTTGGCGCCGGTGGAGGTGCCGCTGTAGTCGGTGAGCATCGCGTCCGGGATGAAGTGGTCGACGGCGGCGCAGGCGGCCTCGACCCGGGCCGGGCCGAGCGCCTCGTACAGGGTGGCGGTGATGTCCATGAGGAGGCGGGGGCTGCCGATCTGCCATTCCCACCAGTTGCCGTAGCGGGTGGTGGAGGGGTGGTAGACGCGCTCGGAGAGGTGGTCGAGGCCGCGCAGGACGTCGGCGAGGAGGCCGGGGTCGCCGGTGTGGCCGGTGCCCGGCTGGGCGTACGCCTGGGTCATGGCCCACAGGCGGTGGTAGCTCTGGGTGATGCCGGAGGGCGGGTTGAAGGGGTAGCCGGGCCAGAGGGTGGTGGCGGTGGGGGCCATGGAGGCGCGGAAGCGGGCGGCGAGGTCGCCGGTCTCGGCGAGGCGGGAGGCGTACGGTTCGGCCGCCGGGTCGTAGCCGGTGCCGAGCTGGAGGCCGAGCCAGCGCCGGCGCAGCCCCTCGAAGTCGGCGTCGGCGTCGTCGGCGCGGGCGTCGGGGGCTGCGGCTGTCACGTTCCATCCCAGAGCGGTGGCGCAGGTGGCGGCGGCGAGAAAGGTGCGGCGAGTCCAGTCGGGCACGTTCGGCGGCACGGGAGCCTCCCGGGGGAAGTGGTGTGGACCGGTTGAGCGCGGTTCACGCCAGTCGCACCACCGCCTTGTGGACGGCGCCCAGTGTGCCGGGCGTGATCCGCAGCGTCAGCGCGGAGCCGGTCGACAGCACCTGAACGGAGGGGTCCTTGGACGCCACGGACGTCACCGCCCGGCGCCAGGTCAGGTCGATCAGGGCGCCGTCGCGCAGGGGCCCCGAGACGCACACGGTGGCGGTGTCGCCGGTCTCGCGGACGAGGACGCTCGCGGGCGCGGAGACCGTGACAGGGCCCACCGTCCCGGCCAGCCAGAAGGTGACGCCCGTGAAACCGAGCGCGGGAACGCGGACTCCCTGCTGGTCGTTGGTGTTGGCGAGCACCGCCGACCAGGAGACGTCGGCGGCGCGGGCCGAGGTCTGCGCGGCCGTGGCGCCCGGCATGAGGACGTAGGCGTACGTCGCCCACGTGGGATCGGTCCCGTGGTCGAACCAGAGCGTCAGATAGCGGCGGGTGACAGGGTCCGTGCTCGCCCCCTTGTTGATGGTGGACCAGGCGCCCGTGCGTGCCTCGCGCAGCGCCTTGAGGCCGCTGGGCGCGCCCCCGGGGAAGACATACCCGCCGTGCCCGGCGAGGTGCGCCCAGCGGGCGCCGGTGAGGCCGGCGCTCCAGCCGGGGGTGGTGGACTGGGCCGAGCCGTCGACGGTGAAGCCGTGGACTCCGGTGGCGCCCAGGTTGCGGTTGTCGACGGTCGACTCGACGCGGGCTCCGTCGCGGCCGTGGATGCCGGCGCCGAGGCAGACGACGGCGTCGTCGAGGAAGAACCAGGACTTCTTGGCGAGGAGCGTGGAGGACAGGCCCTTCAGGTACTGGCCGACGGCGGCGTACGTGCCGTCCGTGGCCCCGCCGACCCAGCGCACGTCGGGCCGCGCCACGCCCCACGCCCCGCCCTCGCCGTCGGCCAGGGCCTTGCGGGAGGCGGTGGTGCCGGGCAGCCGGTAGGGGTTGACGGTGGGCCAGAAGTCGTCGCTGTACTGGCCGTTGGCGTAGGTGTCGCCCCACCAGTAGAGCATTCCGGAGCCGCTGTGCCAGCCGCGCAGGTTCTCGCCGTTGCCGTTCTCGTAGTACGTGATGCGGTGTGACGCCATGGACAGGGCGGCGGCCCAGCCGGGGCGGCGGTGGACGGCGCGGTCCATGGCGGGGAAGAGCCGGTGGCCGACCGGTTCGGGGCTGGGGGCGGCCGGGCCGTCGGCGACGGCCTTGAGGCGGGAGAGGGCGGCGACGCCGAGGGCCGGGCTGGAGAGGAGGGGGCTGAAGTACTCGCGGGCGATCCAGCCCTTGACCATGGACTCCCAGCGCGCCTTCTCGGTGGCGGAGGCGGTGCGCGCGAGCAGCGCGATGCAGGCGATGACGGAGTGCCCGCGCAGGTGGTCGTCCTGGCGGACCCGGCGGGTGTCGGCCAGCTGGACGCCCCGGCTGACGGCCCGCCCGGAGACGCCGTCCATCGCGAGGCCGTTGTAGAGGAAGGGCGCGTACGCCTTCTCGACCGAGTCCAGGACGACCTGCCGGCCGGGGTCGGTGACCTCCCACGCCGACCCCTTCAGCAGGGCGAAGAGATGGGAGAGCCCGCCGAGCATCACGGCGCCGTACGACCCGGCGTACGGCACGTACAGGTGCTGGATGAAGCTGCCGTCGGCGTAGAGCCCGTCGCCGGAGGTGACGTACGGGAAGACGGGTGAGAGCGCGTCGCGCGCGAGGGCGAGCTTGGCGGGGGTCTTGCCGAGGACGCCGCGCAGGGCGAGGACGCGGCACAGGTCGACGCGGTTGGCGCCGGTGGAGGTGCCGGAGTACGCGGCGACCGTGCTGTCGGGGACGAAGTGGTCGACGGCGGCGCAGTGCGCGGCGATGCGCGCCGCGCCGAGGTGGTCGTACAGCAGGACATCGATGTCCAGCAGTGCCTGCGGGATGCCGATCTGCCAGTTGTACCAGTTGCCGTAGCGGGCCTGGGAGGCGTGGTACGCCTGGTCGTGGAGGTGGTCGAGCCCGGTGAGGATCTCGGCGCGCAGGGTGGTGTCACCGGTGAGTCCGGTGCCGGGCTGGGCGTACGCCTCGGCCATGGTGCGCAGGCGGTGGTAGCTGGTGCCCAGGTTGCCGGAGTACGTGTACGACTCGGCGTCGGTGTCCGGTTCGGGGTCGGCGTAGGGCAGGTCGGGCCACAGGGACCCGGCCGCCGGGGCCATGGCGGCGCGCAGGCCCCGGGCGGTGGTGCCGAGGTCGGCGAGCTTGGTGGCGTACGGCTCGGCGGTGGGGGTGAAGCCGGTGCCGAGGATGAGGTCGCGCCAGGTGAGGCGGAGCGTGTCGTAGGCGTCGGCGGCGAAAGCCGAGGGGACCGACGCGGTGAGGGGGGCGGTGAGCGGGGCGGTGGCGGCGGCGAGCAGGAGGGCGCGGCGGGAGGGCACGGGGGAACCTCCGGGGAGGGGCGGTATGTCGTTGAACCCGGGACCACTCGGGTGAACGGTTTTTCCCACACGTACGAACAAGTGGTCAATGAATCGCGCACGATCGTTCAAAAGCGATCGAACGTTCAACCGTCCACCCGAGTGCCGGGGTGTCAGCCGCCGCAGTGGAAGCGGGCGTTCCCCCAGTCCGCGTGGTCGTTGCCGTTGCCGTCGCCGCCGTCGCCGACGACCAGGTCGACGTAGGACGCGCCCGTGACGTCGGCCGTAAGCGGCCAGGCGGCGTCGGTCGCCCTCAGCACCGGTGACGTCGCCTTCTCCGCTCCGTCCGCCGAGACGGTGAACCGCACGCTCCCCCGCGTCGCCTGTGCGTCGTCCACCCCCACTTCGGCGGTGAAGGCGGTGCACTTTCCGCCCAGGTAGTAGCGCACGGTCGCCGGAGCGTGGGTGCCCAGCCCCTTCGCGTACGCCGCTCCCCCGATCCGCAGCGGGCCGCCGTCGCCCGACGCCGTCCCGCCGTTGGACATGTCCCGCTCGACGGGCCCCCAGCCGCTGCGGGCCGACGCCCAGTCCAGGTCGCTCGCCCAGGCGTCGGCGGTCGGCGGGGGCGGCAGGGTGCGGACGGACGTGGCGGCGGTGAGGCTCCGCTCTGTGCCGCCGAGCGCGTACGCGGCCGAGGACGTGAGCGCGTACGCGCGGTACGGCGCGTCCACCGGGGGCGTGACCTTCCAGGTGGCGGTGGCCTTGGCGCCGGGCGCGACCGCGTCCAGCGTGACGGGACCGGACGGTTCGGCGGTCCAGCCCTCCGGCAGGGCGAGCGTGACGGACGGCGTCACGGCGGTCGCCTCGTCGTTGGCGAAGGTCGCCGTGACGTCGTTCCCCCGCCCCGGCTCCAGGGTTTCGCCGGCCGTGAGCGCGAGCGTGCCGCAGGCGGCGGGCCGGGCGGCCGGGCCCAGGTCCGTGACGGTGAACCGGTCGATGACGACGTCGGCGCCGTCCGGGGCGTCGGCGCGCTTGCGCAGCCCCGTCCAGGTGTCGCCGCACCCGGCGGTCACGGTCTCGCCGAACCGCCCGGTGGTCCGCTGCCCCGGGATCGGCGTGCGGCGGGTCTCCGCCGAGGTGCCGTCGGCCCGGTCGTACCCGGTCACCCACTCGTACGCGCCCGCGTGACTGGACTGGTAGTCGTACTCCACCCGGTAGCTGTGCCCGTCCTTCATCGGCACGGTCCACGGGGCGGTGCGGTAGACGAGGCCGGTGTTCTCGTCGTGGGACTTGAGGGCCTCGCGGCCCTCCAGGACGTCGTCGATCGCCTTCCCGTTCCAGCCCGCCTGCGTGTAGGGCGCGTGCAGTTGGCTCACGTGCGTACGGGGGTCGTTGGCCCCGCCCGCGTCGCCCTTCAGGAACGGTCCCCACCCCTGGTCGACGGCCTCGAAGTCCTCGTACACCACCGCGTCCGGCCGGGCAGCGGGGTCGTTGGCGACGATCCGTACGTCGTCGACGCGTACGGTCGCCGCGCTGCCGCCCTCGGCGCGGATCGCGAGCGTGGCGCGGCCGTCGGCGGGCGCCGTGAAGTGGACCTTGGCGCGCTGCATGCGTGTCCCGTGCCAGTCGGAGGCGGCGATCCGGTTCGGGACGGCCGAGCGGTCGACGGCGACGGACGCGCCGCCGATGGACAGGGTCGTACGGCGCGTGGCGCCCGGCTGGACCTCGATCCAGGCGGAGGCGCTGTACCGCTTGCCGGGTGCGAGTCCCTCGATCCGCTGGGCCAGCCCGGCGGCCGCCGCCCCGGTCAGCGCGGCGCTGGTGCGGCCCTGCTCGTCGGTGTGGCGGGAGACCGCCCCGGTACGGGTCCAAGCGCCCAGCCGGGCGTCGTTGAAGCCGGGGTCGGCGACGGGGGTGCCCTCGCCCCAGCGCGGCTCGGGGAGCGGCGGAGCGGGTGTCCGGTCGGGGTAGAGGACGTACGCCTGCCCGGCGGTGGCCGTGAGGGTGATCCGGCCGTCCGGGGCGGGGCGTACGGTGCCGGTCTTCACGCGCCCGTTGTCGGTCAGCTTGTAGATCGTGTACGCACCCGGCGACACGGCCCAACTGCTGGTGCCTCCGGCCTTGTTGTAGTGGTACAGCTTGCCCTGCCACGGCAGCAGGTACCGGTCCCCGTCCAGGACCTTGCGGCCGTGCTCGTAGAAGGTGCGGCGGCCGTTCTCGACGGTGCCGCGTACGCCGCCGGTGAAGGTGATGTCGTCACCGTTCCAGCGGAGGATCTTCTGCCGCTGGAGGTACTTGGCGGGCAGGTTCTTCTGCCAGACGTTCGCGGTGAAGGCGGTGAAGTCGGTCTCGCCGGTCCAGCCCTCGAAGTCCTCCAGGGCCGTCTGGCCGAGGACGGGGTGGTCGTTCCAGACGTCCTTCTCGCCGTTGCGGATGAAGCGGATGATCCGCGAGTTGAGGCCCTTGTTGGTCGCGCCCCCGTAGTCGAGGTCGTTGGCCCAGTGCGACCAGAGCGAGGCCCGCTCGAACTTGTCCGACCACTCGGTGCCGACGTGCCAGCCCTGCGCCTGCACGGCCTGGAGGGTCTTGTCGGCGATCCAGCCGTGCGTGTAGTACACGTCGATGTAGAGGAAGCTGAGGTTGCGGTCGGTCTCGTCGCGCAGCTGCTGGAAGCGGCGGGCCAGGTCGCCGCTGGTGACGTCGCGGCGCTGGTTGATGGAGTAGCTCTGGTTGAGCCAGTTCCAGCCGGGCCTGGTCTTGTCGACGAGGGTCTCGCTGAAGTGGCGGGCCTCCGGGTAGGACTCGGTGGCGTTGACGTGGACGCCGAAGGTGGCGCCCCACTTCTCGCCCTTGCGCAGCAGCGTGTTGAGGTCGTCGAGGCCGCCGGCGCGCTTGTTGTAGTTGCCGCCGTAGTCGGGGTGGGCCGAGTCGTGGCCCTCGGAGCCGTACCCCTTGAGAACCGCGAGCTGGCCGAGGCCGTCCGTGGCGAGCGAGATCCGCTTGACGTCGTCGAGGGTGCGGGCGAAGGGGTGGGTGGCCTGGCTGGCGAAGTTGAACGGGATGTGGGTGACCACCCGGTCGGGCGTCCGCTCGCTTCCGGGCGCCTTGATCCCGATCGTGCGGAAGGCGATGGCGCCGTCCTGCCAGTCGGTCCGGCCGTCGCCGTTGGCGTCCGGCGTGACGACGACCTTGGCCCAGGGGAGGTCGTCGCCACTCTCGGGCCGGGGCGCGCCGTCGCCCCGGTAGGTCCACTGCCCGGACCACACGCCGACGCGTACGCCGCCGTCGCCCGCCGCCTCGCGGGCCTGGTGCCAGAAGCGGGCGTCGTCGCCGTTGGTGGGGCCGGACGGCTTGTCGTAGCTGGAGTTGGACTCGACGGCGGCGGCGAGGGAGCCGGTGTTGACGAGGGCGTACGACGCCCCTTGGGGTGCCGCTTCCGCCCGTTCCGGCACGGGCGCGAACACATCGGCCGTACGCGTCGAGTCGGGGTCGAGGCGGGTGAACGCGGTGGCGGCGCCCGGCTCGGCCGCGCCGACCGACACCAGGTCGTGCCCGGGTATCTCGATGGTCCCGACCCGGAAGGCGTCGGTGTCGCGGACGGCGGTCACCTTGAAGGTGGTGACGCGCCCGGCGACGGTGAGCGCGGCGTCGACCTCGACCCCCGGCAGCCCGGCGAAACCGAGGGTGTAGCGAACGCCGGTGGCGGTGGCGACGGGGTCGGCCGCGAGCCGCACCGCGTACGCCGTGCCGTTCAGGGTGACGTGCGTGACCGGGCTCGTACTGCCGAGCAGCCGCGCCCCGCCCGCGCGGTCGGTGTACGACAGGACGCGCGGGAAGTCGCGGGCGACGGCGACGGTGAGCTGCGGGGAGCCGATGAGGAACGGCTCCCCGGCAGCGGCGGCGGGCGGTCCGGCGGTGGGCGGTCCGGCGGTGGCCGGTCCCGCCAGGGCGAACACGACGGAGGAGGCGGCGGCAAGGGCGCACACCGCACGGAATCGTGGCGACATGGCCACTGGCGTAACGGTCGCCTCACGGCACCGTCAACGAAACGGACTCCGTGCGGCGACGCCAGTCCAACAACGCCCCCGGTTAATCCAAGTGCCGGGCCTCAGCCCTGCGCCGGGAACACGAAGAAGCCCTCGTCCGTGCTGATGTAGCCGTACCCGGACTGCTGGGTGAACAGCGGGACGTTCTCCTCGGGCAGGCTCTTGGCGAGCACCTTCTTCGTGCGGCCGTCGACGGCGAGGAAGACCTCACCTCCTCCGCCTTCCTGAAGCGTGCTGCCGTACAGCACCCCGCTGGGCGAGAAGCGCAGCGGGGTCATCGACTTCTCGCCCTCCTGCTGCTTCCACACCTCCTTGCCGTCGGCGGGCTGCCACACGGCGGTGCCCTGCTCCGTGGTGGCGGCGGCCAGGGTGTGGTCGGGGGAGAAGACGGACGTCCCCTTGGTGTTGATGGTGTCGCCGGGGTAGTCGTCGTACGCGTACGTCGTGGAGCCGCCGATCTGCTTGCCGCTCGCGATGTCGTACGTCGCCGTCACCATCGTGTCCAGCGTGAAGGCGCTCGCGCCCCAGGCGGTGAGAACGCGGCCGTCGCGCACATCGAGCACCCGCACCGCGCCGCTGCTCCGCTTCCCGTCGTCGTCCAGCTTCACGCCCGCGGGCGGGGTGACGTCCGCGGTGCTCCACACCTTCTTGCCGGTGGCGAGGTCGGACATGACGATCTGTTCCGGATCGGTCTCGTAGGTCGTCGCGTTCTCCACGTGGAAGACGTACCTGCCGGTGATCAGGGGGGCGTGGGCCTGCCCGCCGTCGATCTCCTTGGTGCGCGGGTCGAAGGAGCAGCTCGCCTGCTTCCCGGGGCAGGTGACCGTGCGGGCCGCCCCGCCGTCGAGGGGCGTGAGCTTCAGGCTCTCACCGCCGTCCTGCTCGATGATGTGGCCCTCGTGGACGTGGAACTCCTCGCCTTCGCGCTGGGCCTTGCCCAGCTCCTTGCCGTCGCTGCCGTAGACCGTGACCGTGGTGGTGGTCTTCTCCGCGCTCAGCCCGTCGGACTCGGTGGTGGCGCGGGTGAACACCGCGACCGCCGGGACGCCGTCGTGCCAGGTCGTGGCGGCCACGCGCGCGCCCGGAACCGTGAGGGTCTTGCGCACCTCGCCGGTCTTCAGGTCCCGGAACTCGAGGGTGGCCGACTCCTGGTCGTCGGCGGAGTGCAGGGTGCCGACCGTGCCGTCGACGGGATCGTCCTTGTACCCACCGCCCCGGGCGTACGCGCCCTGGGCGTCCTTGACGAACAGCAAGGTGTCGCCGAGGTCGATCGCTTCGGCACGCGGCAGGCTCCACGCCGGCTTCGCGGCGAGGCCGGGTATCGCCGGGCCGCTGTAGGCGGGCCCCTTGGGCGCGGCACTGGCGCCCGGAGCCGCCGAGCTGCCGCTCTTCGGCTTGGCGGTGGCGGTCTCCTCGCCGTCGGAGGAGCTGCAGCCCGTGACGAGCCCGAGCGACAGGAGGAGGCCGGTGGCCATCACTGTGTACTTGTTCATGTCCCCGTGAGTTTCAGCAGGCGATCTTGAAATGCTCACGGCAGCATAGGCTGCCTGGCCGGACGCGCGATCACGGAACCACACTTCTCGCCTGTCCCGACGTCCGACTGACGGTTGATCACCTTCGCGGTCGACTGCCAGGATCGTCTGACGGAGTGACAGGCCGCCGCAGCGGCCGCTTGTCGAGCAACGGAGCAGGGGGCGCGGTTGTGAGGGGCAGCATGGGTTCGGGTGCGGCTGTGGTCGTGGCGCTGGCGGCCTTCGCCACCGGCTGCGGAGGCGGCGGCTCCGACACGGTCGCGGCGAAGCCGCCCGCGGCGGACAGCTCCGGAGCCGAAGCGGGCACGGGAGCGGGATCGACTCCGGGCAAGCCGACGGATGGCAAAGTGGACTTCGACACCGTCTTCAAGACGGAGGAAAGGTTCAAGCAGGCGCTGCCCGATCCGGCGTCGATGGCCGGGTGGACGCCGAAGAACGCGGGCGCGGACATCAAGGAGTCGCCCAAGCCCGCGGCGGAGTGCGGCGCGGACACGCACTGGGACTGCACCAGCGTCGCGCGCGGCGATGCCAACTTCGAGGCGTTCGGCGAGGAGGCCCTCTTCGACCTCGTGGCGTACGCCGACAAGAAGGCCGCCCAGGACGCGTGCCGAAAGGAGAAGACCTGGTCGGCCAAGTACGCCAAGGCGGAGGTGGCTCCCGTCCCCGGGATCGAGAGCCACGCGTACTACCGCAATGCCGGCGGCCTGGACGGTCTCAACCTGACCATGTGCCTGGGCACGGTCATCGCCCAGGTAAGGCTGGAAGGGGAGGGCAGCTCCCTGGACCCGGCCACCGCCCACTCCATGGCCCGGATGTTCGTCCCCCGGATCCAGAAGGCCGCCGCGGCTTCCTGAACCACGCTGAGGAGAACACGCCGGTATCAGAGGCCCAGCGCCTGCGCCGCCAGTTCCGTTCCACGTACACGGGCGTCGATCTTGGCGAAGGCGACCTCGCGTGACGTGGACGTGTCGTCCGCGAAGGGCGCGAAGCCGCAGTCGTCGCACGTGCCCAGCTGGTCGACCGGGATGTGGCGGGCCGCGAGCAGCACCCGGTCGCGTACCTCCTCCGGCGTCTCGACCCTCGGGTCGATGGGATCCGTCACGCCGACGAACACCCGGATGCTTGGGCGCAGTTGCTCGGCGATGATCCGGAGTACGCGCTCGGGGTCGGGCTCGCTCGCCAGTTGGACGTAGAAGTTTCCGGCCTTCAGCTGGAAGAGCTTGGGCAGCAGCTCGGCGTAGTCGACGTCCGCGCTGTGCGTGGAGTCCTGGTCGCCTCCGGGGCAGGTGTGGACGCCGATGCGCGCCCGCTCGTCGTCCGAGAACCGGCTGAGGACCAGGTTGTTGAGCTCGATGAACTGGTCCAGCACCCCGCCGCTCGGGTCCAGTTTGAGCGACAGCCGCCCTTCGGTGAAGTCGAGCTGTACGCAGTGGGCGCCCGCCTCCAGGCAGCCCCGGATGTCGGCCTCCGCCTCGTCGGCGAGGTCGGACAGGAACGCCTCGCGGGAGTAGCCGTCGATGCCGCCGCCCGGGTAGAGCAGGCTGAGGGCGGACGGCGCGATGACCGCCTGCTTGATCGGGTGGTCGGTGTGGTTCTGGGCGTTGCGCAGGTAGCCGTCCGCGTGGACCCGGTAGCGAAAGGGCCCGGCGGTCAGGCGGGGCAGCTGACGGGTGTGGCCGTCGGCGAAGGGGATGACCGCGCCGTCCGGGGCGAGGTCGGCGAGCCCCGCGATCGGGTACGTGACGAAGCTCGGTTTCGACTGCTCGCCGTCGACGAGGACGGGGCAGCCGAGCTGCTCCAGCCGGGCGAGGGTGTCGGCGGTGGCCTGCTTCTGGAGTTTCGCCAGGTCCTCGTCGCTCAGCCGCCCTGCCGCGTGCTCGGCGAGGGCCTGCTGAAGGGCGGCCGGACGGGGGATGCTGCCGATGGGCTCGGTGGGGATGCTCATGGCGCGGACCCTAGAAAGCACCCCCCACCTGATCAAGAAGCCGAAAACCCCCCGATCCTCGCGGTACGGTGGTGATCATCGCAGGTCACAGCCACCGGGTGGGGTAACGCCGAACCACCCGGGGCGGTGACGAAAGTTCACCGGATCGGTGCGTCGCGCGAGGCGGCGAGTTGACCGGGCGGTGACTCAGGGAGCGATCGGCAGCTGCCGCTTGTGCTCGGTGAGCTCGTAGCGGCGGACGATGGCCGCGAAGGCGTCCTCGGAGACCGGCTTGCCCTCCAGGAAGTCGTCGATGTCGTCGTACGTGACGCCGAGCGCCTCCTCATCGGGCTTGCCCGGGCTCAGGGTCTCCAGGTCCGCCGTGGGGGTCTTCCACACCAGCGAGGCCGGGGCGCCCAGGGCGTCAGCGATGGCCCGGACGCGGCGCTTGGTGAGGCCCGTGAGCGGGACCACGTCGGCCGCGCCGTCGCCGAACTTGGTGAAGAACCCGGAGACCGCCTCGGCGGCGTGGTCCGTGCCGACCACCAGGCCGTCGTGCGCGCCCGCGACCGCGTACTGGGCGATCATGCGCTGCCGAGCCTTGATGTTGCCGTGGACGAAGTCCTGGTGGTGCGCGTCACGGAAGACCGTGCCCCCGGCCAGCGAGGCCTCCAGCGCGGCGTCGCTGGCGGGCTTGACGTCGACGGTCAGGACCCGGTCGGCGCGGATGAAGTCGAGCGCCACCTGCGCGTCCTGCTCGTCGGCCTGGACGCCGTACGGCAGGCGCATCGCGTAGAAGGTGGCGTCCTGCCCGGTGGCCCGGACCCGCTCGACCGCGAGCTGGCACAGGCGGCCCGCGGTCGTGGAGTCCACTCCGCCACTGATGCCCAGCACCAGGGAGCGCAGGCCCGTGGAGGTCAGCCGGTCGGCGAGGAAGGCCACCCGCCGCTCGATCTCCTGCTGGGCGTCGAAGGACGCGCTCACCTGGAGGTCCTGGGCGATCCGCTGCTGCTGGGATATGGACGCCAGGTCGGTCACGGTTGCTCCTCGCGGGTACGTGTAGGGGACGGGAGCACTTTAGACCGGAACTCGCACCACACGAGCTTGCCGGGGTTCCGCTCCCCCACGCCCCAGGTGTCCGCGAGCGCCGCCACCAGCGGAAGTCCGCGCCCGGACTCCGCCCCGGCGTCGGGCTGCCGCGCGCGTACGGTGCCGTCGCCGCTGTCGTGCACCTCCACCCGGAGCGGCCCGTCCTCCGCGGGGCGCAGCAGGCGCAGCCGGTAGCCGCGCCCCGGGGGCACGCCGTGCAGGAGCGCGTTGGTGGCGAGCTCGCTCACGCAGAGCACCACGTCGTCCGCGCGCTCCTTGATCCCCCACCGGGCGAGCGCCTCGGCGGTGAAGCGCCGGGCGGCACGGACGGACTTGCGCTCGCGCCGGAAGAACGCCTCGCAGAGGTACGGCAGTTCCAGTTCGTTGTTCATGGAGTCACTGTCACTGTCGGTCACTACGATCGACCACAGTGTGACGCCGTACAAATCGTTTGTACGGCTCGTGAACGGTCAGGTACTCCAGCGGGTGGGAAGAGGGCGACCATGCACCCAGCGAACAAGCCCAGGAAAAACGCCACATGGCACGTGATCGGTGCCCAACTCGGCCAGCTGCGCAGAAGGGCGGGCCTCAAGCAGCCCCAACTGGCCGAGAGACTCTGCATCCACGTGGACACGCTCGCCTCCATCGAGCAGGGCCGCAGGCCGCTCAAGTACGACCTGGCCGTGGAGATCGACCAGGAGCTCAACACCGGGGGCGTGCTGGCGGCGGGGGTGTCGCGCGTACCGGAGCGGGAGCGGTATCCGGCGTTCGCGCAGGACTTCGTGGAGCACGAGCAGCAGGCGCTGACGCTGCTCTGGTACGAGCAGAAGTTGATCCCCGGCCTGCTTCAGACGGAGGGGTACGCGGAGGCCGTGTTCGCCTCCCTCTTCCCGCCCATCAGCCCGGAGGACGCCGAGGAGCGGCTCTCGGCCCGGCTGGACCGGCAGAAGCTCTTCGACCGCAAGCCCTGGCCGCCGATGATGAACTTCGTCATCGAACAATCCGTACTGGAGCAGCCGCTCGGTGGCCCCCACGTCCTGCGCGAGCAGATCCGCCATCTACGCCGGTGCGCCGAACTGCCCTTCATGGGCATCCAGATCATGCTGACCTCACGCGAGAAGCACGCGGGGCTCAACGGCCCCATCGTGCTGCTGGAGACCCCCGATCATGACCAACTGGCCTACATCGAAGGTCAGCGCGTCAGCTTCCTGGTTGATGATCCGGACGAGGTCAGTGTGCTGCACCAGATGTATGGGATGCTGCGGTCACAGGCCCTGAGCCCCGAGGAGACCATGGGCCTGCTGGACGATCTGGCAGGAGAGTCATGACATCCGCAGCAGCACTGACCTGGTTCAAGTCAAGCTACAGCGGCCCCGAGGGCGGCGCCTGCGTCGAAGTCGCCTACGACTGGCGCAAGTCCAGCTACAGCGGCAGCGAGGGCGGCAACTGTGTCGAGGTGGCGGCCCACCCCGCCGCCGTCCACGTGCGGGACTCCAAAGTCCAGGACGGCCCGGTCCTCACGGTCTCCCCCGCCACCTGGTCCGCCTTCCTGGCGACCGCCTAGGCCCTGCGGGCCAGGAGCTGCACCTCCTGGAACTGCCGTCGGTCGGTGGGCTGTGGCTCGCACACCATCCGCGCCACCTCCGTCAGCCCCGCCTTGCGCAGCAGCCCGGCGAGGTGATCCGGCGACCACCGATAGGCCGGCGCCACCGCGTGATCGAAGACCTGTGTCGGGAGAGACGGGTCTTCGGTCGCCGAGAAGCCGATCAGAAGGTGGCCGCCGGGCGCCAGCACGCGATGGAACTCCCTCAGGATCGCGGGGAGTTCCCGCGGCGGCGTGTGGATGATGGACCAGCGGGAGAGGACGCCGCCCAGCTCGCCGTCGGCGATGTCCAGCGCGGCCATCGAGCCCACCTCGAACCGCAGGTCCGGATGGGCCTGCCGCGCCAGCTCGATCATCGCCGGTGAGGCGTCCACGCCGAACGCCGCCAGCCCCAGATCGGCCAGATACGCGGTGACATGGCCGGGTCCACACCCGAGGTCCGCGACTTCACCGGCTTCGCCCGCCGCGACGACCTCGGCGAAGGCACCCAGGATCGCGCGGTCCAGGGGCCTGTCGCGCAGCGAGTCGCGGAAAAGCTCCGCGTACGTGGCGGCAGCGGTGTCGTAGGCCGCGCGGGTGGCGCTGAGAGCATCGTGTTCGACCATGGTCGCCGACAGTACGGGGAGAGCCGCGAGCAGCGCTCACAGACCGCCGCAGCCGCCGCCTCCACACCCGGCAGCTCCGCCGCACCCACCGCCTGGGCCGTGCCCTCCATCGCCGGACGAGGAGGACGAGGAATCCCGGAAGTCCGAGGTGCCGAGGATGCCCACATAGAGCCACGAGCAGAACGCGACACCCGCCATGACCATCGCGAACCCGGAGAGCGGCGCCCATGGGACCGCGAAGGCCGCGACGATGGTGGCCACCGCCGTGGCGGTGATGACCGAGGCACCGACTATCCGCCGCCGTCGCATACCGAACCCCCCGAGTCGGTGGCACCCACGTGTCCCCGGGTCCTACCCCGCGCCCGACCAGGGAACACCGGCGTCCGGTTGCCCGACCCACCGCGGTGCGGTCAGTCGCCTCCGCAGCCGCTTCCGCAACTGCTCGCGCAGGAGCTACCGGCGTCGCCGTCCGCGCCGCCGCGCTCCCACCAGCTTTCGGAACGGCTGGAGCGGTACGCGTGCGACCGCAGGGCGGCCAGCGAGGCGGGGTCCTCCTCCCCGAGCGCCGCGCGCAGCAGGTCGCCGCAGTACGCCCGCAGCCGTAGCAGCCCGGGACGGGGGTCGCCGTCCGGCCAGGCGAAGGCCGTCAGGGTGGCCAGCCCCCACAGCGGAATCCAGGCGAAGATCCACCACCCGCCGTCGCCGAGCCACGGCACCGGGGCACTTACCGTCAAGGCGTGCAATCCCATGCCGAGCATCAGGACGAAGGCCGCCACGCCCACGGGGATACGGCTGCTGTCCGTCATCCGGCCGATCCGCGCCTCATGGGGGATTCGCCGTACCGCCTCGTCCCGCAGCCGCCGGTAACCGGCGAACTCCGGGTCTGGCTCGCGCACCTCGTACAGCTTGGTACCGGAGGGCCGAGCGCCGATCGCGTCCCGCAGCGCTTCCAGGGCCGCCCGGCCCGAACCGCTGTCGAGGGCGGGCGCCGGCTCACCCGTCGGCAGGATCAGCCCGTCGGCGTCCACCCGCACCGCGCCGCCCGCGAGCAGGAGGCGTACCGCGAGGGCGTCGGCTTCTCTCGGGTCGGCGAGGTGGGCGGCCTGCACCAGGTTGGGGCGGGAGGCGATGACCTCGTCCACGACCTGCCGGTCGGTGTGCAAGCGTACGAGCCGGCACACGAGAAAGCCGGCATGGACCAGACCGAAGAGTCCCAGCCAGAGAAGTGCGACCCTTACGCCTTCGCTCATACCGGCCCCCCTGCCCCCGCCTTCCCCGGCGCCGCGCCGGGTCAGGCCGAGTATCGGGGGCGGGGGTACCGGTCACAAGGTGCGCGGCGTCAACGGGCGGCGTCAGAACCCTCCCCCGCCGAAGTCCCCACCGCCGAAGCCGCCTCCGCCGCCGCCCCAGTCACCGCCGCCGAAGTCTCCGGCGCTGAAGTCGCCGCCGGAGAAGTCGCCGCCCTCGTACCCGCTGAACTCGCCGCCGCCGTACTCCGACGCGTACGCCGGGGTGGACAGCATCGAGCCGAGCATGGTGCCCATCAGCAGGCCGGGCAGCAGGCCGCCGCCGAAGTAGCCGCCCGCCCAGGGGCCGTAGGCCGGGCCGGCCTCCCAGTAGGGGCGGCGGCCGTAACCGGTGTCGACGGTGCGGGCCATCGGCTCCTCGCCCTCCGCGATGCGTGCCGCGTCCGCCGCGCAGACCGGCACCTCGCGGACCGCGCCGCCGGCCGGGGCCCACGGGGCCTCGGTGGCCGCCGGGCCGTGGCGCGGGTCGAAGAAGCAGGGTGCCCGCCGCTCGGGAAGCGGGCGGCCCTCGCGGCGGGCGGCGAGGACGGCCAGCGCGAAGCGGCCGTCCTCCAGGGCCTCGGTCACGCCCCGGACGTCATGGGGGTGCCGGGCCTGGCCCATCTGGGACTTGGCCTTGTCGTACGCGTCGAGGGCGTGCTCGTAGTCGGCGCGCATGGCGTCGTCGGCGCCGGGCTCGGCCGGGTGGAAGTCGAGCCGGTCCAGCTCCTCGCCGAAGGCGGTGATGTCCTCGTCCACGACGACCCGCATCCGCTCCAGCGCCTCGCGCTCCTCGGCCTCGCGCCGGAGCCGCCTGCGCCGTACGACCGTGAAGGCGGTGGCGCCGCCGGCCGCGGCGACCGCGCCGAGGGTGATCAGCCCGCCGACGGGCGCGCCGTCACCGGGGACGCCTTCCCAGGCGCCGGGAGCGGAGCCCCGGGCCAGTGGGAGGGCCTGGTCGACGAAGTTGTTCAGCTGGGTCGCGGCGTCCGCGCCGGGCTGGCGCACCGCGCTCACGATGTTGCCCACGGCCTGGTTCGACATCACGGCCCGGTCGGCCCCGGCGGCGAACGCGTCACCGAGGCGTACCGCGTACACACCGGTGATGCCGGTCTCGGCGCGCAGGTTGCGCAGCAGGTTCTCGCGCGGGAACTCGGCGCTCGCGGGCAGCACGGCCACGAAAATCGGTTTGTCGGCGTTCTCGATGCGCTCCGCCAGCGCATCCGCCTCGGCGGGCGGGAGCTGGTCGGACGCTGCGGGGTGGACGTACACCGGCCCCTTCTTCAAGGCGGCCGCGGCGTCCTCCAGGCCCGTGGCCGCGCCCACCGAAGGGGCGAAGGCCATGAGCAGTATCAGTGCCAGCCCGGCCAGGGCCGACAAGAAGGGGAACGGCCTGGTCCTCATACCATCGACGCTACCCGAACGCACACAAATGGGACATAGGTTCGTGTGAGAAAGGTCCGCCTTCACGACTTCGAGGCGCGGGTGGCCGGGGTGGCAGGATGGCTCACCATGGACATCCGCAGCAGGAACAACGTGTCGATCACCGGGCCCGCCGACGGGCGGGTGGTGGTGCTGGCACACGGCTTCGGCTGCGACCAGAACATGTGGCGGCTGCTGACGCCCGCCCTGGAGGAACGTTTCCGCGTCGTGCTCTTCGACTACGTCGGCTCCGGTGAGTCCGACCTGTCGGCCTGGAGCCCGGAGCGGTACGGAACGCTCGACGGCTACGCCGAGGACGTCCTGGACGTGTGCCGGGAGCTGGACCTGCGCGACGCGGTCTTCGTCGGCCACTCGGTCAGCGCCATGGTCGGCGTCCTGGCGGCCGCCAAGGAGCCGGAGCGGTTCTCCCGGCTCGTCCTGGTGACGCCGTCGCCCTGCTACGTCGACGACGAGGGCTACCGCGGCGGCTTCAGTCGGCAGGACATCGACGAGCTGCTGGAGGCCCTGGAGGCCAACTACCTCGGCTGGTCGACCACCATGGCCCCGGTGATCATGGGCAACCCCGACCGCCCCGAGCTGGGCGAGGAGCTCACCAACAGCTTCTGCCGCACGGCCCCGGAGATCGCCCGCGTCTTCGCCCGCACCACCTTCCTGACCGACAGCCGGGCCGACCTCGCCACCGTGCGGGTGCCGACCCTGATCCTGGAGTGCGCCCAGGACGTGATCGCCCCGCGGGAAGTGGGCGCGTACGTCCACGCCGCGATCCCGGGCAGCCGGCTCGTCACGCTGGACGCCACCGGGCACTGCCCGCAGCTGAGCGCCCCGCAGGCCACCGCCCACGCCATCCTCGCCTTCCTCGGGGACGACCTGTGACGGCCGATGCCGCGCACGGCCCCCGGCCCTCGGGCAAACGGCACGAGACGGACGCGCCGGTCTTCGCCGCGCTGCTGGAGGACAGCGTCGAGGACCTGTACGAGAACGCTCCGTGCGGCTACCTCTCCACGCTCATGGACGGCACCGTCGCGAAGATCAACGCCACGCTGCTGGACTGGCTGGGCCACCGGCGCCAGGACCTGGTGGGGCGGCGGACCTTCTCCGACCTGCTCACGGTCGGCGGCAAGCTCTACCACGAGACGCACTTCGCCCCGCTGCTGCACCTCCAGGGCGAGGTGCGCGGCATCGCGCTGGAGATGCGGACCGCGGACGGCGGACGGCTGCCCGTGCTGGTGACCTCCACCGTGAAGCGGGACGCCGCGGGCGAGCCGCTGCTGATCCGCACCACCGTGATCGACGCCCGCGACCGGCGCTCGTACGAGGAGGAGCTCCTGCGCGGCCGCCAGGTGGCCGAGGAGGCCCGCCGCCAGGCCGAGCAGGACCGCAAGCGCCTCCAGGACGTCCTCGCCACACTCCAGCGCAGCCTGCTGCCGCCCGCCCTGCCCCCGGTGCCCGGCCTCGAATCCGCCGCGCACTACCACACCGCCTCGCCGGACCACCTGGGCGGCGACTTCTACGACCTGTTCGCCCTCGGCGGCGGGCGGTGGGGCTTCTTCCTCGGCGACGTGTGCGGCAAGGGCCCCGAGGCCGCGGCCGTGACCTCGCTGGCGCGCTACACCCTGCGGGCCGCCGCGATGAACGACCCGGACCCGCAGGCGGTGCTGCGGACCCTCAACACCGTGCTGGCCGACCAGTACACGGGGGGCGACCCGCGCTACTGCACCGCCATATTCGGCGTCCTCGACCCCCGGGGGCCGGACGGCGACGCGACCGGCGCGGACGGCGCGCACGGCTTCGAGGTCACGCTCGCCAGTGGCGGACACCCGTCGGCCCTGGTGCTGCGCGGCGAGGGCGGGGCCGCGTACCTGCCGACGCCGGGCGGGCTCCTCATCGGCATCCTGCCCGACGCCCCCATCTCCGTGGCCCGCGCGACCCTCGCGCCGGGCGACACCCTGGTCCTCTACACCGACGGACTCACCGAGGCGCGGACCGGCACGGGACGCTACGGTGATGACGCCCTCCTCGGCTTCGCCGCCCGTCTGGCACCCTGTGGCGCCGAAGCGACCGTCAAGGCGCTCGCCGACCTCCTCGACGGCTTCGGCGAGGGCCTGGACGACGACACCGCCGTCCTCGCGCTCGGTGCCCCCGCCCTCGGCAGCCCCTCCCCCGACCCCCTCACCACGACGACACCATGCTGACGATCACCACCACGCGCACGCCCGCCGCGACCGTGCTCCACATCGACGGCGACCTGGACTTCCGCACGACCCCGCAGTTCCGTGACGCCCTGGGGGACGTGGCCCTCGACCACGGGCAGCGGCTCGTGCTGGACCTGGCCGGGCTGCGGTTCTGCGACTCCAGCGGCATCACCGCCTTCCTCGCCGCGCGCCACCACGCCGCGGCGGCGGGGGCGGACGTGGCCCTCACCGCCGTACCGGGCAACACGGCGCGCATCCTGCGCGTCGTCGGTCTCGACCAGGTCCTCGCGATCGAGGAGCCCCTCTAGTCAGTCCGTCAGTCCGTCAGCCCGTCAGTCCGTGGGCTCGACGCCCGCCCGCAGCAGGCCGTACGTGTACGCGTCCTCCAGCGCCTGCCAGGACGCGGCGATGACGTTCTCGCCGACGCCGACCGTCGACCACTCACCCGCGCCGTCACTCGTGGTGATCAGGACGCGGGTCGTCGACTGCGTACCGTGCACGCCCTCCAGGATGCGGACCTTGTAGTCCACCAGCTCCAGCTTCGCGAGCTGCGGGTAGATCCGCTCCAGCCCGGCGCGCATGGCCAGGTCGAGGGCGTTGACCGGGCCATTGCCCTCGGCGGTGGTGACGATGCGCTCGCCCTTGGCCCAGAGCTTCACGGTGGCCTCGTTGGCATGGGTGCCGTCGGGGCGGTCCTCGACGATCGCGCGCCACGACTCCGTACGGAAGTAGCGCCGGGACCTGCCCTCGACCTCCGCGCGCAGCAGCAGCTCGAAGGAGGCGTCGGCGGCCTCGTACGTGTAGCCCTTGAGCTCGCGCTCCTTGACGCGCTCGACGACCCGGCCGACCAGCTCGCGGTCGCCGCCGAGGTCGATGCCGAGCTCCTTGCCCTTGAGCTCGATGGAGGCGCGGCCGGCCATGTCGGAGACGAGCATCCGCATGGTGTTGCCGACCAGCTCGGGGTCGATGTGCTGGTAGAGGTCCGGGTCGACCTTGATGGCGGAGGCATGGAGGCCGGCCTTGTGGGCGAAGGCGGAGAGACCGACGTACGGCTGGTGGGTGGAGGGGGTCAGGTTGACCACCTCGGCGATGGCGTGCGAGATGCGGGTCATCTCGCGCAGGGAGCCCTCGGGGAGGACCTTGCGGCCGTACTTCAGCTCCAGCGCGGCGACGACCGGGAAGAGGTTGGCGTTGCCGACGCGCTCGCCGTAGCCGTTGGCGGTGCACTGGACGTGGGTGGCGCCCGCGTCGACGGCGGCGAGGGTGTTGGCGACGGCGCAGCCGGTGTCGTCCTGGGCGTGGATGCCGAGGCGGGCGCCGGTGTCGGCGTGGACGGTGGAGACGACGGCCTGGATCTGGGCGGGGAGCATGCCGCCGTTGGTGTCGCAGAGGACGACGACGTCGGCGCCGGCCTCGTACGCGGCGCGGACGACGGCCTTGGCGTAGGCGGGGTTCTCGCGGTAGCCGTCGAAGAAGTGCTCGCAGTCGACGAAGACGCGGCGGCCCTGCTCGCGCAGGTGGGAGACGGTGTCGGCGACCATCGCGAGGTTCTCGTCCAGCGTGGTGCGCAGAGCCAGCTCGACGTGGCGGTCGTGCGACTTGGCGACCAGCGTGATCACGGGGGCGCCGGACTCCAGGAGCGCCTTGACCTGCGGGTCCTCGGCGGCGGTGGTGCCGGCGCGGCGGGTGGCGCCGAAGGCGACGAGCTGCGCGTGCTTGAGGCGCAGCTCGCTCGCGGCGCGGGCGAAGAACTCGGTGTCGCGGGGGTTGGCGCCGGGCCAGCCGCCCTCGATGAAGCCCACGCCGAAGTCGTCCAGGTGCCGGGCGATGGTCAGCTTGTCGGCGACGGTGAGGTTGATCCCCTCACGCTGGGCGCCGTCGCGCAGCGTGGTGTCGAAGACATGGAAACTGTCGTCGACCGGGCTCGCGTCGGCGGAATGGCTGTCGGTCTCCGTGGTCATGACGGTGATGGCTCCTGTTGGATACGGCTCCGGACGTTTAGCTCCACTGCCCCCATCGTCGCGCGCCGCTCGCTTCCGCCGGGGGTAGGTGCCGGAAAACGAAAAAACCTCTCGCGGGTGCGAGAGGTCTGCGCGCGGGTCTGGGGCATGGTGTCCACTGCCGCGGGGATTCTTCCGCGATTCAGCGGTCACTGCGGACCGGCGCGCTGCTGCCCATAATCATGGTGGTAGCAAGCACCCGGGCAGTTTGCCACAGATGGCACGACCGGTGGGTGCGGGTCTCACGATGCGGTCGACCCGCCCCGCCTCTCGCGGTCACGGTATGAGGCTGTCCTCGATGAACTCCCGGACGTGGTCGAGCACCTGCGCCCGCCCCGTGCCCGGGATGCCCACGGCGACGTGCACGCTGAACCCGTCCAGCAGCGCGCGCAGCCGCGCCGCGTACCGGTCCGGGTCGACGGGCCGCAGCTCGCCGCGCGAGACGCCTTCGGCGAGCAGCGCCACCAGGTCGCGGTGCCAGGCCCCCTCGATGGCGGCCTGGCGCGCGCGGGCGTCGTCGTCGGCGTTCTGCGACCGGTTCCACACCTCCAGCCACAGCGTCCAGTGCGGGTCGCGCGGCCCGTCGGGCACGTACAGGTCGACGTACGCCGTGAGCCGCTCCCGCACCGGCGCCGACTGGCGCGAGAGCAGCGCGCTGCGCTCGGCGCCGAGCCGGCCTTCGCTCCACTCCAGGGTCTGGAGCAGCAGCTCGTCCTTGGTGCGGAAGTAGTAGAGCAGGTGCCCGCTGCTCATCCCGACTTCGCGCCCCAGCCCCGCCATGGTGAGCCCTTCGAGCCCGCGCTCGGCGATGGTCTCCATGGCGGCGGCGAGCACCTCTTCACGCGGCGGCGCGGCGTTGCGGCCTCGCCGCCGCGTGCCGGGGGTGACCTGGGGCGCCTGGGGTTCGTTCACTCGTACGTTGTACCCGATCCCGCTCAGACCTTGGGCTGCTGCTGGGTGATGCAGTGGATGCCGCCGCCGCCCGCGAAGATCGCGCGGGCGTCGACCAGCGTGACCGTGCGGTCCGGGAAGAGGCGGCGGAAGATGCCGGCCGCTATCTCGTCGCGCGGGTCGTCGAAGGCGCACAGCACCACGCCGCCGTTGCAGATGTAGTGGTTGATGTAGGAGTAGTCGACCCACTCGCCGTCCTCCTGGAGGACGGTCGGCGCGGGGATCTCGACGACCTCCAGGCGGCGGCCCTTGGCGTCGGTCTGGTTGCGCAGCAGCTCGACGTTGGCCTTGCACAGCTCGTGGTCCGGGTGGGCCGGGTCGGGCTGGGTGTGGACGACGACCGTGCCGGGGCGGGCGAAGGCGGCGACGATGTCGACGTGGCCGCGGGTGCCGTACATGCCGTAGTCGCCGGTCAGGCCGCGCGGCAGCCAGATCGCCTTGGTGGTGCCGAGCTTGGCGTGGATCTCCGCCTCGACCTGCTCGCGGGTCCACTCGGGGTTGCGCTCGGGGCCGAGCTGCACGGTGTCGGTGAGGAGGACGGTGCCCTCGCCGTCGACGTGGATGGCTCCGCCCTCGTTGACGAGCGGGCTGCTGTGCACCGGTACGCCGGCGATGTCCGCGACATGGCGGGCGATCTTGGAGTCGTGCTCCCAGCGCGCCCAGTCGGCGGCGCCCCAGCCGTTGAAGACCCAGTCCACGGCGGCGAGCTGCTCGCCGTCGGTGACGAAGGTGGGGCCGATGTCGCGCATCCAGGCGTCGTCCAGGTCGCGCTCGACGAGGTCGATGTCCGGGCCGAGGAGCGCGCGGGCGGACTCCTCCTGGCCGGGGCCGTGCACCACGGTGACCGGCTCGAAGCGGCGTACGGCGCGGGCGACCGACGCCCAGGCGCGGCGCGCCTCCGCCAGCTCCTCGTCGTTGGTGAAGGTCGGGTTGGGGCCGGGCCAGGCCATCCAGGTGCGCTCGTGCGGGGCCCATTCGGCGGGCATGCGGAACATCGTGTGGTCCTTCACGGGAGGTACTTCAGAGGAAGTAGAGGCGGTTGAGGGAGACGGAGTCGGCGGGGTCCGAGCGGACCGGGTCGCCGTCGAGCGTGACGAGCCCGGTGCGCTCGTCGACGGCCACCTCTCCGATACGGGAGTTGAGGAGCAGGTTCCCGGGGCCGATGCCGCGCGTGCCGCGCACCGCGACCCGGCGCCGGCGCGTCGGCATCGTGTCGGCGCCGAGCTGGGCGGCCGCGCCCGACACGAAGGCGACGGAGATGTCGGCGGCGGTGGCGCCGTGCGCGCCGAACTGCGGGCCGAGCACGAGCGGTTCGCAGGTGTCGGTGGCGGCGTTCGGATCGCCCACGACCCCGTACGCGGGGAAGCCCGACTTCAGGACGAGCTGCGGCTTGGCGCCGAAGAACTCCGGCCGCCACAGCACGATGTCGGCGAGCTTGCCGACCTCGATCGAGCCGACCTCGTGCGCGAGGCCGTGGGCGATCGCCGGGTTGATGGTGAGCTTGGCCATGTAGCGCAGGACGCGGGCGTTGTCGTCGCCGTCCCCGTCGCCGTCCAGCGGGCCGAGCTCGCCCTTCATCTTCCCGGCCATGGCGAAGGTCCGGCGTACGGTCTCGCCGGCCCTTCCCATGCCCTGTGCGTCCGACGACGTGATGCCGATCGCGCCCAGGTCGTGCAGCACGTCCTCCGCGCCCATCGTCCCGGCCCGGATCCGGTCGCGGGCCATGGCCGCGTCGCCGGGCAGGTCGGTCTTCAGGTCGTGGACGGAGACGATCATGCCGTAGTGCTCGGCGACCGCGTCCCGCCCGAAGGGCAGCGTGGGGTTGGTGGACGAGCCGATGACGTTCGGCACGCCCGCCATCTTCAGCACGTTGGGGACGTGGCCGCCGCCGCAGCCCTCGATGTGGAAGGCGTGGATGGTGCGGCCTTCGAGGACCTTGAGGGTGTCCTCCACCGAGAGGCACTCGTTGAGGCCGTCGCTGTGCAGCGCGACCTGGACGTCGTACTCCTCCGCCACGCGCAGCGCCGTGTCCAGCGCCCGCGTGTGCGCGCCCATGTCCTCGTGGACCTTGAAGCCGGAGGCGCCGCCCTCGGCGAGCGCCTCGACCAGCGGGGCCTCGTGGGAGGACGAGCCGCGGCCGAGGAAGCCGATGTTGACGGGCCAGGCGTCGAAGGCGTTGAAGGCGTGGCGCAGCGCCCACGGCGAGTTGACGCCGACGCCCCACACCGGGCCGAACTCCTGGCCGATGATCGTGGTCACGCCGGAGGCGAGCGACGCCTCCATGATCCGCGGCGACAGCAGGTGGACGTGGGTGTCGACGGCGCCCGCGGTGGCGATGAGGCCCTCGCCGGAGACGATCGACGTGCCGGTGCCGATGACGACGTCGACGCCGTCGAGGGTGTCGGGGTTGCCGGCGCGGCCGATGGCGTGGATGCGGCCCTCGCGGATGCCGATGGACACCTTGCGGATGCCCTGGACGGCGTCGATGACGAGCACGTTGCTGATCACGACGTCGCAGGTCTCGCGGACGGCCGCGGCCTTCAGGTGCAGGCCGTCGCGGGCCGTCTTGCCGAAGCCGGCGAGGAACTCCTCGCCGTACGCCTGCGAGTCGGACTCGACGCGGACGGTCAGGCCCGAGTCGCCGAGGCGGACGCGGTCGCCGGCGCGGGGGCCGTGGGTGGCGGCGTACTCGTACGGGGTGAGGCGGCGCGCTTCGGCGGGGTGGCCTCCGGGGCGGCTCATCGCTCGACCTCCTGCTCAGTGGTGTCCGGTACGCCGAGGTAGCCGCAGGCGGCGGCGCGGCGCAGTGCTTCCTCGCGGGCGCCGGGCGCGTCCAGCGGCCCGTCGACCAGGCCGGCGAAGCCGATCGCGATCCGGTCGCCGCCGATCGGCACCAGGCCGACCTCCTCGCTCTCGCCCGGGCCGAAGCGCACGGACGATCCGGCGGGGACGGCGAGCCGCATGCCGTAGGCCCGGGCACGGTCGAAGTCGAGCCGCGGGTTGGCCTCGAAGAAGTGGAAGTGCGAGGTGACGGAGACCGGCACCCTCGCGGTGTTGGTGACCCGCAGGCGCACCACGGGCTCGGGGTCGGTGTGCTCCGGCCCCGGCAGCAGCGCGCCCGGGGCGTGCTCGCCCAGACCGCCGCCACCGATGGGGTCGCTGACCACGGCGAGCCGGGAGCCGTCGTCGAAGACGGCCTCGACATGGACCTCGGTCACGACGTCCGCGACGCCCGGCAGGACGTCGTCGGGTCCCAGCACCGAGCGGGCGGCCTCGATCGCCTCGGCGAGGCGCTTGCCGTCCCGGGCGGCCTCGCAGACGGTGTCCGCGATGAGGGCGGTCGCCTCGGGGACATTGAGCTTGAGGCCACGGGCCCGGCGGGCCCGGGCGAGCTCGGCGGCGCCGAAGAGCAGCAGCCGGTCGCGTTCCGTGGGGGTCAGTCGCACGTCACCACACCTTCCTGTTTGAGCACCACTCTAACCACAAGATTTCTTTCCGAGAAGCATTGACGCGGGCGCGCGGCGTAGGTCACATTGAGCGCCGCTCCAATTAGAGCGACACTCAAACCAGAACCCCCACCAGCTGACGGAGCTGAGAGCAGGGAGCAGCGCATGCAGATCGAACAGCGCGGAGTCGACACCATCCCCGAGGCGGAACGCACCAGCGGGCCGCGTGACCTCGTCTCGATCCTGCTGGGATCGAACCTGTGCCTGGGCGTGATCGTCTTCGGCTGGCTGCCGGTCTCGTTCGGCCTCGGCCTGTGGCCCGCCGTCACGTCGGTGCTGGCCGGAACGGTCGTCGGCGTGATCGCCACCGCGCCGCTGGCGCTCATATCGCTGCGCACCGCGACCAACCTCTCCACCTCCAGCGGCGCCTTCTTCGGCGTACGCGGCCGGCTCGTCGGCTCGATCGTCGGCCTCCTGCTGTCGCTCGGGTACACCGCGCTCACGCTGTGGATCGGCGGCGACGTGATGCTCGGCACGCTGTCGCGCCTCTTCGGCGTACCGACCGGCGCCTTCGCGCACACGCTCGTGTACGTGCTGCTCGCCGGCTGTACGGTGGTCGCCGCCGTCTTCGGCTACCGGCTGCTGCTGCGCCTCAGCAGGGCCCTCGCCATCGGCATGACGCTGCTGCTCGCTCTCGGCATCGTCGCGTACGCGGGCGACTTCACGGCCGCCCCGCCGCCGGACACGCCGTACCTGCTGGGCTCCTTCTGGCCGACCTGGCTGCTGTCCGCCGTGGCGGCGGGCCTGAGCGGGCCGATCGCCTTCATCACCCTGCTCGGCGACTACACGCGGTACGTCTCGCCCGAGCGGCACAGCCCGCGCACCGTGTGGCGGGCCACCTGCGTCGGCCTGTTCGCGGGCCTGCTGGTGCCGCAGCTCTTCGGTACGTTCACGGCCCTCGCCGCCCGCGCCGGGCTGGACTACGCGGGGCCGCTGGTGGAGACCGCCGCGCCCTGGTACCTGGTGCCGCTGCTGATCGCGGCGAGCGCGGGATCGGTCGGCAACGCGGGGCTGATGCTCTACTCGATGGGCCTCGACCTGGACGCGATCATCCCGCGCGCCACGCGCGCCACGTCCACGCTCGTGGTGGCGGCCGTCGCGACGGCGTTCGTCTTCGCGGGGCACTTCGCGTGGGACGCGCAGTCGGCGATGACGTCGTTCGTTCTGCTGCTGACCGCGATCGGCACGCCGTGGGCGGTCATCACGCTGATGGGCCACATCGGCTGCGGCGGCGCGTACGACCGTGAGGCGCTCCAGGTCTACAACCGCCGCGCCAAGGGCGGCATCTACTGGTACCGGGCCGGCTGGGAGCCGCGCGCCACCCTGGCGTGGGCGGTGGGCGCGGCGGTGGGCCTGGCGGCCGTGTCGACCCCGCTCTACGAGGGCCCGCTGCTGCTCGTGACGGGCGGCGTGGACTGCAGCTTCATCCTGTCGGGCCTGGTGGGCGGCGGCGTGTACACGGCGCTGACCCTCAACAGCCGGGCGGCGTTCCCGAGGCCCGACGAGGCCGCCGCGTCACCCGCCCCGGAGACGCCCGCGCCCGGGACGCCGGCTCCCGAGGCGCCCGCCCCCGAGACCGCCGCGTCCTGACCCGCGGCGAAGCGGAACGCCCGCACCCTCGAGCGGGGGGTGCGGGCGTTTCGTGCTGTCCGGGACCGGCGTCCGGGATCGGCTCAGCCGATCCGGTGCGTCCAGCCGTGCGGGTCCTCCGCGGCGCCGGTCTGGATGTCCAGCAGCGCCTTGCGCAGCTTCAGCGTGACCTCGCCCGGCTCGCCGCCCGACTGGGTCCACTCGCCCCGCTCCGACTTGACCAGGCCGACCGGCGTGATGACGGCGGCGGTGCCGCAGGCGAACACCTCGGTGAGGGTGCCGTTCTCGGTGTCCCGCTGCCACTGCTCGGTGGAGATGCGGCCCTCCTCGGACTCGTACCCGAGGTCGTGGGCGAGGCGGAGGAGCGAGTCACGGGTGATGCCGGCGAGGAGGGAGCCGGTGAGCTCGGGGGTGATGATCTTGTTCCCGTACACGAAGTACAGGTTCATGCCGCCCATCTCCTCGACCCACTTGTGCTCCAGCGCGTCGAGCCAGACGACCTGGTCGCAGCCCTTGGCGGCCGCCTCGGCCTGCGCGAGCAGCGAGGCGGCGTAGTTGCCGCCGGTCTTGGCGAAGCCCATGCCGCCGGGGACGGCGCGGACGTAGTTCTCCGACAGCCAGACCGAGACGGGCTTCACGCCGCCGGGGAAGTACGCGCCGGCGGGCGAGGCGATGACGATGAAGAGGTACTCGTTGGCCGGGCGGACGCCGAGCCCGACCTCGTTGGCGATCATGAACGGGCGCAGGTACAGCGACTCCTCGCCGCCGTGCGGCGGCACCCACGCCTCGTCCTGGCGGACCAGCGCGTCACAGGCGGCGACGAACGTCTCGACGGGCAGCTCCGGCATGGCCAGGCGGCGGGCGGAGCGCTGGAACCGCTCGGCGTTGGCCTCCGGGCGGAAGAGCGAGACCGAGCCGTCGGGGCGGCGGTACGCCTTGAGGCCCTCGAAGATCTCCTGCGCGTAGTGCAGGGTCATGTTGGCCGGGTCGATCGACAGCGGCGCGTACGGCGTGAGCTGGGCGTCGTGCCAGCCGCGCCCTTCCGTCCACTTGATCGTCACCATGTGGTCGGTGAAGTGGCGGCCGAAGCCGGGGTTGGCCAGGATCGCCTCGCGCTCCGCGTCGGACAGCGGGTTCGAGGAGGGCTTGAGCTCGATCGTGGGCGTCGTCGTCATGAGTGCTGTGTCCTTCACCGGTGGGTTGTGACGGACCGCGCTCACGCCGCTACGACTTGCTAGGACGTCCGAGCTTTCCCGCATGCCGCGGCCCCGCGTTCGATTATCGCCCGGGTGGCCCCGTGAACGAAACGCGTGGGTGGGGAGCGGTTGAGTGCGGTCCAGGGGTTGATGGTGGCACCCGGGGCCGCACAGGAGAAGCCGCCGGGTGCGGAATGCGACCCGGCGGCTGTGTCTGGGGTTTCTCCAGTCGGCGGGTCAGCTCGCTACGCGTACCGCGAGCGCGTCGCCGATCTCGTCCGTCGTACGCGGCGTCGAGCCGTCCCGGGCGGCCAGGTCCGCGGCCACGGCGTCCTCGATGCGGACGGCCTCGGCCTCGTACCCGAGGTGGCGCAGGAGCAGCGCGACGGAGAGGATCGTCGCGGTGGGGTCGGCCTTGCCCTGGCCCGCGATGTCGGGCGCGGAGCCGTGGACGGGCTCGAACATCGACGGGAACGCGCCCGTCGGGTTGATGTTGCCGGAGGCCGCCAGGCCGATGCCGCCGGTCACGGCGGCGGCGAGGTCGGTGAGGATGTCGCCGAAGAGGTTGTCGGTGACGATGACGTCGAAGCGCTCCGGCTGCGTGACGAAGAAGATCGTCGCGGCGTCGACGTGCAGGTAGTCCGTGGTGACGTCCGGGTACTCCGCGCCGACCTTGTCGAAGATCTTCTTCCACATGTGGCCGGCGTAGACGAGCACGTTGTTCTTGTGGACCAGCGTCAGCTTCTTGCGCGGGCGGGCGTTGGCCCGCTCGTACGCGTCGCGGACGACGCGCTCGACGCCGTACGCCGTGTTGAGGCTGACCTCGGTGGCGACCTCGTGCTCCGTACCCGTGCGGAGCGAGCCGCCGTTGCCCGTGTACGGGCCCTCGGTGCCCTCGCGGACGACGACGAAGTCGATGTCGGGGCGGCCGGCCAGCGGGGTCGCGGTGTTCGGGAAGAGCTTCGACGGACGCAGGTTCACGTAGTGGTCGAAGGCGAAGCGCAGCTTCAGCAGCAGCCCGCGCTCCAGGACGCCGGACGGCACGGACGGGTCGCCGATCGCGCCGAGCAGGATCGCGTCGTGGTTCTTGAGCGCGTCCAGCTCCGCGTCGGGGAGGGTCTCACCGGTGCGGTGCCAGCGCTGGGCGCCGAGGTCGTACTCCTTGGTCTCCAGCTTCACATCCTGCGGAAGGACGGAGCGGAGGACCTTGAGGCCCTGGGCCACGACCTCCTGGCCGATGCCGTCACCGGGGATCACTGCGAGATTGATGCTGCGAGACATGACGGCACCCTACTCCCGGGTCCACTGCCCGGACATGTGGAGTCCAAGATGTGGACGTCGCGCGTCCGGGTGACCGCACCCGTGTTCGTCGGATTTCGTTCATCCGGAGTCTGGCGGCGTGTTGGAAGTTACTGGCAAGTTGCCTGCCATGACTGAAGACACCCCACGCTTCGGCATCCCCGACTCCCTCGCCCGCCGCATGTCCATGCCCGAGCAGCACGCGTACCTGCGGGCGAAGCTCTCCCGTCGGCGGGTGCTCGCGGGCACGGCGGCCGGCGCGGCGGTGGCCGGCCTGCCGGCGACTGCCGCTTCGGCCACCTCCCCCTCCTCCCCCACCCTCGTCACGGCGCCCGCGACCGCGGGGGTCGACGGCTCGCTCGTGGCCCCCTTCGGGCGCCATCTCGCCTTCGGCGCCGACCCTCGCACGCAGATGCGGATCTCCTGGCAGGTGCCGCTCGCGGTGACCCGGCCGTACGTACGGATCGGGCTCACGCCCTGGGAGCTGAGCCGGAAGATCGAGGCCGAGGTGCGGCCGCTGCACACGCCGTCGCTGTCGCGCAGGCTCCCGGCGGTCGACCAGTACTACCTGCACGCCGGCCTGGACGGGCTGCGGCCGGGGACGACGTACTACTACGGCGTCGGGCACGACGGCTTCGACCCGGCCGCCCCCGCCCGGCTGGGCACGATCGGCTCGTTCCGTACGGCCCCGGCGACACCGCCCGAGCGGTTCGTCTTCACGGCCTTCGGCGACCAGGGGGTGAGCTACCACGCGCTGGCGAACGACCAGCTGATCCTGGGGCAGGGCCCGGCGTTCCACCTCCACGCGGGCGACATCTGCTACGCGGACGACAGCGGGCACGGCAAGGAGTCCGACACGTACGACGCGCGCGTGTGGGATCAGTTCCTGGCGCAGACGGAGAGCGTGGCGGCGAGCGTGCCGTGGATGGTGACGACCGGCAACCACGACATGGAGGCGTGGTACTCGCCCCATGGCTACGGCGGCCAGTCGGCCCGCTTCTCGCTGCCGGACAACGGCCCGGACCCGGCGCGGGCGCCCGGTGTCTACTCGTTCGTCTACGGCAACGTCGGCGTCGTCGCGCTGGACGCGAACGATGTGTCGTACGAGATCCCGGCCAACCTGGGCTACACCGGCGGCGCCCAGACGGCCTGGCTCGACCGGCGGCTCGGCGCGCTGCGGCGCGACCCGGCGGTGGACTTCGTCGTGGCCTTCTTCCACCACTGCGCGTACTCGACGTCGACCCACGCCTCGGACGGCGGGGTGCGCGACGCGTGGGTGCCCCTGTTCGCCAAGCACCAGGTGGACCTGGTGATCAACGGCCACAACCACGTCTACGAGCGCACCGACGCGATCAGGAGCGGCGAGGTGGGACGCCCGGTGCCGATCGGCGCCACCACCGATCCGGTGCGGGACGGGATCGTGTACGTGACGGCGGGCGGCGCCGGCAGGGAGCTGTACGGCTTCGGGCCGGGCGTGCGGGACAGCTACGAGGGGCGTGTGCACGACCACGACCACATCGTGACGTTCCACTGGACCAAGGCGCGGCTGCCGGACCCGGACGTCGTGGAGTGGTCACGCGTGCGGTACACCGGCTTCTCGTTCCTCGCGGTGGAGGCCGTGAGCGGTGCTTCGCCGGTGCTGAAGGTGTCGGCGCTCGCGGAGAGCGGGCGGCGGATCGACCACTTCGAGGTGCGGCGTTCCGGCTGAACGCCGAGCGGGGCCGGGGCGGTCAGTGCCCGGTGGCGCCGCCGTTGTCCCTGCGGTCGAGGGCCCGCTGGAGGGCGGCGGCGGCGTTCTTGCGCTCGGCGTCGGTGGGGCGGGCGGCGGTGTGGCGGACGCGGCGGCGGAGGGCTTGAGTGGCCATGGTGGTCGACTCCTTGAGATCAGCTGGTCAACTGGGGGATCAGCGAGATGATCGAAGGCGCCGGAAGGGGCGGGGAGCGCTGCCGCAGGGGTGGCCTGCCGGGGCACGGGCGCTCGCGGACCGCCATTCGCTGGATGGAGCGAGACGTTCGGCTTCTACAACGCTACGCGCGGGCCACGCTTCTGTCTCCACAATTACTCGGACTTCCTACTATCTGAGACGCGGCCGCCCCGCGGGGTGGCTCGCGAGGCCCCCGCGGGGTCGCTCGGGGGCTGCCCGGGGGCTGCCCGGGGTGTTACAGCACGTCGCCGTCGCGCCAGTCGAACATCAGCGCGCCCTTCTCCGCCGCGGGAAGCGGCCGCCCCGCCGACGGGACCAGATAGGTCGAGTCCTCCTCGTGCGGCAGATGCACCACGCCGCCCGGCCCGTACGCCTCGATCCGGCCGTTCCACAACTGCCAGCCCCGCGCCCGGTACAGCTCGGCACCCTCGTCGGACGCCGACAGCGCCCCGAACGCGTAGGCGCCGTCGATGACCTCCTCCAGGGCGGCCATCACCCGGCTGCCGAGGCCCTGCCGGCGCCGGTCGGCCCGTACGGCGACGCCCTCGACGTACCCGACGCGGTGCGCGCGCCCCGCGTGCACCACCCGGCGCATGATCACGCTGCCGTGCGCGACGACGCCGTGCTCGTCCTCGACGTACGCGTGGACGCCGCCGAGCCCGTGGTCCCAGTCCTCGTCGCCGAAGTCCCCGTCGAAGGCGGCCACCAGCATCGCGCGGATGGCGTCCAGCACGGCGGGGGCGAGCGCGGAGGTGTGCGCGGTGCGCAGGAGGTCGGTGGCCCGAGGGGCGGTGCGCGGTGCGTCGGTCATACGGCCCACTGTGGCAGGCCCGGCACGGCCCGGGGTGGGGATCCGGTCAGGTGTGCGGGGCGGTGGCGGCGTACTCCTGCCACGGCCTTCCCGTGGGCCGCACCCGCGCCGCACACTCGGCCTCATGTCACCCGCATCCGAACGACGGTGGACGCCCACCCACGGCGCCGCCTACCGCCCCGTCCCGTACCGCCCCGAGCGGATGTCCGCCGCCGAGTCCCTGGCCCGCGCGGCGGAGCTGCGCGCACGCATGGACCAGCGGCGCACGGTACGGCAGTTCGCGCCCGATCCGGTCCCGGAGCAGGTGGTGCGCGACGCCATCGCGTGCGCGTCGACCGCTCCGTCCGGCGCGCACCAGCAGCCGTGGACGTTCGTCCTCGTCAAGGACCCGGACGTCCGCCGGCGCATCCGCGAGGCCGCCGAGCGGGAGGAGCAGGTCTCCTACGACGGCCGGCTCGGCGAGGAGTGGCTGGCGGCGCTGCGCCCGTTGGGCACGGACGCCGTGAAACCGCACCTCACGGACGCCCCGGCGCTGATCGTGGTCTTCCAGCAGCGCTACTGGCTGGGCGCGGACGGCACCAAGCACAAGCACTACTACGTGGACGAGTCGGTGGGCATCGCCGTCGGCATGCTGCTGACGGCCCTGCACCTGTCGGGCCTGGCGGCCCTGGTGCACACGCCGAGCCCGATGCGCTTCCTGTCCGAGGTGCTGGGCCGCCCCGAGAACGAGAAGGCGTTCGCGGTCATCCCGGTGGGTTACCCGGCGGACGACTGCGAGGTGCCCGATCTCGTACGGAAGTCCCTGGACCAGGTGCTGGTCGACGTGTGACCCCGGGCTTACAGGCGGCCGCCCGTGAGACGCGACAGCGGTCCGCGCTGCCGCAGGCCCGCGCGGCGGCCGAGCACGTAGGACCCGGCCACGGCGGTGGCGACACCCGCGCCCGCCCCGGCCACGGCGGCCTTGCGGGCCTTGACCACTGTCCACACGACGCCCGCCGTGCCGGCGGCCCGCTCGGCGGCCGTCGACGCGGCGGACACGGCGGTCCGCTGGACGGTCCGTGCCGTGGCGAGCGCCTTGTCGGCGGTCACCCCGCCGATGCCCCGCGCCGATTCGGTGGCGTTCTGGGTGGCGTTCTGGGCGGCCTTCTTCGGGGCCGCGGTGGATTCCTGCTTCTGGTTCGTCTTCGTCTGCGCCATGGGGCGCGTGTAACCGGTTGACGCGCTCCAAAACTGACCGCCCTTCATCTGGCCGATTACCTAACCACTCAGCGGGCGTTGACGGGTTGGGTGCTGGCGTGATTCCCTCACCCCTAACCACTCACACACTCAGAGGGAGGTAGGCATGCCTGTGCACCACCGCACCCTCACCGTCCGCGGCCACGAGATCTTCTACCGGGAGGCCGGACCCGAGGACGCCCCCGCCCTGCTCCTGCTGCACGGCTTCCCCACCAGCTCGCACATGTTCCGCGACCTGATCCCCCGGCTCGCCGACCGCTACCGCGTCATCGCCCCCGACCACCTCGGCTTCGGCCACTCCGCCGCGCCCTCCGCCGACGCCTTCCCGTACGGGTTCGCCGAACTGGCCGCACTGACCGGCGAATTCACCGAGCGGCTGGGCCTCACCCGGTTCGCGCTCTACGTCCAGGACTACGGCGCCCCCATCGGCCTGCGCCTCGCCCTCGCCCACCCCGAGCGGATCACCGCCATCGTGACCCAGAACGGCAACGCGTACGAGGAGGGGCTCGGTGCGGAGGCGTGGGCACCGGTCCTGGCGCTGATCGCCGACCGCACTCCGGAGACCGAGGCGCCGGTACGCGCGATCCGCTCGCTCGACGGCATCGCATGGCAGTACACCCACGGCGTACCCGACGACCTGCGGACGCTGCTCAACCCGGACGCCTGGCACCACGACGCGGCCCTGATGGCCCGGGAGGGCCAGGACCGCATCCAGCTCGACCTGATCGCCGACTACGGCTCCAACTTCGCCCTCTACCCCGCCTTCCAGGCGTACTTCCGCGACAGCGGGGTGCCGCTGCTCGCGGTCTGGGGGGCGTACGACGAGATCTTCGTGCCGGCCGGGGCGGAGGCGTTCCGGCGGGACTCGCCGGACGCGGAGGTGCACCTCCTGCCGACCGGCCACTTCGCGCTGGAGACCCACGCGGCGGACATCGCCGCCCTGATGGACGACTTCCTCGCCCGCCGCGTGGTCGCCCGAGGCGCGGCCGCCTGACGCGCCTGCGTCACGCGGGGGGCATCAGTAGACGGTGACGCCGTACGCGCTCAGCGCCTCGCGCACCGGCTGGTGGATGGCCGAGCCGTTCGTGCCCGTGCAGCCCGAGCTGCCGGAGTGGATGCCGAGCGCGACCGAGCCGGCGAAGTGGGCGCCGCCGCTGTCGCCGCCGGCCGAGCAGGCGGTGGTGCGGACCATGCCGTAGACCGGGCCGTCGCTGTAGTTGACGGTGACGTTCACGGCGGTGACCGTCCCGCTCGTCACCTTGGTCGTGGAGCCGCTCTTCTTGATGGCCTGGCCCACGACCGCGTCCGCCGCGGAGGCGATGTCCTGGAAGGAACCGTTGTAGAGGTTGACGCTGCCGGGCGTGTTGGCCGTGTTGGTGTAGCGCACGAGGCCGTAGTCGTTGGTGGGGAAGCTGGTGCCTTCCCGGACGCCGATCTGCCCGCCGCCGGAGGTCGCCGACCAGCTGGAGGCGGCGTTGGTGCAGTGCCCGGCCGTCAGGAAGTACCTGGTGGTCCCCTTCTGGACGTTGAAGGCGGCCGAGCAGCGGTAGCCGCCGCCGTGGACGGCGTCGCCGCCCGCGACCTCGCGCGTGAAGACACCCGGGACGCGGCTGATCCGTACCGCGCCGTCGAGCGAGGCGGCGACCGCCCGCAGCCGGGCCATGGCACGGGGCGAGACGGAGGAGTCGGCCTCGACGGCGATCTGGTTGGTGCGCGGGTCCAGGCCCCATGAGGTGCCGGGGATCTTCGCCCGGGCCTCCAGGGCGGCCATGGCGGCGTCGAGTTCGGCGGCGCCGCGCTCCACCAGCCGCGGCACGGCCCCGGCGGCGCGGGCCCGCTCGGCGGCGGCTTCGGAGGTGACGGTGGCGATCAGCCGGCCGCCCTCGACGTACGTACCCGCGCTGTCGGCGCCGAGCCGGCGCTCGACGGCGGAGTCGACGGCGTGGACGTCGACGGTGTGGACGTCGACGGGGGTCGCGGCTCCGGCGGGGGTGGCGCCGAAGCCGAGCGAGCCTAAGACGAGTGCGGCGGACAGGGCGATGCGCGCACGGATGGTGCGTCGTCTCATCCCGGGTCTCCTTCGTCGTGAATGACGGGTGGGGTACTCGGGAATTTGACATGTGCATCACATGAGCACAAGAGTGCGCGCGCGGCCGCGCAGCGAGCCGCCCCCGTCCGGCGTGGGGGCCGGGACGGGGGCGGCGTTCGGGGCCCCTGCGAGGGGCGGGGCGGACCTCAGCCCATGTGCGGGTACGTGTAGTCCGTCGGCGGGACCAGCGTCTCCTTGATGGCGCGGGTCAGCGTCCAGCGCATCAGGTTCTGCGGGGCGCCCGCCTTGTCGTTCGTGCCGGAGGCGCGGCCGCCGCCGAAGGGCTGCTGGCCGACGACGGCGCCGGTCGACTTGTCGTTGATGTAGAAGTTGCCCGCGGCGTACCGCAGCTTCTCCATCGTGTACGCGGCGGCGGCGCGGTCGTTGGCGATCACGGAGCCCGTCAGGGCGTACGCCGACACCGACTCCATCTGCTCCAGCATCGCGTCGTACTGGTCGTCCTCGTACACGTACACCGCGAGGATCGGGCCGAAGTACTCGGTCGTGAAGACCTCGTTCTCGGGGTCGGTGCACGCGATGACGGTCGGGCGGACGAAGTAGCCCACCGAGTCGTCGTACGTGCCGCCCGCGACGATCGTGCAGGACGGGTCGGCCTTGGCGCGGTCGATGGCCGCCTTGTTCTTGGCGAAGGCCCGCTCGTCGATGACGGCGCCGATGAAGTTCGTCAGGTCGGTGACGTCACCCATCTTGATGCCGTCGACCTCGGTGGCGAACTCCTCCTTGAAGCCGGAGTTCCAGATCGAGGCCGGGATGTACGCGCGGGAGGTCGCCGAGCACTTCTGGCCCTGGAACTCGAAGGCGCCGCGGGTCAGCGCGGTCTTCAGCACGGCGCGGTCGGCGCTCGGGTGCGCGACGACGAAGTCCTTGCCGCCCGTCTCGCCGACGATGCGCGGGTAGGAGCGGTACTTCTCGATGTTGTTGCCGACCGTCTTCCACAGGTGCTGGAAGGTCTTGGTCGAACCGGTGAAGTGGATGCCGGCGAGCATCGGGTGGTTCAGGGCCACCTCGGAGACGGCGATGCCGTCGCCCGTCACCAGGTTGATGACGCCCTTGGGGAGTCCGGCCTCCTCCAGCAGCTCCATGAGCAGCACGGCGGCGTGGGTCTGCGTCGGGGACGGCTTCCAGACGACCACGTTGCCCATGAGCGCCGGGGCGGTGGGGAGGTTGCCCGCGATGGCCGTGAAGTTGAACGGCGTGATCGCGTAGACGAAGCCCTCCAGCGGGCGGTGGTCGAGGCGGTTCCACACACCCGGGGAGTTGGCCGGCGGCTGCTCGGCGAGCAGGTCGCGGGCGTACTTGACGTTGAAGCGCCAGAAGTCGACGAGCTCGCACGGCGTGTCGATCTCGGCCTGCTGGGCGGTCTTCGACTGACCGAGCATGGTCGAGGCGGCCATGGTCTCGCGCCACGGGCCGGCCAGCAGCTCGGCGGCGCGCAGGATGATCGCCGCGCGGTCGTCGAAGGACATCGCGCGCCACGCCGGGGCGGCGGCGAGGGCCGCGTCGATCGCGTCCTGGGCGTCCGCCTGCGTGGCGCCCGCGAAGGTGCCGAGGACCTTGGCGTGGGCGTGCGGCTGCACGACGTTCACGCGCTCACCGCCGCCCATCCGCTTGACGCCGCCGATGGTCATCGGCAGGTCGATCGGGTTCTCGGCGAGCTCCTTGAGCTTGGCCTCGAGGCGGGTGCGCTCGGCCGAGCCGGGGGCGTAGGTGTGGACCGGCTCGTTGACCGGAGCGGGGACCTGGGTCACAGCGTCCATGAGTTCCGAATCTCCTTCTGATTCTTCAGTTCTTGGTGATCATCGAGCGGACGAAGAACAGCAGGTTGGCCGGCTTCTCCGCGAGGCGGCGCATGAAGTACCCGTACCAGTCGGTTCCGTACGCGGTGTAGACGCGCATCCGGTGCCCCTCGGCGGCGAGCCGCACGTGCTCGTCGCTGCGGATCCCGTACAGCATCTGGAACTCGTACTCGTCCAGTTTGCGCCCGGCGCGGCGCGCGAGCTCCTGGCCGACGGCGATGAGCCGCGGGTCGTGGGACCCGATCATCGGGTAGCCGTCGCCCTCCATCAGGATCTTCAGGATTCGGACGTACGCCTTGTCGATCTCGTGCTTGTCCTGGTACGCGACCGAGGCGGGCTCCTTGTAGGCACCCTTCACGATCCGTACGCGGCTGCCGTTCGCGGCGAGGCGGCGGGCGTCCTCCTCGGTACGGAAGAGGTACGCCTGGATGACGCAGCCCGTCTGCGGGAAGTCCTTCCGCAGCTCCTCGTGGATGGCGAACATCGAGTCGAGGGTGGTGTGGTCCTCCGCGTCGAGGGTGACCGTGGTGCCGATGGAGGCGGCGGCCTCGACGACGCGGCGGACGTTGGCGAGCGCCAGTTCGTGGCCGCCCTCCAGGGACTGGCCGAACATCGACAGCTTCACCGACATCTCGGCCTTCTCGCCCAGCCCGAGCTCCTCCAGGTGCTCGATCAGCTCCATGTAGGCGTCGCGGGCGGCGTGCGCCTGGTCGCGCGTGGTGATGTCCTCGCCGACCACGTCCAGGGTGACCTCCAGGCCCTTGTCCGCCATCTCACGGACGATCGGGACGATCTGGTCGACCCTCTCCCCCGCGATGAAGCGGGCGACGACCTGCTTGGTGCCCGGGGCGGCAGAGACGAAGCGGCGCATCTTGTCACTGCGCGACGCGGCAAGGATCACGGGACCCAGCACGGGGCACCTCCACGGAACACGGAGAGAAGGAGGCCATTCCGGTACAGATCCGGAACAGCACGGAGAACCACCGTGAAACCTAAGGATCGCGCGCACTCGCTGCCATCGACAGCTGTCACGCATCCGTGCCCCACCTCTCATACATCTGTCTGAAGCCGGGAGAGGAGAGTGACAGAATGCCCGAGTGAAGGCGGATTACCAGGACCTGGTCGACGAGATCTCGGCGCTGCTGGGCGCCCCCGCGACGCTGGAGAACCGGGATTTCGGGCTCATCGCCTTCGGCGCGCACGACAGCGACGACGACGCCGCGATGGACCCGGTGCGGACGCGGTCGATCCTGACCCGGAAGTCGACGCCCGCGGTGCGCGCCTGGTTCGAGGGCTTCGGCATCACCCGGGCGACCGGCCCCGTCCGTATCCCCGCCGCCCCCGACGCGGGCGTCTACCGGGGCCGGATCTGCCTGCCGGTACGCCATCGGGGTGTCGTCCTCGGGTACGTCTGGCTCCTCGACGCCGCCCCGGGGCCTTCGCCCGAACGGCTGACGGCGGCCATGGAGGTGGCCTCCCGGATCGGCGCGCTGCTCGCGGACGAGGAGCGCGCGGGCGCCGACCTCTCGCGCGAGCTGCGCGCGGTGCTCACGGCCGAGCGGGGCTGGCAGTACGACATGGCGCTGGCGGCGCTGCGCACGGCCCTGGGCCCGGACGCGGAGGGCCTGCACGCCCTGGTGTGCGTGGCCCCGTGGCCGGACGCGGACACCCCGTCGGTACGCGTCGCACCGGGCGCGGCGGCCCTGTGCACGCTGCCGTGGCCGGGCCGGGAGGCCCCGCAGCCGCCGGCCACCGGCCCCCGCTGCCTCGCCGCCCTGATCCGGCTCCGCTCCGCCGACTCCCCGGCCCCCGCGCTCACCGCGGCCGACCGCCTCCGGGACGCGGCCGGCGGCACGCCGGCCCCGGCGGCCGCCACGCCCACGGCCGCGTGGGCGACCCGCGGCGCGACCGCCGCCGTCGCGGGGGTGGCCGACCCGCGGCGCGGGCTGGGCGACCTCGCGGAGGCGTGGCGGGAGGCGGCGTCCGCCGCCCGCGCGGCCATGGCCCAGCCCCGGCTCGGGCCGCTGGCCCCATGGGCGTCGATCGGGCCGTACCGGCTCCTCACGGCCCTCCCGGCGGACGCGCCCCACGACCCGGCGGTCCGTGCCCTGCTCACCCCCGCGCACACGGAACTGGCCCGCACCGCCGAGGTGTTCCTCGACTGCGCGGGCCAGGCGGGCCGTACGGCGGCGGCCCTGGGCATCCACCGGCAGACGCTCTACTACCGCCTCTCCCGCGTGGAGCAGCTGACCGGCCTCGACCTCGACGACGGCGAGGACCGGCTGCTGCTCCACATGGCGCTCAAGGAGGCCCGGCTGTGACCGGGCCGATCACCGTGCAGTGGGTCCGCACCACGTGGACCACGACCTCACGCGGCGGCGAGGCCGCCGCCCGGCGCAATGCCCTGCCCACGGGTTTCCCCCCTCCCGGGTGACACCGATGGCCCGTTCGCCCATCGCGTGCGCATGGACGAGTGGCGCGGCTCATCGACGAGTCCGGCCCGGTGCGCTGAACGCACCGGGCCGGTCTCAGGACGAGCGTGGGACGGTCAGGCCAGGTTCACCGAGCGGGCCGACGTGGCGCCGATCTCCTCCGCGACCTCGGTCAGGACCTGCTGCGGCACCGTGTCGTCGACGGTGAGGACCGCGAGGGCCTCGCCGCCCTCGGCCGCGCGGGCGACCTGCATGCCGGCGATGTTGAGCCCGGCCTCGCCGAGGATGCGGCCCACGGTGCCGACGACACCGGGACGGTCCTCGTAGCGCAGGACGACCATGTGGTCGGCGAGCGCGAGGTCCACGTCGTAGTCCCCGACGGCGACGATCTTCTGCAGGTGCTTCGGGCCGGCCAGGGTGCCGGAGACCGCGACCTCCTCGCCGTCCGACAGCGTGCCGCGCACGGTGACCACGTTGCGGTGGTCGGGCGACTCGGAGCTGGTGGTGAGGCGGACCTCGACGCCGCGCTCCTGCGCGAACAGCGGGGCGTTGACGTACGAGACGGTCTCGTCGACGACGTCCTCGAAGACGCCCTTGAGCGCGGAGAGCTCCAGCACCTTGACGTCGTGCTGGGTGATCTCGCCGTAGACCTCGACGTCCAGCCGTACGGCGACCTCGCCCGCCAGCGCGGTGAAGATCCGGCCGAGGTGCTCGGCGAGCGGCAGGCCCGGCTTGACGTCCTCGGCGATGACACCGCCCTGAACGTTGACCGCGTCCGGCACCAGCTCACCGGCGAGCGCGAGCCGCACCGAGCGGGCGACCGCGATACCGGCCTTCTCCTGCGCCTCGTCCGTCGACGCGCCGAGGTGCGGGGTGCACACGACCTGGTCGAGCTCGAACAGCGGGGAGTCGGTGCACGGCTCCTTCGCGTACACGTCGAGGCCCGCGCCCGCGACGCGGCCCTCCTTGAGCGCCGCGTACAGCGCCGCCTCGTCGACGATCCCGCCGCGCGCGGCGTTGACGATGCGGACGGCCGGCTTGACCTTGTGCAGCGCCTCGTCGCCGATGAGGCCGAGCGTCTCGGGGGTCTTCGGCAGGTGGACGGTGATGAAGTCGGAGACCTCCAGCAGCTCGTCCAGGGAGAGCAGCTTGACGCCCATCTGCGCGGCGCGCGCGGGCTGGACGTAGGGGTCGTACGCGACGATCTTCATGCCGAAGGCCGACATGCGCTGGGCGACCAGGACGCCGATGCGGCCGAGGCCGACGACGCCGAGGGTCTTCTCGCTGAGCTCGACGCCGGTGTACTTGCTGCGCTTCCACTCGCCGTTCTTGAGGGCGGTGTTGGCCTGCGGGATGTTCCGCGCGGTGGCGATGAGCAGGCCGCACGCGAGCTCGGCGGCGGTGACGATGTTGGAGGTCGGCGCGTTGACGACCATGACGCCGGCCTTGGTGGCGGCGGAGACGTCGACGTTGTCGAGGCCGACGCCGGCGCGGGCGATGACCTTCAGCCGCTTGGCGGCGGCGATGGCCTCGGAGTCGACCTTGGTCGCGGAGCGCACCAGGATCGCGTCCACGTCCGCGATGGCGGGGAGCAGTTCGGCCCGGTCGGCGCCGTTGCAGTGCCGGATGTCGAAGTCCGGTCCCAGCGCGTCGACAGTGGCGGGCGACAGCTCTTCAGCGATGAGTACAACCGGCTTTTTCGTGGGGTGCGAGCTCACGTGAGTCCTCACAAGTCCAGTGCGGAGGCCGTCCCGACGGCCGCAGGCGGTGGAGGGGGCATGCCGCGTGGAAGACGCACGACGCTGTGGGCCTGACGCGTTGTTGTTCAGAAGTGTAGTGCGGATGAGGGGTTTCTTTTCCGCCACTGCGGAAGGATCACCCATCCGTGGTTGGCCTCGGCGTCCAACCCTGACGGACGCCGGCTGACACCGGCCGACACGAAGGCGGCGGGTCCGGAGCTCCCCTCCGGACCCGCCGCCAAGAGGCTTACGCCTCCTCGTTGTCGACCCAGCTCATGAGCTTGCGCAGCTCCTTGCCGGTGGTCTCCAGCAGGTGCTGCGAGTCCTGGGTCTTGTACTCGTTGTACTTCTTCAGACCGCCGTGGTACTCGTCCATCCAGTTCTTGGCGAACGTGCCGTCCTGGATCTCGGCGAGGACCTTCTTCATCTCGGCCTTGGTGGCGTCGGTGACGATGCGGGGGCCGGTGACGTAGTCGCCCCACTCGGCGGTCTCGGAGACCGACCAGCGCATCTTCTCCAGGCCGCCCTCGTACATCAGGTCCACGATCAGCTTCAGCTCGTGGAGGCACTCGAAGTAGGCGATCTCCGGCTGGTAGCCGGCCTCGACCAGGGTCTCGAAGCCCGCCTTCACCAGGGCGCTGGCGCCGCCGCACAGCACGGCCTGCTCGCCGAAGAGGTCGGTCTCGGTCTCCTCGGTGAACGTCGTCTTGATGACGCCCGCGCGGGTGCCGCCGATGGCCTTGGCGTACGACAGGGCGAGCGCGAAGGCGTTGCCGGTGGCGTCCTGCTCGACGGCGGCGATCGCCGGGACGCCGCGGCCCTCCTCGTACTGGCGGCGGACCAGGTGGCCCGGGCCCTTCGGGGCGACGAGCGCGACGTCGACGCCGGCCGGGGGCTTGATGAAGCCGAAGCGGACGTTGAAGCCGTGGGCGAAGAACAGGGCGTCGCCGTCCTTGAGGTTGTCCTTGACGGACTCCTCGTAGACCTGGGCCTGGATCGGGTCCGGGATCAGGATCATGATGACGTCGGCCTCGGCGGCGGCCTCGGCCGGCGTGACCACGCGCAGGCCCTGCTCCTCGGCCTTGGCCTTGGACTTCGAGCCCTCGTGCAGACCGACGCGGACGTCGACACCCGAGTCACGGAGCGACAGCGCGTGGGCGTGGCCCTGGCTGCCGTATCCGATCACCGCGACCTTGCGGCCCTGGATGATGGACAGGTCGGCGTCGTCGTCGTAGAACAGCTCGGCCACTGGGTTTCTCCTTGGTGTGCTGATGGTGCGTCCCACCGTACGGCGGGGAGGGATGTGAAAGTTGAGGGGTCTCGCTACGCGAGAAACCAGGGTTACGCGGAACGGTCCAGGGCCCGCAGGCTGCGGTCCGTGATGGACCGGGCACCACGCCCTATGGCGATCGTGCCGGACTGGACCAGCTCCTTGATGCCGAACTGCTCCAGCATCTTCAGCATGGCGTCGAGCTTGTCACTCGAACCGGTGGCCTCGATGGTGACCGCCTCGGGGGAGACGTCCACGGTCTTGGCGCGGAACAGCTGGACGATCTCGACGATCTGGGAGCGGGTCTCGTTGTCGGCGCGGACCTTCACCAGGACGAGCTCGCGCTGGATCGCGGCGCTGGGCTCGAGTTCGACGATCTTCAGGACGTTGACCAGCTTGTTCAGCTGCTTGGTCACCTGCTCCAGCGGCAGGTCCTCGACATTGACCACGATGGTGATGCGGGAGATGTCGGGGTGCTCGGTGACACCGACGGCGAGCGAGTCGATGTTGAAGCCGCGGCGTGAGAACAGGGCGGCGATCCGGGCGAGGATGCCGGGGGTGTTCTCCACCAGGACGGAGAGCGTGTGCTTGGACATGTTTCTTGACTCAGCTCTCTCTCAGTCGTCTTCGCTGTCGCCGAAGTCGGGGCGGACACCACGGGCGGCCATGACCTCGTCGTTGGAGGTGCCGGCGGCGACCATGGGCCAGACCTGGGCGTCCTCGTGGACGATGAAGTCGATGACGACCGGGCGGTCGTTGATGGCGTTGGCCTCGGCGATGACCTTGTCCAGGTCCTCCGGGCGCTCGCAGCGCAGTGCCACGCAGCCCATGGCCTCGGACAGCTTCACGAAGTCCGGGATGCGGGTGCCGGCGCTGGGCTCCTTGCCGGTGGCCTCCGGGCCGGAGTGCAGCACGGTGTTGGAGTAGCGCTGGTTGTAGAACAGGGTCTGCCACTGGCGGACCATCCCGAGGGCGCCGTTGTTGATGATGGCGACCTTGATCGGGATGTTGTTCAGCGCGCAGGTGACCAGCTCCTGGTTGGTCATCTGGAAGCAGCCGTCGCCGTCGATGGCCCAGACGGTGCGGTCCGGCATGCCGGCCTTGGCGCCCATGGCGGCCGGGACGGCGTAGCCCATGGTTCCGGCGCCGCCGGAGTTCAGCCAGGTGGCCGGCTTCTCGTAGTCGATGAAGTGGGCGGCCCACATCTGGTGCTGGCCGACGCCGGCCGCGTAGATGGTGCCCTCCGGGGCGAGCTGGCCGATGCGCTGGATGACCTGCTGCGGGGCGAGGGTGCCGTCCTCGGGCTGGTCGTAGCCGAGGGGGTACGTCTCGCGCCAGCGGTTGAGGTCCTTCCACCAGGCGCTGTAGTCGCCGGTGTTGCCCTCGGTGTGCTCGGCCTGGACGGCCTGGACCAGGTCGGCGATGACCTCGCGGGCGTCGCCCACGATCGGGACGTCGGCGGCGCGGTTCTTGCCGATCTCGGCCGGGTCGATGTCCGCGTGGACGATCTTGGCGAACGGGGCGAAGCTGTCCAGCTTGCCGGTGACGCGGTCGTCGAACCGGGCGCCGAGGGCGACGATCAGGTCGGCCTTCTGCAGCGCGGTGACGGCCGTGACGGCGCCGTGCATGCCGGGCATGCCGACGTGCAGCGGGTGGCTGTCGGGGAAGGCGCCCAGGGCCATCAGGGTGGTGGTGACCGGGGCCTGGGTCAGCTCGGCCAGGACCTTCAGCTCCGCGGTGGCGCCGGCCTTGAGGACGCCGCCGCCGACGTACAGGACGGGGCGCTTGGCCTGGGTGATGAGCTTGGCGGCCTCGCGGATCTGCTTGGCGTGCGGCTTGGTGACCGGACGGTAGCCGGGCAGGTCGAGCTGCGGCGGCCAGCTGAAGACCGTCTTGGCCTGGAGGGCGTCCTTGGCGATGTCGACCAGCACCGGGCCGGGGCGGCCGGTGGAGGCGATGTGGAACGCCTCGGCGATCGTCTTCGGGATGTCCTCGGCCTTGGTGACCAGGAAGTTGTGCTTGGTGATCGGCATGGTGATGCCGCAGATGTCCGCCTCCTGGAAGGCGTCCGTGCCGATCGCCTTGGAGGCGACCTGGCCGGTGATCGCGACCAGCGGGACGGAGTCCATGTGGGCGTCGGCGATCGGGGTGACTAGGTTGGTGGCGCCGGGTCCCGAGGTCGCCATGCAGACGCCGACCTTGCCGGTGGCCTGGGCGTAGCCGGTCGCGGCGTGGCCCGCGCCCTGCTCGTGGCGGACCAGGATGTGACGGACCTTGGTGGAGTCCATCATCGGGTCGTAGGCGGGGAGGATGGCGCCGCCGGGGATGCCGAACACCGTGTCGGCGCCCACTTCCTCGAGAGAGCGGATGAGGGACTGCGCACCCGTGACGTGCTCAACGGTGGCGGAGGAGGTTCCCTGTCCGCCGGTACGGGGCCGCGGCTGCGGATGGTGGGCCCCGGTGGCCTGCTCGGTCATCGGCATTCTCTTCTCGAAGCTGAGGGTTTTTGCGTGGGTTTAGCTGGTTCGGCGGGGTGCCAGTGCAACAAAAAACCCCTCGTGCCGTGAGGCAAGCGAGGGGAGCGCGCCGGTGTGGGTCCGCACGGCCATCGAGGGGCCGTGCTCAGCCGACGCGCTTTCCAAGTACGAGAATTCGGGTGCGCATGGCATTGACCCTCCACCCGGCGCACCATGAGTGTCAAGTGGGTGGGACACGCGTCTCATTATGTGAGCGCATCGGGGGAAGGGACGCGGGCAGGACGGGCAGGGTCGCGGGCACGGTGGAGCCGACGGTGGACCCGGTCGAGCAGCCTGTGCTGGAGCCGGTGAGGACGGGGAGGGCGACGCCGCCGGGCACCGGGAACTCGTCCCGGACCAGCGCCCGGCGCAGCCGGTACTCGTCGAGCGGCCCGGAGAAGGCCATTCCCTGTCCATGCGTGCACCCCATCGCGCGCAGCGCCGGCACCTGCTCCGGTACGTCCACGCCGTCGGCGACCGACTGCATGCCGAGGTCGCAGGCGATGCGGAGCAGCCCGCTGGTGATCTTGTGCAGCCGAGGGGACTCGACCACACCTTCGACCAGACCTCTGTCCAGTTTCAGTATGTCCACGGGGAGGCGGCGAAGCGCGGTGATGGCGGCGTATCCGCTGCCGAAACCGTCGAGGGCGACGCGTACGCCCAGGCGGCGCAGGGCCACCAGGCGGTGCTCCAGCTCGTCGAAGGAGAGCCGCGGATCGCTGTCGGCGAGCTCGATGATCAGGGCGCCGGAGGGCAGGACGTGCCGGGTGAGCAGCGCTTCGACGGTCGGCAGCGGCAGGGACCGGTCGAGCAGCCCGCGGGCCGGCAGGCGGACGGTGACGGGCACGTGGTGGCCGCTGCGGCCGCGCTCGGCGGCCGCGTCGACGGCCGCTTCGAGCAGCCAGCGGCTGAGCTCGCCGGTGCGCTCGCCGTCCTCGGCGACCCGGAGGTACTCCGCCGGGGTGAACAGGATGCCCTGGGGGGAGCGCCAGCGGGCCTGGGCGGCGACGGCGGCGACCCGGCCGGTGGCGAGGTCGACCACGGGCTGGTGGAGCAGCGCGAACTCGCCGTCCTTCAGCGCGCTGCGCAGCCGGGTGGCCAGGGTCGTACGGCGGACGACCTCGGCCTGCATCTGGGGGGCGTACAGCTCGACGCGGTTCTTGCCGCCCGCCTTGGCGCGGTACATGGCGAGGTCGGCGTTGCGCAGGAGATCCCCGGCGTTGATGCCGGGCTCCGCGAAGGCGACGCCGATGGAGGCGGCGACGCGCACCTCTTGGCCCTCGACCCGGTAGGGCTCGGAGAGCGTGAGCCGCAGGCGGTCGGCGATCTCGTGGACCTGGATCTCGCGCTCACCCTGTTCGTGGCCGCCGTCGCCCAGGATGAGCGCGGCGAACTCGTCGCCGCCGAGCCGGGCGGCGGTGTCCCCGGCCCGTACCGAGTCCTGGAGGCGGCGGGCGGCCTGGACGAGTAGCTCGTCGCCGGCCTGGTGGCCGAGCCGGTCGTTGACGCCCTTGAAGCCGTCGAGGTCGATGAAGAGCACGGCGGTGCCGGAGTCGCCGGCCCGGCGGCCGCTGAGGGCCTGGCGGACGCGCTTGGTGAACAGGGCGCGGTTGGGCAGGTCGGTGAGCGGGTCGTGCTCGGCGTTGTGCTGGAGCTGGGCCTGGAGGCGGACCCGTTCGGTGACGTCCCGGCTGTTGAAGATCAGGCCGCCCTGGTGGCGGTTGACGGTGGACTCGACGTTGAGCCATTCGCCGGTGCCGGACTTGAAGCGGCACTCGATGCGGGTCGTGGGCTCCTCCGCGGGGGAAGCGGCCAGGAACCGCCGCACCTCGTGGACCACGGCTCCGAGGTCGTCGGGGTGGATGAGGGAGGCGAGCTCGGAGCCGATGAGCTCGTCGGCCTCTCGCCCGTACACCCCGGACGCGGCCGGGCTGACGTAGCGCAGGACACCGGTGGGCGCGGCGATCATGATGACGTCGCTGGAGCCCTGCACGAGCGACCGGAAGTGGTTCTCCTTCTGGGCCAGTTCGTGGGTGAGGGCGATGTTGTCGACGAGCATGATGCCCTGCCGTACGACGAGGGCGAGGACGACGGTGCAGCCGGTGAAGACCACGACGCGGTCCACGCGGCGGCCCTCGATGACGTTGTAGAGGATCCCCAGGGTGCAGACGGCCGCCGCCAGGTACGGCGTGAGGGCGGCGAGGGAGCCGGCGACGGGCCGGCCCGGGTGGCGCGGGTGCCCCAGGTGGCGCGGGCCGCGCGGCGGCGCGGCGCTCTCGACGGTGCGGCGCGCGCCCCAGGGGGCGTACGCGAGCAGCAGCGACCCGGCGAACCAGCCGGCGTCCAGCAGCTGGCCGGAGCGGTAGTTCTCGCGCAGCAGCGGTGAGGTGAACAGGGCGTCGCACAGGACGGTCAGCGCGAGGGCCGCGATGGCCGTGTGGACGGCGGACCGGTTGGCCTGGGAGCGCCGGAAGTGCAGCGCCAGGACCATGCTCACCAGCACGATGTCGAGCAGCGGGTACGCGAGCGAGAGCGCGGCGTGGGCGACGCTCTCGCCCTCGAAGCGGGCCGTGTGCGTGAGGGCCAGGCTCCACGACAGGGTGAGCAGGGAGCCGCCGATGAGCCAGGAGTCCAGCCCCAGGCAGACCCAGCCCGCCCGGGTGACCGGGCGCTTGGCGAGGACGAGCAGCCCGACGATGGCGGGCGGCGCGAAGAGCAGGAAGAACAGGTCGGCGAGGGACGGGCTCGGCACCTGCCGGTCCAGGACGACTTCGTACCAGCCCCAGACGCAGTTCCCGGCGGCGGCCATGGCCGACGAGAACGCGAACAGGAGCCAGGCCGGGCGGAAGCGGCTCCCCCGCGCGCGGGCGTACAGGAGGCAGGAGACGGAGGCGGTGATCGCGGCGGCGCTGAGGCCGAAGTCGCCCATCACCTGGGCCATCTTGTCGGAGCCCCAGCCGAGGGCGGCGCCGGTGGCGTAGGCCGCGCAGACGAGGGCGAGGGCGAACTGGCAGACCAGACTGCCCGCGCCGCCCGTCTCACCGCCCCTTCCCGGCCCGTGGCCGCCGCCGTGGGCGACGGACGGGCGCTCGATCAGCATGCCCGGGGCGCTCATCGGAACGCTCCGGCGCGGGTGTGCCGCCGGGGCGGCCGGATCGGCGCCGACGCGGGCGCCGGCGCGCTCGCCGGTGCACCGGCTGGTGCGCCGACCGGTGTGCGGCGGGATCGCAGCCGAGTGCCCCGTCGCGTCGGTTCGTTGGTCCATCGACCGTGCATCGCCCGTCGCCCCCCTCGGATTCTGATCGGCAATCACGTCGCTCCCCTGCGTCTTTCCGTGTCGACGCGTGCCCCCAGATCGGGACGATACACCAGATCCGTCACGCAGGGACAGGGGCTATCTACGCTCCGTAACGATCATCTGAGTTACGGGCGCGTACCGCGCGCGTTTGGCTGCGCAGCGTGTTCACGTGGTAATGAGCACCTCGTTCCGCAGCGGCTCACCCTTGGCGAAGAGGGTGAGCTGCTCGGCCAGCAGCCGCTTGGCGCGGGGCATGAAGGCGGAGGTGGAGCCGCCGACGTGGGGGCTGATCAGGACGCCGGGCGCGTGCCACAGCGGGTGTCCGGCGGGCAGCGGCTCGGGATCGGTGACGTCCAGGGCGGCCGTGATCCGGCCACGCTCGGCCTCGGCGAGGAGCGCGTCGGTGTCGAGGACGGGGCCGCGCGAGACGTTCACGAGGAGGGCCCCGTCCTTCATGCGGGCCAGGAAGCCCGCGTCGGCGAGGTGGCGGGTCTCGGGGGTGAGGGGCGTGGCGAGGACGACGACGTCGGCCTGCGGAAGGAGCGCGGGCAGGTCGGTGAGCGCGTGGACGGGCCCGCGCTCGGTGGTGCGGGCGGAGCGCGCGACGCGCATGACCCGCGCGCACTCGAAGGGCGCGAGCCGGTCGTCGATGGCGGCGCCGATGGACCCGTACCCCACGATCAGCACGGACTTGTCCGCGAGCGCCGGGTAGAAGCCGGCCCGCCACTCCTCGCGGTCCTGGCCGCGCACGAAGCCGGGGATGCCGCGCAGCGAGGCGAGGATCAGCGCCAGGGTGAGCTCGGCGGTGCTGGCCTCGTGGACGCCCTTGGCGTTGCACAGTGCCACGCCGGGCGGCAGCGAGCCGAGGCCCGGGGTCACGTGGTCTATCCCGGCGGAGAGCGTCTGGACGACGCGTACGGAGGTCATGGCGGCGAGCGGGCGCACCGCGATCTCGCTGGGCTTCATGTACGGGACGACGTAGAAGACGCAGTCGGCGGGGTCGGCCGGGAAGTCGGGGGCGCCGTCCCAGAACCGGTAGGTCAGGCCGGATTCGGCGGGAGCGGGCAGGCCGTCGATCTCGTCGGCGGGAACGGGGAGCCACACGTCAGCAGTCATGGTCAGGAGGTTAGTTTGGGAAACGGCACGAGGAGGGGTACGGGGAGTTGGAGCGCAGGACAATCGGGGCGACAGCGCTCGAGGTGGGGGCGGTCGGCCTGGGCTGCATGCCGATGAGCTGGGCCTACAGCGCCTCTCAGCAGCACGGCGAGCGCTCCCTGCGCACCGTGCACGCCGCGCTCGACGCCGGTGTGACCCTGCTCGACACGGCCGACATGTACGGGCCGTTCACCAACGAGCTGCTGCTGGGGCGGGTGCTGAAGGAGCGGCGCGCGGACGCCTTCGTGTCGACGAAGTGCGGACTGCTGGTCGGAGACCAGCACATCGTGGCCAACGGCCGCCCGGGGTACGTGCGGCGGGCGTGCGACGCCTCGCTGCGACGGCTCCAGACGGACGTCATCGACCTGTACCAGCTGCACCGCGCCGACCCGGAGGTGCCCGTCGAGGAGACGTGGGGCGCGATGGCGGAGCTGGTGACGGCCGGCAAGGTGCGGGCGCTGGGGCTGTGCGCGATGGCGGTGCGGTCGGGGCGGCGGGGGGCCGCGGGTGTGGGTGCGGATCTCTACGACGGAACGATTCGCCAGCTGGAGCGGGTGCAGCAGGTCTTCCCGGTGAGCGCCGTACAGGCGGAGCTGTCGGTGTGGTCGCCGGAGGCGCTGCGGCGGCTGCTGCCGTGGTGCGAGGCGCGGGGTGTGGGCTTCCTGGCGGCGATGCCGCTGGGCAATGGCTTCCTGACCGGGACGCTGACGCCGGGCAGTGGTTTCGAGCCGGAGGACCTGCGGGCCCGGCACCCGCGGTTCACGGCCGAGATGATGGCGGCGAACCAGCCGGTGGTGGCGGGCCTGCGCCGGGTCGCCGCGCGGCACGGCGGGCCGGCGGCCGGGGTGACACCGGCGCAGGTGGCGCTGGCGTGGGCGCTGTCGCGCGGACCGCACGTGGTGCCCGTACCGGGGACGAAGCACGAGCGGTGGGCGGTGGAGAACGCGGGCGCGGCGGCGCTGAGGCTGGCACCGGAGGACCTCGCGGAGATCGCGGCGCTGCCGCCGGCGCAGGGTTCGTGGGACTGACCGCACGCGCGTGGCGGCCTGAGCGGCGCACGCGGTGTATCAAGAGTGTCGTGCAGCTCGCACCGCCGCCGGCGAAGGGATTCGTACTGTGCAACGTCCTGATGTGAGGGCCGGGTTGGCCGTATCGGCCGCAGCCTCGCTCGTGTTGGCCGCCGGCTGTTCGGGGGGTGGCGGCGCCGGTCCGACGGACGGCCGGAGCGCCGCGTCCCCGGCGCCCGCCACGTCCGCACCGGCCTCCCCCGCCTCCCCGTCCCCCGCGGCGCCGCCCGCGAAGGGCACGGTGAAGGTGGTGCGGACGCTCACCGAGGGGCTGAAGTCGCCGTGGGGGCTGGCCGCGCTGCCCGACGGCGATCTGCTGGTCTCCTCCCGGGACGAGGGGACGATCACGCGCGTCGACGGGGAGAGCGGCGAGCAGACCGTGCTCGGCTCCGTACCCGGGGTGGCCCCGGCGGGCGAGGGCGGGCTGATGGGCCTCGCCCTCTCGCCCTCGTACGCCGCCGACCACCTCGTCTACGCCTACTTCACCACCGAGTCGGACAACCGCATCGCCCGCATGCTGTACGACGAGAAGAAGCCGGCCGGACAGCAGCTCGGCGCGCCGGACACGGTCCTGCGGGGCATCCCCAAGGGGACGGTCCACAACGGCGGGCGGATCGCCTTCGGCCCGGACAAGATGCTGTACGCGGGCACGGGCGAGACGGGTGAGACGGGCCTGGCGCAGGACAGGGCGTCCCTGGGCGGCAAGATCCTGCGCATGACCCCGGACGGGCAGCCGGTCCACGGCAACCCCTCGGCGGACTCCGTCGTCTACTCGTGGGGGCACCGCAATGTGCAGGGGCTTGCGTGGGACGCGGACAAGCGGCTGTGGGCGGCCGAGTTCGGGCAGAACACCTGGGACGAGCTGAACGTGATCGAGCCGGGCGGGAACTACGGCTGGCCCGAGGCCGAGGGCAAGGCCGGGCGGTCGGGGTACCTAGACCCGGTCGCCCAGTGGAAGCCGGCCGAGGCCTCGCCGAGCGGTATCGCCATGGCGCAGGGCTCCGTCTGGCTGGCGGGGCTGCGGGGTGAGCGGCTGTGGCGCGTCCCGCTGGCCGGAGCGGAACCTTCCGCGCAGCCGCAGGCGTTCCTGGGAGAGGAGTACGGCCGGCTGCGCACGGTGGTGCCGGCGGGCGGGAACAAGCTCTGGCTGGTCACGAGCGAGACGGACACGAGGGGCACGCCGGGGCCTGGCGACGACAAGATCCTCCTGCTGGAGGTGACCTGAGAGGCGGCAGCCAGTGTTCAACCTGATGGAGGAGCTCTTCGCACCGGGACGCAAGCACACCCGCGACGAGGAGCGCCGGCTCGCGCTCACCCGCGCGGACCTCGGGGACAACGATCCCTCGCGCGGCCCGATAGACCTCGGCTCGGGCAAGGTCACGATCCGCGTCGAGGCCCCGGCACCGGAGGCCCGTGAGGAGCGGGAGACGCGGGAGGAGCGGTAGCCGGACCACCGGCCGTCGGGCCGGGCACCGGTCGGGCCGGGCACCGGTCGGCGTACCGGGTCAGGTGTCCAGAGGGTGCCAGGCGGGGCCGTCCCCGCCGCGCCGGACCCGTCCGAACTGCACGTCGGCGAAGTGGATGCCGAAGCCGATCGTGTCGGGGCGCTCCAGCTCGGCGAGGAGACGACGGCGGTGGGTCGCTGAGCGGACGGGGTCGCCGTCGAAGGCCGACGACCATGCGGCGTGGCCGGCCTGGATCGGGGAGTGCAGGGCGTCGCCGAAGGCGATCAGCCGCTGTCCGCCCGAGGCGAGGGTGTACGCGGCGTGCCCGGGCGTGTGGCCCGGGGTGAGCCGTACCCGTACGCCGGGGAACACCTCCTCCCCGTCCGCCACCGTGCGGACGCGGGGCGCCAGGGCGGCGATCTCCTCGTCCGCGTCGCCTCGTGCCGCCGATGCCGCGTGAGGCGCCCATTCCGGTGCGGTCACCAGATGCGCGGCGTGGGCGAAGGCGGGCCGGTCCGCGCCCGGGGCGGGGTACGAGGCCCAGCCGGTGTGGTCGGCGTGGAGGTGGGTGAAGGCGACGGCCTCGACGTCCTCGGGGCGGCGGCCCAGTCGGGCCAGGTTGTCCAGCAGCGCGCCGCCGTGGATCCGACCGCGCGGGCCCTGCGGGTCGGCCGGCCACTCCCGGGGGCCGAACCCGGCGTCGATCAGGAGGGCACGGTCACCGTGCTCCACCAGCAGGCCGCCGATGCTCGCCACCAGGAAGCTGGACGCGTCCAGGAGCTCCGGCCGGGCGGCCCACACGGCGTCGGTGGTGTCCGGGAGCAGGTCGCGCGGCCTGAGGCGCACATCGCCGTCCGGTACGTACGTCACCTTCAGGTCGCCCAGCCGCACCGAGCGGATGCCCGCCGGTCGTCGCGACCGCTCGCCCGGCGCGTGCCGCTCCGTCGTGGTGTTCGCCATCAGCCTTCTCCCCATGGGCCGTTGGTGGTGTCGCCGCCCCTGCCGGAGCGACGACGCCACCATAAGCATCAAGCTAGAACCATGCAAGCTTTAATCATTCTGGCTTGATGGAGTTGCTAGCATGAGCCCATGACGAAGCAGCCGGAGACCCCGCTGGACGCCCGGCCGGAAGCGCGGGCCGCCGCCGCCGAGCGCGAGCTGTGCGGCCTGGTGAACGGACTGGCCCAGCGCATCACCGAGCACGTGCGCGAACGCGCCGTCACCCTGGGCCTCACCGCGGCTCAGGCGACGGCCCTGCGGGAGATGACCGGGCCGATGACGATGCGGGAGCTCGCCGAGCGCATGAGCTGCGAGCCCTCCAACGCCACCTTCGTCATCGACAAGCTGGAGAAGCAGGGCCTGGTCGAGCGCCGCGCCCACCCCACCGACCGCCGCGCCAAGCACCTCGTGCTCACCCCCGAGGGCGAAGCCCTGCGGGAGCGGCTCCTCGCGCTGCTGGTCCAGGACTCCCCGCTGGCCGGACTCACCGCCGAGCAGCAGGGAGTCCTGCAGAGCCTGCTCGAACAGGCCGTCACCCGTTCCTGAAGCCGCCACCGGGCGACGACCGGCTAGCCGGCATAGGTCTCGAACTCGGCGACCCGGGGCGTGGCGGTCGAGCCGGTGATCTCGAAGGTGATCTTGCTCAGCGAGGTACGGGGCACGGGGATGGCACCCGCCCCGCTGCCGGAGGCCAGGACGGCGCCGGTGTCGGCGTTGACGACCCGCCAGGTGCCGATCCTGCCGGTGGCGCCCGCCGCCTCCCGGATGGCGATCAGGGACACCGTGGCCGGAGAACCCCACTTGATCGAGACGGAACCGGTCGGGCCGGCCGGCGACCAGTAGGTGGTCATGTCACCGTCCCGGACGTTGCCGTAGCTGGTCCCGTCGGCCTTGCCGGAGCCGTCGGAGCCGGCCCCGATGCTGAGGTTGGTCCCGCCCGGCTGCGTCGGCCCCGGCGTGGGGGTCGGGGTGGGCGTGGGGGTCGGGGTGGGCGTGGGGGTCGGGGTGGGCGTGGGGGTCGGGGTGGGCGTGGGGGTGGGCGTCTGCGGCGAGCAGGCGCCGTCCGAGACGCGCAGCCCCTTGTCGGCGCCCGCCGTCCGGCTCACGACACCCGGCACGCAGGCGGCCTGGTCGAGGGCGTACGCGTACGGGATGGCGACCGTGGTGGTGGAGCGGGGGTTCGGGCCGGCCGGGTTGTAGTCGGTACCGGGGCTGGACCAGGTCACGTTGTCGAAGACGTTGCCGCTCACCTGCCAGTAGCCGGCAGCGTCCGTGTAGAACGTGCCCAGGACGTCCTTGGAGTCCTCGAAGTAGTTGTTGTCCACCTTGGCGCGGGCACCGGCGCGGGAGTTGATGCCGGAGTCGTTGAGGCGCACGTAGTGGTTGTTGTAGAGGTGGGCCGTGCCGCCGCGCAGCAGCGGTGCGCGGGAGTCGATGTTCTCGTACAGGTTGTGGTGGAAGGTGACGAAGCCGTTCGAGAGGTCGCTCTCGCTGGACCCGATGAGGCCACCGCGGCCGGAGTTGCGCAGGATGCTGTAGGACAGGGTCACGTACTGGGTGTTGTCCTTCATGTCGAAGAGGCCGTCGTACCCCTCCGACTCCCCGCCCGAGGCCTCCAGGGTGACGTGGTCGACCCAGACGTTGCGGACGTTGCTCTCCATGCCGATGGCGTCGCCGCCGTTGGACGTGGGTGAGCCGGACTTCTTGACGTTCCGGACGGTCACGTTCTGGATGACGATGTTGCGGGCGTCGCGGATGTGGATGCCCAGCTGGTCGAAGACGGCGCCGCCGCCTACGCCGACGAGCGTGACGTTGCTGATCTGCTTGAGCTCGATCACGCCGTCGGCGGTGCTGCAGCTGGGGCCCGACACCTTGCCGGTGTTGGCGTGGTTGATGGTGCCCTCGACCTGGATGGTGATCGGGGTGCTGCTGCTCGCCCGGCCGCACAGGGCCGCGTGGATCGCGGTTCCCGTGGTCGCCCGTACCGTCTGGCCGCCCGCGCCACCGGTGGTGCCGCCGTTCTGGGTGGCGTAGCCGGTGGCGCCGGCGGTCGCCGCCGACGCCTCGGGTACCGACAGCGCCACACCGGCCGCGGCCGCGAGGGCCGCGGTGGCCAGCGCCGCGGAGAGTCGCAGTGCGGCCGTTCGTCTCTTCCCCGTCGCCGTTCTCGTCGTCGCCGTTCTCGTCGTCGCCGTTCTCGTCGTCCTCGTTCTCGTCGTCCTCGTCCTCGTCATCGCCTGGCCCTTCGTCGTCGAAGACGGATACCGGTTGCACACCCTGGTCGTCGCCGAGGCCGTCGAGGTTGCCGCGGGGCGAGGGGTCTCAGGCGGGGGTCTCCTGGAGGAGGCGGAGGCGGTGGGCCAGGGCGGCCGCCTCGCCGCGGCCGGAGACGCCGAGCTTCGCGAGGATGTTGGAGACGTGGACGCTCGCCGTCTTCGGCGAGATGAAGAGCTCCTCGGCTATCTGACGGTTCGTCCGGCCCATCGCCACCAGGCGCAGGACGTCCTGCTCGCGGGGCGTGAGCCCGAAGCCGGCGTCCGGCTCCTCCTCCCGCGGCTCGGCGGCGGGGCCGGGAGCGGGCGTCGTCAGCGGGAGGCGGGCGCGGGCGGCGAGCAGTTCGAGGTCCTCGCGCAGCGGGCGGGCGCCGAGGCGGACGGCGACCGGGTGGGCCTCGCGCAGCAGCTCGGCGGCCCGGTCCCGGCCGCCGCCCTCGGCCAGCAGGGCGTCGGCCCAGCGGTGGCGTGCGCGGGCGAGCTCGTACGGGCGCTCCAGCGGGCCGAAGGCGGCGGCCACCTCGGCCCAGCGGTCGGCGCGGCCGCCGCCCCCGGCGCGGTCCAGTTCGGCGGCGACGAAGAGGCTGTAGGCCCGCCATACGGCGACGGGCGTGGGGAGCCGCCTGGCCTGGGTGCGGATGAGGTCCAGCACCTCGGGGCGCCCTTCGTCCGCGGCGGGCAGGCCGAGGGCGTCCGCCTCGGCGGTGGCGGCGGTGAGGAGCAGCGGCCAGGCGTACCGGTAGCTGCCGGTGGTCGGGAAGCCGCCCCCGGCGGTGTCGGCCAGCCGGGCCCGTACGTCGGCGAGGCGACCGCGGGCGGCGGCGAGGGCGAGTTCGAGGGTGATCACCGGCAGCTGGTACTGCATCATCGGGTCGTGCGTGCCGTACGCCTCGCGGGCGAGGGCCAGGTGTTCCTCGCACAGGGTCAGTTCACCGCGGCGCAAGGCGAGTTGGGCGCGCTTCAGGTGGGCGGTGCCGCGGGGCTTGGGACTGTAGGCGATGCGCTGGAGCCGCTCGGCGCTCTCGCTCGCCTCGTCCCAGTGGCCCAGGGAGAGCTGGGCCTCGATGAGGTTGCCCAGGACCCAGCCCTCGCTGTCGAGGAGGCCGCGGGTGCGTGCGTACTCGATGCCCTCGGTGGCGATGCGGGCCGACTCGCGGGACCGGCCGGAGGCCTCCAGGGAGGAGGAGAGGTTCACGTAGGCGCGGCCGGCCTCGGTGCGCAGGGACAGCTCCCTGGCCCGGTCGCGTACCGCGTACATCGCGGCGAGGCCCGACTCGATCTCACCGGCGTCGACCATGAGGCCGCCGAGGGTGAGGCGGGCGTTGAGCTCGATCGGCTCCGCCTGGACGAGCCGGGCGTACTCGACGGCCTGTTCGGCGGCGGCGAGGCTTTCGGGGCCGGGGGCGTGCAGCATGCCCCAGCCGGCGGCGACGGCCAGCACCTGGGCGTGCACGGCGGACGGCGGCAGGCCGCGTACCAGCTCCTGGGCGGTGGCGATCTCGGCCCAGCCGTCGCCCCGCCCGAGGTTCGAGATGAGCCGGGAGCGCTCGGTCCAGAACCAAGCGGCGCGCAGGTGGTCGGTGTCGCCGTCGAGGAGGCGCAGCGCGCGCTTCACTATCTTCAGGGCCCGTTCGCGCTCGCCGCACAGCCGGGCGGCGACGGCGGCCTCGGCCAGCAGGTCGAGGTAGCTGAGGGGGGTGTTGTCGGGGTCGCAGCCGCAGGCGGGGTAGGCGTCGGCGTAGTCGATGGGCCGCAGGGAGGCGCGGACCTGGGCGGGGACGTCGTCCCACAGCTCCATGGCCCGCTCCAGCAGCCGCAGTTGCTCGGCGTGGGCGTGCCGCTTGCGGGCCTCGGAGGCGGCCCGCAGGACGACGGGGAGCGCCTTGCTGGCGTCGTGCGCGTGGTACCAGTAGCTGGCCAGCCGGGTGGAGCGCTCGTCGGCCCGTACGAGGCAGGGGTCGGCCTCCAGTGCTTCGGCGTACCGGCGGTTGAGGCGGGAGCGCTCGCCGGGCAGCAGGTCGTCGCTGACGGCCTCGCGCACCAGGGAGTGGCGGAAGCGGTAGCCCTCGCCGTCGGGGACGGCGAGCAGGATGTTGGCGTTGACGGCGGCGCGCAGCGCCTCGATGAGGTCGTCCTCGGGGAGCCGGGCGACGGCGGCGAGGAGCCCGTACTCCACGGTGGAGCCGCCCTCGGCGACGATCCTGACGACCTTCTGGGCGTCCTCGGAGAGCCGCTCGACGCGGACCAGCAGCAGGTCGCGCAGGGAGTCGCTGAGCTCGCCGGGGGCGCCGCTCTCACGGCAGACGACGAGCTCCTCGACGAAGAAGGCGTTGCCGTCGGAGCGGCCGAAGATGTCGTCGACGAGGGCGGGGGCGGGCTCGGCGGCGAGGATGCCGGTCAGCTGGCGGTGCACCTCGGTGCGGGTGAAGCGGGACAGCTCGATGCGGCGCACCGTGCGCATCCGGTCGAGCTCGGCGAGGAGGGGCCGCAGCGGGTGGCGGCGGTGGATGTCGTCGGACCGGTAGGTGCCGACCACGACGAGCCGGCCGCGGCGCAGGGTGCGGAAGAGATAGGCGAGCAGGTGGCGGGTGGAGGCGTCGGCCCAGTGGAGGTCCTCCAGGGCGAGGACGACCGTGCGGTCGGCGGCGATGCGCTCCAGCAGGCGGACGGTCAGCTCGAAGAGGCGGGCGGTGCTGTCCTCGTTGTACGGCTCGTGGCCGTAGGCGTCGCCGCCGAGCTCGGGCAGCAGCCGGGCCAGCTCGCCCTCCTGGCCCTCGGCGGCGGCGGCCAGCTCCTCGGGGAGCCGGCGGCGCAGCGAGCGCAGCGCGGTGGAGAACGGCGCGAAGGGCAGGCCGTCGGCGCCGATCTCGACACAGCCGCCGACGGCGACCACGGCGCCCTGCCGGCACACCTCGTCGAGGAACTCCTCCAGCAGGCGGGTCTTGCCGACGCCGGCCTCACCGCCGACGACCAACGCCTGTGGCTCCCCCGCGGCGGCGCGGGAGAGCGCTTCGGTGAGCGCGGTCAGTTCACCGGCTCTGCCGACGAACACCGGGCTGACGGACCTGGTTTCCACGATGCCGAGCATCGCAGAGGCGTCTGACATCGCGGGACCTGTTTCTCCGGAGGGGCCCGCATACCGGGACGGGGCCCGGTCCCGCCGGGGAACCGGTACCCGTACCGGGCCGGAGGCCGGAGGCCGGGCCGGGCCCCGATCCCCCGACGGGGCCCGGCTTCCCGACTGCCTCCGTCGGGTGGGGGGTTCAGGCGGCGGGGGCGAATCGCTCCCGCTCTCCGCCGCCGCCGGTACTCACCCGCCCCTCGGGCCCGTGGCCGCCGGACCGGCGGCGGGCGGTACGCCGCGCCTTGCGCGCGGCCCGGGCCAGCCGCTCGGCGTCGGCCTCGCGGAGAAGTTCGGCGTGGCGGTCCCGGTGCGGTTCGTACGTGAGCATCTCGGTCTCCCTGAGTCCTGAGCGAGGTGTGGTTCGCGGCGCGTTCGCCGCATGCCTCGACTCTCGCGTCCCAGGGGGTGCTCCCACATCGGGAGAGTGCCGCATGTTGGGGCCCCGGGGGGCCTTAGACGCCGGCCGATCCTACCTAGGGAGGTACCGGGTAAGGCTCACGGCACCAGTTCGCCGTCCTCGCTCGCGCGCTGGCCGGCGATCCTCGTCGGAGTGGTGGCGCGGCGGTCGGGGGTCTCGATGCTGATGCGGGGCAGGAGGCGGTCGAGCCAGCGGGGAAGCCACCAGTTGGCGCCGCCGAGCATGTGCATGAGGGCCGGGACCAGCAGGGTGCGGAGCACGAAGGCGTCGAGGGCGACGGCGGCGGCGAGGCCGATGCCGAACATCGCGATGACGCGGTCGCCGGAGAGGACGAAGGCCAGGAAGACGGCGATCATGATGACGGCCGCGGAGTTGATGACCCGGCTGGTCTCGGCGAGGCCGACGCGGACCGCGCGGCGGTTGTCGCCGGTCTCCAGCCACTCCTCGTACATCCGGCTGACGAGGAAGACCTGGTAGTCCATGGAGAGGCCGAAGAGGACCGAGACGGCGATCACCGGGAGGAAGGGTTCGATGGGGCCGGCCCGGCCGAGGCCGAGGAGCTCGCTGCCCCAGCCCCACTGGAAGATCGCGACGACGATGCCGAAGGCGGCGGCGACGGCGGCGATGTTCATCGCGGCGGCCTTGAGCGGGATGCCGAGGGAGCGGAAGGCGACCAGGAGCAGCAGACAGCCGAGCGCGATGACGACGCCGACGAAGAGCGGCAGTTTGCCGACGATAACCTGCGCGAAGTCGTCGTAGCCGGCGGTGATGCCGCCGACGTACACCTCCAGGGAGGTGCCGTGCTCGGCGCTCGGCAGGACGTCGCCGCGGAGGCGTTCGACGAGCTCGCTGGTGTGCTGGGACTGCGGCGCGGAGTCCGGTACGACGGTGAGGACGGCGGTGTTGCCGCTGCCGCTGTACGCGACCGGGCTGACCGCCTCGACGCCCTTGGTGGCGCGCAGCACCTCGGGCAGCCGGGCCAGCGCGATCCGGTCGTCGGCGCCGTCGAGCTCGGCGACCAGGGTGAGGGGTCCGTTGACGCCGGGGCCGAAGCCCTCGGCGAGGAGGTCGTACGCCTTGCGCGTGGTGGTGCCGGCCGGGTTGTTCCCCTGGTCGGAGGTGCCCAGGTGCAGGCCGAACGTGGGCAGGGCCAGGACCAGCATGACGACGGCGGCGAGGGAGCCGAGCAGCTTGGGGTGGCGTTCGACGACGGCGGACCAGCGGGCGGCGAAGCCGGTGGGCAGCTCCGGCTGCGGGCCGTGCTCGGCGAGGCGGCGGCGTTCGCGGCGCGAGAGGGCCCGCATGCCGATGAAGGACAGCAGTGCGGGCAGGAGGGTGATGGACGCGGCGACGGTGAGGATGACGGTGAGCGACGCGGCGAGGGCGACGCCGTTGAGGAAGCCGAGCCGCAGGATGAGCATGCCGAGCAGCGCGATGCACACGGTGGCGCCGGCGAAGACGACGGCCCGGCCGGTGGTGGCGACGGCGTTCTCGGCGGCTTCGGCGACCGACAGGCCGCGTTTGAGGCCCTTGCGGTGCCGGGTGACGATGAAGAGCGCGTAGTCGATGCCGACGCCGAGACCGACGAGCATGCCGAGCATGGGGGCGAAGTCGGCGACCGTCATGGCGTGGCCGAGCAGTCCGATGCCCGCGTACGCCGTGCCGACGCCGACGATCGCGGTGGCGATGGGCAGGAGGCTGGCGGCGAGGGAGCCGAAGGCGAGGAACAGGACGACGGCGGCGACGGCCACGCCGACGATCTCGGCGGTGTGCGAGGTGGGGGCCTCGGTGAGCGCGATGGCGCTGCCCCCGAGCTCCACCCGGACGCCGTCGGAGGCGGCCTCGCGCGCGGTGTCGACGACGGCCCGGGCCTGCTCCTCGGGGATGTCGTCGACGGGGTGCTCGAAGGTGACGGTGGCGTAGGCGGTGCGGCCGTCCTCGCTGATCTGGCCGGAGGCGGCGCCGTACGGGCTGGTGACGGCGGCGACGCCGGGGAGCTCGGCGACCTCGTCCAGCATGTCGGTCATGCGCTGTTCGAGAGCGGTGGCGCGGACGCTGCCGCGGTCCGTGTGCCAGACGATGGTGTCGCCGTCACCGTCGGTGGCGCCGAAGCCCTCCTCCAGGAGGGCCGCCGCGCGCCCGGACTCGGTGCCGGGGACGCCGTAGTCGTTGGAGTACGCGGGGCCTGCGGCGCTCGCGGCCGCCGTGACGCCGCCGAAGGCAAGGAGCCAGAGCAGGACGGCGACAAGGCGGTGGTTGATGCACCACCGTGCGAGGGCTGCCAACGGGTTTGCTCCCTGAGTGGTTCTTGCTCTTTATCGGGAACTGCCCGCAAAGAACGCATGACCTTCGGATAGTCACTCTGGCAGCCTAAAATGATCGTTTGTCCGTTTCGTGGGCTTACTCACAGCGCCGATCGCGACGGCTGTGAGCAGGCCCGCGCCGGACTCAGCCCGAGACGCTCGCGCGCCCGTTCTCGATGTGGCCCATGAGGCGGCGCCGGAAGCCGTCGGGGCCCGTCACCTCGATGTCGTACCAGCCGTGCGCGTCGGCGGCGGAGTGCACGACGGTACGGCTGCGGCCGGGCTTCACGGTGAGGGTGCGGGTCCAGTCGCCGAGGTCGGCCTCGTCGACGTACCCGAGCGGGCGGACGGTGAAGGCGGCGGGGGCGGTGCCGTCGTTGCGCAGCGTGAGGTGGACGTCGCGCTCGGCCGGGTCGAGGTACGAGGTGACCTCGGCACCGCCGGAGACCGGGCCGGCGAACTCGCGGCGGAAGCCGTTGGGGCCGGTGATCGTGAAGCGGTAGGCGCCCCCGGTGAGCCCGGTAAGGGGCACCCTCCACTGCGCCGTGCCCCTTACATCACGGTGCTGCGGGGTGGCGAACTCGCCCGCGTACGGATAGAGGGCGAGCGGCGCGCTGGCCGCGCCGCTGTTGCTGAGCGTGACGGTCAGGGTGTCGCCGTCGACGCGCCCGTACGCGTCCGGCTGGTACGGCAGCGGGCGCGCGGGGCGGGTACCGGGCTCCTGTACGGGCATGTGCTGGACGAGCGGGGGCTGCGGCCGCCAGCGGCCGGTGAAGGGCGGGACCGCGCCCGGCCGGTCGACCTCCGGCTGCGGGCGGCCGCGCCGGAAGTCGAAGGCGGAGGTGAGGTCGCCGGTGACCCGGCGGCGCCAGGGCGTGATCTGGGGTTCCTCCACCCCGGTCCACTTCTCCAGGAAGCGGATCACCGAGGTGTGGTCGAAGACCTCGGAGCAGACGTAGCCGCCCACCGTCCAGGGCGAGACGACGAGCAGCGGCACCCGGATGCCGAGCCCGGTGGGCAGGCCCTTCCACCGCTCGTCGGTGTCGTCGGCGGGCGGCACGGGCGGCGGGACGTGGTCGAAGAAGCCGTCGTTCTCGTCGTAGTTGATCAGCAGGACGGTGTGGCGCCAGACCTCCGGGTGGGAGGCGAGGGCGTCCAGGACCTTGTAGACGAGGGTGGCCGACGCGATCGGGGAGGAGGAGCCGGGGTGCTCGGAGTCGATCGCGGAGGGTACGAGGTAGGAGACCTCGGGGAGCGCGCCCGCGGCCACGTCGGCCCGGAAGGCGTCCGCGAGCGTGCCGGACTCGACGCGCCGCAGCCCGCGCTCGAAGAGGGAGCGCTCCGGCGGGGTGAGCGTGGCGACGCCCTCCTCCAGGGCGGCGAGCAGCCGGGCCCGCTCGGCGGCGTCGCCGGTGTCGCGCACGGCCGCGTAGAACGACTCCATGTAGGTGTGGCCGCCGGTGCGGGCCAGGGCCTTGCGGGCGATCTTCTTGAAGGTGGTGAAGAACTCGATGTTGTTGTCGGTGAAGTTCTCCCACTCCGTGTACGTCTTCCAGCTGCGGCCCGCCTTCTCCAGGCGCTCGGCGTAGGTCGGCCACGGGTAGCCGGGGTGGGTGCCCTCGGCGTACGCGGCGTTCGTCACGGCGCGCGACCCGTCGGCCTCGAAGCCGGTCCAGCCGGACCACAGGTGGTTGCGGTTGGGGCTGGTGGAGGTGTGGATGGAGGAGTGGTACGCGTCGCAGATGGTGAAGGTGTCGGCGAGCTCGTAGTGCAGCGGGATGTCGCGCCGGTCGTAGTACGCCATGGTGGCGGCGGTCTTCGCCGAGACCCAGCCGTCCATCCAGCCGTCGCGCCACGCCCTGGCGCCGCCGCTCCAGGAGTGGTCGAGGTCGCCGATGTACTGGAGGTCCTTCTTCTGCGCCTCGGCGGCGTCCCGGACGGGGAAGGGCAGTACAGTGCGGCCGAGCGGCGCGGGCTGCTCGAACACCGGCTTGCCGGAGGGCAGTTCGACGGCGTTGCGGTCTCCGAAGCCGCGGACGCCGCGCAGGGTGCCGAAGTAGTGGTCGAAGGAACGGTTCTCCTGCATCAGGATCACCACGTGCTTCACGGCACGCAGCCCGCCGCCGGCCGGCTCGGCGGCGAGCGCGGCCCGCAACGACGGCGGCAGGAGCGAGCCAGCGGCAGCGGCGCCGAGGACGCCTGCCCCGAGCGCGAGCACGTTCCTGCGCGATGTCCCCCGCGGGTTCTCCGGTGACAAGCCCGACCTCCCAGTCGACGTCCCAAGGTCACCCAATGGTCCGGGTGCGATCCATTGAGCGGTACGGGCCGGACGGTAGTGAGCCCACGTGGACCTGGGAAGGCCCCGGGAGGGACGGAAGGTGAACGTCCAACAGGTCGTGAGGGAAGTCCAAGCGAGGGACGGGGGCCGGACGGACGGGGGCAGCGGGTGGTTCCACGCCGGACCATTGGCGCCGCCAAGCCGCCGGTTCCTGGCCAGAAGACGCCTTGGACGCATGCCGCGCGCGACAGTGGGCAGCAGATCCTCACCCCCCACGGGACATCGCCCGGTCCCCGGTCGCGCCCGCGCCACCCCACACGGGTGGCGAGCTCCGCGCCGGGACCGGGCGACCCGCGCCGACGCGGCCGTACGCGTACAGCGCTCGCGCACGCACACGCGCAGGAAGACACGTCCCGTACACGCGCCCCCGTACACCCGGCACCCGTACATGCGCTCGGTCCGCTGGAGGAGACGCAGCGTGACGGCGTGGACGGCGACGGAGAGGAGACCGAGTGCGAGGCCGATACCCAGGGCGACGGCCGCGAAGGGGCCGATCCAGGCCAGGCCGTCGTAGAGGCCGAGCAGCAGCAGGGCCAGCGCGGTCACCCCGGCGAAGGCGGCCGCCCAGAAGACGGCCAGCTGCCGCAGATCCCGGAGCAGCATTCGCCCGAAGGACCTGCCCTGCAACCGCTGCACTCCGTACGCCTTGGCGCTCAGCATGACGCCGGCGCCGGTCATCGTCACGACGGCGAGGGACACGGCGACGACGGAGCGGAGCAGGGCGCTGCCGGAGTAGACCGGAGCCAGTTGGTCGAGGGAGTACGGATGGTAGACCGCCGCGTCCAGACCGAGGCCGGTGAAGGTCCGCACCAGCTCGGCGGCGGCCCGGTCGGACCCGAGGAAACGCCGACGGGCGGTACGGCCGCCTTGCGACAGCCGTACCGCCCGTGGGTCCACTCGCCCTCCCCTCCCACCGCTCAGCGCGGTGGGTGCTCACCCGGTCCGGTGATGTTGTCCGCCAGTGGCGTGGGCGAGAGGGCGCTGTCCTCCTCACCGGGCTCCAGCAGCGTCTGCGCGGCCCCGATGATCAACGGGTCGGGCTCTCCGACCACCTCCGGGTCCTTGCGGTCGTAGTCGATGCGCCAGAGCAGGTGCCGCATCGCCTCCAGGCGTCCGCGGCGCTTGTCGTTGGACTTGACGACCGTCCACGGCGCCTCCGCCGTGTCGGTCGCCCGGAACATGGCGACCTTCGCCTCGGTGTAGTCGTCCCACCGGTCGAGGGACGCGAGATCCGTCGGCGAGAGTTTCCACTGCCGTACGGGATCCACCTGACGGATCGCGAATCGGGTCCGCTGCTCGGCGCGGGAGACCGAGAACCAGAATTTGATCAGGATGATCCCGTCCTCGACCAACAGCCGCTCGAATTGGGGGCATTGCCGCAGGAACAGTTCGTACTGCTCCTGCGTGCAAAAGCCCATCACCTTTTCCACGCCGGCCCGGTTGTACCAGGACCGGTCGAAGAAAACGATCTCACCGGGTCCCGGGAGATGGGAGACGTAACGCTGGAAATACCACTGTCCGGCCTCCCGTTCGGTCGGTTTGTCCAGGGCGACGACCCGGGCGCCGCGGGGGTTGAGGCGTTCCATGAACCGTTGTATGGTCCCGCCCTTGCCCGCGGCGTCCCGGCCTTCGCAGATCACGGCCAGCCGCCCACCGGTGTCCTTGATCCACCGCTGGAGCTTCAGCAGCTCGATCTGCAGCACGCGTTTGGCGTGCTCGTATTCCGCGCGCCGCACTTTGCGGTCGTACGGGTAATTCTCCTGCCACGTACGGATGGGTTTCCCGTCCCCGTCGAGCAGGATGGGCTGCTCGGGCCGGCTGTCATCGACGGTCAGCCCGTTCAGCAGCTCCTTGTCCCGGTGCACCGGAACCGCCTACCAGCGATACCAGCGACCGCGCGTTCCGGTCGGCCCGGTGGACCGCATCACGAAACCGAGCAGCCACACCACGAGAACGATGACGGCTATCCACCACAGAGCCTTCAGTGCGAATCCCGCACCGAAAAGGATCAGGGCGAGAAGAAGAACGAGAAGCAAGGGAACCATTGTTTTCCACCTCCGCTCCGCCGTATGCCCCGCTCCGGCGGGCGCACACGTCTTCGAGTCGGCGACAGTGGAACGAAGAAAACCCGGCGCGGCCCAGGCATGGGCCGGAGGATCCGGGGCACAAGCACGGCAGCCCCCTCTGGGACGGTGATCCGTCCCTCACCGACGGCCCCCTGCCGCTCTTCCCCCCGGCGGCAGGGGGCCGCACCCTTTTCGGGGGCGGAACGCGCCCGGCCCCCGCACTCCGCGCGGGAGTACGGGGGCCGGGGGCCGGGCCAGGGGGCGGCCAGGGGCGGGTCAGCCCTCGGTCACACCGAGCTTCTCCAGGATCAGCTCGCGCACGCGAGCCGCGTCCGCCTGGCCGCGGGTGGCCTTCATGACCGCGCCGACCAGGGCGCCGGCCGCGGCCACCTTGCCGCCGCGGATCTTGTCCGCGATGGCGCCGTTGGCGGCGATCGCCTCGTCCACGGCCGCGCCCAGCGCGCCCTCGTCGGAGACGACCTTCAGACCGCGCTTCTCGACGACGGTGTCCGGGTCGCCCTCGCCCGCGAGCACGCCCTCGATGACCTGGCGGGCCAGCTTGTCGTTGAGGTCGCCGGACGCGACGAGCTCGGTGATGCGGGCGACCTGCGCCGGGGTGATGGGCAGCGCGTCCAGGGAGGTGCCGGACTCGTTGGCGTTGCGCGCCAGCTCGCCCATCCACCACTTGCGGGCCTGGTCGGACGGGGCGCCCGCCTCGGTCGTGGCGACGATCAGGTCGACCGCGCCCGCGTTGAGGATGGCCTGCATGTCCAGCTCGGAGACGCCCCACTCCTCGCGCAGCCGGTTGCGGCGCACGCGCGGCAGCTCCGGCAGCCCCTGGCGGAGCTCCTCGACCCACTCGCGGGACGGGGCGACCGGGACGAGGTCGGGCTCCGGGAAGTACCGGTAGTCCTCGGCCTCCTCCTTCACCCGGCCGGAGGTCGTGGAGCCATCCTCCTCGTGGAAGTGGCGGGTCTCCTGGATGACCGTGCCGCCGGCGTTCAGCACGCCCGCGTGGCGGCTGATCTCGAAGCGGACGGCCCGCTCCACGGAGCGCAGCGAGTTGACGTTCTTGGTCTCGCTGCGGGTGCCGAACTTCTCGACGCCGTGCGGGCGCAGCGACAGGTTCACGTCGCAGCGCATCTGGCCCATCTCCATGCGGGCCTCGGAGACGCCGAGCGCCTTGATGAGCTCGCGCAGCTCGGCGACGTACGCCTTGGCGACCTCGGGGGCGCGCTCACCGGCACCGGTGATCGGCTTGGTGACGATCTCGATCAGCGGGATGCCGGCGCGGTTGTAGTCGAGCAGGGAGTGGGACGCGCCGTGGATACGGCCGGTGGCGCCGCCGACGTGCGTCGACTTGCCGGTGTCCTCCTCCATGTGGGCGCGCTCGATCTCCACGCGGAAGACCTCGCCGTCCTCCAGCTGGACGTCCAGGTAGCCGTTGAAGGCGATCGGCTCGTCGTACTGGGAGGTCTGGAAGTTCTTCGGCATGTCCGGATAGAAGTAGTTCTTCCGGGCGAAGCGGCACCACTCGGCGATCTCGCAGTTGAGGGCGAGGCCGATCTTGATGGCGGACTCGACGGCGGTCGCGTTGACCACCGGCAGCGAGCCCGGCATGCCGAGGCAGGTCGGGCAGGTCTGCGCGTTGGGCTCGGCGCCCAGCTCGGTCGAGCAGCCGCAGAACATCTTGGTCCTGGTGCCGAGTTCGACGTGCACCTCGAGGCCCATGACGGGGTCGTAGGCGGCGAGGGCGTCCTCGTACGGCACCAGTTCGGTGATGACGGTCACGGTGAAACTTTCCCTCTCAGCCCAGCAGGACGTCGTCGTCACCGGCGCGCTTGAGCTCGCGCATCAGGATGGCGAGGCCGGTGGCGATGGCGGCGGCGGACACGACGGCGTCGAGCAGCAGGAGCGTGTCGCTCTCACCGCGGGCCTTGCGCAGCTGCTTGACCACGCTGACGGCGCCGAAAGCGGTGGTGCCGATGGACAGATACGTACCGGTCTTGGACTTCTTGAAGCCCTTGGCCTTGGTCAGTGCGCTCACAGCGACGGAGCCTCCTCCAGCAGCGGGTGGCCCCAGCGTGCCACGAAGGCGGCCTCGACGGCCGCACCGACCTTGTAGAGGCGGTCGTCCTTCATGGCGGGGGCGATGATCTGCAGGCCGACCGGGAGGTTGTCCTCCGGGGCGAGGCCGCAGGGCAGCGACATGGCGGCGTTGCCGGCCAGGTTGGTCGGGATGGTGCACAGGTCGGCGAGGTACATCGCCATCGGGTCGTCGGCGCGCTCGCCGATCGGGAAGGCGGTGGTCGGGGTCGTCGGGGAGACGATCACGTCGACCTGCTCGAAGGCCTTCTCGAAGTCCCGGGTGATGAGCGTGCGGACCTTCTGCGCCGAGCCGTAGTACGCGTCGTAGTAGCCGGAGCTGAGCGCGTACGTGCCGAGCATGATGCGGCGCTTGACCTCGGGGCCGAAGCCGGCCTCGCGGGTGAGGGCGGTGACGTCCTCGGCGGAGCGCGTGCCGTCGTCGCCGGTCCGCAGGCCGTAGCGCAGGCCGTCGAACCGGGCGAGGTTCGAGGAGCACTCGGACGGGGCGATCAGGTAGTACGCGGAGAGGGCGAGGTCGAAGGACGGGCAGTCCAGCTCGACGATCTCGGCGCCCAGCTCGCGCATCAGCTCGACCGACTCGTCGAAGCGCTGGAGCACGCCGGCCTGGTAGCCCTCGCCGCGGAACTGCTTGACCACGCCGACGCGCATGCCCTGCACCGAGCCGTTGCGGGCCGCCTCGACGACCGGCGGAACCGGGGCGTCGATGGAGGTGGAGTCGAGCGGGTCGTGGCCGGCGACGACCTCGTGGAGCAGCGCCGCGTCCAGGACCGTACGGGCGCAGGGGCCGCCCTGGTCGAGGGAGGACGAGAACGCCACCATGCCGTAGCGGGAGACGCCGCCGTACGTCGGCTTGACGCCGACCGTGCCGGTGACGGCGGCGGGCTGGCGGATGGAACCGCCGGTGTCCGTGCCGATGGCGAGCGGGGCCTCGTACGCGGCGAGGGCGGCGGAGGAGCCGCCGCCGGAGCCGCCGGGGATGCGGGTGAGGTCCCACGGGTTGCCCGTGGGCCCGTACGCGCTGTTCTCGGTGGAGGAGCCCATGGCGAACTCGTCCATGTTGGTCTTGCCGAGGATGACGACGTCGGCCGCGCGCAGCTTCTGCACGAGCGTCGCGTCGTACGGCGGGATCCAGCCCTCCAGGATCTTGGAGCCGACGGTGGTCGGCATGTCCCGGGTGGTGAAGATGTCCTTCAGGGCGAGGGGTACGCCCGCGAGGGGGCCGAGCTTCTCGCCCTTGGCGCGCTTCTCGTCGACGGCGCGGGCCTGGGCGAGGGCGCCCTCGCGGTCGACGTGCAGGAAGGCGTGGACCTTCTCGTCGACGGCCTCGATCCGGGCGAGGTGGGCTTCGGTGACCTCGACGGCGGTGAGCTCGCCGGAGGCGATCTTCTCCGCGATCTCGGCGGCGCTGAGCTTAATGATGTCCGTCATGGCGGTCTTAGTCCTCCCCCAGGATCTGCGGCACCTTGAAACGCTGCTGCTCCTGGGCGGGCGCGCCGGAGAGCGCCTGCTCGGGGGTGAGCGAAGGACGGACCTCGTCCGGGCGCATGACGTTGGTCAGCGGCAGCGGGTGGGAGGTCGGCGGTACGTCTTGGTCGGCGACCTCGGAGACGCGGGCGACCGCGCCGATGATGTCGTCGAGCTGTCCGGCGAAGTGGTCGAGCTCTTCGCCCTTCAGTTCCAGACGCGCCAGCCGGGCGAGGTGGGCGACCTCCTCGCGCGTGATGCCAGGCATGCAGCGATCCTCAGGGGTGAGTGTGATGGTTTTGGCCCAATCCTATGGGGCCGGGCCCCGTGCCCGTGAAACGGTTTGCCGGGCGGCCCCCCGACGGGGGCCCCACGGGGCGGGGCTACTGGACCACCTGGTTCGCGTTCTGCGGGGACGGGGGCGCGGCGGCCGGGAGTTCGGCCGGGGCGAGGGGCGCCGGGGCGGGCGTCTGGGGGTCGCGGGCGCGGAGCCAGGCGGTGGTTTCGGCGGGGGGCATCGCGGCGGCGACGAGCCAGCCCTGGACGGCGTCGCAGCCCAGGTCCCGCAGGCGCTCCCAGGTCTCGTCGTCCTCGACGCCCTCGGCGACGACGAGGAGGCCGAGGGAGTGGGCGAGGTCGACGGTGCAGCGGACGATCTCGGCGTCCTCGTTGTCCACGGCGAGGCGCGCCACGAAGGAGCGGTCGATCTTGAGCTCGCTCACCGGGAGGCGGCGCAGGTGGACCAGGGAGGAGTAGCCGGTGCCGAAGTCGTCCAGCGACATCTTGACGCCGTGGCCGGTGAGGCCCGCCAGGGTGTCGGCGGCGCGCTGGGGGTCCTCCAGGAGGACGTGCTCGGTTATCTCCAGTTGCAGGGATCCGGCGGGCACCCCGTGGCGGGCCAGCCGGGCGGCGACGGCGCCGGCGAAGCCGGGGCTGTGGACGTCGCGCGGGGAGACGTTCACCGCGACGGGGACCTCCAGGCCCTGGGCGCGCCACTTGGCGACCTGGCCGAGGGCCGTCTCCAGGACGTACTCGGTGAGGTGGGGCATCAGGCCGGAGGACTCGGCGATGGCGATGAACTCGTCCGGGGGGACCCGTCCGCGCTCCGGGTGCACCCAGCGGACCAGGGCCTCCAGGCCGGCCACGTGCCCGTCGAAGCCGACCTTGGGCTGGTAGTGGAGCTCCACCTCGCCGGCGTCCAGGGCGCGGCGCAGGTCGCCGAGGAGGCCGAGGCGGTCGGGGGTGTTGGAGTCGCGCTTGGACTCGTACACCTCCACGCCCGTGCGGTCCCGCTTGGCCTGGTACATGGCGACGTCGGCGCGCTGGAGGAGCCCTTCGGCGTCGCGCGCGTGGTCGGGGAAGACCGCGACGCCCGCGCTGGCCTCCAGGACGAGCGTGAGCCCGTCGAGGTCGAGCGGCGAGGACAGCTCGGCGGCGAGCTGGCGGGCCACGCGCTGGGCGCTGGTCGTGGAGTCGGCGGTCGGCAGGAGGACGGCGAACTCGTCGCCGCCGAGCCGGGCCGCCTCCGCGCCGCGCGGCAACGCCAGCCGGAGCCGGTCGGCGATCTGGAGCAGCAGCCGGTCGCCCGCCAGGTGGCCGAGCGTGTCGTTGACCGACCGGAAACGGTCGAGGTCGATCAGGACCAGCGCGGCCCGGACGCCCTCGCCCTCCGCGTCCTCCAGGGCGGTCCAGGTCCGCTCCAGCAGCCACTGGCGGTTCGGCAGCCCGGTCAGCGGGTCGCGCAGCTGCTCCTCGGCCCGCGCGCGGGCGATCCACAGCGTGGAGTCCAGCGCGATCAGCGGGACGGCGAACAGCGGCAGCAGCACCGGCAGGGAGACCGCGACCACGCAGATCAGCGGCGCGATGCCGAGCAGGGCGACCGCCACGAGCCCCTGGCGCAGCAGCGCCGTGCGGGCGGCCGTGGGCAGTCCGCCGCTCGGCGGGGCGAGCGTGTACCACAGCAAGAGCCGGGTCACCACCAGATACGCGGTGGCCGCCAGCGCCACCTCCGGTACGGCCTCGATCCCCCATTCGAGCGGCCGCCACGGGCGTTCGACGCTCGGTACGTCACCGAAGGCGGCGAGCACCAGGGCCGCGGCCCCGATGCCGAGGATGTCCGCGGCGCCGTGCAGCAGCCCCTGCCGCCAGCGGTGACGCCGGGCCACGCCCACCAGGACGACGACGGCGAGGCTGACCAGTCCGGCGGGCACCCATCCGTACAGCAGCAGCACCGCGAGGGTGAGCGCGGCGCCGGAGCCGGTGCCGCCCCACCAGCGGTCGCGGCCCAGGGCCACCAGGTGGCCGACGATGATGCCGGTGAGCACGGCGAGCGACCAGCCCTCCGCGCCGCCGGGGAAGAGCGCGTGACCGTCGCGGACCGCGCTGACGAGCCCGGTCGCGAGCAGCAGCCCGGCCAGGACCACCACCATGGCGGGAAGCCTCGCTGCGATGCCCTCGCAGGCCGCGTACACACACGGCCGTGAGACCGGGGCGGCGCTCTCGGTCGGTTTCATTCCGTCCCTCTCACAGCCGGCTGTGCCGTTGCCACGTGATGGCCCTGTTGTCATGCCACCACGGCCGAAACCGGTCTCCGCGGCCGTGCACGACAGGCGCACGTCTCAACAGTAGGCCGCGGAAGGCTTCGACGGGCACCGCTCTACAGCTCTTGCCCGAATGCGACCCGGCCACCCTTATCCATCTGGTATGCGCTGAACGGGTGATGATTTCCCATCGTTCCGTGTCCGGAACCCGCCCTTTCGTGGCTACTGCTCGAGCGGGAGCGCCGCGTCCTTCGCCGCGTCAGGACCCTGCTCCAGCAGGACGGTGAAGCCGTCCTCGTCCAGAACCGGAAGCTTCAGCTGCATCGCCTTGTCGTACTTGGAACCGGGATTGTCGCCGACCACCACGAAGGACGTCTTCTTCGAAACGGAACCCGTCACCTTCGCTCCGCGGCTCTGGAGCGCCTCTTTCGCGCCATCCCTGGTGTAGTTCTGCAGGGTGCCGGTCACGACGACCGTCAGCCCCTCCAGCGGGCGCGGCCCCTCGTCCTCCCCGGTGCTCTCCTCCTCCATCCGGACCCCGGCGGCCCGCCACTTGCGCAGGATCTCGCGGTGCCAGTCCACCTCGAACCACTGCTTGACCGAGGCGGCGGTGATGTCGGCGACGCCCTCGACGGCCGCCAGCTCCTTCTCGCTCGCCTGCTCGATGCGGTCGAGGGAGCGGAACTCGCGCGCCAGCGCCTCCGCCGCCACCGGGCCGACGTGGCGGATCGACAGGCCCGTGATGATCCGGGCCAGCGGACGCTGCTTGGCCGCCGCGATGTTCTCCAGCATCGCCAGGGCGTTCTTGCGGGGCTCGCCCTGCTGGTTGGCGAAGACGGTGACGATCTTCTCCTCGCCCGTCTTGGGGTCCCGCTTGGGCAGCCCGCTGTCCTGGTCCAGGACGTACGCCTTGATGGGCAGCAGCTGTTCGATCGTCAGGTCGAACAGGTCGCCCTCGTCGGCCAGCGGCGGCTCGGCCGGCTCCAGGGGCCTGGTCAGCGCGGCCGCCGCCACATAGCCGAAGTTCTCGATGTCGAGGGCCTTGCGGCTGCCGAGGTAGAAGAGCCGCTCGCGCAACTGGGCGGGGCACGTCTGCCCGTTCGGGCAGCGGAGGTCGACGTCGCCCTCCTTCATCGGGCGCAGCGGCGTGCCGCACTCGGGGCACTCGGACGGCATCACGAACTCCCGCTCGGTGCCGTCCCGCAGGTCGACCACGGGGCCGAGGATCTCCGGGATGACGTCACCGGCCTTGCGCAGCACCACCGTGTCGCCGATGAGCACGCCCTTGGCCTTGACCACGTCCTGGTTGTGGAGGGTGGCGAACTCGACCTCGGAGCCCGCGACCGTGACCGGCTCGACCTGGGCGTAGGGCGTGACCCGGCCCGTGCGGCCCACGCCCACCCTGATGTTGATCAGCTTGGTGTTGACCTCCTCCGGCGCGTACTTCCAGGCGATCGCCCAGCGTGGCGCGCGCGAGGTGGAGCCGAGGCGCCCCTGGAGGGGGATCTCGTCGAGCTTGACGACCACGCCGTCGATCTCGTGCTCCACGGAGTGGCGGTGCTCGCCGAAGTACGTGATGAACTCCCGTACGCCCTCGATGCCGTCGACCACCTTGTTGTGCCGGGCGGTCGGCAGGCCCCACTCGCGCAGCAGGCCGTACGCCTCCGACAGCCGGCCGATCTCCAGGCCGTCGCGGGCGCCGATGCCGTGCACCACCATGTGCAGCGGGCGCGTCGCGGTGATCTTCGGGTCCTTCTGGCGCAGCGAACCGGCCGCGGCGTTGCGCGGGTTGGCGAAGGGCTTGTCGCCGGCCTCCACCAGGCGGGCGTTGAGCTCCTCGAACTTCTCCATCGGGAAGTAGACCTCGCCGCGGATCTCGACGAGGTCCGGGATCCGGTCGCCCCTCAGCCGGTCCGGGACGTCCGCGATGGTGCGGATGTTCGGCGTGATGTCCTCGCCCGTGCGCCCGTCGCCGCGCGTCGCGGCGCGCGTCAGGCGCCCCTTCTCGTACGTCAGGTTCACGGCGAGGCCGTCGACCTTGAGCTCGCACAGGAAGTGGTACGCGGAGGTGCCGACCTCCTTGGCGACGCGGTCCGCCCAGGCGGCCAGCTCCTCGTCGTCGAAGGCGTTGTCCAGCGAGAGCATGCGCTCGCGGTGCTCGACGGCGGTGAACTCCGTCTCGTACGCCCCGGCGACCTTCTGGGTCGGCGAGTCGGGCGTCCGCAGCTCCGGGTACTCCTCCTCCAGCGCCTCCAGCGAGCGCAGCAGCTTGTCGAACTCCGCGTCGCTGATGACCGGCTGGTCCTTCACGTAGTACCGGAAGCGGTGCTCCTCCACCTGCTCGGCCAGCTGCGCGTGCTTCTCCCGTGCCTCGGCCGGCACCGCGTCCTGCTGTTCGACAGCCACCGTAATCCTCCCGTTGCCTACGTTACTCAGGGTTGTCCGCGAGCGATCTCGCCGCCCTGACGCAGTGGGCGAGCGCCGCCCGGGCGTAGGCGGGCGAGGCGCCCGCCAGCCCGCACGACGGGGTGATCACCAGCGACTCCGCGAGAGCCCCCGGATGCAGCCCCAGCCTGCGCCACAGCGTCCTGACACCCATGACGCTACCGGCAGGGTCCGACAACGGAGCGTCGGTGGACCCCACGACGCCCGCGAAGAGCTTCGTGCCGCCCTCGACCGCCTCACCGATCTGGTCGTCGTCACGCTCGGTAAGCAGGGAGAAATCGAACGAGATGCCCGCGGCGCCCGCCCGGCGCAGCAGTGCGAAGGGCACGTCGGGCGCGCACGAGTGCACGATCACCGGGCCGTCGCTCACCCCGACGATGTCCCGCAGCGCGCCTTCCACCACCTGCCGGTCGACCGCCCGGTAGGTCCGGTAGCCGCTCGCGGTCCGCACCTGCCCACGCAGGACGGCGGTGAGGGACGGCTCGTCCAGCTGCAGCACCACCCGCGCGCCCGGCACCCGGCGCCGTACCTCCGCGAGATGGGCCCGCAGCCCCTCGGCCAGCGACTCCGCCAGGTCCCGGCACGCGCCGGGGTCGCCGAGAGCCGCCTCGCCGCCGCGCAGTTCCAGCGCGGCGGCCAGCGTCCAGGGGCCGACGGCCTGCACCTTGAGCACACCCCCGTACCCCTGCGTGAACTCCTCCAGGGCGTCGAGGTCCTCCCCGAGCCAGGACCTGGCCCGCCGGGTGTCGCGGCCGGGGCGGTCGCTGATCCGCCAGCCACTCGGCTCGACGTGCGCGTACATCTCGACCAGCATCCCGAGGGTGCGCCCGATCATGTCGGCGCCGGGGCCGCGCGCGGGGAGTTCGGGGAGGTACGGGAAGTCCTCGAAGGACCCGGTGACGGTCTTGACGGCCTCACGCGCGTCGCCGCCCGGCATGGACCCGACCCCGGTCGCCGGGCCCCAGCTGAAGTCGTTGTTCTCGCTCACCCGGGAAGCGTACGCGCCGGCGTGAGGAGGCCCGTCGCCCCTACCGCCCCGGTCGCACCGACAGGTCGTTGATCTCCGCGTCGCGCGGCAGGTCGATCGCGGTGAGGATCGCGGTGGCGACGGACTCCGGGTCGATCCAGCGGGAGGCGTCGTACTCCTTGCCCTCCTGCTGGTGCACCTTGGCCTGCATGGGGCTGGCCGTACGGCCCGGGTAGACCGAGGTCACGCGTACGCCGTTGCCGTGCTCCTCGTGGCGCAGCGCGTCGGCCAGGGCCTTCAGGCCGTGCTTGGAGGCGGCGTACGCGGCCCACTCGGCGTGCGCGTTGAGCCCGGCACCGGAGTTGACGAAGACGACGTGCCCCTGGGAGAGCCGCAGTTGGGGCAGGAGCAGCCGGGTGAGCTCGGCGGGGGCGAGCAGGTTCACGTCGAGCTGGTGGCGCCAGGTCTTGGGGGTCAGGTCGCCGACCGGGCCGAGGTCGACGACGCCCGCGACGTGCAGCAGGGAGTCGAGCCGGTCCGGGAGGGACTGGTGCGAGAAGGCCCAGGAGAGGCGGTCGGGGGTGGCGAGGTCGCCGACGAGCGTACGGGCGCCGGGGTAGGTCTCGGCCAGTTCCTTGGCGCGCCCGGCGTCGCGGGCCAGCAGGACGAGGTCGTCACCCCGCGCGTGCAGCCGTCGCGCGACCGCCGCGCCGATGCCCGACCCTGCCCCGGTGATCAGATGTGTAGCCATACGGGCCATGCTCGCATCACCCGGCGCCTCAGCGGATCCCGGCGGCCTCTTCCAGGTACGCGAGCGCCGCGACGCCGTCCTCCGCGAAGAACACCAGGTCGGTGAGGGGCACGGGCAGGAAGCCCTCCGCGTCCATCCGACGGAACTGCTCCTTCAGGCCGTCGTAGAAGCCCGCCGTGTTCAACAGCACCACGGGCTTGGTGTGCAGGCCGTGCTTCTTCAGCTCCAGGATCTCGGTGGCCTCGTCCAGGGTGCCGGTGCCGCCGACCATGATGACGACAGCGTCGGACTTGGCGAGCATCAGCGCCTTGCGCTCGGCGAGGTCCTTGGCGACGACCATCTCGTCCACTCCGCTCCTGGCCTTGTGGACCAGGAACTCCACGGAGACCCCCACCAGCCGCCCGCCCGCCTCCTGGACCCCGTCCGCCACGACCTTCATCAGACCGGCGTCGGAGCCGCCCCAGACGAGCGTGTGGCCGCCCTTGGCCAGCAGCTCGGCGAATTCGCGGGCGGGCACGGTGTAGCGGTCGTCGAGGTCCGCGGCGGAGAGGAAGACGCAGATGTTCATGGCGCCACGGTACGGGGAATCGGAGGCCGCGCGCCGCCGTTGGACCGGTCATGACGACGACAGGACACCGCATCACCGTCGAGCCGGGCACGGAGCACGTACGGGTCCTCCACGGGGGCCGGGTGATCGCCGAGAGCCGGCGGCCGCTGGTCCTGCGCGAGACGGGTTGCCCGGTGCGCTACTACCTGCCGCCGGCGGACGTACGGATGGACCTGCTGTCCCCCTCGGACACGCACACGTACTGCCCGTTCAAGGGGACGGCGTCCTACTGGTCCCTGGCCGGGGCGAAGGACGCGGCCTGGGCGTATCCCGACCCCAAGGCGGAGGTCGCCGCGATCAAGGACCACCTCTGTTTCTACGAAACCGAGGTGGTGTGACGCCGCGCCGATGAGTTTCGCGTCCGGCTCCGGTCTGCCCCCGTATGGAGAAACTGAACAGGACGGTGCCGGCGTACGAACGGCGCGGCGACGGGCCGCCGTTGATCCTGGTGGGCAGTACGTCGGGCACGGACGCGGGCGCGGGTGAGGCGGCGCTCGCGCGGCTGCTGGCGCCGCGCTTCACCACGTACACCTACGGCCGGCGCGGCGGCGCGGCCGAGCTCGGCGACCTGGCGGCGCTCATCGCGGAGGCGGGCGGCAGCGCCTACGTACACGGCACCGCCTCGGGCGGTGCGCTCGCCCTGGAGGCGGCCGCGGCCGGGCTGCCGATCCGCCGGCTGTCGGCGTACGAGCCGCCGTACGGCGCCGCGCTCGCTCCGCTCGTGGGCGCGCGCGCCGCGGCACCGGGGAACCCGGCCCCGCCCTGCGCCCTGCTGGCCGCCGTCACCGCGCGCGTGCTGGTCCTCGACGGCGGCGCGAGCCCGGCCCGCACGCGCGACACGGCCCGCGCGGTCGCCGCCGCCGTACCGCGCGCCCGCCACACCACGCTGACGGGCCAGACGCACGAGGTGGCGCCGCAGGTGCTGGCGCCGGTGCTGGGGCGCTTCTTCGCGGAAGCAGCCGACTGAGGCGGGTCTCAGGCCGTCGTGGCCGGCTCCGGCGCCTCGCGGCGCGTCGTCGTCGCGATCGTCGCGGAGCCGACCACGCGGGTGCCGTCGTAGAGGACGATCGCCTGGCCCGGGGCCACGCCCCGGACCGGCTCGGCGAAGGCGACGTGGAGCTCGTCGCCGACGAGGGCGGCGGTCACCGGGGTCTCGCCGCCGTGGGCGCGGAGCTGGGCCGTGTAGGTACCGGGGGCCGAGGGGGCCGTGCCGCACCAGCGGGGCTTGATCGCGGTGAGGGCCGTGACGTCGAGGGCCTCGGCGGGGCCGACGGTGACGGTGTTGTTCACCGGGGAGATGTCCAGGACGTAGCGGGGCTTGCCGTCGGGCGCCGGGTGGCCGATGCGCAGGCCCTTGCGCTGGCCGATGGTGAAGCCGTACGCGCCCTCGTGGGTGCCGAGCTTGGTCCCGGACTCGTCCACGATGTCGCCCTCCGCCTTGCCGAGGCGCGACGCCAGGAAGCCCTGGGTGTCGCCGTCGGCGATGAAGCAGATGTCGTGGCTGTCGGGCTTCTTCGCGACGGCGAGGCCGCGCCGCTCCGCCTCCGCGCGGATCTCGTCCTTGGTGGTGAGCGTGTCGCCCAGCGGGAACATGGCGTGGGCGAGCTGCTTCTCGTCGAGGACGCCGAGGACGTAGGACTGGTCCTTGGCCATGTCGGAGGCGCGGTGGAGCTCCCGGGTGCCGTCCTCCTTGGTGACCACGGTCGCGTAGTGGCCGGTGCAGACCGCGTCGAAGCCCAGCGCGAGCGCCTTGTCCAGCAGCGCCGCGAACTTGATCTTCTCGTTGCAGCGCAGGCAGGGGTTGGGCGTGCGCCCCGCCTCGTACTCGGCGATGAAGTCCTCGACGACGTCCTCGCGGAACCGCTCGGCCAGGTCCCACACGTAGAACGGGATGCCGATGACGTCGGCCGCGCGGCGCGCGTCCCGCGAGTCCTCGATGGTGCAGCAGCCGCGCGCGCCGGTGCGGAAGGACTGGGGGTTCGCGGAGAGGGCCAGGTGCACCCCGGTCACGTCGTGGCCGGCTTCGGCGGCACGGGCGGCGGCGACGGCGGAGTCCACACCGCCCGACATGGCGGCGAGGACACGGAGGGGGCGCTGGGGGGTGGTCCGCTGCGGAGTCTGAGTCATAGCCCTATCAGGGTACGGGTCCGGGCGGAGCGTCCGGGAACCGAATACGTACGCGCGTGCGTTCACGATCACATGGGGCGTACGGACGGGGCGGGGAAGCGGCGGGTCGGCCGGCGCGCGGTGCTGATCGGCGGCGGCGCGGCCGTGGCGGGCGCGGCGGTGCTGGCCCGTGACGAGCTGGAGCGTGCCTGGTGGCGGCTGCCCGGCATGGAGAAGAAGCGCGTCGAGGGCGAGCTGGACCACCAGGGCGCGGAGTGGACGGCGGCCGCGCGGGCCAACTGGCGGCGCGCGGACCGCCCTGACGACTACACCATCGACCGGGTCGTGATCCATGTCGTCCAGGGCAGCTATCCGACCGCGCTGAGGGTCTTCAAGAACCCGGGGCACGGCGCCGCGACCCACTACGTCGTCCGCAAGGACGGGCACATCGCCCAGATGATCCGCGAGCTCGACGTGGCCTTCCACGCGGGCGACCGGGAGATGAACGAGCGCAGCATCGGCATCGAGCACGAGGGCTTCATCGACCGCCCGAAGGACTTCACGGCGGCGATGTACGAAGCGTCGGCGCGGCTGACGGCCGGGATATGCGCGCGGTACGGCATACCCGCCGACCGGGAGCACATCATCGGCCATGTCGAGGTGGAGGGCACGGACCACACCGACCCGGGCCCGCACTGGGACTGGGACCGGTACATGAAGCTGGTGCGCGCCGCCGCGGCCGCCGGGGCGGGTTCCGGGGCCTCGGCCGCTCGCTGAGGCCGTCTGCCGGCCGAGGCCGTCTGCTCGCTCAGGCCGTCTGCCGGCCGAGGCCCCGCTCGCTCAGGCCCTCCGCTTAGCTGAGGCCCGCCGTCCGCGCCCGTTCCACCGCCGGGCCGATGGCCTTCGCGACCGCCTCGACGTCCGCGTACGTGGACGTGTGGCCGAGCGTGAAGCGCAGGGTGCCGCGCGCCAGATCGGGGTCGGTGCCGGTGGCGAGCAGGACGTGACTGGGCTGGGCGATGCCGGCCGTACAGGCGGAGCCGGTGGAGCACTCGATGCCCTGGGCGTCCAGGAGCAGCAGCAGCGAGTCGCCCTCGCAGCCGGGGAAGGCGAAGTGCGCGTTGGCGGGCAGGCGGCCCGCCGGGTCGGGGTCGCCGCCGAGGACGGCGTCCGGGACTGCCGTGCGGACGGCGTCGACCAGCGCGTCGCGCAGGGCGCCGACCTCGCGGGCGTACGCCTCGCGGCGCTCGGCGGCGAGCCGCCCGGCGACGGCGAAGGCGGCGACGGCCGGCACGTCGAGGGTGCCGGAGCGGACGTGGCGCTCCTGGCCGCCGCCGTGCAGCACCGGGACGGGGGTGTACTCGCGGCCCAGCAGCAGGGCGCCGATGCCGTACGGGCCGCCGATCTTGTGGCCGGAGACCGTCATGGCGGCGAGGCCCGAGTCGGCGAAGGAGACCGGGACCTGGCCGAGGGCCTGCACGGCGTCGGAGTGCAGGGGGACACCGAACTCCCGCGCGACGGCGGCGAGTTCGGCGACCGGCATGACGGTGCCGATTTCGTTGTTGGCCCACATCACGGTGGCGAGCGCGACGCTGCCCGGGTCCCGCTCGATGGCCTCGCGCAGGGCGTCCGGGTGGACGCGCCCGTACGCGTCGACGCGCAGGTACTCGACCGTGGCGCCCTCGTGCTCGCCGAGCCAGTGCACGGCGTCCAGGACGGCGTGGTGCTCGACGGGGCTGGCGAGCACCCGCACGCGACGCGGATCGGCGGCCCTGCGGGCCCAGAAGAGGCCCTTGACGGCGAGGTTGTCGGCCTCGGTGCCGCCGGAGGTGAGGACGACCTCGCTGGGGCGGGCCCCCAGCGCCTCGGCGAGGGTCTCGCGGGCCTCCTCGACGGTACGGCGGGCCCGGCGTCCGGCGGAGTGCAGCGAGGACGCGTTGCCGGTGACGGGGAGCTGGGCGGTCATCGCCTCGATCGCCTCCGGGAGCATCGGAGTCGTCGCGGCGTGGTCGAGGTAGGCCATGGTGCCTCGATTCTACGAGGCGGGGGCCGGGCGGCGGCGCCGACCGCGAGCGCCCGGCCGGGCCGGGGCTAGGGGGTGTCTTGTCGATCAGGCCGGATCAGGGAGCGGCGTCTGGTGCATGGGGTCTCCCCAGGCCCCTTGGGGCCGAGGGGACGGATCGCAAGGGGGAGGAGGGAGCCTCCCCCGTTGCCCGCAGGGCTACGGGGGCCATTGGCGACCGACGACAACGCGGCGTGGGGGCACCCCCAGGCGAAGCTCTGGGGGAGCGGTGCCAGGCGTCGCGAGCCCGGCAAGATCGGCGAGACCCCCCTACGGCCGGGGCGCGCGGGCGAGTTGGCGGGACTGGGCGACCAGGCGGTCGGCGCTGTCCCAGACCTCGGCGTCCTCCTCCAGGAAGCCGCCGGCGAGGTTGCGCGTGGTGATGGCGACCCGCAGCGGCCCGGGGGCGGGGCGGCAGCGTATGTGGGTGGTGAGTTCGACGGTCGGGGTCCAGCCCGTGAGGCCCAGCTCGAAGGAGGTCGGCGGCAGCGCGTCGACGGTGAGGAGGAGGGACAGCGGGTCGGGTTCGCGGCCGTCGGCGAGGCCGAACCAGCCGCGCATCTCGCCCTTGCCGGACGGGGCGCCGAGCGCCCAGCCGAGCGTCGCGGGGTCGAGCTTGATGTCGAGGCGCTCGGTGATCGCGGACGAGCCCGGGATCTGCGGGGCCGGGCCGTCGGAGGGGCCGAAGCAGTGCTCGCGCGGCGGGATGGCGGGCGGCTTGGCGGTGGTGCGGACGTCGTCGGGGAGCGCGTCGAGGTCGCCGTAGGAGGCGAGGACCCGGATGCGCTCGACCTCGGAGCCGTCGTCCGCGTACTGGAAGAGGGACGCCTGGCCGGTGGAGAGGGTCCGGCCGGTGCGGACGGTCTCGGTCCGGATGACGGCGGGTCCGGGCACCGAGGGCGTCAGGTAGTGCGCCGAGATCGTGAACGGGTCGGGGTGCGGCAGGGCCTCCCCGAGGGCGCGGCCCAACAGGGCGAGGAGGTAGCCGCCGTTGACGGCGTGGATGATCGTCCAGCCGGCGGAGAGCTCGGCGTCGTAGACGCCCGGCTCGCGCAGGGTCACCGCGGTGTCGCGGTCGAACTCGTACTCGAACTCGGACTCGAACTCGCTGTTCATGGCACGGAACCGTACAGCAGGAAACTACTAAGCGGTAGCTTTCTGCGGGAGTTCGTCCTCGGAGCGGGCGGAGCGGCGGTTCCACGCCCGCGGCGCACGCCAGTGGAACCGCAGGGCGAGCAGGCGCAGGACGAACGTGGTGAGGGCGGCGAGACCACTGGTGAAGGGGTTCAGCATCTCGAAGCGGATGCAGAGCGCGACCATGGTGGCGCCGACGATGGCGGGCACGGCGTACAGGTCCCGGTCCCAGCGCAGCAGCGAGGGCACCTCGTTCGCGAGTACGTCGCGCAGCACGCCGCCCCCGACGCCGGTGGCGAGGCCGAGCACGGCCGAGAAGGTCAGGCCCAGGCCGTGCTCGTACGCCTTCGTCGTCCCGGACACGCAGAAGAGGCCGAGGCCGGCGGCGTCGAAGACGTTCACGGCGGTCTGGGTGCGCTCCACCTGCGGGTGCAGGAAGAAGACCAGGACCGTGGCGACCAGCGGCATCACGAAGTAGCCGAGGTCGGTGAAGGCGGCGGGCGGTACGGCCCCGATGACCAGGTCCCGGAACAGCCCCCCGCCCAGCGCGGTGACCTCCGCGAGGACCGCGATGCCGAACACGTCGAAGTTCTTGCGTACGGCGAGCAGCGCGCCGGAGATCGCGAAGACGAAGATCCCGACGAGCTCGAGCGCGTGTTGGACGGAGGGCGTGAAGAGTTCCTGGAGCACCGGACAGTTCTACATGGTCCGGTGCTCCGGGCCGTCACACGACCTCGCCGGCCTTGTCCTCCACCTTGGCGGCCGGCTCCCCGGACGCCGGCGCCTCGGGCTCCGACGCCACCGCCGCCGTCTCCGTGACCGCCTCGATGCCCGTCGCGCGGGTCCGCTCGACCGTGCCCGCCTCGATCTCGGCCGCGAAGTGGCAGGCCACCTTGTGCCCGCCTCCCACGTCCCGCAGCTCCGGCCGGTCCGTCGCGCACAGCGTGTCCTGCTTCCACGGGCAGCGCGTGTGGAAGCGGCACCCGGTGGGCGGGTCGGCGGGCGACGGGAGGTCGCCGTGGAGCAGGATCCGCTCCCGGCGGTCCTCGACCTCCGGGTCCGGCACCGGCACCGCCGACATCAGGGCCTTGGTGTACGGGTGCTTCGGCGCGGCGTACAGCGCGTCGCTCGGCGCCTCCTCCACGAGCGACCCCAGGTACATCACGCCGATGACGTCCGAGATGTGGCGCACCACGGCCAGGTCGTGCGCGATGACCAGGTAGGTCAGGCCGAGCTGCTCCTGGAGCTCCTCCAGGAGGTTGATCACCTGGGCCTGGATCGACACGTCGAGCGCGGAGACCGGCTCGTCGCAGATGATCAGGTCCGGTTCGAGGACCAGCGCGCGGGCGATGCCGATGCGCTGGCGCTGGCCGCCGGAGAACTCGTGCGGATAGCGCGACAGGGCGTTGTCCGGGAGGCCCACCCGGGCGAGGATCGCCTTGATCTTCTCGCGGCGCTCCTCCTGGTTGGCGCCGATCCCGTGCGCGGCCATGCCCTCGGAGAGGATCGACTCGATGTTCTGGCGCGGGTTGAGGCTGCCCAGCGGGTCCTGGAAGACCATCTGGAGGCGGCGCCGGAAGCGGCGCATCTCCTCGTCCGGCAGCTTCGCCAGGTCCGTACCGTCGAAGACGGCCTCGCCGTCCGTGACGTCGACCAGGCGCAGCACCGCGCGCCCCAGCGTCGTCTTGCCGCAGCCGGACTCGCCGACGAGCCCGTACGTCTGGCCCGCCTCGACGGACAGCGAGACTCCGTCGACCGCGTACACATGGCCGACCGTACGGTCGAAGAGCATGCCCTTGCGGATGGGGAAGTGGACCTTGAGGTCGTTGAGTTCGAGCAGGCTCATGCCGAGACCTCCGCCGTGGGCAGGACCGGGGGCAGGACCGGGTTGACGCAGCGCACCTGGTGTCCGGCCGCTCGTGGTTCGGTCAGTTCGGGGGTGCCGGTGAGGCACTCCATCGTGTAGTGGTCGCAGCGGGGCGCGAAGGCGCAGCCGTCGGCCCAGGCGATCTTGTCGTTGATGGAGCCGCGGATGGGGTTGAGCGGCTCGCCGCGGGGGGCGTCCAGGCGGGGGATGGAGCCGAGCAGGCCGTGCGCGTACGGGTGGGTGGGGTGCGCGAACAGCTCGCGGCGGCCCGCGGACTCCACCACCTTGCCCGCGTACAGGACGTTGACCTGGTCGCACAGGCCCGCGACGACGCCCAGGTCGTGGGTGATCATCAGCAGGGCGGTGCCCTCCTGGTCCACCAGCTCCTTGAGCAGCTCCAGGATCTGCGCCTGGATGGTGACGTCCAGGGCGGTGGTCGGCTCGTCGGCGATGAGCAGGCGGGGGGCGCACGCGACCGCCATGGCGATCAGCGCGCGCTGGCGCATACCGCCGGAGAGCTGGTGCGGGTACTCCTTGAGGCGCCGGGCCGGGTCCGGGATGCCGACCCGGTCGAGCAGGGACGCGGCCTCCTTGCGGGCGGGCTCGCCCTTCAGGCCCCGGTGGCGCTCCAGGATCTCGGTGACCTGGACCCCGACCGGTACGACCGGGTTCAGCGACGACAGCGGGTCCTGGAAGATCATCGCCAGTTGGCTGCCGCGCATGTCGCGCAGTTGCTTGGGGCTCATGGTCAGCAGGTCGGCGCCGTCGAACGCGGCGCGGCCGGTGACCGTGACGCCCTTGCGCGGCAGCAGGCCCATCAGCGCGAGCGAGGTCACGGACTTGCCGCAGCCCGACTCGCCGACCAGGCCGACGACCTGGCCCTGGTCGACATCGAAGGAGACGCCGTCCACGGCCGTCGAGGGCGTACGGCCGCGCCCGCCGAAGGTGACGGTGAGTTCGTCCACAGAGAGCAGTGGCATGGCAGTTCAGCCTCGCAGCTTCGGGTCGAGGGCTTCGCGCATGGCCTCGCCGAGCAGCGTGAAGCCGAGGGCGGTGATGATGATCCCGATCGCCGGGAAGAGCGACATCATGGGCGCGTTGTCGAAGAACCGCTGCGCCTGGGAGAGCATCACGCCCCACTCGGGGACGGCCGGGTCCGGGTTGCCGAGGCCGAGGTAGGACAGGGCCGCCGCCTCGATGATCGCGGTGGCGAGGCTGAGGGTCGCCTGGACGATCACGGGGCTGAGGGAGTTCGGCAGGATCTGGGTCATGACGATGCGCCGCTTGCGCACGCCCAGCGCCCGTGCCGCGAGTACGTAGTCGGAACCGCCCTGGGTGAGCATCGAACCGCGCAGCAGGCGGGCGAAGATCGGCACCTGCACCACACCGACGGCGATCATCACGGTGGTGAGGGACTGGCCCATCACCGCGGCGATGGAGACGGCGAGCAGCAGCGACGGCAGCGACAGCATGATGTCGGTGATGCGCATGACGACGGTGTCGATCCGGCGGCCCGCCGGGCCGCCGAGCGTCGCCGCGGCGCCGGAGAGCAGGCCGATGAGCGCGCCCACGATCAGGCCGATGAGCATCGACACGACACCCACGAGCAGGGTCTGCCGCGCGCCGACGAGGAACCGGGACAGCTGGTCGCGGCCGAGGTGGTCCAGGCCGAACCAGTTGTCGCCGCGCGGCCCGACGAACTTGCCCTGGTTGGGGAAGACCTCACCCCGCCAGGTCTGCGCGGTGGGGGCGTACGGCGCGATCCAGGGCCCGATCACGGCGACGACGACGAACACGGCGATGACCGCGGCGCCGACGAGCGCCATCTTGCTGGCTTTGAGGCGGCGGAACGCCTCACGCCACAGGCTGCCGCCGGCGGTGGCCTCGCTCCGTACGGTGAGCTGGGCGAGGCGGTCGATCTTGTCAGTCTTGGTGCTCACGTCAGTGCACCCGCACTCTCGGGTCAATGAGGCTGTACGCCAGGTCGACCAGCAGGTTGATGAGGACGTACACCATGGCGATGAACATGATGAAACCGACGAGCACGGGGTAGTCGCGGTCGTCGATCGCGGTCCGGATGAAGGAGCCGATACCGCCGAAGGCGAAGACGGACTCGGTGAGCACCGCGCCCGACAGCAGCGATCCGGTCAGCAGGCCGATCGTGGTGACCACCGGCAGCAGCGCGTTGCGCAGCACGTGCCGTCCGCGTACGACGCGCTTCTCCAGGCCCTTGGACTCGGCGGTGCGGACGTAGTCCTCGCCGAGCACCTCCAGGACGCTGGCGCGGGTCATGCGGACGATGACCGCCAGGGGGATGGAGGAGAGGGCGACGGCCGGCAGCACCAGGTGCATGAGCGCGTCCCACGAGGCGTCGAACTCGCCGGTCAGCAGCCCGTCGAGGACGGCGAAGCCGGTGACCTCGGTGGCGTCCATGCCGGTCGACAGCCGGCCGTAGCTGGGGAAGAGGCCCAGGTTGACGGCGAAGACGCCCTTGAGCAGCAGGGCGAGGAAGAACACCGGGACGCAGATGCCGACCAGCGAGCCGGACACCGCCGTGACGTCCAGCCAGCTGCCGCGCCGCCGGGCCGCGAAGTACCCCAGCGGGATGCCGACGACGACGGCGATGAGCATCGCCGCCAAGCCGAGTTCGACCGTGGCCGGGAAGCGCAGGATGAACTCGTCCCACACCGGCTGCCCGGTCTGGGTGGAGGTTCCGAGGTCCAGCTCGAAGAGTCGCTTGAGGAAGCGCCCGTACTGCACCCAGACCGGCTGGTCGAGGCCCAGGATGCGGTTGATGCGCGCCACTTCGGCTTCGGTCGCCCGCTCGCCCAGGATCGCTGAGGCGGGTCCGCCGGGCAGCCGGTTCAGCCAGAGGAAGAGCAGAACCGACAGGCCGAGCAGGGTGGGTATGAGCTGTAGCAGTCTTCGTACGACGAGTCGCAGCACCCCGCATGCCCCTTTCTTAACGTGCGTGAGATGCGGGTCCGCCCGGCCACCGACGATGCCGTGGCCGGGCGGACCCCGCGTGGGATGCGATTACTTGAAGGAGACCTCGGCGAAGTTCTCCTGCGTCAGCGGGGAGACCTTCGGCGGGTTGACGTTCTTGCCGAACGCGATGGCGGGCGGCGAGGAGGAGATCGGCAGACCCGGCAGGTAGTCCATGATCACCTCGTTGGCCTTCTTGTACGCCTCGACGCGCTTGACGGGGTCCGCCTCCTTCGAGCCGGCGGTCACCGCCTCGAAGACCTTGGCGTCCTTGAAGCCCCACTGCTTGTCGTACTCGGCGAACCAGGTGCCGATGAAGTTGTAACCGTCGTTGTAGTCACCGGTCCAGCCGAGCATGTGCAGGGGGCAGGCACCGGCCTCGGTGGCGTCCAGGTAGTCCGGGGCCCACTTCATGGGCTTGGGGGTGACCTTGATGCCGGCCTTCTCCAGGTCGGACTTCATCAGCTCGAAGATGTCCTGCGGAGCGGGCATGTACGGGCGGGTGACCTCGGTCGGGTAGCAGAACTCGATGCTCAGACCGGACGCGCCCGCGGACGCGAGGAGCTGCTTGGCCTTGTTGGTGTCGAACGGGTACTTCTTCACCTTGTCCGAGTGGCCGGCGATCGTGTCCGGCATGAACTGCGTGGCCGCCTTGCCGCCCTCGGGGAGCTGCGTCTTGACGATGTTCTCGCGGTCGATGGCGTGCGCGATGGCCTGGCGCACCTCGGGCTTCTGCAGCGCCGGGTTCTTCTCCTGCGAGAAGCCGACATAGAAGATGTTGAAGACGTCACGGGTGGGGACCTGGAAGCCCGCGTTCTCCAGCGTCTTCACATCGGCCGGGGCGACGAGGTCGTAACCGTCGATGTCACCGGCCTGGAGGGCCTGGCGGCGGCCGTCCTCGGTGTCGATGGTGCGGAAGACCAGGTTCTTGATCTTGGCCTTCTCGCCCCAGTAGTCGTCGAAGCGCTCGAGGGTGACTTCCTTGTTGCCCTTGTTCCACTTCACGATCTTGTACGGGCCGGTGCCGGCGACCGTGCCGGCCTCCTGGCTGTACTTGGGGTACGTGATGGCCTCGCCCTTGGCGGTGGCCTCCTGCTTCTCGTACTCCTTGAGGGCCTTCGGCGAGTGGATCGCCAGGGCCTGGAGGGAGAAGCCGCCGGGGAGCGTGGCGGAGGGCTCGTTCACCGTGATGACGGCGGTGTTCTCGTCCTTGGCGGCGCAGGACTTGTAGTTCGGCTTCGGGGCTTCCTTGTCCTCGTTCTTGGCGAAGCCGCCGAGGATGCTCTGCCAGTAGTACGAGACCGCGCTGGACTGGTACGTACCCTTCCAGTTGAACCAGTGGTCGTAGTTCGCGCAGACGGCCGCGGCGTTGAACGCCTCGCCGTCGTGGAACTTCACGCCCTTGCGGAGGTTGAACGTCCACACCGTGCCGGTCGGGTCGCTCGACCACTTCTCGGCCAGCCCGCCGACGAGCTTGCTGCCGCCCGACTCGTGCTCCAGCAGCGCCTCGAACGCCTGCCGGGTCACCCGGAAGGTCTCACCGTCGCTCGCCAGGGCGGGGTCGAGGGAGGAGGGGTCACCTGCGCCGGCGAACACGAAGGTGTCCTTGTCACCGGCCTTGTCGTCGCCCTTGCCGCGCTCACTGGCACAGCCCGTGGCGATCATCCCGACGGCCAGCGCCGCCGTGATCGCCCGGACGGACCGGGACTTGAATATTCGCATGGGTCCCCCCAGGGGTTCCGCCGTGACGGGAGAGTGGTGGTCTTGACCGGCCGAACACTACCCAGGCGTACGTCGACGGAGAACAGTCCGCATAGCGGTGATACCTACCTGAGACCCGGACACTCGCCAAACCGGTCAGTTCCGGGACAAGCGCGTGGGGAGGCGTAACACCCGTGACATGTGGGGCGGTTCGGCGGGCCGCTCCGGCGGGGTGCGGAGGCGGGCGTCGCGGGGTGGGCGTCCAAGGGGTGGGCCCGGCCCGCGCGGGCGATGTGGCGCAATCACACGGCTCCCGTATTGACGCGAGCATGCCATGCTTGCCCGGTCTTGCCCGGCGTCCGTTCACGCCCCCCGCCGCACCAGGCGGTGGGGCCAGCCTGCGGCGGCAGGGCGTCCGCGGGGTGCAGGACGCCGACGGCAAGACCGGCAAGACCGGCGTCGGCGCGTTCGGCTGCGCGCCCTACGTCGGGACCGCGTCCGCGTGGTGCGGGGCCAAATGGGCCTACGGGCCGTTCAACGACCCGCAGGTGTACTTCCTCGACCACACCAGCGACTCCTGGCCGGTGACGGACGCCCGGGTCGACTGGTACCAGGCGCCCGGCATCGACGCGTACTACCGCTGGCACACGGCAGGGTGCCCCGGGGGCGGCCGTCACTGCGTCCACGTGTACAGCGGCAGTTACGGCAGCGAATGGTACGGCCTGACCGAGGCGACGACGTCCGGCGGCTACTTCGTCGACGGGTCGGTCACCGTCAAGCTCAACGACCAGATCACCCCCAACACCTACGCGGCCCGGCGCAGCGTCGCCTGCCACGAGATGGGGCACGCGCTCGGCCTCGACCACAACGGGTCGACCAACAGCTGCCTGTCCGTACCCGAGTTCCCACAGCACCCGTCCTCGGACGACTTCGGCGTGCTGAACCTGCTCTACCCCAAGCCCGGCACCTGACAGCCGGACGTGTCGCACCGCGCCGGGCCTCCCCCCGCCCGGCGCGGTGCCCCTCGCGTGCGGTGGCCGTCAGGCGCCGCGCGGGGGGTAGCCGTAGCCGCCGCCCGGGAGCATCGGCGCCGTCGCGTGGGCCTCGCGGTCGTAGAAGGGGCGCGCGTTGGCGCGCAGCCACAGGGTGACGGGGTCGTACTCGTCGGACATGGCGACCGTCGAGACGGGCAGCCCGTCCGGCACCGCCACGATCGACTCGCGCATCATCGCGCGGACCGCGTCGACCGAGGCCTGGCTCGTGTCGTACAGGTCGAGGCCGATGGCGAGGTACGGCGAGCCGAGCGCGGGCTGGACCCAGGCGCGGCGCAGGGAGCGGACGGCCGGGGTGCGGTGGGCGTTCTGCGTGAGCAGGGCGTAGAACTGCGGGATCTGGATGCCGGGTTCGGACAGCTTGAGCGGTCCCGCGGGCATCCGGTCGAGGCCCGTGGCGATGCGGCGGAGGTCGGGCCAGGGGATGCCGACGCCGCCACCGGGGGCGTGCGGGTTGAGCCAGACGCCCCAGCGGTCGGGGTAGAGCGCGCGGGCGATGTCGCGGCCGGTGATGACCTCGTGGGCGCGGTTCCAGCCGGAGACGGCGAGCTCCTGGGCGGAGGTGACGCAGGGCGCGTAGCCCAGCCCGTCGACCTCCATGTTGCCGTACTGGGCGTCGGGCGAGCCGGCCTGGCCGTGCCAGAGCAGCATCATGAGCGGGGCCTCGGCGAGGGCCGTGAGCAACGCCTCGTACGCGTCGTAGCGTCCGGGCGTGACGTTGCTCAGCAGCTGCTCGATCGGCCCCGCCGCCGTGGTGCTCTGCACGCTCACCCTGGGTCCCCCTCTTCGGTCCACCGCACCAGCTTAGGGGGTGTCCCGCGGATCGGGCCGAGCCCGGCGGGGTCCAACGACACCCCTAGGGGGTGTCCGGATCGACGGCGGCTCCCCGGTACATGTTCAGCTGAACGTGCGTCGGTAGGTCTGCGGGCTGACGCCGGTGGTGCGTTTGAAGCGGTCACGGAAAGTGGTCGGTGAGCCGAAGCCGACCTGGCGGCCGATGTGCTCCACGGAGTGCTCCGTGGTTTCCAGCAGGTGCTGTGCCTGGCGGATGCGGGCTCGGTGGAGCCACTGGAGCGGGGTGGTGCCGGTCTGGTCGCGGAAGCGCCGGATCAGGGTTCGGGTGCTGGTCCCGGCCCGCTCGGCGATGTCGGCAAGAGGGAGGTCGCGGGCCAGGTTCTCCTGTAGCCAGGTGAGCAGCACCTCAAGTTCGGAGCCCTGCGGTGTGGGTGCGTGATCGTGGACGATGAACTGCGCCTGTCCGCCCTCCCGTTCGAGAGGCATCACTGACAGGCGTGCGGCGTCGGCGGCGACGGCCGAGCCGTAGTCACGGCGGATCATGTGCAGACACAGGTCCATACCCGCCGCGGCACCGGCCGAGGTGAGCAACTGGCCGTTGTCGACGTAGAGGACGTCCGGGTCGACGTCGATGTCCGGGTGAGTGGCGGCCAGAAGACCGGCCGCGCGCCAGTGGGTTGTGACGCGCAGCCCGTCGAGGAGCCCGGTGGCAGCCAAGGGGAAGGTGCCCACGCAGATGGACGCGATCCGGGTGCCGACGGCAGCGGCCGACCGCAGCGCGTCGTGCAAGGCGCGAGAGAGCGGGGCGGCGAGATCGGTGACGCCCGGCACGATGATCGTGTCCGCGCCCTGAAGGCCCTCCAGACCCCAGGGGGCACGCAGGACGAAGGCTCCGGCGTCCACCTCGTCGCGCTCGGCGCACACCCGGACCTGGTAGCCGGGCCGCCCGTCGGGCAGGCGGGTCCGGGAGAAGACCTCGATCGGGGTGGACAGGTCGAACGGGATCACCTGATCCAACGCGAGAACGGCGACCGTATGCATGGCCGGCACCTACCTCCCCATCAGCCTGACGGACCTGGGCCGCCCTTCCGGAAGCTCCATGTCATCGCGGTTCACGCCCTTCGAGAAGGTGTTGGCACTATTCCGTCGAAACGTGTCACCAGTGCCACTGGGCGAGAAACCGGGAAGCCGGTTGACTTCGGAGCATCGCTGGCCGGCCGCCTTCCGTCTTCGAAGGTCACCGGCGAACGCCAGACCACCCCGGAGCAGCCGGCGTGGAGGAAGAAGTCATCCCCTCATGAACCTCGTGTCACCGGTGATCGTCGGCATCATCTACTGCCTGCTGATGTCCCTGATCAGAGAACCGCACCGACGCCACTTCAACGCGATCATGGTGGGCGGAGCCGGCGCTGCCTATCTGAGCGGGGGCGGATTCGGCCCGTGGGAGGTCCCATTCGTCGCACTCATGGCCTACGTCGCCTACCGCGGCCTGGACTCCTGGACCTTCATCGGCGTCGGCTGGCTGCTCCACACGGCCTGGGACCTGGCCCACCACCTCAAGGGTTATCCGATCCTGCCGTTCTACCACGACGCATCCCTGGCATGTGCCGTCTGTGATCCGGTCATCGCCCTGTGGTGCCTGCGCGGAGGACCTTCCCTGATCGAGGTCCGGAGGCTGCGCGAAGGCGGCATGAAGAGGGTGTGGAACAAGTCCGAGTCGACCGGGAACTGAAGCACAGCGTATGTGGCCCTGTAGCCGGCGGCTGTGCGGGCTAAGGCCGCTGGTAGAACGGCCGTACCTTGTCCAGCATCCAGTCGCCCACCGGGTCCTGCGCGATGTCGAGCAGGACCAGGTTGACCGGCCAGGGCACCGCCACGCGGCCGAGCGCCCGGCCGAGGGCGTCCATCGGTACGGTGCGGTCCGCGCCCTCCCAGGAGGAGAGCTGGACGCCGACGAAGAGCGTGGGGGCGCCGCCCTCGATGGAGGCGAGGGTCCGGCGGGCGGTGAGCACGGTGCCGGTGGCCTCGAACTCGGCGGCCGCCGCGGCGAGGAAGTCGACCGGGTCCTCCTGCCAGTCGGGCTCGAACAGCCGCACCCGGGCGCCGCTCGCGGGCCCGTCCAGCGGCGTACGGCCCACCCGGCACAGCTCGGCGACGGCCGGAGGCGGCAGGGGTGCGCCCACGGCTCCGCCGGGGTTGACGGCGATGCCGAGCTGCGGGGGCAGACCGCGCGCGAACTCGACGGCGGGGGCGACGGTGTACGACATGTGGGGCCCGACGCACCGCAGGAACTGCTGCTCGGAGCTGAAGACGGGGACGTACGCCTGGCCGTCCAGCTCCAGCGTGGGCAGGTCGAGGTCCGGGCTGTCGGGGCCGCCGCCCTTGGGGAGCGGGATCCACAGGGGGCTGCGGCCCAGGACCTCGACGAGCCGGGCTCCGGCGGCGGGGTTGCCGAGCGAGGCGGCGAGCACCTCTTCGAGCTCATTGGCCGGCCATGCGGTGTCCACTGGTGTCCCCTCGTCCTTCCCACCCGTGCGGCGCTTGTTCAGGGCACCCTAACCGCCCGGCTCAGCCGAACGTGATACGGGTCAGCGCCGTCGCCGCCGGCCGGTCGAGCAGCACGGCGGACGCGCAGCCGCCGGGCAGCACGCCCTTCTCGGCGTCCCGCACCAGCCGCCCCACCGCCCTGCGGTGCCGCGCGAAGGCGTATCCGGAGACGCCCCGGCCCCGCTCCCGCTGGCCCTCGCGGGCCGCCTGGGGTGTGACGTCCAGCAGGACGAGGTGCAGGGCGCGCCCGCGCCGCCGGGCCTCGCGGGCCAGCCAGCGCCGGACCCACGCCTGGGTGCCGCAGTCGTGGACGACGACGCTCTCGCCGGACCGCAGGGCGCGCCGCAGGCCGGCGTAGTGGGCGATCCGGACGAGGGGGCGGTAGACCGCGTACGGCAGGAGGCGCGGCATGCGGCGCTCCCACCGCTCGCGGGCGTCCTGGGAATCTATGCCGCGTCCCTCGGCCGCGCGGGCGATCAGGGTGGACTTGCCGCTGCCGGGCAGGCCGGAGACGACCACCAGGTCGCCGGCGGCGAAGCCCAGCTCGCGCGGGCAGCGCCCGGCGCGGTCCCGCAGGTCGCGCAGCACGGGCGCGGGCGGGCGGACGGGCGCGGGCACGGCGACCGCGCCCACGCCGGTCACGGCGCCCGTCACGGCGCCGTTCACCGCGCCGGGCACGGCGCCGGTCATCGCGCCGCTCACCGCACCGGTGGCCGCGCAGGCACCTGTCCGCTGGAACCTCATCGCGTACTCCCCCTGCTCGGGCTCGGCCTTCCCCGACCCTTGCCCAAGAAGTGTAAAGAAAGGGTAATAAGGCACAAGCGATTTGCCGATGAGACCCCGCGTGCAATGATGTGCGCGCCACCGCACGCAGGTGCGCACAACCGCATACCGGCCGCTTGAATCCGCGCGGGAGAGTCCCGGGTCCCGCCCGGGCGCCGAAGGAGCAAGTTCCTCCCTTGAATCTCTCAGGCCCCGTACCGCGTGGATGAGGCAGATCTGAAAAGCGGGCCGCCGCGGCGGCTCCACCCAAGGTGCAAGCCGAAGGCCGTCCCCGTACGGTCACGGTGAACCTCTCAGGTTCCGATGACAGATGGGGAGGATCGTCTTCGAGCCATGCCCTGGGAGCCCTATCCATGAGCACTTCCCCCCGCCTCACCGCCCTCGATGCCACGCATCGCGCGCTCGGCGCGACCATGACCGACTTCGCGGGCTGGGACATGCCGCTGCGGTACGGCAGCGAGCGCGACGAGCACAACGCCGTCCGCACGCAGGCCGGCCTCTTCGACCTGTCCCACATGGGCGAGATCACGGTCACGGGCCCGCAGGCCGCCGCCCTCCTCGACTTCGCGCTCGTCGGCAACATCGGCGGCGTCGGTGTCGGCCGCGCCCGCTACACCATGATCTGCCAGGAGGACGGCGGGATCCTCGACGACCTGATCGTGTACCGGCTCCAGGAGCAGGAGTACATGGTCGTCGCCAACGCCTCCAACGCCCAGGTGGTGCTGGACGCCCTCACCGAGCGGGCGGCGGGCTTCGACGCCGTCGTACGCGACGACCGGGACGCGTACGCCCTGATCGCGGTCCAGGGCCCGGAGTCCCCCGGCATCCTGAAGTCGCTCACCGACGCGGACCTGGACGGGCTGAAGTACTACGCGGGGCTGCCGGGCACCGTCGCGGGCGTGCCCGCGCTGATCGCCCGCACCGGCTACACGGGCGAGGACGGCTTCGAGCTGTTCGTGGAGCCTCAGCACGCGGAGAAGCTCTGGCAGGCGCTGACGGAGGCCGGCGCCCCGGCCGGCCTGATCCCCTGCGGCCTGTCCTGCCGCGACACGCTGCGCCTGGAGGCGGGCATGCCGCTGTACGGGCACGAGCTGACGACCGCCCTCACCCCCTTCGACGCGGGCCTCGGCCGGGTGGTCAAGTTCGAGAAGGAGGGCGACTTCGTGGGCCGGGAGGCGCTGGAGGCGGCCGCCGAGCGCGCCCAGATCGCCCCGCCCCGCAAGCTCGTCGGCCTGGTCGCCGAAGGCCGCCGGATCCCGCGCGCCGGGATGCAGGTGGTCGCCGAGGGCGAGGTCGTCGGCGAGGTCACCTCCGGAGCCCCGTCCCCGACGCTGGGCAAGCCGATCGCCATGGCCTACGTGGACGCCGCGTACGCCGCGCCGGGCACGGCGGGCGTCGGTGTCGACATCCGCGGTACCCATGAGCCGTACGAGGTCGTGGCGCTTCCGTTCTACAAGCGCCAGAAGTGACCTCCGGCCCCTTCCGGACCAGTCCCCCGTTCACCAGCACTCCCCCGCGTACAGGAGAATCCCAGTCATGAGCAACCCCCAGCAGCTGCGCTACAGCAAGGAGCACGAGTGGCTGTCGGCCGCCGAGGACGGCGTGTCGACGGTCGGCATCACGGAGCACGCGGCGAACGCGCTCGGCGACGTGGTGTTCGTCCAGCTCCCGCAGGTCGGTGACACGGTGACCGCGAACGAGACCTGCGGTGAGCTGGAGTCGACCAAGTCCGTCAGCGACCTGTACTCGCCGGTGACCGGTGACGTGACGGAGATCAACGAGGACGTCGTGGCCGACCCTTCGCTGGTGAACACCGCACCGTTCGAGGGCGGCTGGCTCTTCAAGGTACGCGTCGCGGAGGAGCCGGAGGGCCTGCTCTCCGCCGACGAGTACACCGCGTTCTCCGGCGAGTAAGGACCCCTTCCCGATGTCGCTTCTCAACACCCCTCTCCACGAGCTGGACCCGGACGTCGCCGCCGCCGTCGACGCCGAGCTCCACCGCCAGCAGTCCACCCTGGAAATGATCGCCTCGGAGAACTTCGCTCCGGTCGCGGTCATGGAGGCCCAGGGCTCGGTCCTCACCAACAAGTACGCCGAGGGCTACCCCGGCCGCCGCTACTACGGCGGCTGTGAGCACGTCGACGTGGTCGAGCAGATCGCCATCGACCGCATCAAGGCGCTCTTCGGCGCCGAGCACGCCAACGTGCAGCCGCACTCCGGCGCCCAGGCGAACGCCGCCGCGATGTTCGCGCTGCTCAAGCCGGGCGACACGATCATGGGTCTGAACCTCGCGCACGGCGGGCACCTGACCCACGGCATGAAGATCAACTTCTCCGGCAAGCTCTACAACGTGGTCGCGTACCACGTCGACGACAAGACCGGCCAGGTCGACATGGCCGAGGTCGAGCGCCTCGCCAAGGAGCACAAGCCGAAGCTGATCGTCGCCGGCTGGTCCGCTTACCCGCGCCAGCTGGACTTCGCCGCCTTCCGCCGCGTCGCGGACGAGGTCGGCGCGTACCTCATGGTCGACATGGCGCACTTCGCGGGCCTGGTCGCGGCCGGTCTGCACCCCTCGCCGGTGCCGCACGCCCACGTGGTCACGACGACGACGCACAAGACGCTGGGCGGCCCGCGCGGTGGCGTGATCCTCTCGACGGCCGAGCTCGCCAAGAAGATCAACTCCGCGGTCTTCCCCGGCCAGCAGGGCGGTCCGCTGGAGCACGTGATCGCCGCCAAGGCCGTGGCGTTCAAGGTCGCCGCGAGCGAGGAGTTCAAGGAGCGCCAGCAGCGCACCCTGGACGGCGCGCGCATCCTGGCCGAGCGCCTGGTCCAGCCGGACGTCACCGAGCACGGCGTCTCCGTCCTGACCGGCGGTACGGACGTCCACCTGGTCCTGGTCGACCTGCGCAACAGCGAGCTGGACGGCCAGCAGGCCGAGGACCGGCTCCACGAGGTCGGCATCACGGTCAACCGCAACGCCATCCCGAACGACCCCCGGCCCCCGATGGTCACCTCGGGCCTGCGGATCGGCACCCCGGCCCTGGCCACCCGCGGCTTCCAGGCCGAGGACTTCCGCGAGGTCGCCGACATCATCGCCGAGACGCTGAAGCCGGACTACGACGCGGCCGCGCTCAAGGCCCGGGTCACCGCGCTCGCCGAGAAGCACCCGCTTTACCCCGGTCTGTAAACTCTTCAAGCGTTACGTAACGTACGCAACAGACTGAACTGCGGGGCACCGCGCACACTGAACAGTGAGTGCGGTGCCCCGTCTCTTGCCCCCGCTCACCGCCCCACCCGCCCCACCCCGCGTTGTCCCTGCACCACCCCGGCAGACAGCGACGTCTTCCACACAAGGAGTCCCCCGTGGCCATCTCGGTCTTCGACCTGTTCTCGATCGGCATCGGCCCGTCCAGCTCCCACACGGTCGGCCCCATGCGCGCCGCCCGGATGTTCGCGCGCCGGCTGAAGAACGAGGGCCTGCTCGCCCACACGGTCTCGATACGCGCCGAGCTGTACGGCTCCCTGGGCGCCACCGGCCACGGCCACGGCACCCCCAAGGCGGTCCTGCTGGGCCTGGAGGGCAACTCGCCGCGCACGGTGAACGTCGAGACCGCCGACGAGCAGGTGGAGCGGATCAAGAGCGGCGGGCGCATCAGCCTGCTGGGCGTCCACGAGATCGCCTTCGACTTCGACGCCGACCTGATCCTGCACCGCCGCAAGGCGCTGCCGTACCACGCCAACGGCATGACCCTGTGGGCGTACGACGCCGACGGCGCGACGCTGCTGGAGAAGACGTACTACTCGGTGGGCGGCGGCTTCGTCGTCGACGAGGACGCGGTGGAGGGCGAGAGCCCGATCGTCCCCGACGACACCGTGCTGAAGTACCCCTTCCGCACCGGTGACGAGCTGCTGCGCCTCACCAGGGAGACCGGCCTGTCGATCTCCGCGCTGATGCTGGAGAACGAGAAGGCCTGGCGCACCGAGGACGAGATCCGCGCGGGCCTGCTGGAGATCTGGCGCGTCATGCAGGCGTGCGTGGACCGCGGCATGTCCCGCGAGGGCATCCTGCCGGGCGGCCTGAAGGTGCGCCGCCGCGCCGCGAACACCGCGCGCAAGCTGCGCTCCGAGGGCGACGCGCAGGCCCTCTCCATGGAGTGGATCACGCTGTACGCGATGGCCGTGAACGAGGAGAACGCCGCGGGCGGCCGCGTGGTCACCGCGCCGACGAACGGCGCCGCCGGCATCATCCCGGCGGTCCTGCACTACTACATGAACTTCGTGCCGGGCGCCGACGAGGAGGGCGTGGTCCGCTTCCTGCTGGCGGCGGGCGCGATCGGCATGCTCTTCAAGGAGAACGCCTCCATCTCCGGCGCCGAGGTCGGCTGCCAGGGCGAGGTCGGTTCGGCCTGCTCGATGGCGGCCGGGGCGCTCGCCGAGGTGCTGGGCGGCAGCCCGGAGCAGGTGGAGAACGCCGCCGAGATCGGCATGGAGCACAACCTGGGCCTGACCTGCGACCCGGTGGGCGGCCTGGTCCAGATCCCGTGCATCGAGCGCAACGGCATGGCGGCGGTCAAGGCCGTGACGGCGGCGCGGATGGCGATGCGCGGCGACGGCAGCCACAAGGTCTCCCTGGACAAGGTCATCAAGACCATGAAGGAGACGGGCGCCGACATGTCGGTCAAGTACAAGGAGACCGCGCGCGGCGGTCTCGCGGTGAACATCATCGAGTGCTGAGCCGCGGACCGGCCGCCTGAGCGTGAGGGCCCCGGGCGGGGCCCTCACCCCTCACCTCGGCATCAGCCGTAGACGCACTGCGTCTCGGGAGACTCCATGGAGTTGACGACGCCGTTCACCGTGAGCCGCACGGTGCCGTTGTGGTACGTCACGGCGTCATCCGGCACCCCGGCTCCGAACGGGCAGGACGGAACGGTCGAGGTGGGACCGAAGCAGCCACGGCGCTCGCCGACCGCGAGGCTGTACGAGCCGCAGCTCCCGTCCCCGAAGTCCGAGTCGACGATGCCGGAGATGTTCACGGCCGAGGTGGAGTTGTTCACGACGACCAGCACGACCTGAGCGTCGTTGTTGTGGTTCCGCACGGTGCACGCCTGGAAGCCGACACCGGCCTTCGCGGTGTGGACGACGGTTCGGGCGCAGCTCCAGTTGGAGCTGGTGGACACGCTCTGCCAGTACGGTGCGGCCTCGGCAGGTGCGGCGGTGAGGAGCAGGCCACCCGCGATGGCCGCCGCGGTGGTGAGGAATCTGCCGGTCTTGCGCACTGTCGCACTCCCTTGATCACGTGAGCTGTCGACGAGGACAGTAAGCGATCTTGTTTGTGAAGGAACAGTGATCACAGGTGGCCGTTTTAGGCCACCTGTGATCACTGTTCCTCACTGCAGGGTGAGCCGGGTGCTGATCCAGTGCGGGTCGGGCACCACCGTCAGCAGCGCGGACACCACCACGACCCCCGCGAGCACCGCCAGCTCGGCGCGGGCGGGGCCCGTCGCGTCGCCGGCGTGCCGGGCCCGGCGGCGGAGCATGCGGCGGCGGGCGGTCAGCGCCAGGGCGCTCGCCACCGCGACCAGGGCGAGCTTGGCGATCAGCACCCTGCCGTACGCGCTGGAGAGCACGACGTCGGCGGGCAGGCGCCTCAGCGTGGAGCAGGTGCCGGTGGTGGCGAGCGCCGCGTAGAGCCAGCCGGCGAGGCGCGCGTACCGCGTCAGGGCCTCGCGGGCGCCCCGTACGCCGCCGCCGCGCAGGTGCGCCACGCGCAGCACATACAGCAGACCGCCGACCCACAGGGACCCGGCGGTGAGGTGGACGACGGTGAGCGCCGTGCCGAGCTCGGGTGTGTACGGCTCCGGGTGCGCGCGCAGCGCCTCGGCGCCGGTCACCAGCGCGAGCGGCGCGAGCGCCCAGAGGGGCCGGGCGCGGACACGACCGGAGGCGGCGCAGGCGGCCGCCAGGGCGAAGCCGTTCGCCATGAGGAGCAGCAGCCCGCCCTCGCGGGTGCCGTACGCGGCGGTGAGGTCGAGGTCGCTGACCGCGGCCAGGACCACGATCTGCCCGGCCGAGGCGGCGGCCCCGCCGAGCGCCGCCCACACCGCCCACGGCCGGGGCCGGGGCCCCTCTCCGACGAGCCGGGCACAGGCGAGTTCCCCGAGGTGCACGGCCAGGGCGGCGAAGACGACGGCGCGCAGGAAGGTGGTGGCTCCGGGGGCCGGGATGCGCAGCTCTCCGGTGCCGTGCGCGGCGACGCGGGCGCCGTACAGGGCGACCGCGAGCGCGACGAGCGTGCCCGCGCCGGCGAGGAGCGCCGTACGCGTACGGCGCCGCCCGGATCGCCGGACGGCGCCGTCGGCAGTGCGGAGGGTCACGCCTTGTTGAGGTGCGCCCAGAACTCGTCGAAGGTGAGCAGGCCGTCGCCGTCGCCGTCCTGGTTGTTGATGACGGCCTGGGCGACGGTCTCGGTGACGTTGAAGTCGCCGAGCTGCGCCATGACGCTCTTGTATTCGGCGGCCGAGATCAGCCCGTCCCCGTTCACGTCGAACCGCTCGAATGCCTTGCGCGCCGACTCGATGTCCGCCACAGGTCCACCCCTTCTTGGTGCATAACTGACGCCGGTCAGATTATCGGGGCGGCTCGTGCACCCGGTCCGGGGGCCATGCGGCACCATGGAACGCATGAGCGACGCGGTGGCGGACATCCTGGCAGCGGCGGCACGCGGGCACTTCCCACCGGCCGACGGCTCGGTGACGGTGGTTCCGCAGCCGAACGTCCGGGACGCCGGGGTGCTGGCCTTCACCGCGCACTCGGTGATCTTCACGGACGAGGATCCGGACTGGATACGCGGCACCCTCGCTGCCACCGCGAGCGACCCCCTGGCCGCCACCATGAACCCGGTGTTCCTCGCGGCGGTCCTGGCCCGTACGGGCCGCCACATGAACACCGTCGACCTGCTGACGGTCGCCCCCGCCCTGCCCGGCGCCCCGGAGCTCGCCCTGCGGGAGATCGCCGACCCCGACCACCCCCGCGTCGCGCGCGCGTGGAAGTTCCGCGACGACGTACGCGTCTGGGCCGCCGACGGCGGTGTGGTGATCCTCGGGCGGGGCGTCGCCGGGCGCTGGGAGGCGGCGGTCGAGGTCGACGAGGAGGCGCGCGGCGGCGGCCTGGGCACGGCCCTCGCCGTCGCGGCCCGCCATCTGGTGCCGGACGCGGCGGTGTGGGCCCAGCAGTCGCCGGGCAACGCCCGCAGCGTGCGCGCCTTCCAGGCGGCGGGCTACCGCCCGGTCGGCTCGGAGGCCCTGTTCATCGCCTCCTGAGAGGCCGCGGTCAGGGGCCGCGCCCGGAAAGGCGCGGTCAGCGGAAGACGCCGGTGTGGCCGAGCGAGTAGCGGCCGGGTTGCGGGTAGACCGCCAGGCCGTGCGGGCCGCCGCCGACCGGGATGCGGGCGAGCTGCTTGCCGGTCGTCGTGTCGATCGCGTACACCTCGGAGTCGTACCGCCCGGACAGCCACAGCACCTTGCCGTCGGCGGAGACACCGCCCATGTCGGGTGAGCCGCCGTCCGGCAGGTGCCACTTCTTGGTGAGCGTGCCGCGCGCGAAGTCGTAGACGGAGACGGAGCCCTCGCCCCGGTTGGAGACGTACATCTCCTTGGAATCACGCGAGACGTAGAGGCCGTGGCAGCCCTTGCCGGTGGGCAGCAGCCTGGGCGGGGCGAAGGTGTCGCCGTTCAGCACCCACATGCCGTGGGCCATCATGTCGGCGATGTAGAAGGTCCTGCCGTCCGGGGAGAGCTTCACGTCCTGCGGCATGGCGCCCCGGAAGGGCAGCCGCTGCTGGCCGATCACCTTCATCTTCTCGGTGTCGACCTTGAGGAGCTCGCCGGAGAACTCGCACGAGACGACGAAGTACCGGCCGTCGGCGGAGAAGTCGGCGTGGTTGACGCCGTAGCAGGAGACGGGCTCGGTGTGGACGCGCTCCATGGTGTGCGGGTCGCGGAAGACGAGCTCCCGGTCGAGGGAGGCCATGACGACGGCGTACTTGCCGTTCGGCGTGAAGTAGAGGTTGTACGGGTCGTGGACCTCGACCGGCTTGCCCGCGACGCCGGTGCGCGGATCGATGGGGGTGAGGGTGTGGCCGCGGTTGTTGTTCACCCAGAGCGTCTTGAGGTCCCAGGACGGCACGACGTGCTGCGGCTGAACGCCGACCTTGATCGTCTCGATGACCTTGTACGTCTTCGGGTCGATGACCGAGACCGTGTTGGAGTTGGTGTTGGGCACGTACACGCGGGACGGGAAGCCCTTGACCACCGGCGAGAGCCGGTTCGGGCGGTCGGCCGCGTAGACGTCCTTCGGGTCGAGGAGCGGCGGCATGCCCGGGAGTCCGCCCGCGGCCTTCGCCTTCGCCTTGGCCTTCGGTACGGCGGCGGGCGGTGCGGCCTTCGTGGACCGCGCCTCGGTGCGGTCGGTGCCGGCGCCGGCACAGCCGGCGAGGGCCGCGAGCACGGCGAGCGCGGCGGCCGCGAGGAGGCTCTTCGATCGCTGCGAGAGGGTCGTCACGCGACATGTATGGCGCGGGCGGGGCGGGTCGTAACGATGGGGAAAAGCGGGGATGCGGGTGAGTCGCCGAGGAATCAAACAGCGTGACCCATATTTATTCATGGTTTGGAAGGCGGGTGGCCTACCTCACCTGCGTTTCCGTCGCCCCATGGCCCGATTTGCACATTATTGGGCCGGTAGGGTCGTTTGGCGACAAGGCCCCCCGTCTGCCATAGTCGGTGCACACGACCCCCATTGACCCGGGCGAGGTCGCATACGCGCCGTGGGCACACCCCACCCCCCGTTCACGGCGCTCCACGAGAAAGCCCCCGCGGCGCCGCATCACGGCGCGAGGGGGCTTTCCTCGCGTGTGCACGCGGTGTTCACCGGTCCGAGACGCGCATCTCGAACCAGGTGGTCTTGCCGCGCGGGAGCAGGTCGACGCCCCACCGGTCGGAGAGCTTGTCGACGAGGAAGAGCCCGCGCCCGCTGGTGTCCATCTCGCGCACCGGCATCAGGCAGGGCAGCCCGCGCGAGGGGTCGCGGACCTCGATCCGGATCCAGCCGCGCCGCCGCAGCATCCGCAGGCCGAAGACGCGGGCCCCGGTGTGGCGGACGGCGTTGCCGACGAGTTCGGAGACGAGCAGGATCGCGTGCTCGGCGATCTGCGGGCCGAGCGCCCACTGCCGCAGGACGACGCACTGCGTGAGCCGGCGGGCCGTGGCCGCCGACTCCGGCAGGGACGGCAGCCGTACCTCGTCCTCCGTCGGATTGCCGAACAGCTCCAGCGCCTTGAGCGCCTCTTCGTCGTCCGCGACCGGCACCCACCGCGCGGCGGTGGCGCTGCCGCGCTGCCGTGGTTGCTCCACACCTTCCAACCCCGCCATGCCCCCATCATGGCCGCCCGGCCGCCGCCGCGGGGGCGTTCCCGGGGAATCGGTCCGCTCCCGGCGGCGGCCCCGGAGAGGCGTTTTGACATATGCCTGCGGCATGAAGATCTCCCCTATGGCGCGTGACCTGCGGTGACGCAGGTCACACCCGCCCGGCGAAGAGGGCCCAGGGCATACCCCCGGGCCCGTCCACCGCTCCGTCAAACCACCCACACGGCTGACACGCGAGGCCCCGGAACGACGGCAGGCCGCAACAGGCCTGCGCTCAGAGGAACTTGGCCTTACCAGGACCTTCCTCCACGAAGCTGCGCATACCGCGCTCCCGGTCCTCGGTGGCGAACAGCCCGGCGAACCAGTTGCGCTCGACGGTCAGGCCCGTGTCGATGTCCGTCTCCAGACCCGCGTCGACGGACTCCTTGGCGGCGCGCAGCGCCAGTGCCGGGCCCTGCGCGAGCTTCGCGGCCCACGCGTGCGCCTGCTCGTACACCTCGGCCGCCGGGACGACACGGTCCACGAGCCCGATCGCCAGCGCCTCGTCCGCCTTCACATGACGGCCCGTGAAGATCAGGTCCTTGGCCTTCGACGGGCCGACGAGCCGGGCCAGGCGCTGCGTACCGCCCGCGCCCGGGATGAGGCCGAGCAGGATCTCGGGCTGGCCCAGCTTGGCGTTCTCGCCGGCGATCCGGAAGTCGGCGCACAGGGCCAGCTCGCAGCCGCCGCCGAGCGCGTACCCGGTGACGGCGGCGACGACGGGCTTGGGGATGCGGGCGACGGCGGTGAAGGAGTCCTGGAGGGCCTTGGAGCGCAGCACCATGGCCGCGTGGTCCATCGCCTGCATCTCCTTGATGTCCGCGCCGGCCGCGAACACCTTCTCGCCGCCGTACAGCACCACCGCACGCACGTCGTCGCGGCGGGCGGCCTCCTCCGCGAGCTCGCGCAGGCGGTCCTGCGTGGCGATGTCCAGCGCGTTCATCGGCGGGCGGTCCAGGCGGAGGGTGCCGACGCCTTCGGAGACTTCGAGAGTGACTGTCATGCAGGGAAGGTTAGTGCCCGTTAACGGCAAGGGGCCCGGTGCCGTCGGTCACTTCCGCGGCACCGGGCCCCAGGGGGCGGGGGGTTACCCGATCGGGCTTACTTGATCCACTCCGACCAGGACATGTTCCAGCCGTTGAGGCCGTTGTCCGGCTTGATCTGCTTGTCCTTGGAGTTCTTCACGACGACCACGTCACCGATGATCGAGTTGTCGTAGAACCAGGCCGCCGGGGTGTTCGGGTCGCCCGCGCCGCGTGCGTCGCGCAGACCCACGCAGCCGTGGCTGACGTTGGCCGAGCCGAAGGTGGAGCTGGACGCCCAGTAGTTGCCGTGGACGAAGGTGCCGGACGTCGACAGGCGCATGGCGTGCGGCACGTCCTTGATGTCGTACTCGCCGCCGAAGCCCACGGTGGCGCCGTTCATCCGGGTCACCTTGTACTTCTCGCTGATGACCATCTGGCCGTTGTACGTCGTCGTCGACGGCGCGCCCGCGGTGATCGGGATGGTCTTGATGAGCTTGCCGTCGCGGACGACCTTCATGGTCTTCTCGCTCGCGTCGACCGTGGAGACCTGGCTGCGGCCGATGGTGAAGGACACCGTCTTGGACTGCTTGCCGTACACGCCCGGACGGCCCTCGACGCCGTCCAGGTCCAGCTTCACGGTCACCTTGGTGCCCGCCGCCCAGTACTTCTCGGGGCGGAAGTCGAGGCGGTCGTTGCCGAACCAGTGGCCCTCGATGGGCACGGACGGCACGGCGGTCACCTTGATGGCCTTCTCGACGGCCTCCGGGTTGGTGATGCCGCGGGTGAAGTTGATGGAGACCGGCATGCCGACGCCGACGGTCGAGCCGTCCTCCGGCGTGTAGTGGCCGATGAAGGTGTTCTTCGGGACGAGCGTGGTGAACGTGGTGTCCTTGGCGGACTCCCGGCCGTCGGCGTCCTTGGCGATCGCGTGCACCTTGTACTTGGTGCCGGAGGCCAGGTGCCGGACCGGCTCCCAGCTCGTGCCGTCGGCGGCGATCTTGCCCTCGACCTGGTTGCCCTTGGAGTCGGCGACCGTGACCGTGGTCAGCTTGCCCTTCTCGGCGGTGACCTTCAGGGCCCCGCTGGTGGCGACCGACGCGGCGCCGTCCTTGGGCGTGATGGTGACGACCGCCTGCGAGGCCGCGTTCCCCACCGCGGCCGCGTCCTGCTTCTTGTCCCCGCCCTTGCCGCCGCCGCTGTCGGAGCCGCCGCCCCCGCACGCCGTCGCCAGCAGCAGCAGCGCCCCCATGAGCAGGGCCGTGCCCCTGCGCTTGCCCGTGCCCGTGCGGCGCGTGCCGCCCGCTCCGGCCGATGCCCCCGATATCGGCTGCCCGTTCACTGTGGTGTTCTCCCCTCGCACCGGCCTGGCACCGCCACGGCCCGCACCCCCGCGCGCTTCAACCGCGCGCACCGCGTTAGATAATCACATCGCGGGCACCACGAAGCGCCCTCGAATGTCACCGTTCAGTCCCAACTTGTCCAGGACGAACACGTGCCATGCGGGGCGCGCTCGGGTCGTGGGGGTGAAGGAAGCACTCAGGACAGCGCGGAGCCCGCCTTCCAGCGCTTCCAGTCCATGTTCCAGCCTCCCAGACCGTTGTGGGCGGCGACCGTGCGGTCGCGGGAGTTGACGACTTCCACCACGTCGCCGATCAGGGTGCGGTCGAAGAACCAGCCCGCCGGGGTGTCCGGACTGCCGCCCTTCACATCGCGCAGGCCCACGCAGCCGTGGCTGACGTTCGCCGCGCCGAACGTCGACGGCGGGGCCCAGTAGTTGCCGTGGAGGAAGGTCCCCGAGTCGGTCAGCCGCATCGCGTGCGGCACGTCCTTGATGTCGTACTCGCCCTTGCCGGTCTTCTTGTCCGTGAAGCCGACCGTGGCGCCGTTCATCCGCGTCACGTCGAAGAGCTCGCTGACCACCATCTTGCCGTTGTACGTGGTCGTCTTGGGCGCCCCGGCCGTGATGGGCAGCGTGGTGACGAGCCGGCCGTCGCGCCGCACCTCCATGGTGTGCTCCTCGGCGTCCACCCGGGACACCTGGGAGCGGCCGATGGTGAAGCTCACCGTCTTGTGCTGGATGCCGTACACGCCGGGCGCCGCCTCGACGTCGCGCAGCCGCAGCTCGACGGTGACCCGCGTGCCCGGCTTCCAGTACGCGCGCGGCCGGAAGTCCAGCCGGTCCTTGCCGAACCAGTGGCCCGCCACCTCGACCGGCGGCCGGGCGGTGACCCGGATGGCCCGCTCGACGGCGGCGCGGTTCTCGATGGGGCGGTTGAAGCCGAAGGAGACGATCATCCCGGTGCCGACGACGGAGCGGTTCTCGGGCTTGAAGTAGCCGATGAAGCGGTGCTCGGGGACCAGGGTGGTGAAGGTGGAGTGCCGCGCCGAGCGACGGCCGTGCCCGTCCAGCGCGACGGCGTCCACGCTGTACTTGGCCGCCAGCTCCAGGCGCGTGCCGGGCGCGGGGCGCCAGCGCAGCCCGTCCTCGGAGAGCGAGCCGGGGACCTCGGCCGGCCGGTCGTCCTCGACCTTCCTCACCCGGACACGCTCCAGCCGGCCGCTGGGCACGCGCACCTCCAGGCGGCCGTCCGGCGCGACGCCCTTGGCGCCGTCCTCCGGGGTCACCCGGATGGTGTCACCGGGCGCCCGGGCCTTGTCCCCGACGCCGAGGTCCAGCGAGGCGCCTGCGGTGCAGGCCGCCAGGCCCGCCACCAGCCCCGCCACCAGTCCTGCCACCAGTCCTGCCCATGTCACGGCCGCGGCCGTGCCGAGCCCTGCCCGTCTCAGTACGTGTTTCACGATGCGCCCAACGAGTGCGGCCTCCAGGGGAAACGTCGGTGCGGGCCATGTTGGGAGCCGGGCCCTGCGGGCAGAACAGGTGGAGGACCATGTGCGGACGAGCCGCGGCCGGGACGCCGCGGCTCGTCCGCACATGGTCCGGAAGCCGGGGCGAGTGAGCCGAAAGGGCGCCGGCGGTGTCGACAGGGATGGGGGTCCCCCCGCCGAAGGCAGGGGGAGCGCGGAGGGTCGCGAGGGACGAGCGATCCGAGCACGATCGACCGTCGACACCGTCTTAGGCACCCTGGAGGAGAACCGAGCCCTTAAAAAAGGGGAGCCGCGGGAGGCCGCAGGTGTCGAGCGCAGCGGAGCAGGAGGCGGTGCGGCGTGCGCGGAGCGCGCACGGTGCGCCGCGAGTGGTACGCGAGCTGAACGGGCGCCATAGGACGGCCCCGGGGCCACCGGTGTGGCCGGGGGCGCCGACGCCGCTGGGCGCGCGGTTCCGGGTGGGGCCGGACGGCGTCGCCGGAACGAACTTCGCCCTGTGGGCGGGCGGCGCGGAGGCGGTGGAACTCTGCCTGTTCGACGAGGACGGCACGGAGCGGCGCTCCGCGCTGACCGAGCTGACCCACCAGATCTGGCACGGCTTCGTGCCGGGCGTACGGCCCGGGCAGCGGTACGGCTTCCGGGTGCACGGGCGCTGGGACCCGTGGACGGGGGCGCGCTGGAACCCGGCGAAGCTGCTGCTGGACCCGTACGCGCGCGCGGTGGACGGTGACTTCGCCCTGCCGGCGGAGGTGTACGGACACGTCCGGGACTGGCCGGACCAGCACGTCGCCGACACCGTGCGCGACGACCGCGACTCCGCGCCGCACGTGCCCAAGGGCGTGGTCGTCCACGATGACGACGACTGGGCGGACGACCGGCGGCCGAAGACGCCGTGGGCGGACTCGGTCATCTACGAGCTGCACGTGAAGGGCTTCACCCGGCGCCACCCGGGCATCCCGGAGGAGCTGCGCGGCACGTACGCGGGCCTCGCCCATCCGGCCGCGATCGAGCACCTCGTACGGCTCGGGGTGACGGCGGTGGAGCTGCTGCCGGTGCACCAGTTCGCGCACGAGGACCACCTGCTGCGGCGGGGGCTGCGGAACTACTGGGGCTACAACTCCATCGGCTACTTCGCGCCGCACGCCGCGTACAGCGCGTCCGGCACGGCCGGGCAGCAGGTCGGCGAGTTCAAGCGGATGGTGAAGGCGCTCCACGCCGCGGGCATCGAGGTCATCCTCGACGTGGTGTACAACCACACCGCCGAGGCGAGCGAGCTGGGCCCGATGCTGTCGCTGCGCGGCATCGACAACCGCGGCTACTACCGGCTGGCCGCCGACCCCCGCCGGTACGCCGACTACACGGGCTGCGGCAACACCCTCCACGTGGTGCAGCCGCACGTGCTGCGCCTGATCACCGACTCACTGCGCTACTGGGTCACCGAGATGGGCGTGGACGGCTTCCGCTTCGACCTGGCGGCGGCGCTGGCCCGCTCCATGCACGACGTCGACATGCTGTCGCCGTTCCTCGCGACGATCGCCCAGGACCCGGTGCTGCGGCGGGTGAAGCTGATCGCCGAGCCGTGGGACGTGGGAAGCGGCGGCTACCAGGTGGGCGCCTTCCCGCCGCTGTGGGCGGAGTGGAACGACCGCTACCGGGACGCGGTGCGGGACTTCTGGCGCGGCGCCCTGCCAGACGTGCGGGAGATGGGCTACCGGCTGTCCGGGTCCAGCGACCTGTACGCGTGGGGCGGGCGGCGCCCGTACGCCTCCATCAACTTCGTCACCGCGCACGACGGCTTCACGCTGCGCGACCTCGTCTCGTACGAGCACAAGCACAACGAGGCGAACGGCGAGGGCAACCGGGACGGCACGAACGACAACCGGTCCTGGAACTGCGGCGCGGAGGGCGAGACCGACGACGAGGGGGTCAACGCGCTGCGGCGCCGGCAGCTGCGGAACCTGCTCACCACGCTGCTGCTCTCGACGGGCGTGCCGATGCTGGTCGCGGGCGACGAGATGGGCCGTACGCAAGGGGGCAACAACAACGCCTACTGCCAGGACAACGAGCTCGGCTGGGTCGACTGGTCGCTGCCGGAGCAGCCGGGGCCGCGCGGCCTGCTGGAGCTGACGACCCGGCTGCTGGAGCTGCGCCACGCCCATCCGGTGCTGCGGCGCCGGGCGTTCTTCTCGGGCCGGCCGCAGGCGGCGGACGGGCTGCGGGACCTGGCGTGGTTCACCGCGCGGGGCGAGGAGATGACGGAGGGGGACTGGTACGCGCGGACCGCGACGATCGGCCTGTACCTGTCGGGCCGGGGCATCCCGGGCCGTGACGCGCGCGGGGAACCGGTCACCGACGACAGCTTCCTGGCGATCCTGCACGCGGCCGCCGACCCGCTGGACTTCCGGCTGCCCGGCCCGCCGTGGGCCGCGTCGTACGAGCTGGTGGTGGACACCTCGCGGGAGGACCAGGCCGAGGCGCCGGGGACGGTGCACGAGGGCGGCGGTGTCCTGACGGTGCCGCCGAGGTCGGTACTGCTGCTGCGCGTCCGGGAGTGATCCGGAAGCAGGCTTGATCCAGGGCCGGTCGGCCGAAAACCAGGCGAGCGATGTCAGTGGTGAACCGTAGGCTCGGTGCTGATGGCTGACCATGAGACCAACCGTTCGAGCGTGCGCTCGTTGCTGCGCCTGTGGCCGTACGTGCGGCCGGTCCGGGCGCGGCTGTCCGTCGCCGCCCTCGTCGCCGTGGTGGCGTCCTGTCTGAGCCTGGTCATCCCACTCGTCCTGAAGTGGATCGTGGAGGGTCCGGTGACGGAGCGCGATCCGGACGGGGTGTGGCTGGGGGCCCTGGTGGTGCTGGGGCTCGGCATCGCGGAGGCCGCGCTGTTCGGGCTGCGGCGGTGGCTGGTGGCGCGGCCGCTGGCCGGGGTGGAGGCGGCGATGCGCGCCGACCTGTACCGGCATGTGCAGCGGCTGCCGGTGGCGTTCCACGACCGGTGGGCGTCGGGACAGCTGCTGTCGCGGGCGACGACGGACCTGTCGCTGCTGCGGATGTTCCTGGCGTTCCCGCTGACGTTCCTCTTCGTCAACGGCGTGACGGTGCTGGTGGGCTGCGCGGTGCTGCTGGCGCAGGACCTGGTGCTGGGGCTGGTGCTGCTGGTGCCGGTGGTGCCGCTGATCGTGGTGTGCGCGCTGTTCGAGACGCGGTACTCGGTCGCCGCGCGGCGCGCGCAGGACCAGGTGGGCGATCTGACGACGGTCGTCGAGGAGAGCGTGCTCGGCATCCGGGTGATCAAGGGTTTCGGTCGGCACCGCAGCCAGGCCCGGGCGTTCCGTGCGCTGGCGCGGCGGCTGCGCGGTACGGAGCTGGTCAAGGCGCGGCTGCTGGCCGCCATCTGGGCCGTCATCACCGTCGTACCGGAGCTGGCGATCGGCGCGGCGCTGGTGCTGGGCAGCGTGCGGGTGGCGGACGGGGAGCTGTCGGCGGGGACGCTGGTGGCGTTCCTGTCGACGGCGCTGGCGCTGCGCTGGCCGGTGGAGTCGATCGGCTTCCTGCTGGCGATGAGCCAGGAGGCGGCGACGGCGTCGGACCGGTACTTCGAGGTGATGGACGAGCCCGAGGAGGACGGCGGCGGTGCCGCGCCGGCTTCCCCGTCGTCCGGGGGGCTGCGCTTCGAGAACGTCTCCTTCCGCTATCCGGACGCGCCGCCCGACGCACCGCCGGTGCTGGCCGGTGTCGACCTGTGGGTGCGGCCCGGCGAGACGATGGCGCTGGTCGGCGCGACCGGCTCCGGGAAGACCACGCTGACCGCGCTGGTGCCGAGGCTGCACGAGGTGACGGGCGGCCGCATCCTCCTCGACGGCGTCGAGGTGGCGGCCCTGACCCGGGAGCGGCTGCGCGAGCTGGTGTCGGTCGCCTTCGAGGAGCCGACGCTCTTCTCGGCGACCGTCGGCGAGAACGTCCTGATGGGCGCCGGCCCGGCGGGCGCGGGCGAGGCCGATCTGCGGCGGGCGCTGGAGGTGGCCCAGGCGGACTTCGTGGGCGCGCTGCCGCACGGCACCGCGACGCAGGTCGGCGAGCAGGGCCTGAGCCTGTCGGGCGGCCAGCGGCAGCGGCTGGCCCTGGCCCGGGCGGTGGTGGGGCGCCCGCGCTTCCTGGTGCTGGACGACCCGCTGTCCGCGCTGGACGTGCACACCGAGGGCCTGGTCGAGGCGGCCCTGCGCGAGGTCCTGCGCGACACGACGGCCCTGGTGGTGGCGCACCGGCCCTCCACGGTGCTGCTCGCCGACCGCGTGGCCCTGCTGTCGGAGGGCCGCGTCGCGGCGGTCGGCACGCACCAGGAGCTGCTGCGGACGAACGCGGAGTACGCGTGGCTGATGTCGGGTGCGGAGACGACGAGGGGCGGTACGCGGTGACGGAGACGGAGGCGGGCCTCGACGGCGCGAGGCCGGCGGACGGCGCCCGCGAGGACGCGAAGGGCCCGGGGGCGGCCCCGAAGGCGGCACCGGCACCGTCGGCGGCCGGCGGCGGCGACGCGTTCGACCGGGACGCGCTGCCCGCGGCGCGCGGGGCGACGGGCGCGCTGCTGCGGTCGCTGCTGCGGCCGCTGCGCGGGCGGGTCGTGGTCGCCGCGCTGCTCCTGCTGGTGCAGCAGGCGGCCGTCCAGGCGGGACCGCTGCTCGTCGCATACGCCATCGACACCGCCGTACCGGCGCTGCGGCGCGAGGCGTACGGGCCGCTGGTCGCGGTCGGCGCCGGGTACGCGGCGTGCGCGGTGGGGGCCGGGCTGCTCCAGTACGCGTTCATCCGGGCGTCCGCCCGGGTCAACCAGGACGTGCTGCTGGACCTGCGGGGCCGGATCTTCCGGCACGCGCAGGCCCTGAGCGTCGACTTCCACGAGCGGTACACCTCGGGCCGCCTGATCTCGCGCGCCACGACCGACGTCGAGGCGCTGCGTGAACTGCTCAGCGAGGGGCTGCAGGAGCTGGTCGGCGTCCTCGTGTCCTTCGTCTCCATCGCGCTGCTGCTGCTCTGGCTGGACCTGGGCATGGGCGCCGTGGCCGTCGCCTCCTTCGTGCCGCTGTACCTGCTCGTGCGGCTCTACCAGCGGCGCGCGGCGGTCGCGTTCAGCGCGCGGTCCACCGCGATCTCGTCGGTGATCGTGCAGTTCGCCGAGACGATGAACGGCATCCGGCCGGTGCGGGCGTTCCGCCGCGAGCGGGCCAACGACGCGCGCTTCGGCGAGCTGAACCACCGCCACGAGCGGCGCAACGGCGACGCGATCCTGGAGATGGCCCGCTATGTCGTCGGCTCGCGCCTGGTCGCCAACACGGCGGTCGCGGGCATGGTGCTGTGGGGCGCGTACCGGGTGGCGGACGGCACGCTGGCGCTGGGGGTGCTGGCGGCGGCCGTGCTGTACGTGCGCCGGCTGTACGACCCGATCGACCGGCTGGCGATGTTCCTGAACTCGTACCAGTCGGCGGCCGCGTCGCTGGAGAAGATCGCCGGGCTGCTCGCCCAGACCCCCACGGTCCCGGAGCCCGCCGCGCCGCGCGCCCTGCCGCCGTCGCGGTCGGAAAGCCCGGGCCGGGAGGTGGTCTTCGACGGCGTCCGGTTCGCGTACCGCACGGGCGGCGAGGTGCTGCCGCGCTTCGACCTGACGATCCCGGCGGGGCAGACGGTCGCGGTGGTCGGCGCGACGGGCGCGGGCAAGTCGACACTCGCGAAGCTGCTGGCCCGCTTCTACGACCCGACGGACGGCCGGGTCCTCCTCGACGGCGTCGACCTGCGCCGGCTGGCCAACGCCGAGCTGCGGCGCGGCGTGGTGATGGTGACGCAGGAGGCGTTCCTGTTCTCCGGGACGGTCGCGGAGAACATCGCCCTGGGCCGCCCGGACGCGAGCCGCGAGGAGATCGAGCGGGCCGCGAAGGCGATCGGCGCCCACGACTTCATCGCGGCCCTGCCGGACGGCTACGACACCGACGTACGCAAGCGGGGCGGGCGCATCTCGGCGGGCCAGCGCCAGCTGGTCTCCTTCGCCCGCGCCCTGCTCGCCGACCCGGCGGTGCTGATCCTGGACGAGGCGACCAGCTCCCTCGACATCCCGGGCGAGCGGGCCGTGCAGCGCGCGATGGACACGGTGCTGAACGGCCGCACGGCGGTGGTGATCGCCCACCGCCTCTCCACGGTGGAGATCGCCGACCGCGTGCTGGTGATGGAGGCGGGCCGCATCGTGGAGGACGGCCCGCCGGCCGAACTCATCGCGGGCGAGGGCCGCTTCGCGGACCTGCACCGCGCGTGGCGGGACAGCGTGGTGGGGTGAGGGCCCCGCCCGTCTCCGTCGTCGCTCAGAGGCGCGACACGTCGAAGGCCGAGGTGTGGGCGCTCGGCGTCGTGCCGGCCATGCCGCCGGGGGCGTAGAGGCAGGTGCGCGCGACGTCGTCGGAGCAGGGTGCGGCGGTGGCGCCGAAGCCGAAGCGTGCCTCCGGGAGGGACGGGACGGCCGACCAGCTGTTGGTGCGGGGGGCGAAGATCTCCGTGGTGGCGACCGCGGTCATCTGGGTGGAGGGCGAGCCGCCGATGCCGTACACGCACGTGGTGCCGACCATCGAGGTGGAGCCCGGGCACGGGCCGGACGTCACGCCCATGGCGCGGCGGGCGGTCGGGGTCGAGGGGAGCTTCACCCAGGCGCGGGACTCGGGGTCGAAGACCTCGACGGTGCTCAGGGGCTCGGCGGTGTCGGCGCCGGTGCCGCCGACGGCGTACACGCAGGACGGCGCGGTGGAGATCACGGCGCGGGGGCAGGTCGCGGCGGTGACGCCCAGGCTGCGGCGGGGGCTGGGGAGCTGGGGCAGCGTCGTCCAGGTGTTGGTGGCGGGGCTGTACGCCTCGACGGTGGCGAGGGTGGTGACGGTGCTGCCGGAGCCGGTGCCGGGGACGTGGGCCCCCTGACCGGAGCCGGTACCGGTGCCCGGGGCGGGGTCCTTGCCCGGGGCCGGGTCCTTGGCGGACGCGGATGCCGGGGTCTTCGCGGGGGCTTGGTCCTTGGCCGGGGCCTGGCTCTTCGCGGGGGCCTGGTCCTTGGCGGGGGCCTGGTCCTTGGCGGGGGTCTTCGCGGGGGCCGTGCCCGTGCCGGTGCCCTTGGCGGCGGCCTGGGCGGCGGCGTGGCCGGCCGCGCTCGTGCCGCCGGCCGCCGACCCGCTGCGGGCCGCGCCGCCGACGGCGTACACGCACAGGCCGCGCAGGGACGTCTCGCCGGGCGGGCACGGTGCGGTCGCGGCGCCGAGGAAGGCGCGGGCGCTCTTCATCCCGGGGACGGTCGCCCACGTGTTGGTGGCCGGGCTGTACGCCTCGACCGTGGTGAGGGAGCCGCCGCCGTTGGTGCCGCCGACCGCGTACACGCAGGTGCCGCGCAGCGCCTTGACGCCTCCGGGGCAGGGCGCGGTGGCGGCGGCGAGGCCGGAGCGGCCCACGGTCATCGAGGGCAGCTTCGCCCAGGTGCGCTTCCCGGGGCTGTACGCGTGGAGCGAGAGGGCCGCTTCGAGGGGGTGGCCGCCGACGACGTACACGCACTGGCCGTCCCCGAGGGCGCCGACGGCGTCGGGGCAGGGCGCCGTGGTGGTGCCGTGTCCCGTGCGGGCGAGCTTCATGTCGGGGACGGGCACCCAGTCGCCGCCGTCGGCGTGCGCCGGGGAAACGGAGGCGGTGAGCGCGGACGTCACGGCGGCGGCGAGGAGCCACCGCCGCCGGCGCCGTCCGCTGGGCGTACGCCCGGGGCCTCTGGAGAAGATCCGCACCTTGATCCCTGCCTTCTGTTCCGACGTTCTGATGGGGCATTCGGGACCATTAAGACATCGCACCCCCCGACACGCGGGGCGGGCGGCGACCGAACGACTGACGCGGTGCGGCCGGAAGACGGGCGGGGCGGAACGAGCCAGAGTTTCCGCCCGGCCGCCCCCATGGGGGCGCGCACACCGGCACGGGAGGCACCCCAGGGCACGCGCCCCGGCGCTCCCGGCGCATCTGACGAAACGTCCGCTTAACGAACATGACCATGTGGGCAGCGGACGATTTCCGGCCAACTTGTTGACGCGGTCCTGACAGCAACCCCCCGCTGCTGCCACTCTTCCACCGTTCTTGCGCACAGCTGTTCGCCCCGCGGTCACCGCCGCGTTCCGACCTGTTCCACCAGCTCTGTTTGCACCGCCGAGCGGCCCACCCAGCCGCCCGTACCCCCCTCGCAAAAGGAGTCCGCGTGAGATCCACGCCAAGCCGTCGCGCCACCGCGACGGGTGCTCTGATCGCCGCCGCCGCCATGCTGGCCGTGGGCGTGCAGACCGGCACCGCCGCCGCCGACGACGAGTGGGGCCCGGTCGCCCCGAAGGGCCAGGCCGCCGGCAAGGCCGACCCCGGCGCCCTGCCCGCCGACCTCTCCCCCGCCCAGCGCACCGCGCTGATACGCGCCGCCGACGCCGACAAGGCGGCCACCGCCAAGCAACTCGGCCTCGGCGCCCAGGAGAAGCTCGTCGTCCGCGACGTCGTCCAGGACCGCGACGGCACCACCCACACCCGTTACGAGCGCACCTACGGCGGGCTCCCGGTCCTCGGCGGCGACCTCGTCGTCACCGAGACGAAGGCGGGGAAGACGGAAGGCGTCAGCAAGGCGTCCCCGGCACAGCTCAAGGGCGTCGACACCACCGCGGACGTCACCCCGGCCGCCGCCGAGAAGCAGGCGCTGGGCGCCGCCCGGGCGGAGGGCTCCAAGGCGACGGACGCCGAGCGCGCCCCGCGCAAGGTGGTCTGGATGGGCCAGGGCACGCCGGTCCTCGCGTACGAGACGGTCGTCGGCGGGCTCCAGCACGACGGCACCCCGAACGAGCTGCACGTCATCACCGACGCCACCACCGGCAAGAAGCTGTACGAGTGGCAGGCCGTGCACACCGGCACCGGCAACACCCAGTACAGCGGCCAGGTCACGCTGGGCACCGCGCCCTCCTACACGCTGACCGACACCGCGCGCGGCAACCACAAGACGTACAACCTCAACCGCGGCACCTCCGGCACCGGCACGCTCTTCTCCGGCGCCGACGACATCTGGGGCGACGGCACCCCGTCCAACCTGGAGACCGCGGGCGCCGACGCCCACTACGGCGCCGCGCTCACTTGGGACTACTACAAGAACGTGCACGGCCGCAGCGGCATCAAGGGCGACGGCGTCGGCGCGTACTCCCGCGTTCACTACGGCAACGCCTACGTCAACGCCTTCTGGCAGGACAGCTGCTTCTGCATGACGTACGGCGACGGCGCCGCCAACGCCAAGCCGCTGACGTCGATCGACGTCGCCGCGCACGAGATGACGCACGGCGTCACCTCCCACACCGCGGGCCTGGTCTACAGCGGCGAGTCCGGCGGCCTCAACGAGGCGACCTCCGACATCTTCGCCGCCGCCGTCGAGTTCTACGCCAACAACCCGAAGGACCCGGGCGACTACCTCGTCGGCGAGAAGATCGACATCCGGGGCAACGGCACCCCGCTGCGCTACATGGACAAGCCGAGCAAGGACGGCTCGTCCAAGGACTACTGGTACTCCGGCATCGGCGGCGTGGACGTCCACTACTCCTCCGGCCCGGCGAACCACTGGTTCTACCTGCTCTCCGAGGGCAGCGGCGCCAAGACCGTCAACGGCGTGGCGTACGACTCGCCGACCTCCGACGGGCTCCCCGTCACCGGCATCGGCCGCGACAAGGCCGCGCTGATCTGGTACAAGGCGCTGACCACGAAGTTCAACTCGCGGACCGACTACGCGGGTGCCCGCGCCGGCACCGTCGCCGTCGCGACCGAGCTGTACGGCGCCGGCAGCGCCGAGGTGAAGGCCGTCGAGCACGCGTGGGCGGGCGTCAACGTCGGCTCGCGTCCCGGCGGCGGCGACCCGGGCACCGGCAAGGTCTTCGAGAACACCGCCGACGTCGCGATCCCCGACAACGGCGCGGCCGTCACCTCGGCCGTGAGCGTCACCGGCGTCGCGGGCAACGCGCCCGCCACCCTCAAGGTGGACGTGGACATCGTCCACACGTGGCGCGGTGACCTGGTCGTCGACCTGGTGGCCCCCGACGGCACGGCGTACCGGCTGAAGAACTCCAGCTCCTCCGACTCGGCCGACAACGTCAAGGCGACCTACACGGTCAACGCCTCCAGCGAGGTCGCCAACGGCAGCTGGAAGCTGCGCGTGCAGGACGTCGCCGCGCAGGACACCGGCTACATCAACAGCTGGAAGCTGACCTTCCCGTAAGCCCTGCCGAGCTTCGGCTCAGGAGTTGTCCGCGACCGCCCGGTGGTAGTCCGACCGCCACCGGGCGGTCGTGCACGTGTGGCGGTGGTAGACCAGCGGGGTGCGGTCGGGATGGTGGGCGCTGTGCAGGACGCGCCCCACCAGCAGGGTGTGGTCCCACACGTCGTAGCAGCTGTCGACGGCGCACACGACGCTGGCGGCGGCCCCGATCAGGACCGGCTGCCCCTGCTCGTACGCCCACCGCACCCCGTCGAAGCGGCGGCAGGGGGGCTCCTCGGCAAACCGGCGCGTCAGGTCGCGCTGTTCCCAGCTCAGCAGGTTGACGGCGAACCCGCCGGCGCGCCGGATCGCGCGGACGGTACGGCCGGTGGACGACAGCGAGACCAGCAGGCTCGGCGGGCGCAGGGAGAGCGACAGGACGGCGCTGGCCGTGCAGCCGACGGGCCCGTGGCGGGAGCCGTCGGCGGCGTACGCGGCGTACGCGGTGACCACCGTGACCGAGGTGGGCATGTGGGCCATCGCGGCCCGGAAGGCCGCGGCGTCGGTCATGTGCCGCTCCCCGGCGGACCGTACGGCGCGAGCGCGGCCCGCAGCTCCTCCGGTACGGGAACGGGTCGTACGCCGCCGTCGCCGGTGCGGCGCATGCAGGCCACGGTCTGGCCGCCGCGCGCGACGAGCTGGGGCACCGCGCCGTTGACGCGGTAGTAGTCGAAGCCCATGCTCACGCGGTGCTCGTCGGCCGCGGTCAGCGACATGCGCAGGGTGACCCGGTCGAGGGCGTACAGCTCGCTGAAGTACTCGCAGTGGCAGGACGCGGTCACCAGGGCGAGGTCGCCGTGCAGCGCCCGGAGCACCCCGGGAGCGTGCTCGGCGAGGAACCGCTCCCGGCAGTGGCCCTGCCAGCGCAGGTAGTTGGTGAAGTACACGTTGCCGACGAGGTTGGTCTCCTCCAGGGTGATCAGGTGCTCGTACGCGTACGTGCGCGTGGGCGCCGCCGGCGCCCCTGTCACAGCCGTCGTCATCGCCGTCCCCATCGCCGCCGTCATCGGTTCTCCTCCGGTCCGCTCAGCACCGCCACCGCCACCGGCCGCCCGACGCCCGCCACCCGCACCACCGCCGAGGCGATCAGCGCGTCGCCCGAGCGCAGCAGCGCCCAGCCGCCGTCGAAGACCCCGCCGAGGGTGAGCGGCGCGCGCGCCGGGCGGCCCGCCTTGGCCAGGCACTCCGCGGCCGTCCACACCCGGCTGGCCGCCGCGTCGAAGGGCTCCCCGCACTGGTGGCGCAGTACGTCGGCCAGGGCCCGCTGCTCCGGGTCGAGGATCCGCCGCCACTCGCTCTCCGGGCGCGCCGCAACGGTCTCCCAGTCGCAGGCGAGGGGCCCCTTGGACGCCGCGTCCTCGACCTGGAGCACCCACCGGTCGTCGAGGTGGCTGCGGGAGACGCCGGGCTCCGGTGGGCGGGCCGACGCGCAGCCCGTCGCGGGGCGGATCGTCACGCCGAGGCGGCTGTCCAGGCCCAGCGCCGTGGTCGCCCGCTCCAGGAGCACCGCGAGGAGCGGGACCGGCCACGGGCGCTCGCCGTGCGGCAGCGGGCCGACGTCCCGCAGCCGCAGCCCGCGCCACCGCAGCACGGTGCGGCCCGAGGCGTCGAGGCCCTCCGCGTCCCACACGTACGTGCCGTCCGCGGCGGAGCGTTCGGTGCCGCGGACCCGCTCCACCGGTCCCCCGCCGGGCCGGATCGTCAGCGACCCGGCGGCCACCGGCAGCAGCCTGCGGTGCGGTACGCACGCCTGGAGCGCGTGCAGGGAGGCGTCGTTGGCGGCCGGGTCGCCGAGCAGCGGGGCGGCGAACGGCGCCGCGAACCACGGGTCGTCCGCGCCCCGTTCCGGCGGTGCGAGCGTGGCGCGGCAGTCGCGCGCGGAGGGCGCCGCCAGGCCGCTGACCCTGCGGAAGCGCCCGGTGTGGAAGAAGAGCGGTCCGTACAGCTCGTCGGGGTGGAGGTCGTCCCCGGCGTCCGCGGGCGGGGCGGGCCGGTGTCCGTTCAGGGACGGTACGGCGAGGGGGAACACGGCACGGAAGTGGTCCACGCAGAAGTCGTCCTCGTCGCTGCGCAGCACCGTCTCCACGGCGTTCCCCCGGCGCAGGGCGCACACCCGTACGGTGCGGGCGCCCTCCTCCGGCACGGTCACGGGGTGCGCCCACACGATGTCGCGCGCCTCGTACAGCGGTTGGCCGCCCGCCACCGCCGAGGCCGCCTGGGCCATGGCCTCCAGGCCGAGGACGCCGGGGAGCCAGACCACCCCGTCCAGCCGGTGTCCGGCGAGGTGGCGGTCGGTGCCGCGCAGGTCGAGCCGCGCCTCGGCGACCAGCTCCACGGCCGGGTAGTGGACGCGTACCTCCTCCAGGAACCGCTGCGGCGGGCCCGCCGGTGCGGGGGCGGGTACGTCGCGGCCCAGCCGGCCGTGCACGGCGACCGCGGTCGGGGTCCGGGCGGCGAGGAGGCGCAGGAACAGGTCCGTGCCGGTCTCCGGGGCGATGGGCGTGACGTCCTCGCGCAGGAGGGAGTCCAGCACACCGAGCCGTACGCCCATGCCGGTGCCGGTCCACACGGACCAGTCGATGGTCAGCACCCGGCAGGAGGCGGGCAGTGCGGCGGCCAGCCGCTCGGTCTCGGCGCGCAGCAGGCCGTTGGCGAGGGCGTAGTGGCTCTCGCCGGGCAGCCCGTACCGGCCGATCACCGAGCCGAAACCGACCAGCAGGCGCAGCCGGTCCGTGGGCAGCGCCGCGAGGAGGTGGCGCAGGCCCGTCACCTTCGGGGCCAGGTGGGCCTCGACGCGCGCCTCGTCGAGGTCGGCGAAGCGGGCCGGTTCGTTGACGCCCGCGGCGTGCAGGACGCCGGTGACCGGGCGGCCGAGCCGCTCGGTGAGCCGGCGTACCGCCGCCGCCGTGGCGGCGGCGTCGGCGAGGTCGGCCGCTTCGTACGCGGCGGTCACGCCCGCTTCCGCCAGCTCCGCGAGGCGCGTGCGCAAGGACTCGTCGTCCTCCGGGCGGGCCCGGCCGAGCAGGGCGAGGCGCACCCCGCAGGCCAGCGCCAGCGCCTTGGCGCAGGTGTGGCCGATGCCCTTGCCGCCGCCGCTGACGAGCAGCACGTCGTCGGGGCCCAGGGGCAGCGGGCGCGAGGGCCCGGGCTCGGCGAACCGCGCCACCTGCGCGACCGGGGTGTGGGGCCTGCCGCGTTCGTCCACGACCAGCTCCCGGTACCGGCCCGGCTCGGCGACGGCCCAGCGGGCGGCGTGGCGCAGGCCGGCCGCGGTCGGCGGGACCCGCAGCAGGGTGACGCCCAGGGCCGGGTGCTCCTTGTGGAGGCTGTGCGCGAAGCCCGTGAGCGCGGTGTCGTGCGCGACGACCACCAGCCGCCCGGTGGCCAGCGCCGAGCGGGCGGCGGCCAGCAGGCGGCCGACGGGTGGCGGGGCCGCGCCGGGGGGCGCGTACAGCAGCTCGGTGTCGGAGGCGGTCGCGGTGCCGGTGAAGACGCGAGGCGCCAGAGTGGCGAGGTCGCCTTCGCCGTCGCCTGCACCGAGGACGGTGAGACGCCATCCGGCGCCGGTGGGCTCCGGCGGGCCGTCGTGGACGCGCCGCAGCCGCTCGGTGAAGCACTCCACCCAGGTGTCCACGCCGGGGACGGTGGCGTCGGGCGCTCCCGCGGTGCCGGCGGCGGTGGCGGGCGGCAGGGCGTCGAGGGCCTCCACGAGGTCGCACACCCGGGCGTCGGCCAGCGACAGCGGCGCGGCCGGGGGGCGGCGGCCCAGGCGGTGCGCGGCGGTCGCGGCGAGCTGGGTGACCGTCAGGGAGGTGAGGTGCAGGTCGGTCAGGAGCCGCGTCTCCATGCCGATGAGCTCGGGCTCCAGCTCGGTGGCCCGGGCGAGCAGGTCGCGTACGGCGGCGGCGGGCTCCTGGACCGTGGACTCCCCCGCGCGCGGGGCCCGCGAGGGCGGGGCCGTCACCACCGGCTCCGTCACCACCGGGGCCGAGACGCCCGGGGCCGAGACGTCCGGGGCCGCCGGGGTGCCGGGGAGCGCCGGTGCCGCCGCGCAGGGGCTGCGCAGGAACGTCCGCTCCCTGCCGAGGTCGATCGGCCGCGCCCCGCACCCGGCCGTCAGCGCGTCGGTCCGGGAAAGCGCGCCCGCCGCGAAGAGCGCGGCCACCGCGTCCGCCGTGTCGGCCGCGTCCGGGTCGCCGGTCCCCACGGTGACGACCGGGACACCGCAGCCCTGGTCGGTGAGGAGCGAGGCGAGCCCCTGCCCGGGCCCGCAGGCGCAGAACAGGTCGGTGTCCGGGAGTACGCCGCCGACCGCGTCCCAGAACCGTACGGGTGCGGTGACCTGGTCGCACAGCAGCTCCACCAGGTCGTCGTCCGGGGTCAGCTCCCGCCCGTGCACGGTGGACAGCAGGCGGCGCGCCGGACGGCCGAAGTCCACGTCGGCCAGGGCGCGGCGCAGCGGCGGGACGCAGGGCAGGACCGCCGGGGAGTGGAAGCCGTGGGACACGGGGAGCGGGGTGCGGGCGATGCCGGCCCGTCCGGCGCGGGCCGCCACCACGCGCAGCTCCTCCTCCGGCCCGGCGAGCACGACCGAACGGGGGCCGTTGTACGCGGCGATGACCAGCCCGGTCCCGTCGCACAGGCCGAGCGCTGCGGAGGGTTCCGCGCGGAGGGCGAGCATGCCCGTTCCGGGTGCGCCGAGGGTGGCCATGAGCCGGCCCCGGGCGCGTACCAGACGGATGCTGTCCCGTACGGGGAGCGCGCCCGACCACACCAGCGCGGTGATCTCGCCCAGGCTGTGCCCGACGGCGGCCGTCGCCGTCACGCCGAGGGCGTCCAGTGCGCGCAGCCCGCGCAGGGCGGCGCGGTGGATCGCCGGCTGGGCGGTCCCGGTGGAGGCGGAGGGCGCGGATGGCGCGCCCTGGCCGGGGAAGAGGAGCGTGACCCGGCCGCGTACGCCGTGCCCCAGCCACATGCCCGGCAGGTGCGTGAGGGAGCCGGGCGCGTCGGTGCCGGAGGCGAGGCGGGCGGCCACCGACGCGGCCCGCCGGGCCAGTTCGTCGGGGGTGGCGGCGACCACGGCGGCCCGGACCGGACCGCCGGTCGTCACCGGGCGCCGCGCGAGCTGGGCCGCCAGGTCGTGCAGCTCCGCGAAGGAGAGCCGGGGGGCCGCCGTGGCGATGTCCTCGAACAGCGGGCGCAGCTCGCCCGGTTCGGCCGCCGCGGCGGCGATGACGGCGTGCTCGGGCGCCGGGCGGCGTACGCGTACGGGGCTGCAGGAGCTGCGGGGGGCGGGCGATGCCGGAGTGTCGGGCGCGGCGAGGACCACATGGGCGTTGATGCCGCCGAAGCCCATCGAGCTGACCCCGGCCAGCCGGGGGCCCTCCGGCCAGGGTTCGGCCCGGCGCAGCACGCGCAGCCGGGTTTCGTCCGACCGCAGCAGCGGGTGCGGGTCGCGGCATCCGGTGGTCGGGGGCAGCACCGCGGTGTGCAGGCTCATGGCCGCCTTGATGACGCCCGCCGCCCCGGCCGCCGCCTTGGTGTGGCCGATGTTCGCCTTGACCGTGGAGAGCGCGGCGCGGTGGCGGGCGCCCGCGCGCAGCGCCGCCAGGGCGCTGAGCTCCACCTCGTCGCCGACGCGCGTACCGGTGCCGTGGCCCTCGTGGAGGAGGACGTCGGCGGGGTCGGCGCCGGCCCGTTCGTACGCGCGGCGCAGCGCGAGGAGCTGCCCGTCCCGGTCGGGCCGGGTGATGCCCCCGGCGCCGTCGGAGGAGACGCCCCAGCCGCGGATCTCCGCGTACACGCGCAGCCCGGCGGCGCGCGCGTCGGCCGCCCGCATCAGCGCCAGCATGCCGCAGCCCTCGCCGGGCCAGAAGCCCGCCGACCGCTCGTCGTACACGCGCATCCGGTCGGCGGCGAGGGCTCCGGTCTTGGCGAAGCCCACCAGCTCGAAGGGGTCGAGGCTCAGGTCGACCCCGCCCGCCAGGCCGAAGTCGACGCTGTGGTCGCGCAGCGCGCGGCACAGCTCGACGACGGCGAGGAGGGAGGAGGCGCAGGCGCCGTCGACGGTGTAGCCGCCGCCGTGGAAGTCGAAGTGGTTGCAGATCCGGCCCGCGATGGTGGTGGACAGCGCCCCGGCGAGGGACTCCTCGGTCGTCGGCGGGAACGGCGCCAGGTAGTCGGCCGCGGCGCGGCGCAGCACCTCCTCCCGTACGTCGCCGGGCAGTCGTGCGTCCGCCAGGGCGGCGGCGAGGACGCGGCGCACATACGGCCAGCGCAGCCGCAGCGTCCCGGCGCGGGTGGCGTCGCCGGTGAGGCTGTTGCCGAGGACCACGCCGACGCGGTCGCGGGCCAGTCCGGCGCCGCCGGGGAAGCCGGCGTCCTCCAGGGCGCGGGCGGCGGTCTCCAGGGCGAGCCAGTGGGCGGGGTCCCCGGCCCGGAAGACCGGGCCGGGGATGCGGAACGCCGAGCGGTCGAAGGTCCAGCCCTCCAGGACGGCGGCGTACAGGCTGTACGTCTTGTCGGGGGCCGCCGGATCGGCGTCGTAGTAGTCGTCCGGGTCCATCCGCTCCGCGGGGAGGCGGCGGAACGCCCGGCGCTGCTCCAGGGCCATCTCCCAGAGCCGGTCGGGGCGTTCGGCGTCGGGGTAGCGGCAGGCCATGCCGACGATGGCGAGCGGGGGCGCGGTCTCGTCGGCGCCCTCCGTTGCGTACGGACTCATCGTGTCTCCGGCTGGAGTGAGGGGCGGCCCTGCCCGGGGACGGAAGCGGACACGACAGGGGGGCCGGCGGCGGCGGAGGCGCGCGGCAGCCGCTCGGCGGCCACCAGGACGACCGCCCGCAGCACGCATGTGATCACCAGCGCGAAGAACAGGCCGAAGACGATGTGGAAGTGGACGAGCACGCCGTACACGGCGGCCGTCGCCGCGCCGAAGACGGCCTGGTGGCGTGGGCGCCACGGGGTCGTACCCGGGTCGGTGATCATGTAGTTGGTGAAGAGCACGAACGCCACGCCCGTCATCGGCAGCAGCGCGCTCACCAGCGAGAGGTCGCCCGGGGACAGGGCCCAGCGGAGCACCGCCTGGGCGATGAATCCGCCGCACCAGGCAGCGATGAGCGGCATCTTGCCGGTCAGCTTGGCGTTGAGCATCGTCCCGGCCGCCAGCACCACCAGCGGGATCAGCCAGTCCACCGGACCGGCCGTCCACTCGGTGAACTGGTACGGCGGCGCGATCCCGACCCACGGGAAGAGCAGCAGGACGAGCACGATCCCGGTGTTGCTGGGGTTGAGCACGTGCCGGGCCCGCCCGGCGACGCGCACCCGGACGACGTACTTGCTCGCCACGCCCGCGACGGTGGCGAGCACCGTCGGCATCAGCCGGTCGTTGGCGTACAGCAGCATGGCGCACGCCAGGGCGGTGATGTAGGCGGGGAGCAGCAGGTCCACGACGGCCCCGGCGGAACCGGCGGCGTACCAGGGGCGCACGCCGCGGGCGTGGGCGTCGATGGCGCCGAGAACGCCTTCGGCGAGCAGGGCCGCGGCCACCGCGACGACGGGGGTGAGGTACGCCTGCTCGAAGCCGAGGACGGTGTGCCCGACCACCGTCAGGACGGTGATGGAGAGGCCGAACCGGCGCAGTGCGGCGCTGCGCGGGTCGTCCGGGCCGCCGAGCACGGAGCGCGCCGTGCGACCGAGCCGGGTTCCGATTCGGGTGCCGAGTCGGTTCATCGTGTCTCCTCGGTGAGAACCAGCTCGTGGTGGCCGGGCCGGAGGGTGGTGGTGCGGGCGTGGACGCGTCCCCGGCCGTCGCGCCAGGTCAGGCGTACCGGCAGGGCGGTGGAGGGCGGGGTCTTGGCGGCGTCGCCGAGGCCGAAGGTGAGGTCGGGGGCGTTGACGCCGTTGTGGCCGTTGGCCGGGTACAGCTGCTCGGTGCGGACGGTGCCGTCGGGCAGCGTGACGGTGGCGGTGGCGCCGATGGCGGGCCGGGTCGGACCGCCGCCGTCGGCGGCCGGGAGGCGCAGCCGGAGCGCCAGGAAGGCGCCCGCGCGGCCGGTGTTGCGGTACATCACCGACGGCGCCCACTGGTTGGCGACGACGAAGTCGAGGCGGCCGTCGGAGTCCACGTCGCCGATCGCGAAGGCCCGGCTGACGGCGTCCGTGCCGACCCCGGCCTCCCGCGCCACGTCGGTGAAGCGGCCGTCGGCACCGCGTACGAAGAAGGTGTTGCGGTCGTGGCCGGACAGGTCGATGCCCGGCTTGAAGTGGGGCCAGAGCCGGGGGTTGTCCAGGATGAGGTCGTTGGACATGGCCGTCTCCTGCAACTGCGCCCAGCGGTCGGTGTGTCCGGCGACGAAGCCCGTGGCGTGCATGATCTCGGGGCCGCCGTCGTTGTCGAAGTCGGCGGCCTTGACGTCCCAGGTCCAGCCGGTGCGGGACAGGCCCAGCGGCTCGCTGTCGTCGTCGTACGGGGCGGTGCCCCGGTGGAGCGCCCGCCCGGCGTCGCGGAGGCCGCCGGTGGCGGTGAAGGCGAAGTTGCTCTCGTGGAGGGCGTACGCCTCGCCGATGTTGCTGACCAGGATGTCGGGGACGCGGTCCGGGCCCAGGTGGGTGAAGGCGACACCCATGCCCTTGAAGGAGTCGCGGCCCAGCACCTTGGACTTGGGGGTGGTGGCGTGCCGCTGCCCGACGGCCTCGCGGAACCGGACGCGGCCCGGGGACGACTCGTTGACGAGCAGCTGGTCGGGCCCGAAGTCGTTGGCCACGTACAGCTCGGGCCGGTGGTCGCCGTCGAGGTCGTACGTGCCCAGGGCGAGGGTCCAGCCGCGCGCGGCGTCCGGTGCGAAGGCGTCGGGCACCTCGGTGAAGCGGGCGTCGGGGGCGGGGCCCCGGTCGGCGCCGGTGAAGCGCAGGAGGCGGTTGGTGCCGCCGTTGCGGGCGTTGGAGAGGGAGGCGTTCATCACCAGGTGGCGGGGCTGGTGGGCCTCGGGGTCCAGGACGCGGGCGCCGTCGGGGAAGTAGTTGCCGAAGACCAGGTCGAGGTGGCCGTCGCCGTCGTAGTCGCCGACGGTGGCGGCGTTGGTGTTCCACACGGCGCGCGGGCGGACGAGCTCGCGGGGGAGGAACGCCGCGGCGCTCGGCGGCCGGTCGGCGAGGCGCAGGAAGAGCACGGGCGAGCGGCCCCAGTAGTAGACGACCACGTCCTGCCGGCCGTCCTCGTTGAGGTCCGCCGGGAGGCAGCCCATGGGCGCGGCGTACGAGGGCAGGTCGCGCGCGGGCGGGCTGAGGGTGAAGGGGGCGTACCGCCGGCCGGTGCCGGGAGCCGGGCTGACGGTGACCGTGTCGGTGCGCGGGTCGACGAGGCACAGGTCGCGCGCGACACTGCCGCCGTCCGCCGACCACAGGGCCACGCCGGCGCCCACGGAGGAGATCCACGACGGGATGTCGCGGTAGGCGGGGGCGACCGGCCGCAGGGCCCGGTCGGCGGGGTGGCGCGCGGGTGAGACGAGGTGCGGCGAGAAGGAGAACCGCTGGGCGAGGCGCTCGCGCATCGCCGGTGAGGCGTCCGGCGGCTGGGAGAGCTGCCACAGCAGCAGGCAGGTGAGGAGCGCGGCGACCCGCGCCAGGTTGCGGCGTACGAGGCTCACGAGGGGTGCGGGCATGGTCAGTGGTCTCCTCGGCGGCTGCGGAGGTACAGGTGGCGGATCCCGGCGCGCCAGCGCTGGTAGTCGCCGGTGCCGGTCGCGGCGGGGCCGAGGGCGGCACGGGAGCGGTCGGTCCACGCGGCCGCCTCCTCGGCGGTGGTGCCCGTCAGGACGCGTGCCGCCGCGTGGGTGTGCTCCGGGACGGTGCCGGAGACGTGGTGGGCCGCGCAGGCGAAGGCGGAGCCCTGGGCGAGGTCGGCGCGGTGGTCGCCGGCCGCTTCGGCGAGGCGGTGCAGCTCCGCGGGGGTGGCGCCGCCCGCGTAGGTGGCGGCGAGGCCGGCGCCGCTCCACAGGTCGCCGCGGCGGCCGGGCGCGAACTCGGCGATGCGCAGGGCGATGCCCTCGGGGTCGGCGCACTCGTGGAACCAGAGCGCGCGGCCCAGCCCCTGGTCCCGGATGGCACGCTCGTCGGCGGTCAGGCCGCGCTCGACGTGCCGGCGCCCGATGACCCGGTCGGGGTGGAAGAACCCCTGGTGGAAGCCGTACCCGTCCCAGGCGAGCCACTGCTCGGGCGGCTGTGCGGCCGGGAGGCCGTTGCGGGGCCGCAGGCCCAGGCGCGCGTACGCCCATCCGGCGCCGACGTGCACGAGGTGCGGGTACGGGGCGGCGGGGCCGGACACGAGGGCGGCGAACCTGCGGCCGCGTGCGCCGGTGAGCAGGTCGAGGACGGAGCAGGCCATGCCGGCGCCTTCGTAGGCGAAGCCGCGCCGCTCGGGCGGAAGGCGCTCCACCTCGGCGGCCAGCTCGGCCGGGGTGCGGGTGTCGAGCGCGGCGTGGAAACCGGTGAGGAACGCCTGTCCGGCCGCCTGGAGGATGTCGCGGGCGGGCCCGGGCCGCAGGCGGAAGCGGCGTACGCCGAAGTCGACCTGCGCGGTGTCCTGGCGCAGCAGCGGGATGACGATGCGGCGCAGGGGGCGCGGCACCACGGGGGCGGCCCGGGGTGGCCGGGGCGGCGTCGCCTCCTCGGAGGCGGCGGTGTCCGGTCCGGGCGGCGAGGGAGGGGAGAACATGTCAGCCGGACTCCTGTTTCTCCTGTTTTCTCTGGGCGGTGAGGATCGCGCGTTCCATGAGGGCGGTGATCAGGTACGGCTTGGCGACGGCCTGGAAGTCCAGGTCCGGGCCGAGGTCCCGTACGGTGCCCTCCAGGACCAGCAGCGACAGGATCGGGAAGACGAACTGCGGGTCGGCGTACAGGCCGTGGCGGCGCTGGAGCGCGAACAGCCGGGCGGCGAAGGACATCAGGTCGAACGTGGCGGCGGTCGCGTCCCCCCGGGAGGCGATGAGCTCGGCGAGCTCGCGCCGGAAGCCCTCGGTGTCGGTGCGCGACCCGGGGTGCGTGGTGGAGAGCACGATGTCGGCGCAGGTCCGGCCGTCCCCGGCGCCCATCGCCTCGAAGAAGTCGGTGAACTTCTCCCGGGCCCGCTCGGTCAGGCGCACGGTGAAGCCGGCGTCGACGACGGTCACCGCGCGGCCGGGCCCGCAGACGAGGTTGCCGGGGTGCAGGTCGCAGTGGACGAAGCCGTCGAGGAAGAGCATGTGGAAGGCGGCGCGCAGGGCTGTCACGGCGGCCTGCGCGCCGCCCGCTCTCCTCTCCCCGTCGTGCAGGTCGTCGAGGTACTCCATGACCAGGACGTCCGGTCCGCAGAGCTCGTCGTAGACCTCCGGGACGCGTACGTGCGGCTCCTCCGCGAGGTTCTCCCGCAGGAAGCGGAGGCTGCGCCGCTCGCGGTCGAAGTCGAGCTGTCCGCGCAGGGAGTCCGTCAGCTGCCGCACGATGTCCACCACCGGCACCCCGCGCAGGGGCGGCAGCGGCGCGACGAGCCGGGCGAGCGCCAGCATGATCGCCAGATCGGTGGTGAGCAGCCGGACGACGCCGGGGCGGCGGACCTTGAGCGCGGCGGTGCGGCCGTCGGCGAGCTCGGCGCGGTAGACGCAGGCGATGGTGCCCGCGGCGACCGGAGCACGGGTAGGCAGACCGGGATCGTCCTTCAGGGCGCGTCTCAGCGCGGGTGGGAAGCGGCGTGTCCCGTCCCCGAGCGGAAGGGGGGACACCTGGTCGTGAAGGGTGCTCAGCACCCGGGCGACATGACGGGGGACCACGTCGGCGCGGGTGCTGAGGATCTGGGCGGCCTTGACGAAGGCCGGCCCGAGTGCGGTCACCGTGGCGAGGAGCCAGGCGTCGCGCCGGGGCGCGAAGCGGTCCTTGCCCGGTGACAGGGAGCAGCGCAGGACGATGAGGCCCAGGAGGGCCAGCCGGACCGTGAGGACGAGACAGGCGCGCACACTTCGTACGACGCCGGCGGTGAGCGTCACCTTGGGAATCCGGGCATGGCTCATCGGGGCACCCCCGCGCTCGCTGTCGGTGGTGGCCGGTCGGTGCGTCGCTACCGGGCGGGGTAGCTCAGCCGCCGACCCGGACCGGGAACTTGTCGATCGTCGCGACGACCTGGTCGGTGTCCGGGTGGACGAGCTTGATCGGGTTCTCGAGCCGGTAGAAGTCCCCGTCCGGCGGGAACTTGCTGAGCTCCGGGCTCAGGAGCTTCGCGGGCTCCTTGGTCCGCAGGACCAGCGGCTCCGGCCGGGCTCCCTCGTTGGCGCCCTGGCCGGGGGGCCGCTCGACGGTCAGCTTGAACGACAGGAACATCACGGCGCTCAGCTTCGGCGGGAAGTGCTGGACGATGTTCAGGAGGCTGTCCGGCGTCGCCTCCATGTTCTCCTGCTCGATGGTGATCTTGCCGAGCTGCGGGTGGTCGGCCTCGACCTTGTGGCCGATCACCTTGAGCACGACGGCCTTGTGGGCCGGCTCACTCGGGTGCGCCTCGACCCGGACCTTGATGCCGCCCTTGAACTCGACGTTCACCAGGGCGGTACGGATCTTGAGCGGGACGTTCGCCGCATAGCAACTGCAGGGGATTTCGGCGCCGACCGACGGCAGGATGGTGGTTGTGGGCACGGGAAGAACCTCCAAACGATACTCGGGGAGTGGGTGATGTGCACTTACGACATTCCCGAGTGCCGCCATTCGGACCATTTTCACGACCCAATTCACCCATCCGCGTGACGAATGCGGAATGGGGCGGTAGTGCGCCGGTAGATTCCAGAGGGCGCGCGCATCATTAGCGATGCTATTTACATACGAGTTCTCCTTTGAATTGGCGAGAATACGCCAAGCGCAACGGAATTCGGAACTCCGCGAGTTCAGCCCTCGTCCAGCACCCGCCCCCGGGTCTCCGGGGCGAAGAACGTGAAAGCCAGCGCCGCCGCGGCCAGCGGCGCCGCCGCCACCAGGGCCGTGACCTCCATCGGCGGGACGGCCGCGGCGGCCACCGACAGGGCGAGGATCAGCACCCCGCCCACCTTGCTCACCGCCGCCGCCCAGCCCGTTCCCCGCGCCCGCAGGGCCGTCGGGTACACCTCGGAGCTGTACGCGGCGACCACGGCCGCGGTCGCGCTGATGCCCCACAGCGGGACCAGGAGCAGCAGCCGCATCAGCGACGCGTTCCCGGCGACCTCCTCGCCCGCCGCCGCGAGCACCACCAGGGCGGCGGCCGCGGCGCCCGCGACGACGACCGCCGTGCGCCTGCTGCTCCACAGCCCGTACAGCAGCGCCGTCACCACGTTGAGCGGCAGGCTGATCAGGGCGCTGTCCCGCAGGACGCGGGCCGACGACGCCTCCAGGTAGCCGATTCGGGCCAGGTTGACGGGCAGCCACATCTGGAACCCGTACGTCAGCAGCCCGGCGCCCGCCGCGAGGACCGTCAGCACCGCCGTACGCCCGCCGAATCCCCGCTCCCACAGGCGCGCGTACCCGGGCCGGGGCCCGCCCTCCGCGCCCTCCGGCTCCGGCGAGGACTCCACCGGCACCAGCGCCGCGCCGTACCGCGCCAGCACCTCACGGGCCTTCTCCGCGCGTCCGGTGGCCAGCAGGAACCGCGGCGACTCCGGGATCCAGCGGTTCAGCACCAGCAGCGCCAGTCCCGTCGGCAGCCCCACCAGCCACAGCGCACGCCACCCGAACTCCGGGGTGAGCACCGCCGCCAGCCAGCTCGTCAGGGCGTACGCGACCGTGACGTTCCCGCCGATCAGCACCATCAGCCAGCCGCGGTGCCGGCGCGGGACCGTCTCCGCGATCAGGGTGAAGGCGATCGGGATCATCCCGCCGGCCGCCGCGCCCATCACCAGGCACATCAGCACGTTCCACCAGAACCCCGGCATGGCCCCGCAGACCGACGTCGTGGCGAACAGCACCCCGGCCAGCAGGATCGCGTTGCGCCGGCCGATCCGGTCGCCCAGCCAGCCCCACACGAAGGAGCCCACCATGGTGCCGGTGATCCCGGCCAGCGGCAGCCAGGCCACCGGTACGCCGCCCCCGGGGCGCAGCGGCGACGCGAGGCCGTACTCGGCGGCGACCCCGGGCACGACGAGCGACAGGGTGAGCGGCTTCATGACGTCGATCGTCACGGCGAGCGAGAGCACCACCAGCAGCGCGACGTGGGCGGGCCTCAGCGGGGCGTCGTCCTGCGGGCGCACCCGGACCGCGGAGAGGGCGGCCTCCCGGCGCAGGGCCTCGTCCCGGGGCGGCCACAGCCCGGCGAGCACCGCGCCCACGCCGCCCACGATCAGCGCCATGCCCGCCACCATGGCCGGGTCCGGTGCCATGCCGGCCATCCGGTACCCCATATGACGGGAGGCCAGGAACATCGGCAGATGCAGCACCGTGCCGACCGTCCCGGCGGTCACCCCGAGCCAGAACAGGCCCGGGCGGGGAAATCCCGCTCCGCCCGCTCCCTTTCCCTTGCGCGGCACCCTTTCCATATCCGCCCCCTCCCCCGGCCCCGCCCCTGGTTCCTTCATGAATGCCCGGCGTGCCCGCCGCCCATACCGCGCCGGAAAGCGATCCGCATATGAAAGGGAAAAAGGCCCGGCCGCGCGGCGGGCGGCCGGGCCCCTTCCTCCCCGGCCGGCTCAGCGCATCAGCACGCCGGCCCCCTCCCCCGTCGTCTCCGTCGGCAGCGCCACCAGGCCCAGGTCCGCGCCCGCCGGCAGCAGCCGGTGCGCGGGCAGTATCCGCACGGTGTAGCCGAACGGGCCCGTACGGTCGAGGGTCAGCGGTCCCTCGTACACCCAGCGGCCCTGCTCGTCCGGCCCTCCCGACGGTTTGAGCGGCACCTTCTGGGCGTCGCGGAGCCGGTCGTCGGTGTCGACCCGGCCGGCGACCGCCTGCACCTCGACGTCCTCGGGCCTCAGGTCCCCGAGGGTCACCCGTACGCGCAGGGCGAGCGTGGCGCCGAGCTCGGCGGTGCCGTTGGCCTCGTCGACCTCCAGGTGGTCGACGGCGACGCGCGGCCACGCGGCGCGCACCCGCGCCTTCCAGGCGGCCAGTTCGCGTGCCGCGCCCTCGTCCAGCGCGCGGTGGGCCAGGGCGGCCGGGGTGTACAGCCGCTCCACGTACTCGCGCACCATGCGCCCCGCCAGCACCTTGGGGCCGAGGTTGGCGAGCGTACGGCGGACCATCTCGATCCACCGCTCCGGCAGGCCGTTGCCGCCGCGGTCGTAGAAGCGGGGGGCGACCCGCTGCTCGATCAGCTCGTACAGCGCGGCGGCCTCCAGGTCGTCGCGCCGGTCCTCGTCCGTCGTCGGGCCGTCGGCGGTGGGGATGGCCCAGCCGAAGTCCGGCTCGTACCACTCGTCCCACCAGCCGTCGAGCACGCTCAGGTTGAGGCAGCCGTTGAGCGCCGCCTTCATCCCCGACGTACCGCAGGCCTCCAGCGGCCGCAGCGGGTTGTTCAGCCAGACGTCGCAGCCGGGGTAGAGCTTCTGCGCCATCCCCATCCCGTAGTCCGGCAGGAAGACGATGCGGTGGCGTACGCGCGGGTCGTCGGCGAACCGCACCAGCTCCCGCACCAGCCGCTTGCCGCCGTCGTCCGCCGGGTGGGCCTTGCCCGCCACCACGATCTGCACCGGCCGCTCCGGGTCCAGCAGCATCCGGGTCAGCCGCTCGCGGTCCCGCAGCATCAGCGTCAGCCGCTTGTACGACGGGACGCGGCGGGCGAAGCCGATGGTGAGCACGTCGGGGTCGAGGACGCCGTCGATCCAGCCGAGCTCCGCCGAGCCCGCGCCGCGCTGCCGCCAGGAGGCGCGCAGCCGGGTCCGTACCTCCGTCACCAGCTGTTCGCGCAGCTCGCGCCGCAGCTCCCAGATCTCGGCGTCGGCGATGTCGGCGACGGAGTCCCAGCGCTGCGAGCCGCCGACGCTCAGCGCGTCCTCGGCGCGCTGGGTGCCGATCTTGCGGGCGCCGAGCCGGAACACCTCGGGGGCGACCCAGGTCGGGGCGTGGACGCCGTTGGTGATGGAGGTGATGGGCACCTCCTCGGGGTCGAAGCCCGGCCACAGGCCCGCGAACATCTCGCGGCTGACGGCGCCGTGGAGCGTGGACACGCCGTTGGCGCGCTGGGCGAGGCGCAGGCCCATGACCGCCATGTTGAAGAGGCCGGGCTCACCACCCGGGTAGGTCTCCCTGCCCAGCTGGAGGATCCGCTCGACGTCGATGCCCGGCAGCTCCGCGCCGTCGCCGAAGTGGCGGGCGACGAGATCGCGGTCGAAGCGGTCGATGCCGGCCGGGACGGGCGTGTGGGTGGTGAACACGGTTCCCGCGCGCACCGCCTCCAGCGCCGCGTCGAACTCCAGTCCCTTCCCGGTCAGTTCGCTGATGCGCTCCAGGCCGAGGAAGCCGGCGTGGCCCTCGTTGGTGTGGAAGACCTCGGGCTCCGGATGGCCGGTCAGCGCGCAGTACGCCCGGACGGCCCGTACTCCCCCTATCCCCAGCAGCATCTCCTGCAGCAGCCGGTGCTCGCTGCCACCGCCGTACAGCCGGTCGGTGACATCCCGCTCGGAGGTGCCGTTCTCCTCGACGTCCGAGTCGAGCATCAGCAGCGGTACGCGCCCGACGCGGGCGATCCAGACGTGCGCGTGCAGCCGGCGGCCGGCGGGCAGCGCGAGGGAGACGCGGACGGGGCAGCCGTTCTCCTGCCGCAGCAGGCTCAGCGGCAGCTCGTTGGGGTCGAGGAGCGGGTAGTGCTCCTGCTGCCAGCCGTCGCGGGAGAGGGACTGGCGGAAGTAGCCGTGGCGGTAGAGCAGCCCGACGCCGATCAGCGGGACGCCGAGGTCGGAGGCCGCCTTGAGGTGGTCCCCGGCGAGGATGCCGAGGCCGCCGGAGTACTGCGGCAGGGCCGCGGTGACGCCGAACTCCGGCGAGAAGTAGGCGACGGCGGCGGGGAGTTCGCCGTCCGAGGCGCCCTGGTGCTGCTGGTACCAGCGGCGGCCGTGCAGATAGTCGTCGAGGTCGTCGGCGGCGGCGGCCAGGCGGCGCAGGAACCGCCGGTCCTTTGCGAGCTCGGCGAGGCGCGCGGCGGGCACCGAGCCGAGCAGCCGTACGGGGTCGCCGCCGGCCGCCCGCCACCCGTCGGGGTCGACGGACTGGAACAGCTCGCGGGTCTCGGTGTGCCAGGACCAGCGCAGGTTGCGCGCGAGGTCGCTGAGGGGGTGCAGGGGTTCGGGGAGGACGGGGCGCACGGTGAATCGACGGATTGCCTTCACGTGTTCCACCTTCGCAGGGCAGGTACGTATCGGGGCGGACGCACCACGGTGTGCGTCCGCCTTCACCCTTCGACGGTAGTGGCACGGCGCCCCCGTCAACCACGGCGCACTCAGGGGAGCACGCTCACCGCCACCTCGTAGGGTGAGCCCGCGTTGACGGCCGCCGGGTCGAAAGCGCCGGTCAGGGCGTAGCGCGCGGCGATCTCGGCGCGCTCCTCCGGCGGGATGACGGTGTCGATGTCGGTGAAGCCGCCGGGCGCGCGCTGGTGGGCCAGGTTGATGACGACCTCGGGGCCCAGGCTGCGGTTGGCGCGCTGGAGCTCCGTCATGGCGGGACGCCGGTCCGCCTCGTAGGCGGCGAGGGCGTCGGCCGGGTCGCGGTACAGCGCCATGGCGTGCGCGAGGGCGCGGCCGTCGATGATGGACTGCGTCGCGCCGTTGGAGCCGATGGGGTACATGGCGTGGGCGGCGTCGCCGATCAGGGTGGTGCGGCCGTGGCTCCAGCGGGGCAGGGGCTCGCGGTCGACCATGGGGTACTCGTAGGCGCCGTCGGAGGCGCGCAGGACGTCGGGGACGCTGACGCCGTCGAACTCCCAGCCCTCGTAGTGGTGGAGGAAGTCGCCGACCGGCACGGGCCGGTTCCAGTCGCCGCGTACGGCGTCCGTGCCCCCGGCACCGGCGACGCGGTCGGCGGGCATCGCCAGCGCCCAGTTGACGAGGACGTCCGGGCTGCGCAGGGTCGGCTCGGTCATCGGGTAGACGACGGCCTTCTGGCGGTCGTCGCCCGCGATGAGCATGAAGGAAGCGGTGTCCTTCGCCGCCATCGACGACACGCCGCGCCACACGAGCATGCCGTTCCACGGCGGCGCGCCCTCGCCCGGGTAGAGCGCGGCGCGGACCGCCGAGCGGATGCCGTCGGCGCCGATCAGGACGTCCGGTTCGAGCGAGGCGAGGCCGCGGGTGGCGCCGGTGCGGTGTTCGAGGCGGACGCGCGGGCGGCCGTCCGGGAGGAGCTCCAGGCCGGCGACGCGGACGCCGCCGACGATCGCGGCGGGGCCGAGCCGTTCCCGTACGGCCTCGGCGAGGACGAGCTGGAGGTGGCCGCGGTGGATCGACAGCTGGGGCCAGCGGTAGCCGGCGCGCAGGCCGCGGGGCTCGCGGGAGACGAGGCCGCCGGAGCGGTGGTAGTAGCGCAGCTCCCGGGTGCGTACGGCGTCGGTCTCCAGGCGGTCGAGGACACCGAGCGCGTCGAGTTCGCGGACGGCGTTGGGCATGATGTTCAGCCCGGCGCCGACGGAGCGGATCTCGCGGGCGGCCTCGACGACGGTGACGCGCTGGAAGCCCGCGGCGTGCAGGGAGAGCGCGGCGGTGAGGCCGGCGACGCCGCCGCCGGCGATGAGTATGTGCGGGGTCATGGGGGGCGCTCCTCTTACGCGGCCGGTGCGGGACGGTGCGGCGCGACGGCGGGCGCCGCGGCCGCGGGTGCGTTCGCCGCGGGCGCGGTGGCCGCGGGCGCACCCGCCGCCCGCGGGGGTTGGACCGAGCGCCGCACCAGCGTCTCGTTGTCCCGCGTCAGGTCGAGGACCTCGCGCAGCAGCGCCACCGGGGCGCCGCCGCTGCCCTCGTCGTACAGCCGCAGCTCGTCGCTGTACGCCTTGCGCGCGATGCCGATGTGCCGGGCGCGGAACGTCTTGAGGATGCGCAGCACGCGGGCCAGCGAGCGGGCGGAGGCCATGAGCTGGGGCGGCAGCCGGTGCACGGTCTCCCAGCTCAGGGCGGCGGACAGCTTGCTGACGGCGGAGACGCCGCCCTTGTGGGCCGCGTAGAAGGCGCGCCAGGACGGCAGGCTGTACTGGACGGACTCGTCGAGGAAGGTGTCGTACGCCGGCTGGGAGCGGTCGCACTGCCAGAGCGTCAGGTCCACCAGCCACAGGGGGACCTGCGCGGCGGCGGGGCCGAGGTAGTCGCGGCCCGCGACGTCGATCTCCTCGAAGTAGGAGCGCAGCGTCTGGGCGAAGAAGGCGGGCGAGACGTTGGCGACGGTGAAGTCGATGGAGTCGACCATCGACTGGACGTGCTGTGCGGTGCGGTCCAGTGCGAGGGCGAAGCCCGGGTCGTACGGTTCCAGCCGGGCGAGCTGCGCGCAGGTGTCGAGCGCGGCGACGAGGCTGGGGAAGACCATCCGGACGGCCTCCTGGAGGTGGGCCTCCATCTCGTGGCCGGTGTACATCCGCTGGCGCCGGCCGAGCGGGTTCCAGGTGGTGTAGTGGTGCACGGTGTCGCGCGGGATCATGTCGGTGCGGCGGGCCAGCTCCTCCAGGACGGGCAGCGCCTCCGGCACGGCGGCGAGGGGTTCGGTGCCGTGACGTTTCAGCGAGCCGAGGAACATGCCGATGTCGCGCATCCCGGCGAGCGCCTCGACGACGCTCCATTCGGCGACCCGGTCGAGGTCGGGGATGAGGGCGCGCAGGGCGACGGTGAGCGCCGGGACGTCGGCGTCGCGGTTCATCGCGGGGAGCGCGGCGAGCAGCGGATCGGCGCCGAGTGGATCGGCCGCGCGTATCTCGGCTATGCGGTAGCGCGGTTCGGCGACGGTGTCCAGACCGGGCGCGACAAGGTCGTACAAGGTCAACGGGAAGCCCCCCTCGGGCAGTCTCGGGTCGGGGTGGTGGCGGGCCGCGTGGTCAGGCGGCCGCGCGGTTACCGCAGGTCACCCACCCGGTCCTGGCGTGGCGGCGCCGGTACGGGCGCGGGCGGGGTCAGCCGTACGGAGAGCAGTGCGGCCACCGCCGCGAAGGCGGCGCCGACGAGCAGGGCGGCCTGGAAGCCGGCCGTCTCGGCGGCGGGGGTCACCGCGCCGGACGCCGCCGTGCCCGTACGGGCGGTGGCGACGGCCACCAGGACGGCGAGGCCCAGGACGGAGCCGAACTGCTGGCTGGTGTTGATGAGCCCGGAGGCCAGGCCCGTCTCGGCGGGCGAGGCCTCGGCGGTGGCGGCCACGTTGGTGGTGACCATGACCAGCGGCAGGGCGACACCCAGCAGGAGGCTGGGTGCGAAGACGGTGGTGAAGAACGTGCCGTCGGTGCTGAGCGCGAACGCGAGCCACACCATGCCGGCGAGGAGGAGGACGAAGCCGAGGGTCGTGGCGGCGCGCAGCCCGAGGCGGCCGATGATCCGGCCCGTCTGCGGGGCGGTGACGACGACGACCACGGAGAGCGGCAGCAGCCCGAGTCCGCCGCCCAGCGGGGAGTGTTCCAGCACGCGCTGGAGGTACAGGCTCACCAGGAAGAACATCGGGAACAGCGCCATCTGGGCGAGCGCGCTGAGGCCGTTGGCGAGCCGCAGCGTGGGCCTCTTGAGCACGGCGGGCGGCACGAGCGGCCGCGCGATGCGGGTCTCCAGCACCGCGAAGGCGGCCAGCAGGACGAGCCCGGCCGCGCCCGCGACGAGGCTGCGGCCGACGAGCGCGTACGCGACGAGGCCGAGGCCGCCGGTGGCGGTGAGCGCGCCGAGCAGGTCGAAGCCGCGTTCGGCGCCGCGTGTCCCGCCGTCGAGGAGGCGCAGCGCGAGGACCGCGAGGAGCCCGGCGACGGCGACGTTCAGCCAGAAGGTGGAGCGCCAGCCCAGCAGGTCGGTGAGGACCCCGCCGAGTACGGTGCCGAGCACCCCGCCGAGCCCGCCCATCGCGGCGAACGCGCCGAGCGCCTTGTGCCGCGCGGGCCCGTCCGGGAAGAGGATCAGCAGCAGTGCGAACGCGGCGGCGGCGGCGAGTGCGGCGCCGACGCCCTGCGCGGCCCGCGCGGCGACGAGCGCCCCGGCCGACCCGGCGAGCGCGCCCACCGCGGAGGCGGCGGCGAGCAGCCCGAGCCCGGCGATGAACAGCCGCCGGTGGCCGAGCAGGTCGGCGGTGCGCCCGCCGAGGAGGAGCAGGCCGCCGAAGGTGATGAGGTAGGCGTTGGCGACCCACGACAGCCCGGCGGAGCCGGAGCCGAGGTCCTCGCCGATCGACGGCAGCGCGACGTTGACGATCGCCGTGTCCATGATCAGCAGCAACTGCGTGGCCGCGAGCAGCGCCAGCGCGCCGCGCAGCGGTCGCGTCCGGGTCCCGCTCACCGCTGCACCTCCGGGGCGGCAGCGGGCCGCGCCGCGGGCGCCGAGCGCCGAGCGCAGCGCGACGGGCGCGGCACCGCCGCCCCGGCCGGGGGCAGGGCCGGGTCCGGGTACGGCCGCCGGGCGGCGGCCACCGCCACGGGCGCCGACGACGGGCACGAGGGGCGGGAAGGGCTCGAAGGGAGGGACGACCTCAGCGTCACTGGGACGCCTCCAGCCCGTAGCCGTCCAGGCAGGCCTGCGCCAGGGACTCGCACGCGGCGGTGTCGCCCTCCCAGGCCTGCTGCATCAGGTAGATGTGCGGCGCGCCGTGGTAGAAGCGCTCGTACTGCTCGTGGCGGCCGGCGAACTCCGAGCCCAGCGCGTCCCACGCCAGCTTCAGCAGCTTGATCCGCTCCTCGGCCGGGGTGCCGGGCGAGCGGATGTACTTGCGGACCAGCGGGCCGAGCTCCGGGTGGAGCAGGTCCTCGCCGGAGGCGGGGAGCTGGATGAGGCCGCCGCCCGCGAGGAGCTTGATGTCCTGGACGGTCTGCGGGTAGAGCTCGCCGGCCATGATGCGCTGCGCGAAGGAGATGTCCTTGCCCGGCATCACCCCGCCGCGCCCGCCGTCGACCTGTTCGTACGACGCCTCGGCGGCCAGCACGAACGCCTTCGCCTGCGCGACCCGCCCCATCAGCCGTCCGATCGCCTGGGTGACGGGCGGCAGCTGGTACGTGTTGTTGGCCTTGGTCAGCAGGATGGCGACGCCCGTCAGGAACTCGAGCTTGGTCCAGAAGCGGGTGGCCGCCTGGTGCACGAAGTTCAGGTACGCGGGCGTCTGCCACCACATCCGGAACGACACGTCGACGTTCCGGTAGGCGAGCACCCGCTCCCAGGGCACGAAGACGTCGTCGCAGACCAGCAGCGCGTCGTTCTCGTCGAAGCGCGAGGAGAGCGGGTTGTCGAAGACGCTGCGCGCCTGCGCCTCGTAGGAGGTCCGGGAGAGGAACTTCAGCCCGGGGGTGTCGATCGGGAGGGAGAAGCAGACGGCGTGCTCGACGTCCTGCGGGGCGAGCGGCTCGATGGTGCCGACGATGACCTCGTTGCCGAAGACGGCCGCGGTGCCGATCATCTTGGCGCCGCGCACCACGATCCCGCCGTCCTTCTCGGCGACGACCCGCACCACCAGGTCGTCCTCCTCCTGCTCGGAGGCCGACTTGGTGCGGTCGATCTGCGGGTTGGTGATGGTGAAGGTCGGGTACAGGTCGCCCTCGGCGAGCCGCCGGTGGTAGGCGAGGGCGGCGCCGGAGCCGTCGTACTCGTCCGTCGTGAAGAGCCCGGGCACCGCGGCGAAGCCGGCCGCGCCGCCGGCCATGTAGTCGGGCGTACGGCCCAGGAAGCCGAAGCTCGCCTCCGCCCACACCTTGTACGCCCGCCGGCGGGCCACGAGGTCCTCGTACGAACGCGGGATGGCGTACGCGCGGTGGACGCCGCCCTGGGTGAGGACGGGCGTGTGCTCGGAGTCGTTCGCCAGGTCGTACAACCGCGCGATCGACGCCGCGGTGTTACGGAAGGCGGGGTGCGAGGTGACGTCCTCCACCCGCTCGCCGTCGAGCCATATCTCGCGCCCGTCGCGCAGCGACGCCAGATAATCCTGACCGGACCTGGTCACCTGTTCTCCTCTTGCGTAACGGCATTGCCGCAGCAGAGCCTGTCTGGCCGTAACGGCCTGCGGCAATGAACGTCCGTCCAGCCGCACTTAAGAACCTGCCAGTGCCGTTGACCTCCATACCGACTGGTATCCGGCTTATATCCCCCCACCGAACCGCCGATTTCACGCCTCCGTACCGTCGGGATCAGGCCGGTCACCGGCCGTACGCGGGCCGTCTCACGCCGCCGTCGCACCCGAGCGGTACTCCCCCGGTGTCACGCCGAACCACTTGCGGAACGCGAGGTGGAAGCCGACCGCGCTCTGGTAGCCGACGCGCTGGGGGACGGCCGACTGCGGCAGCGACGTCTCACCGAGGAGCCGCGCCGCCTCCTGCATCCGCCGCCCCGTCAGATGGCGGGCGGGAGCCTCGCCCACCAGCTCGCGGAAGGCGGCCGTGAAGGCCGAGCGGGACATGCCGACCTCCTTGGCCAGGGACTCGATGGTCCACGGCTCGGCGAACCGCGTCGCGATCATCACCAGCGCCCGGCTGATCCCGGGGTGCCGCAGCACCGGCAGGGAGGCCGGGTTCTCCGCGAACTCGCGCAGCAGCGGCCGCAGCGCCAGGACGAGGGCCATCTCGAAGGCGCGCAGGGTGATCAGCCGGTCCCCGGGGCCGACGGGCCGGTCCGGCGAGGCGAGCAGCCGCAGCGTGTCGCGCAGCAGCGGCTCCCGGTCCACCTGGGAGCGGTCCAGCACGAGCACCCAGGGCAGCGCCTTGTACAGGCCGGTCGCGGCGCTGGCGTCGTAGTGCAGTCCGGCGCACAGCAGCCGGCTCTGCGGGCCGCCCCCGGAGATGCGGATCTCGCCGGACGTGCCGGGGACCCGCTCGGGCAGCATCGCCTTGAGCGGCACGCCCTGCCGTTCGGGCCGGTCGGCGAGGCGGTGCGCCGTGCCCGTGGGGAAGACGGCCAGGTCCCCCGCGTGCAGCTCCTGCGGGGTCTGGCCCTCGGCGGTGATCCAGCAGCCGCCCTGGACGATGTAGTGCAGGACCGCGCAGCTCTGCTCGGCGTCGCCCTCGATGGCCCACGGGGCGCTGACGTGCCATCGGCTGTCGAAGACCCCGGTCAGGCGCAGCGGCTGCAACAGCTCGCTGAGGAGGTCGTCACTGTCGGTACCTGCTTTTGCGGTGCGTACGGTGTCCATGGACGATCCTTCAACCCCCGCCCCGGTTTGTTAATTGATCGGCCAAAGCCGTCGCCGCCAGCCTGTGGAGTGCCGTCATGGCAGCAGAGACACCCTATCGAAGGGCCCTTCAGGCACATGTCCGATCACCTTTCCCAGCCCATGCAGACACCCGCGCCGATGCGGGTCGCGGTCGTGGGGGCGACCGGTTTCCAGGGCGGCGCGATCGCCCGTCTCCTGGCGGAGCGGCACCACCGCGTCCGCACGCTGACCCGCCGCCCGGAGGGCGACCGGCCGCCGCTGCCGGGCGTCTCCTTCGCCTCCGGTGACCTGGCCGACGCCGAGGACGTACGGCAGCTCTTCGACGGGGCGACGCACGCGGCGGTGACGATGCCGCTGGTGTACGAGCCCCAGCGGGTCCGCCGGTACGCGCGCAACATCGCGGCGGCCGCCCTGGACTCCGGGGTGCGGCGCCTGGTCTACAACGCCAACACCCGCGTTCCGTCGGTCTCCACCGACGTGGCGGCGTTCGAGACGCGGCGGATCACCGAGGAGGTGCTGCGCGACAGCGGCGTCCCGCTGGTGGTGCTGCGCCCGCCGGTCTACCTGGACAACCTCTTCAGCCCGTGGAACGGCCCCGCCCTGGTGAACGACGGCGTGCTGGCCTATCCGCTGCCCGCGCACACGCCGACGGCGTGGCTCTCGCACCGGGACCTGGCGGAGGCGGTGCTGGCGGCGCTCACCGCGGACGGCGTGGAGGGCCGGACGTTCGACATCGGCGGCGAGCGGACGCTCACGGGCGAGGAGCTGGCCCAGTCCTTCGCGCGGGGCCTGGGCCGGCCGGTGCGCTACCAGGCACTGGATCCGGTCGCTTTCGAACAGGGTCTGGCGGCGGTCCTCGGCCCGGCCGCGGCGGCCGGCGTGGCGGGCATCTACCACTACATGGCGTCGGGCACGGACGAGACGCTGATGGCGGGTGACGACGGCGTTTCGGCGCGGGCGTTGTCGCTGCGGTCGGCGCCGGTGGACGAGTGGGTCAGCCGGCAGCCGTGGCAGGTGTGGGCCAACGACCCGGAGGAGCACAACGCCCAGTCCCGGGCGTGAGGACGGCTCGTCACCGGCCTCCACCAGCTCCTCGACGGCTTCTCGACGGCGTCTCGTCACCCATTCGACGGAATCCGGCCAACCGGTCCCGAAATCAACCATACGGGGCCGGTTTCCCGTTTCCCTGTTACACCTGAGTAGTTAACAACGCGCCGGATTGCCCACCCGAAGGGTGTGGGAAGGCTCCTGCGGTACCCGCCCACCCGAGTGAACCCGGACAGGAGCGGTGATGCCTGCGCCCCGCCACTCGTCAACGGAGCAGCTACAAAGAGCGATACCCCGTACGCAACCCTCAGGTGATGCCGTGAACTCGCTGATTGGTCGCATTCCCGTCCTCGATGTCCGCCCTCTGGTCGACTGTGGCAGAAGGCCAGCCAAGGCGGTGGTCGGTGAAACCTTTCAGGTTACGGCCACCGTGTTCCGCGAAGGTCACGACGCCGTGGCCGCCAACGTCGTCCTGACGGACCCGGCCGGCCACGAGGGCCCCTTCACGCCGATGCGCGAACTCGCGCCCGGCACCGACCGCTGGGGCGCCGAGGTCACTCCGACGGCCGAGGGCCGCTGGTCCTATCGGGTCGAGGCGTGGAGCGACCCGGTCGCCACCTGGCGCCACCACGCCGAGATCAAGATCCCGGCGGGCATCGACACCGAGCTCGTCCTGGCGGAGGGCGCGGCCCTGCACGAGCGCGCCGCCGAGGGCGTGCCGAAGAGCGAGGGCCGCGAGGCGGTGCTCGCGGTGGTGGACGCGCTGCGGGACGCGCGGCGCTCACCCGAGGAGCGGTGGCGGGCCGCCCTGGCGCCGGAGGCCGTGGACGCCCTGTCCCGGCACCCACTGCGCGAACTGGTCACCTCCTCGCGCCCGTTGCCGCTCGTCGTGGAGCGGGAGCGGGCGCTCTTCGGTTCCTGGTACGAGATGTTCCCGCGCTCCGAGGGGGCCCGCTTCGAGAACGGCCGGCTGGTCTCCGGCACCTTCCGCACCGCGGCCGAGCGGCTGCCGGCGATCGCCGCGATGGGCTTCGACGTGGTGTACCTGCCGCCGATCCACCCCATCGGCACCACGCACCGCAAGGGCCGCAACAACTCCCTCACGGCCGGCCCGGACGACGTGGGCGTGCCGTGGGCCATCGGCTCGCCCGAGGGCGGCCACGACGCGATCCACCCGGACCTCGGCACCATGGAGGACTTCGACGCCTTCGTGGCGCGCGCCCGCGAGCTGCGCCTGGAGGTCGCGCTGGACTTCGCGCTCCAGTGCTCGCCGGACCACCCGTGGGTGCGGAAGCGCCCGCAGTGGTTCCACCACCGGGCCGACGGCACCATCGCGTACGCCGAGAACCCGCCGAAGAAGTACCAGGACATCTATCCGATCGCCTTCGACCAGGACATGCGGGGCATCGTCCGCGAGACGCTGCGCGTGCTGCGGCACTGGATGGCCCACGGCGTGCGCATCTTCCGCGTCGACAATCCGCACACGAAGCCGGTGGTCTTCTGGGAGAAGGTCATCGCCTCCATCCGCCGCACCGACCCGGACGTGCTCTTCCTGGCGGAGGCCTTCACCCGCCCGGCGATGATGCACACGCTCGCGGCGGTCGGCTTCCACCAGTCGTACACGTACTTCACCTGGCGCAACAGCAAGCAGGAGCTCACCGAGTACCTGACGGAGCTGTCCGGTGACGCGGCCGCCTACATGCGGCCGAACTTCTTCGTGAACACCCCCGACATCCTGCCCGCCTACCTCCAGCACGGCGGCCGGCCCGCCTTCGAGGCGCGGGCGGTGCTCGCGGCGACGATGTCGCCGACGTGGGGCGTGTACGCCGGGTACGAGCTGTGCGAGAACACCCCGCTGCGCGAGGGCAGCGAGGAGTACCTCGACTCGGAGAAGTACGAACTGCGGCCGCGCGACTGGGAGTCGGCGGAGCGCGAGGGGCGGACGATCACCCCGCTGATCACCGCGCTCAACCGGATCCGGCGGCGCAACGCGGCGCTGCGCCAGCTGCGCTCGATCCACTTCCACCATGTGGACGACGACGCGGTGATCGCCTACAGCAAGCGGTCGGGCTCGAACATTGTTCTGACGGTCGTCAACCTCGACCCGCACCATACCCACGAGGCGACGGTCTCGTTGGACATGCCGGAGCTCGGCCTCGACTGGCACGAGACCGTACCGGTGCGCGACGAGCTCACCGGCGAGACCTATCACTGGGGCAGGGCCAACTATGTGCGCCTGGAACCGGGCGTCACGCCCGCGCACATCCTCGTCCTGCGACCGTCCCCGCCGATCGGAGGGTCACCCACATCATGATCGTCAACGAGCCCGTCCACGACACCTTCGAGGACACCCCCGCCAAGGACCGCGACCCCGACTGGTTCAAACGAGCCGTCTTCTACGAGGTGCTCGTCCGCTCCTTCCAGGACAGCAACGGCGACGGCGTCGGCGACCTCAAGGGCATCACGGCCAAGCTGGACTACCTGCAGTGGCTCGGGGTCGACTGCCTGTGGCTGCCGCCGTTCTTCAAGTCGCCGCTGCGCGACGGGGGTTACGACGTCTCGGACTACACGTCCGTCCTGCCGGAGTTCGGCGATCTGGCCGACTTCGTCGAGTTCGTCGACGCCGCCCACCAGCGCGGCATGCGGGTGATCATCGACTTCGTGATGAACCACACCAGCGACCAGCACCCGTGGTTCCAGGAGTCCCGCACGAACCCCGACGGGCCGTACGGCGACTACTACGTCTGGGCCGACGACGACAAGCAGTTCCAGGACGCCCGCATCATCTTCGTCGACACCGAGACGTCCAACTGGACCTTCGACCCGGTGCGCAAGCAGTACTACTGGCACCGGTTCTTCTCGCACCAGCCGGACCTGAACTACGAGAACCCCGCGGTGCAGCAGGAGATCCTGTCGGCGCTGCGCTTCTGGCTGGACCTGGGCATCGACGGCTTCCGCCTGGACGCCGTGCCGTACCTGTACCAGCAGGAGGGCACGAACTGCGAGAACCTCCCGGCGACGCACGCCTTCCTCAAGCGGGTGCGCAAGGAGATCGACGCGGCCTACCCCGACACCGTGCTGCTCGCCGAGGCCAACCAGTGGCCCGAGGACGTCGTCGACTACTTCGGCGACTACGCCGCCGGCGGCGACGAGTGCCACATGGCGTTCCACTTCCCGGTGATGCCGCGCATCTTCATGGCGGTGCGCCGCGAGTCGCGCTACCCCGTCTCCGAAGTCCTGGCCAAGACCCCGGCGATCCCGGCGAACTGCCAGTGGGGCATCTTCCTGCGCAACCACGACGAGCTGACCCTGGAGATGGTCACCGACGAGGAGCGCGACTACATGTACGCGGAGTACGCCAAGGACCCGCGGATGCGCGCCAACATCGGCATCCGGCGGCGGCTCGCCCCGCTGCTCGACAACGACCGCAACCAGATCGAGCTGTTCACCGCGCTGCTGCTGTCCCTGCCCGGCTCGCCGATCCTCTACTACGGCGACGAGATCGGCATGGGCGACAACATCTGGCTCGGCGACCGCGACGGTGTGCGCACCCCCATGCAGTGGACGCCCGACCGCAACGCGGGCTTCTCCTCCTGCGACCCCGGGCGGCTGTACCTGCCGACCATCATGGACCCGGTCTACGGCTACCAGGTCACGAACGTCGAGGCGTCCATGGCCTCGCCCTCGTCGCTGCTGCACTGGACCAAGCGGATGATCGAGATCCGCAAGCAGAACCCGGCCTTCGGTCTCGGCTCCTACACCGAGCTGCCGTCGTCCAACCCGGCGGTCCTCGCCTTCCTGCGGGAGTACGGCGACGACCTGGTGATGTGCGTGCACAACTTCTCGCGCTTCCCGCAGCCGACGGAGCTGGACCTGCGTCTGTTCAACGGCATGCACCCGGTGGAGCTGATCGGCGGGGTGCGCTTCCCGGCGATCGGCGAGTGGCCGTACCTGCTCACCCTGGCGGGCCACGGCTTCTACTGGTTCCGGCTGCGGAAGGACATGGTCCAGAAGTCGGCGAAGTCCATCAAGCCGGGCGCCGCACAGGCGACGGCCCCGAAGCCGGCGGCGCAGGGGCCGACGGGCCCGCGGGCCGCGGCGAGCTGACTTCCCGTTGGCGGTCCCCCACCGGGCCCGCCAACGACGTCACGAAGGGCCCCCGACGGCATCACGGAGGCCCGCCCACAAGGCGTCACTGCAACGGCGTAACGGGCTTGGACGGCGGCCGCCCGATCCTCCCACGGGCGGCATACCGAGGGGGCATATCCGTTCCGCAAGGCTCCGGCCAAAGGCGGGACGGTTCCTTCCGGTCGGGCGTTTCCGATGGGCCGCCCTGGGAACTCTCCCCCTCATACGTCGACGGGTCTATCCGGACCATCCCCGCCCGACACGTCCCGCACAGCCGGACAGCAATCGCCGCATTCCGGGACACTCTGCACGTTCTGTGCATTCTGTAGTGCCCGGGGAAAGGACGCGCTGCCATGTCGGAGACCGCATCCACCGCCCGGGCACCGGTCGCCCTACTCCCTTCCCTGGTGCCCCTGCTCCACGAATGGCTGCCGAGGCAGCGCTGGTTCGCCGGGAAGGGACGCCCCGTCACCGGCTTCACCCTGGTGTCCGCCACCGAGCTGCTCCGGGTCGACACCACGGGCCCCGGCCTGCTGCACCTGCTCGTGCGCGTCCAGCAGCCCGGTCTCGCGCCCTCGGCGCAGGCCGACTGCTACCAGCTGCTCCTCGGCGTACGGACCCATCTGCCGCCGCAGCTGGCCCCCGCCCTCATCGGCCGCGTGACCGACGGGCCGCTCGCCGGGCGCACGGTGTACGAGGGGCTGAGCGACCCGCGCCTCGCCTCGCTGCTGCTGGAACGATTGCGCACACCCGGCCCCATGGGCCCGCTGCGCTTCTCGCGCACGGTGGCGATCCCGGACGGGCTCGCGCCGCGGGTGCTCGACGCCGAGCAGTCCAACTCCTCCCTCGTCTACGGCGACGCCTACATCCTGAAGGTGTTCCGCCGGATCTGGTCGGGCGCCAACCCGGACCTGGAGCTGCCACTGGCGCTCGCCCGCGCCGGCTGCGGCCGGGTCCCCGCGCCCGTCGCCTGGTACGAGACCGTCAACAACCACCCGGAGGCCAGCACCCTCGGCGTACTCCAGCCGTATCTGCGCGGCTCCCAGGACGGCTGGCAGCTGGCGCTGGACGCGCTCGCCGCCGGGCGGGACTTCACCGCCGAGGCGCGTGCGCTGGGCCGGACCACCGCCGAGGTGCACACCGCGCTCGCCGACGCCCTGCCGACCGTCGCGCTCGGCCGCCCGCAGACCGAGAACCTCGCCATCCAGATGACCCGCCGCCTCGACGCCGCCGCCCAGGCGGTGCCGGCGCTCCTGCCGTTCGTGCCCGGTCTGCGGGCCGCCTTCGACGCGGTCGGCAAGCTCGCCGCCGAGGACGTCACATGGCGCGCGCAGCGGGTGCACGGCGACCTCCACCTGGGCCAGACGCTCCGCACGGAGGACGGCGACTGGTCGGTGATCGACTTCGAGGGCGAGCCCGCGAAGCCGCTCGCCGAGCGCCGCCGCCCGCAGCCGCCCGTCCGCGACGTGGCCGGGATACTGCGCTCCTTCGACTACGCGGCCCGCTCCTACCGCCCCTGGAACCCGGACTGGGCGGAGCGCTGCCGCGACGCCTACTGCACCGGTTACGCCGAGGCCTCCGGCACCGACCCGCGCGACGAGCCCGCGCTGCTGCGCGCGTACGAGACGGACAAGGCCGTGTACGAGGTCCTCTACGAGGCCCGGCACCGGCCCGACTGGCTCCCGGTCCCGATGGCGGCGATCCGCCGTCTGGCCGCACAGCCCACCCCCTGACGCCCTGACGCCTTCGAGGAGGCCCTGTCCCGTGACCCCCCGTCGTCCGACCCGCAATCCGGCAGCCCAGAAGCCCCGGCCCGTGAAGCAGACCCCCGTCGGGGAGGCCACCGCCCTGCCCACACCGCCGCCCGGCGCCACGCCCAGGCCCCGCGCGGGCGCCGACGGCGTCGTCCCCGCGCCCCTCGACCCCGCCGACCGGGGGCGGCTGCTCGCCGGGGAGCACCACGACCCGCACGCGCTGCTGGGCGCGCACCCGGTCGACGGCGGCGTCGCGATCCGGGCGCTGCGCCCGTACGCGGCCGGCGTGACCGTGCTCGTCGGCGCCGACGGGTCGCGCACCGAGCTCCACGACGACGGCGACGGGCTGTTCTCCGGCGTGCTGCCGCTCACGGAGGTCCCGGAGTACCGGCTCCTGGTGACGTACGAGTCGGGCGTCGTCGAGGTCGACGACCCGTACCACTACCTCCCGGCGCTGGGCGAGCTGGACCTGTACCTGATCGGCGAGGGCCGGCACGAGCAGCTGTGGACGGCGCTGGGCGCGCACCCGATGACCCATCAGGGCACGGAGGGCACGCGCTTCACGGTGTGGGCGCCGAACGCGCGCGGGGTACGGCTGGTCGGGGAGTTCAACTACTGGGACGAGGCCACCGGCCTGCCCATGCGATCGCTGGGCGCCACCGGCGTGTGGGAGCTGTTCGTGCCGGGTCTCGGCGAAGGGGCCCTGTACAAGTTCGCCGTCACGGGCCCCGACGGCCGCTGCTCGCTGCGCGCGGACCCGATGGCGCGGCGCACCCAGTGCCCGCCGGAGACCGCGTCCATCGTCACCGCCTCGCACTACGAGTGGCAGGACGGCGACTGGATGGCGCGCCGCGGCGACCGGCCGGTCCACGAGGCGCCCTTCTCCGTCTACGAGGTGCACCTGCCGTCCTGGCGCCCGGGCCTGACCTACCGCGAGCTGGCCGAGCAGCTGCCCGCGTACGTCAAGGAGCTCGGCTTCACGCACGTGGAGCTGATGCCGGTCGCCGAGCACCCGTACAGCCCGTCCTGGGGCTACCAGGTGACCGGCTTCTACGCGCCCACGGCCCGGCTCGGCACCCCGGACGACTTCAAGTTCTTCGTGGACGCCTGCCACCGGGCCGGGATCGGCGTGATCGTGGACTGGGTGCCGGCGCACTTCCCGAAGGACGACTGGGCGCTGGCCCGCTTCGACGGCACCCCGCTGTACGAGCACCCGGACCCGCGGCGGGCCGAGCACCCCGACTGGGGGACGCTCGAGTTCGACTACGGCCGCACCGAGGTCCGCAACTTCCTCGTCGCGAACGCCGTGTACTGGTGCGAGGAGTTCCACATCGACGGCCTGCGCGTCGACGCCGTCGCCTCGATGTTGTACCTGGACTACTCCCGCGAGGGCGGCGAATGGGCGCCCAACGAGTACGGCGGCCGGGAGAACTTCGACGCGGTCTCCTTCCTCCAGGAGATGAACGCCACCGTCTACCGCCGCTGCCCGGGCGTCGTCACGATCGCCGAGGAGTCCACCGCCTGGGAGGGCGTGACCCGCCCCACCGACAGCGGCGGGCTGGGCTTCGGCCTGAAGTGGAACATGGGCTGGATGCACGACTCGCTGGTGTACGTCTCCAAGGAGCCGGTGCACCGCAAGTACCACCACAACGAGATGACGTTCTCGATGGTGTACGCGTACAGCGAGAACTACGTCCTGCCGATCTCGCACGACGAGGTCGTGCACGGCAAGCAGGCCCTGGTGACGAAGATGCCCGGCGACTGGTGGCAGCGGCGCGCCACCCACCGGGCCTACCTGGGCTTCATGTGGGCGCACCCCGGCAAGCAGCTGCTCTTCATGGGCCAGGAGTTCGCCCAGGGCGCCGAGTGGTCCGAGGCGCACGGCCCCGAGTGGTGGCTGCTGGCGGACGACTACCACTCGGCCGGCGACCACCGGGGCGTACGCGACCTGGTGCGCGACCTGAACCGCGTGTACACCGCGACGCCCGCGCTGTGGGAGCGGGACACCGTCCCGGAGGGCTTCCAGTGGGTGCTGGGCGACGCGGCGGACGACAACGTCTTCGCGTTCCTGCGGTACGACGCCAAGGGCGAGCCGCTGCTGGCGGTCAGCAACTTCTCGCCGGTGGTGCGCGACGCCTACCGGCTGTGGACGCCGGAGGGCTTCTCCGCGTGGACGGAGGTCCTCAACACGGACGCGGCGCAGTACGGCGGCAGCGACGTGCGGAGCACCGCGCCGGTGCAGCGGGAGACGGAGCACGACGGCATCCGCCTCACGCTGCCGCCCCTCGCGACGGTCTACCTCAGGCCGGCGTGACGCTCCCGGCGGTCCGGATGATCCCCAGCCGCTGGGTCGCGCGGGTCAGCGCCACGTAGAGGTCGTTGACGCCGTGCGGCCCGGCGGCGCGGATGGCGTCCGGGTCGGCGACGATCACCGTGTCGAACTCCAGGCCCTTCGCCTGCCGGGGTTCGAGGAGGACGACGGGCCGGGTGAGGTCGGGCACCGGCCCGTGGGCGGCGTCCGGCAGCGCCGCGCGCAGGGCCTCGTGGTGGCCCGCCGGGGCGATGACCGCGAGGCGTCCCTCGGCGGGCAGTTCGCGCCGTACGGCCCCGGCGACCGCGCCCGGCAGGTCGTCGGTCTCCGTCTCCCAGGGCGGGACGCCGGTGGAGCGGACGGAGCGCGGCGGCTCGAAGTCCGGGTCCTCGGCGCGGCGCACCCGGGCCGCGACCTCCATGATCTCGGCGGGGGTGCGGTAGTTGACGCCGAGGCGTACGTGCTCGTAGCGGTCGCCCACGTACGGGGAGAGGATCTCCTGCCAGGAGCCGCAGCCGGCGGCGTCGCCGGTCTGGGCGGGGTCGCCGACCAGGGTCATGGAGTGGGTGGGGACGCGGCGCATCAGCAGCCGCCACGCCATCGCGGACAGCTCCTGCGCCTCGTCCACGATGACGTGGCCGAACGCCCAGGTGCGGTCGGCCGCGGCCCGCTCGGCGGCGCTGCGGTGGTCGGCCTCCTCGTGGCGCTCGGCGAAGCGCTCGGCGTCGATGATGTCGTGGGCGCCGAGCACCTCCGACTCCTCGTCCTCGAACTCGTACGTCCGGGAGGCGTACGCCACGTCGAGCACGCCCTGCGCGTACGCGATGCGCAGGTTGCGCTCGCGCTCGGCGGCGGCGCGCTCGGCGGTGTCGTCGTGCCCGAGGAGCTCGGCGGCCTCGTCGAGCAGCGGTACGTCGGCCTCGGTCCACTCGCCCTCCTCCCGGCGGACGAACTCGGCCTCCCCGTCCGGGAGGTAGCCGTCGGGCTCCGCGAGGAAGCGGGCGACGAGCTGCTGCGGGGTGAGCGTGGGCCACAGTCCCTCGATGGCGGCGTGGACGTGGGGGCTGGCGGCGATCTCCTTGCGCATCTGGGTGATGTCGGAGGCGTCGAGGAGGTTGGGGCCTCCGAAGGGGTCGGCGCCGAGGCGCTCGGCGAGCTGCTCGGTGAGGGCGTCGATGACACGGAAGGCGAAGCGCGGGCGGGCGAGGTTGTGCGGCAGGCCGGTGGCGCGGGCGTCCCAGCGGGCGTCCTCGGCCGTGTTCCGGTCGAGCAGGAGGGTGCCGTAGTCGTCGTGGTCGATCTCCAGCGGCGCCTCGGTGGGCGGCACCGTCTGCTGGTCGCGCACGTACCGGGCGAGGACCTCGGCCATGCTCGCGCGGCCCTTTATCTCGGCCGCCTCGGGGGTGTCGGCGCCGGTGGCCCGTACGCCGGGGAAGAGCTCGCCCAGGGTGGCGAGCAGCACGCCGGTCTCGCCGAGCGCGGGCAGCACCTCGCCGATGTAGCCGAGGAAGGCGGGGTTGGGGCCGACGATGAGGACGGCGCGGCGGGCGAGCTGCTCGCGGTACGCGTAGAGCAGGTACGCGGCGCGGTGCAGCGCGACGGCGGTCTTGCCGGTGCCGGGGCCGCCCTCGACGACGAGGACGCCGTGGTGCGGGGCGCGGATGATGCGGTCCTGCTCGGCCTGGATGGTCTGCACGATGTCGCCCATGCGCCCGGTGCGGGCGGCGTCGAGCGCGGCGAGGAGCACGGCGTCGGCGTCCGGGTTCTCGTGGCCGGTGCGGGTGGGGTCGTGCAGGTCCAGGATCTCGTCGTGCAGCGCGGTGACCTCGCGCCCGCGGGTGGTGATGTGCCGGCGGCGCTTCAGGCCCATGGGCTCGTAGCCGGTGGCGAGGTAGAAGGGCCGGGCGACGTCGGCGCGCCAGTCCACGACGAGCGGCGTGCGCTCCTCGTCGTCCTCCCGGATGCCGATGCGCCCGATGTGGTGGTCGCGTCCGTCCCGGAATTCGAGCCGCCCGAAGCAGAGGCCGTTCTCCCCGGCGTCGAAGGCGGCGAGCAGCCCGGACTGCTCGGCCACGAGCACGTCCCGCTCCAGTCGCGCCTGGAAACCGCTGCCGCGGTCCTTGAGGGCGGCCTGGACGGCGCGCTCGGCCTGGTCACGCAGGTGGTCGAGTCGCGCGTAGAGCCCGGTGATGAATCGCTGCTCTTTCCGCATGTCCTCGGTTGACAATTCGACTCCTGCTGCGATAGAGTTCGCTTATTCGACTTCCGCGTGCGCTTCGTCATGCGCGCATGCGAATCATCAAATATACGCGAGAAAGAGCCCCGGCCGCCATTGCGGACCGGGGCTCTTCCGTATGCGGTGAGGGCCGTTCAGGCCAGCACGTCCTCCAGCTCCTGCAGCAGCCGCCGCTTCGGGCGGGCGCCGACCATCGAGCGCACCGGCTCACCGCCGTCGAAGACCATCAGCGTCGGCGTCGACAGCACCGCGTACCGCGACACCGTCTCCGGGTTGGTGTCGACGTCGATCTCGACCACCTTCAGCCGGTCGGCCTCCTCGGCGGAGATCTCCTTCAGCACCGGGGCGAGCTGGCGGCAGGGGCCGCACCAGGTCGCGGTGAACTTCACCAGGACCGGGCGGTCCGCCGACAGGACCTCCGTACCGAACTCCGCGTCCGTCACCTCGATCATGGGGTACCTCCGAATTCGCAGCGTGGTTCGGGCGTTTCGGTCGCCAGCGTGAGCCGGGCGGCGACCTCGGCGCGGATCGACTGCAACTGGCCGATCAGGCCGTCGAGCTCGGCGAGCTTGCGGCGGTAGACGTCGAGCGACGCCGGACAGGCGTCCCCGGCCGGATGCCCGGCGCGCAGGCAGTCGACGAACGGCCGCGTCTCCTCCAGGTCGAACCCGAAGTCCTGGAGCGTGCGGATCTGCTGGAGCAGCCGCAGGTCGGACTCGTCGTACGTGCGGTAGCCGTTCTCCGCCCGCCGGGCGGGGAGCAGGCCCCGGGATTCGTAGTACCGCAGGGTGCGCGTGGTCGTTCCCGCGCGCCGAGCGAGCTCGCCGATTCGCATGCCCTCGAACGTAGGCCTTGACGTCGGCGTCAAGGCAAGAGGGGTTTACGGGGCACCGGCGACGACAGCACGACGGAGGTGGTGGTCCGGCCCAGCGCCGACGTCTGCTCCAGCACGTCCTCCAGGTGGACCGTGTCCGTCACCGCCACCTTGAGGATCCAGCGCGAGCCGCCCGGAATCGGCCCGCTCCTCGACGGCCGCGGCGGGCCTGGTGCTGGAGGAGGCGGAGCTGGCGCTGCTGGGGTAGGGAGGGGGTGGTGACCGCTGTGGTTTCCTGACCCGATGACTGATCTTCGCTTCGAACAGCCTGGCGACGACGCCGCGTTCACGGACTGGCAGCACGTCCACAACACGGTCATCCCGACGCACCACCTCTCCCTCGACGACGTACGCGAACGGGCGCGGCGCCACCGTCTCGAAGTCGCCTACCTCGGTGAGGAGCTCATCGGGTGCAGCACCGTGCGTCCGCCCGAGGGGGACTCGGTGACGGCCACCGTGATCGCGCGGGTGCTCGCCGCCTACCGGCAGCGGGGGTTCGGGGAGGAGCTGTACGCGCGCGGGCTGGAGCGGGCGCGGGAGCTCGGGGCCGAGGTGGTCGAGACGTGCGTGCTGGCGTCCAACGAGGACGGGCTGCGGTTCGCGCTGAAGCACGGCTTCGTGGAGACCGAGCGATACCTGCTGCCGGGGGACACCATCCCGTGGATCGACCTGCGGCTGGCCTGAACCGGCGTCCGCTCCCCCGCCGCCCGTGCGGCCGTGCCGCGCTGGATGACGGAAAGCAGGCCGCGATCCGTCCGCCGTGCGGGACGATTGACGCGCCTCGAAGGGCACGGCGCAGAGCCGATGGGCGTCAGGCGAAAGGTGGGTAGCGCATGGACATCGCGGTGATCGCAGCGACCGCCAGCACCGCGTTGGTGGGTGCCATGGCGACGGACGCGTGGGGGCAGGCGGTGCGCGGGATGACGACGCTGTGGCAGCGGGTGCATCCCGGCCGGGCCGAGGCGGTGGGCGAGGACCTGGCCGAGGACCGGCGGCTCGTTCTCGCCGCCCACGAGAGCGGCGACGAGGAGGCCTTGCGCCGGCTGCGGGCGGAGTGGGAGAGCCGACTGCACCGGCTGCTGAGCTCCGGGGGCGAGGAGGTCGCCGACGAGCTGCGCCGGCTGGTGGCCGATCAGCTCCTGCCCCACCTTCCGGCCGGGCAGCGGGCCCAGTACGTGGAGATGTATGCCGAGGCCCGCGACAACGGCCGCATCAACCAAGCCGTGAACAATCAGATCAACTTCGGTTGATGAGCACCGACGAGCGGCTGCCGTCCGTGCGCCAGGAGGCCACGGCATCCGGCAATGGGCGCGTCCAGCAGGCGGCCGGGGACCAGTACAACGTCCACGTGGCTCCCGCACGGGCCTTCTCCACCGTGGTCGCGGTGCTCGCCCTGCTCGTACTGCTGGCGGATTCCGGCGGTGAGCGGAACGCGCCGGCCGATCCGGGGGACCCTGCCCTGATCGAGACGGCGGGCGGAGAGCTGACGACCCGGTCCGGCGGCGGCGACGCCCCCTGCGTCGTGTTCACTCCGGCCACCGTGCGGGTCGTCTTGGACCGATGCGAGGGAGGCGCGTCGGAGTGGAGGATGTCGCGCTATTCCGACGGCTACGTCCGCTTCGACATCCCCCCGCACGAGAACACCTGTCTGGGCATGGGTGTGGACCACCACCAGCGGAAGATCGTGGGGAGCTGGAACTGCGGCGACTACAACTCCTCCTGGAGGCTGGAGCCCCGCCCGGACGGCTACTACCGGCTGCACAACCGGCTCGCCGAAAGCAAGAAGTGGGCCGAGGAATGCCTGACCCACGAGGGAACGACGCTGCGCCTGGGCCCCTGCCAGGAGCACGACGCCTACCGGTGGAGGTTCCCCGTTCCGTAGCCGACGCGCGTCGCCCCCGTGCCCGTCAAGAACACCCGGCCGGGGTGGGGCTCGTGTCCGTGAGGTCCGTCCAGTGCCGCAGCGTCTCGCCGTGCGAGCCGGTCGCCGTGGCGCGGGTCACCTCCTCCGCCGCTTCCGGGGCGCACGGTGAGCCGTCGCGGGTGAGGAGCGCCAGCGGCCACTGCGGGACCTCGGAGTGCGGCGCGCCGTCGAAGGCGTACCAGTCCCAGGGGCCGTCGAAGCGCCAGGCGCGGCCGGCGGCGTCGGCGACCTCGTCGCCGGGGTGGAGGAAGGCGTACGGGCGGAACAGCAGCTCGAAGGTGAACGGGATGCCGTTGTCCGGGTACAGGTGGTTGCCTCTGCCGTTGAGGTGGCCTCCGTCCGGGTACTCGCGGTAGGACAGCCCCCGCGGCAGCACCGCGACGGCGAGGTGGGGGCGGGGCAGCCAGCCCGTCTCCTGGGGCGGGTCGAAGTGGTCGACCGCCGTCACATGGACCACGGTCGGCGGCACACCGACCCGGCACACGTCTCCCGGCTCCAAGAACTCCGGGGCCGGGTCGGTGCGGAACAACGTCATCTCGTCCCAGACGCGGGTGCGCGCGTCGATCCCCAGGGCCACGATCCCGTTCCAGTGGAAGGACTCGCTGTCCAGGTCCCGTTCCCACCAGGGCCATGGGACCGACAGGTAGTCCCACTTCAGGTCCTTCACCCGCGTCTCCACGAACGGGCAGGCGACCGTCAGCACATCACCCACCCGGAAACCGGTGTCCTCGCTCATGGCCCCGAGGCTACGACGGGCCTAGCGGCGGAGCCCCGGCAGGGCGTCCTCGGCGACCTTGGCCGCCCGTTCGCGCTGCGGGTAGTCGCCGACCTTCACGCGGGCGACCTCCTTGGCCGTGCGGTAGTCGACAACGGAGACCTCGTCGCGGTTCGAGAGCGTGACGAAGCAGTGGGTGCCGCCAGGGGCCGTGACGGCCCAGTACGGGAGGGCGCCCTGCTCGTAGTGGACGGAGCCGTCGGTCGTGAGCGAGGGGCGGGAGACGACGGCGGTGTAGTCGTCGATGGTGCCGGCCATGCAGAGCTTGTCGTGGGTGCCGTTCATCGCCATGCCGTGGTGGGCGGAGTTCTGCGGGTAGTCGTCGGGCTTGAGCGCCGCGCCCGCCGCGCTGAACGGCATCTGGACCGTGCGGACGGTGCGGCCGGCGACCAGGTCGTACTCGATGAAGCCGTTGAGGTACGAGAGCTGGGCGTACATCGTCTTCTCGTCGGGCGTGATGACCGCCGGGCGGACGCCCTTGTCGAAGGTGTACGTGCGCAGCACCTTCAGGGTCCTGGCGTCGGCGACGGTGACCTGCTTGGCGCCTTTGAGGCCGTCGAGGGCCTTGGGCAGGGAGGTGACGCCGATGGACATGTTGTAGATGCGGCTGCCGTCGGGCGAGTACATGTTCTCGTGCGGGTACGTGCCCGTCGCGAACTCGCCGGTGATGCGGCCGGTCGCGGTGTCCAGGGTCTGGGTCTTGGCGGCCGTGATGGCCGAGACGACGAAGGTGGAGCCGTCCGCCGAGAGCGCCGCGTGGTCGGCCTTGAGGCCGTCGAGGTGCGTGCGCCAGAGCTGGCGGCCGGAGGCGATGTCGTACGCGGCGGCGTCGCCGAGGTTGCCGCGTGAGACGTACAGGGTGCGGCCGTCGGGCGAGAGGTGGGCGTCGTCGACGAACTTGTCGCCGCCTGCCTGCTGCTTGACGATCTCGTACGCGGCGCGGCGTAGGGGGCCCATGCCGTCCAGGACCTCTTCGAGGTCGGGGATGACATCGAGCGAGCCGAGGTTCTCGTACGTACGGGAGTCGAGGAAGCTGACCGTGCCGTCGGCGCTGTTGCCGACGAGGACGACGTCCCGGAGGGGCTGTTCGGCCGCCGTGGCGGTGGAGGTGGTCACGGAGCCCAGGGCGAGCGTGAGGGTGAGGGCGAGCAGGGTGGGGAGACGCGACATCGGACCATCCCTTCATGGGCATGCCAAATTGCTCGGCACCACGATGACACGTTTCCGTTACCGGCGGTAAGCCCGGGAAACGGACACCGCGCGGGAGGCGCCCTCCCTCCGGAGGCCGCTCACGCGCGGTGTCCCGACTCCGCTCAGACCTTGACCGGCTCCCGCTCCTCCGGGGCCTCCGGCGCGTCCACCGCCGGCCCGTGGTCGTCCACCAGCGTCTTCTCGTCGAACGGCACCCGCCCCGCGAGGACCTCCGCCACCCGGGCCTTGTCGATCTCCTTCGTCCAGGTGCCGACCAGCACCGTCGCGACCGCGTTCCCCGCGAAGTTCGTCAGCGCGCGGGCCTCGCTCATGAAGCGGTCGATGCCGACGATGAGCCCGACGCCGTCGACCAGCTCGGGGCGGTGCGACTGGAGGCCGCCGGCCAGCGTGGCCAGGCCCGCGCCGGTCACGCCCGCCGCGCCCTTCGAGGCGATGATCATGAAGATGAGGAGCGAGACCTGCTCGCCGACCGAGAGCGGGTTGCCCATCGCCTCCGCGACGAAGAGCGACGCCATGGTCAGGTAGATCGCGGTGCCGTCCAGGTTGAAGGAGTAACCGGTCGGCACGGTGATGCCGACGACCGGCTTGCTCACGCCCAGGTGCTCCATCTTGGCGATGAGCCGCGGCAGCGCCGACTCCGACGACGAGGTCGACAGGATCAGCAGGAACTCGCGCCCCAGGTACTTCAGCAGCGCCAGGATGTTCACGCCCGCCACCAGCCGCAGCAGCAGGCCGAGGACGACGAAGACGAAGAGCGTGCAGGTGAGGTAGAAGCCGATCATGATGACGGCGAGCGACTTCAGGGCGTCGACGCCGGTCTCGCCGACCACGGCGGCGATCGCGCCGAAGGCGCCCACCGGAGCCGCCCACATGATCATGGCGAGGATCCGGAAGACCAGCCGCTGGATGTGCCCGATCCCGCGCAGCACCGGCTCGCCCGCCCTGCCCATCGCCTGGAGCGCGAAGCCCGCGAGCAGCGCGACCAGCAGCGTCTGGAGGACCTCGCCCTCCGTGAAGGCGGAGACCAGCGTCTTGGGGATCACGCCGAGCAGGAAGTCCACCGTGGACTCGCTCGCGCCCGCCGCCTGCTTCTCGCCGGCCTGGCGCGCCGCGTCCGTCAGGTGCAGTCCGGCGCCCGGCTCCAGCAGGTTCCCGACGAGCAGGCCGATGGCGAGGGCCACGGTCGACATGACCATGAAGTAGCCCAGCGCCAGCCCGCCGACCGCGCCCACCTTGGCCGCCTTGCGTACCGAGCCGACGCCCAGCACGATCGTGCAGAAGATGATCGGCGAGATCATCATCTTGATCAGGTTCACGAAGCCGGTGCCGAGCGGCTTGAGCTCGACGGCCACCCCGGGGGCGGCGAAGCCCACGATGACGCCGAGCACGACCGCTCCGATGACGGCCAGATACAGATAGTGGGTACGGTCCCGGCGTGCGGCCACGGGTCCCTCCTCGGTGAGTCGCTCCACCGTCCCGGTGGAGCCGTCCCTTCGGACCTGTCCCTGCTGGATCAGATCCCGGAGACCATCTCTCACCCGGTGGCCGCGGTCACCGTTGCGTACCTTTCGTTCATACGATTCCGGCCGCGTTTTCCCGCCAGGCAGACTTACCGCCATGCGCAGACCCCGCGTACCCCGCGTACCCGGCGTACCCCGCCCCCGCAGCCGCCCGCGCAGCCGCCCGCGCCCGCGCAGCCTCGCCGGCCAGCTCTTCGCGATGCAGGTCGTGCTGATGGCCGCGGTCGTCGCGGGGTGCGCGCTCTTCGCGTACCTCACCGACCGGCGCCAGGCCGAGGAGACCGCGCGCCGCCAGGTGACGGCGACCGCGACCGCCGTCGCCCGCTCCCCCGCCGTCGTCGCGGCGGCGCGCTCCGCCGATCCCACGGCCGCGCTCCAGTCGTACGCCGCCTCCCTCACGGGCTCCACGGGCGTCACCTTCGTGACGATCATGGCGCCGGACGGGACCCGCTGGACGCACCCGGATCCGGACCGGATCGGCGGGACGTACCTGGGCAGCATCGACCAGGCACGGCGCGGGGAGACGCACACGGAGACGTACCGCGGCACGCTCGGGCGGTCCGTGCGGACGGTCACGCCGGTGTACGACGGCGGGCGCGTGGTCGCCCTCGTCAGCGCGGGCATCACCGTCGACCGGATCAGCGAGCAGCTGAGCAAGCAGGTCACCGCGCTGCTCGGCATGGCGGGCGCGGCGCTCGCGCTCGGCGGGCTCGGTACGTACGTGATCAACGCGCGGCTGCGGCGCCACACGCACGGCATGAACGCCGCCGAGCTGAGCCGGATGCACGACTACCACGAGGCCGCGCTGCACGCGGTGCGCGAGGGGCTGGTGATGCTCGACGGGCAACGGCGCATCGCGCTGATCAACGACGGGGGGCGGGAGCTGCTGGGCCTGGCCCCGGAGGCCGTGGGCAGGCCCGTCGCCGAGCTCGGGCTGCCGCCCTCCCTGACGAGCGCGCTGCTCTGCGCCGAGCCGCGCGTCGACGAGCTGCACCTGACGGCCGACCGGGTGCTGGTGGTCTCCACCCGGCCGGTGGTCGGCGGGGAGCGGCGCGGCACCGTGGTGACGCTGCGGGACCACACCGAGCTCCAGGCGCTCTCGGGTGAGCTGGACTCGGAGCGCGGGTTCACGCAGGCGCTGCGCTCGCAGGCCCACGAGGCGGCGAACCGGCTGCACACCGTCGTGTCGCTCATCGAGCTGGGGCGGGCCGAGGAGGCGGTGGAGTTCGCGACGGCCGAGCTGGAGCTGGCGCAGGCGCTCACGGACCGGGTCGTGGACGCGGTCGCCGAGCCGGTCCTCGCGGCGCTGCTGCTCGGCAAGGCGGCGCAGGCCAACGAGCGGGGCGTCGAGCTGGTCCTGACCGAGGACAGCCGCATCGACGACGGCGTCCTGCCGCCGAGCCTGCCCGCCCGGGACCTGGTCACCATCCTCGGCAACCTCGTCGACAACGCCGTGGAGGCCGCGCAGGGCAGCCGGCTGGCCCGCGTCACGGTCACCGCGCGCGCCGACGACCACGGCGGCGAGGTGCTGTTGCGCGTCGCCGACAGCGGCCCCGGCATCGGGACCGACGACCACGACGCCGTCTTCGAACGCGGCTGGTCCACCCGGGGCCCGGGCCGCGGCCTCGGCCTCGCGCTCGTACGGCAGGCGGCGCACCGGGGGCGGGGCACCATCGAGCTGGGGCACGGGCCGGACGCGGGCGCGGAGTTCACCGTACGGCTCCCCCTGCGCCCCGTGGAGGTGGGGTCATGACCGCGGCCGGGGCCATCAGGGTCCTGGTGGTCGAGGACGATCCGGTCGCCGCCGACGCCCACGCCCTGTACGTCGGCCGGGTGCCGGGCTTCGAGGTCGTCGGGGTCGCGCACACGCGCGCCGCCGCCGGGCGGCTGCTGGAGCGCGTGGCCGTCGACCTGATCCTGCTCGACCTCTACCTGCCGGACGGGCACGGCCTGCACCTGCTGCGCTCGCTGCGGGCGGCCGGGCACCACGCGGACGTCATCGCCGTCACCTCGGCGCGCGACCTGGGGATCGTCCGCGAAGGGGTGTCGCTGGGCGTCGTCCAGTACGTCCTGAAGCCGTTCACCTTCGCCACGCTGCGGGACCGGCTGGCCCGGTACGCCGAGTTCCGGGCGGCGGCCGGCGAGGCGTCGGGCCAGGAGGAGGTGGACCGGGCGCTCGCGGTGCTGCGTACGCCCCGGCCGGCCGCGCTGCCGAAGGGGCTGAGCGCGCCGACGCTGGCGGCTGTGACGCGCACGCTGCGGGAGGCGGCCGGCGGGCTGACCGCCGCCGAGGCCGGCGCGGCGGTCGGCATCTCGCGGATCACGGCGCGGCGCTATCTGGAGCACCTGGTGGAGACGGGCCGGGCGGCGCGCAGCCCCCAGTACGGGCAGGTGGGACGGCCGGAGCTGCAGTACCGGTGGATCACCGCGGTACGGTAAATTACCCGCAGGTATACCAATAGGTAGTGGTTTATCTGGACGTTCCTACGACTTTCGGTGTTGGCTGAACGCACCGTAGCCAGAGGTAACCCTCCGCACCTACCGTGTGCCGCGTGCACCCCTCCCCACCCACACCCCCGTTCAACGCGCTCGCCGCGCGCCGACTGCGCGAGGCGCTCGGCATGGGGCCCGCCCACGTCGCGTACGGCTTGCGCGCGCAGTACGGACTCGCCGTCCCCCCCGAGACGGTGATGGCCTGGGAACGCGGCACCGCCGCACCCACCTCCCAGGAGCTCACCGCGCTCGCCGGGGTCCTGTGGTGTTCGCCGGGCGAGCTGCTGGCCGCGGCGACCACCCTGCGCGAGCACCGCATCGCGCGGGCCATGGCGCCCGAGGACCTGGCCCGCCGGATCGGGCTCGACACCAAGGCGTACCTCCGCATGGAGGAGTCCGGCCGCTGGCGCGGCAACGAACGGCAGACCGCGGCGCTCGCCGACGCGCTGGCCCTCGGGCCGCGCGAGCTGCTGACCGTCACGGGCCGCCACGCGCAGCTCGCGGACCTGCTGCGCAGCGCCGCCACCACCCGCTGGCAGGCGTACGTCCGGCCGCTCGCGAAGCTGCTGCCCATCGACCGCGGCCGCCTGGAGCAGGTCCTCCAACAGCTGCACGCCGACTACCAGGCGCGGATGGTGTCCACCAACAGCTGGGGCGTGGACCTCACCGACAGCAGCGACGGCCAGGCGGGCAAGGAGTTCCTGGAGCGGATCGACGAGCACTTCTGGGCGCTGGTCCAGTACTGATCACCGATCACCGCGCGTCGGCGGGGTCCAGGCTGAACAGCTGACCCTCGCCATCCTCCCGGCACGCCTCCTGGATCACGTCCGTCCACGGCTCGCGCGAGGCGTCCCGTATGCGCAGGCACAGGTCCGAGTGCGCGGATCTGAGGCGGTAGCCCGCCACGGGGTCGCCGAACCCCTCGATCCGGAAGGCCTCGCGCGGGCCCCGTTTGCCGCACTCCTGGTCGATCAGGGGCGCGCCGTGCTGTTCCGTCGCCTCGACGGGGATGCCCGAGCAGCCGGGCCCGAACTCGGGGTGGTCGGAGCGGATGCGCCACAGTCCGCCGCCGAGCCGCACGAGCGCATAGCGCGGCACGGTCGCCCCCGCGCACGGCACCTGGTAGACCTGCCCGCTCTGCTGACCGGGCCGTTCGTTCAGGCAGAGCCCGGAGTGCACCGCCCGTATCAGTACGGGGCCGGGCGCGGGGGCGGCGGCGTCCTCCTTCACGTGCTCCTCGTCGCCACCCCGCAGGAACGCCACGACGGTCGTCGCGGCCACGACGAGCGCCAGCACCGCGACGAGCGGGACGAACCACGCCTGTAACGCACCGCGCGCCGTGGCCGGCGGCTCCTCCCCCGGCTCCCCGGCTTCCGGATCGGGCTCCGTCTCCGTCTCCGACCCCGACCCCGACCCCGACAGCTCGAACCACCGCTCGCGGCCCGCCAGCTCCTTGCGGACCGCGAGCCAGGACTCCAACGCCTCGGGGCCCACCCCGCACGCCCGGACGAAGGCCGACAAGAGCTCCTCGCGCGGCACCGTCGTACGGGCCAGCATGTTCGCGACCGTCGAGCGGGGCAGCACCTCCCCGAGCGCCTCGGCGCGCGCCGACAGCTCCCGGTAGGTGAGGCCGGACCAGCCCTTGAGGTCCTGCAGCAGCGCGATGAACGCGGCAGGGTCCCGGGCCTCCCTGGGGTCGGGAGCTGCTCTCTCCCTGTCGGTCACCTCGGCCCTCCCCCGTTCTGGGACATGTCCCGGACAGGCGTAAGCCTTGTTGAACCGGCGCCTCGGCTCAAGAGTGGAAACCGGCAATTCCGGTCGACGTCCGTCGGCCGACGGAAAGGCCGCGGCCCCGGTCGTCCACGGGGGAGCCGACCGGGGCCGCACGCACAGGGGGCGGGGAGGAGCGGGTCAGAAGACCGACTCCGCCTCGTACATCCGGTTCGCCGGCACCGTCTTCAGCTGCGTGACCGCCTCCGCCAGCGGCACCATGTGGATGTCCGTGCCCCGCAGGGCCGTCATCCGGCCGAACTCCTTGCGGTGCGCCGCCTCCACCGCGTGCCAGCCGAAGCGGGTCGCGAGGACGCGGTCGTACGCGGTCGGGGTGCCGCCGCGCTGGACGTGGCCCAGGATGACCGGGCGGGCCTCCTTGCCGAGGCGCCGCTCCAGCTCCTTCGCGAGCCGGTTGCCGATGCCCTGGAAGCGCTCGTGCCCGTACTGGTCGATGGCGCCCTTCTCGTACTCCATCGAGCCCTCGGCCGGGTGCGCGCCCTCGGCGACGCAGATGACGGCGAACTTCTTGCCACGCGAGAAGCGCTCCTCGACCATCTTCACCAGGTCGTCGACCTCGAAGGGCCGCTCCGGCAGGCAGATGCCGTGCGCGCCGCCCGCCATGCCGGACTCCAGCGCGATCCAGCCGGCGTGCCGCCCCATCACCTCGACGACCATCACGCGCTGGTGCGACTCGGCGGTGGTCTTGAGACGGTCTATGGCCTCGGTCGCGACCATCACGGCCGTGTCGAAGCCGAAGGTGCGGTCGGTGGAGGAGATGTCGTTGTCAATGGTCTTGGGTACGCCGACGACCGGCATGCCCGCCTCCGACAGCATCCGCGCCGCGGTCAGCGTGCCCTCGCCTCCGATGGGGATGAGGACGTCGAGGTCGTAGCGCTTCTGCAGCTCCTCGCAGTTCTCGGCGGCTTCCTGGAGCCGCGTGCGCTCCAGGCGGGCGGAGCCGAGGATCGTACCGCCGCGGGCGAGGATGCCGCTCACCGCGTTGAGGTCGAGGGGCCGGTAGTGGCCGTCGAGGAGACCCTTGAAGCCATCCTCGAAGCCGATGACCTCGTCGCCGTGGCCCGTGAGCGCCCGGTGCACGACCGACCGGATCACTGCGTTCAGCCCGGGGCAGTCGCCGCCTGCGGTGAGGACTCCGATGCGCATCGTGCTGTGTCTCCTGCTCGTAGTGGTACGTGTGAGCCTTACCGAATTGTCCCACGGCACGGCCACGCAGCGTGTCCTCCGCGCCGTCCCCCGAGCCAGGCGCCGGGTGGGCGCTCTACCCAGCGCCAGAGGTATTGTCAAGAGGGTATCGGGCACCCGAACAGAGATTTTTTATCCGCACCGGCCTGACAGGAGAGCTTGCGTGGCGCGCAGCGTGTACGTGACGGGGATCGACCGGGGGGACGGCCGCCAGGTCGTCGAGCTGGGAGTCATGGAGCTCCTGACCCGCCAAGTGGACCGGGTGGGGGTGTTCCGGCCACTGGTGCACGACGGTCCCGACCGCCTCTTCGACCTGCTGCGGGTCCGCTACCGGCTCTCCCAGGACCCCGCCACGGTGTACGGCATGGACTACCACGAGGCGTCCGCGCTCCAGGCCGAGAAGGGCACCGACGAGCTGGTCTCCCGGCTGGTCGACCGGTTCCACGCGGTGGCGCGCGACTACGAGGTGGTGCTCGTCCTCGGTACGGACTTCCACGCCACGCAGCTGCCCGAGGAGCTCGCGCTCAACGCCCGCCTCGCCAACGAGTTCGGCGCCTCCGTCATACCCGTGGTCGGCGGCAAGGGCCAGGACGCCGACTCCGTGCGCGCCGAGACGCGCAACGCCTTCCGGGCGTACGAGAGCCTCGGCTGCGACGTCCTCGCCATGGTCGCCAACCGCGTGGCGCCCGAGGACCGCGACACGCTCGCCGAGCGGCTCGCCGCGCGCCTGCCGGTGCCGGTGTACGTCCTGCCGGACATGCCCGCGCTCTCCGCGCCGACGGTCGCGCAGATCCGGCACCACCTCGGCGCCGAGGTCGTCCTCGGCGACGACTCGGGGCTCGCGCGCGACGCGCTGGACTTCGTCTTCGGCGGCGCGATGCTGCCGAACTTCCTCAACGCCCTGACCCCCGGCTGCCTGGTCGTCACGCCCGGCGACCGCGCCGACCTGGTCGTGGGCGCGCTGGCCGCGCACTCCGCCGGCAACCCGCCCATCGCGGGCGTGCTGCTCACGCTGAACGAGCGCCCCAGCCGGGAGGTCCTCAACCTGGCGGCGCGGCTCGCGCCCGGTACGCCGGTGCTGTCGGTGAGCGGCAACAGCTTCCCGACCGCCGCCGAGCTGTTCTCGCTGGAGGGCAAGCTGAACGCCGCCACGCCGCGCAAGGCGGAGACCGCACTGGGCCTCTTCGAGCGGCACGTCGACGCCGCCGACCTGCTCAGGCGGCTGTCGGTGGCGCGCAGCGGCCGGGTCACGCCGATGATGTTCGAGCACGAGCTGCTGGAGCAGGCGCGCGCCGACCGCCGCCGCGTGGTCCTGCCCGAGGGCACCGAGGAGCGGGTGCTGCGCGCCGCCGACGTGCTCGTACGCCGTGACGTGTGCGCCCTGACGCTGCTGGGCGATGTCGAGGTGATCCGGAAGAAGGCCGCCGACCTGGGTGTCGACCTCGGCGCGGACACGCAGCTGATCGACCCGGCGACGTCCGAGCTGCGCCAGCTGTTCGCGGAGCGGTACGCGGCGCTGCGCGCGCACAAGGGGGTCAGCGTGGAGCTGGCGTACGACGTGGTGTCGGACGTCAACTACTTCGGCACGCTGATGGTGCAGGAGGGCCTCGCCGACGGCATGGTGTCGGGCTCGGTGCACTCCACGGCCGCCACCATCCGCCCCGCCTTCGAGATCATCAAGACCAAGCCGGAGGCGTCGATCGTCTCCTCGGTCTTCTTCATGTGCCTGGCGGACAAGGTGCTGGTGTACGGCGACTGCGCGGTCAACCCGGACCCGAACGCCGAGCAGCTCGCCGACATCGCGGTGCAGTCGGCGGCGACGGCCGCCCGCTTCGGCGTCGAGCCGCGGATCGCGATGCTGTCGTACTCGACGGGCACCTCCGGTTCGGGCGCGGATGTCGACAAGGTGCGCGAGGCGACGAAGCTGGTGCGCGAGCGGCACCCGGAGCTGAAGATCGAGGGCCCGATCCAGTACGACGCGGCCGTCGAGCCGTCGGTCGCCGCGACGAAGCTGCCGGGCTCGGAGGTGGCGGGCCAGGCGACGGTGCTGATCTTCCCGGACCTGAACACGGGGAACAACACGTACAAGGCCGTGCAGCGCTCGGCCGGCGCCGTGGCCGTCGGCCCGGTGCTCCAGGGCCTGCGCAAGCCGGTGAACGACCTGTCGCGCGGCGCGCTCGTCAGCGACATCGTCAACACGGTCGCGATCACCGCGATCCAGTCCCAGCAGAAGGCGACGCAGTCGTGAGCAACCCGAACACCCCCACCGCATCCCGCGCCACCCGCGTCCTCGTCCTCAACTCGGGCTCGTCGTCGGTGAAGTACCAGCTGCTCGACATGCACGACGGCGCCCGCATGGCCGTCGGGCTGGTCGAGCGGATCGGTGAGGAAACGTCCCGCCTGGTGCACACGCCGCTGACGGACGGCGGCGAGCAGCGCGAGCGCACGGCTCCGATCGCGGACCACGAGGCGGCGCTGAAGGCGGTCGCGGAGGAGCTGGCGGCGGACGGGCTGGGCCTGGACTCGCCGGAACTGGCGGCGATCGGCCACCGGGTGGTGCACGGCGGTCTGAAGTTCTCCGCGCCGACGGTCATCACCGACGAGGTCCTCGCCGAGGTCGAGCGGCTCGTCCCGGTGGCGCCGCTGCACAACCCGGCGAACATCACGGGCATCCGCACCGCTCAGGCGCTGCGCCCGGACCTGCCGCAGGTCGCGGTCTTCGACACGGCGTTCCACACGACGATGCCGGAGCACGCGGCGCGGTACGCGATCGACGCCGAGACCGCCGACGCGCACCGCATCCGCCGGTACGGCTTCCACGGCACGTCGCACGCGTACGTCTCCCGCAAGGTGGCGCAGCTGCTGGGCAAGGACCCGGCCGAGGTGAACGTCATCGTGCTGCACCTGGGCAACGGCGCCTCGGCGTCGGCGGTGGCGGGCGGCCGGTGCGTGGACACCTCGATGGGGCTGACCCCCTTGGAGGGGCTCGTCATGGGTACGCGCTCCGGTGACATCGACCCGGCGGTGGTGTTCCACCTCGAGCGGGTCGCCGGAATGTCGACCGACGAGATCGATGTGCTATTGAACAAGAAGAGCGGTTTGGTGGGGCTTTGCGGTGACAATGACATGCGGGAGATCCGCCGCCGGATCGACGAGGGTGATCAGCGGGCGCAGCTGGCCTTCGACATTTACATCCACCGGCTGAAGAAGTACATCGGCGCCTATTACGCGGTGCTGGGCCGGGTGGACGCGGTGGCGTTCACGGCGGGCGTCGGCGAGAACGCGGCCCCGGTCCGGGAGGCCGCCGTCGCCGGACTGGAGGAGCTGGGGCTGGCGGTGGACGCGGGCCTCAACGCCGTACGGTCCGGTGAGCCGCGGCTGATCTCGCCGGAGTACGCGCGGGTCGCGGTGGCGGTGGTCCCGACGGACGAGGAGCTCGAAATCGCCCGGCAAACCTACTCGCTGGTCAACTCCGCGGTCGACGACTGAGCGCACACGCGCCCATTTGTACATTCCACCAGACGGAATATTCCGCAGTGAAACAAACCGATAGGATCCGCCTTATGCGCCGTTCCAAAATCGTCTGCACACTGGGCCCCGCCGTCGACTCGTATGAGCAGCTGAAAGCGCTCATCGAGGCCGGTATGAACGTGGCCCGCTTCAACATGAGCCACGGATCCCACGCTGAGCACGAGGAGCGGTACCACCGCGTCCGCCAGGCCGCCGAGGACACCGGCCGCGCCGTGGGCGTGCTCGCCGACCTCCAGGGCCCGAAGATCCGTCTGGAAACCTTCGCCGAGGGGCCGGTCGAACTGGTCCGCGGTGACGAGTTCACCATCACCACCGAGGACGTCCCCGGTGACAAGTCCATCTGCGGCACCACGTACAAGGGCCTGCCCGGCGACGTCTCCAAGGGCGACCAGATCCTGATCAACGACGGCAACGTCGAGCTGCGCGTCACCGAGGTCGACGGCACCCGCGTCCGGACGATCGTCGTCGAGGGCGGCGTCATCTCGGACCACAAGGGCATCAACCTGCCGGGCGCCGCCGTGAACGTCCCGGCCCTCTCCGAGAAGGACGTCGACGACCTGCGCTTCGCGCTGCGGATGGGCTGCGACCTGGTCGCGCTCTCCTTCGTGCGTGACGCCAACGACGTCAAGGACGTCCACAAGGTGATGGACGAGGTGGGCCGCCGGGTCCCGGTCATCGCCAAGGTGGAGAAGCCGCAGGCCGTCGAGAACATGCAGGACGTCGTGATGGCGTTCGACGGCGTGATGGTGGCGCGCGGCGACCTGGCCGTCGAGTACCCGCTCGAGAAGGTCCCGATGGTGCAGAAGCGCCTCATCGAGATGTGCCGCCGCAACGCCAAGCCGGTGATCGTCGCGACCCAGATGATGGAGTCGATGATCACCAACTCGCGTCCGACCCGCGCCGAGGCGTCCGACGTCGCCAACGCGATCCTGGACGGCGCCGACGCGGTCATGCTGTCGGCGGAGTCCTCGGTGGGCGCGTACCCCATCGAGACGGTCAAGACGATGTCGAAGATCGTCACCGCGGCGGAGGAGGAGCTCCTCGCCAAGGGCCTCCAGCCCCTGGTCCCCGGCAAGAAGCCCCGCACCCAGGGCGGCTCCGTCGCCCGCGCGGCCGCCGAGATCGCGGACTTCCTCGACGGCAAGGCCCTGGTCGCCTTCACCAAGTCCGGCGACACGGCCCGCCGCCTCTCCCGCTACCGCGCGGCCCAGCCGATCATGGCCTTCACGACGGAGACCTCGACCCGCAACCAGCTCGCCCTGAGCTGGGGCGTCGAGTCCTTCGTGGTCCCCCACGTCGACAACACCGACGCGATGGTCGACCTGGTCGACGCGGAGCTGTCCAAGCTCCAGCGCTTCAACGCGGGCGACACCATGGTCATCACGGCGGGCTCGCCCCCCGGCGTCCCGGGCACCACGAACATGGTCCGGGTGCACCACCTGGGCGGGGAGCACCGGGACTGACGGTCCGGATCCCGATCAGGCACGAGGGCGGTGGCCCGGTTCCGGAAGGAACCGGGCCACCGCCCTTTCTTCGTGCCGGAAGACAGGCCCTAGTCCAGCTGGCCCGACTGGACCGGGAAGTCCGGGGGCCAGGGCCGGGACGCGTCGTACAGGAACCGTCGGTCACCCATCAGCTCGTACTCCGCCTCACGCCAACTGGGATTGCTGCCGACGACGAAACAGCCGCCGTCGCGTTCCAGCATCCATGTCCAGTGGGCGTCCTCGGCTTCGAGACCGTGCCGCTCCTTCAGTTCGGAGAACTCGGCGGGGGTGGCACGCCGAACCTGTAGCCCGTCGCGGAAGTACGGCTTCAAGAACATCAACCGCACGTGCGCGAAGGAGACCTCGACCCGTGACGTGGTCCGCTCCACCGCCACCGCGTCGCTCTGGAGGAAGAGCTGGCGGTGGGACGGGTTGAAGCCGGAGACCCGGAAAAGGCGCCCCTCGCGGATGAAAGCCTCTATGGGGATCATTCTCCTCTTGTTCAGGGCAGCTGCGGGACCAGCCGCCGCCAGGCCTCGAACTCGCCGCTGCGCGGGTGTTCCCGCAGCACGTGCGCGATGTGACGCGGGGGAGCGAGGAGCTGCTTGATCCTGCGCAGCTCCAGCATCTGCCCACGATCGAGCGTGCGCCAGCCCGGGGCCGCGAGCTCGGACGCGGCCTGCCGGCTCATGGGCATGGCGTTCAGGGCTTGGTCCAGGACCCGTCCGGCATCGAGCAGCGGGACGCGAGGCGTGGGCCCACGCTGTCCACCAGGGACACACGCAGCCACAGGTCCCGCAGCAGCCACTCGTTGCCCAGGCGGCCCGTCGCCCGCTCGGCCGCTCTCAGGAGGGACGACCAGGCCGCGACCGCGGCCTGCCACTGCTCGCCTGTGAGCTGTCCGCACTCCGCCTGAAGTCGGCGGGCGAACATCTGGGCCGCCGCGATCCAGGCGCTGGCCTCGCCGTCGGCAGCAGCCACATCGAGGCCCGACCACCGGCGCACATGCGCGTCGAGGTCCAGCCGGCCGCCATCGTCAAACAGCAAGCTCTTGTTTTCCCCTCAGGTGCCGGGCGCCGCCCCGGTCCCGGGGGGAACCGGGGCAGCGCCCCCACAGCCGTTCTCCGTCCCCGTCAGGTGGTGACCTCCACCCCGGCGGCGTTCCAGGCGCGGCTGAAGCCGCGGCCGCGCTCCACGATGGTCACCGTCCCAGGACCGTACTCGATGTCGCCCGCGATCTCGCCGGGGGCGACCGGCGGCCACTCCACGTCCACGTGCTCGCCGGGGGACAGCTCGTACTCCATCCCCGACGGTTCGAAGCGGACGGTGAGGGGTGCTTCCACTGCCGCTACGCGGAACTTCATACGTCGTCCAGTTCTCGAGCATGTACCCGCCCGGCGCGTTGAGCGGCCGAGTTGTCCGGCATGAGTGGCCTTCGCGTGCTGATGGTGCAGCGATGCGTCAACGTCTCTGTCGCAACGGCCGATTGCCGCAGCCTCCCCACCCGGCTCGGGCAAGGAGGCCACGGCATTGCGAGACTCCGATCAGGGCCGTTCCGCTCAACCCTCGATGAAGTTCTTGAGGCCCGGCACCGTCAGCGTGCCGCCGAACTGGGCGGCCTGGGTGACCTTCACGTTGGTGAAGAAGGCGTACGGGACGTTCAGTGGGGGCGGCGTCTCGGGGCTGAAGGTGATCGGGATGATGCCGAAGAGGTTGCCCTTCAGCTCCTCCGTGTACATGGTCACCGTGCCGCCCCGGATCGTCGACGTCGAGCCCGGGCGGGAGGTGACGTGACCGGTGCGACCCTCGGAGTGGACCGTGAGCTGGTGCAAGTCCTTGATATCGACCTCGTCGGCCGTGAACTTGAGGACCTTCTTCACCTTCCCACTGCCGGTCTTCACCTCGACGATGCCGTGGTAGTCCAGGCCGCGCAGGGTGAGCAGCGAGCTCTCCAGCTTCCACGGGTCGTCCGGGAGCAGCGGGATGCCGGGCTCCAACTCGGCGTCCGCGAGGGCCTCGGGGTCGGGGGTCGGGCAGGGGAAGCGGGGCTTGGCGCCCTCGGGGATGTCCTCGTCCTTCTTGGGGTCGAGTCCCTTGACGTCCTCGGGCAGCTCCTCCACCGTGGCGCCGGCCTCGTCGGCGGCGTCCTTGATGGCTTGCTTGGTCTTGTCGAGGGTGTCGTCCACGGGCTTGGTGGACGGCTTGGCCGCGGGCTGCGTGGTGGGCTGCGCGGACGGTTTGGCGGACGGCTTCGCCGCCGGCGGGGTGGTCGGGGTGGGCGCGCTCGTCGACGGGGTGGCCGTCGGCTCGCCGTCGTCCGGACCGTCGAAGATGTCCTTGATCGCGTCACCGACACCCAGCGGGTCCAGCGGGTTCCTGGTCTCCGTCGGAGTCGGGGTCGGGGTGGGCGCGGTGGCCGCGGAACCGGTCCCGCCGGTCTTGGGGTCGACCGTCGGCACGCTCGGCTTCGCCGCCCCGCTGGTCCCGCTCGCGCTCGCCGACGGGCTGGCGCCGGGCTCCGGCTCCTTGGCCGCCATGTCGTCGTCGCCCTTGCCCGCCCCCTCGCTCGCGGACGGCTTCGGCGACGGCGACTCCGACGCGGACGGCTTGGCCGACTCCTCGTCCTCGCGCGGCTCGTCCGACCGCGTCACGCACGGGCCGGGCGCGAAGGGGATGTCCTTCTCGTCGGCGAGCGCCAGCTTGGGCGTGAGGCCGAGCCCCACGAGTACGGCGGTGGGCATCGCGGCCAGGGCTATCGCCTTGCCCGCCGGTGCCTGGAGCTTGGTCAGCAGCGACTTCTTCGGGGCCGCGTGGCGCGGCCCCCTTCTCGCCAGAGTGTCGTCGCCCCCAGCCGTCGCCGACTGCGTTTCGTCACCCCGCACTGTTCCTCCCGCCGTTGGCGTCGACCGTCGTCTCTGACTCGTGCGCGTCCACTGTTGCGGGCACTTCAGCCGCTTCCGCCGGCTCGGCGGAAGCGGCCTCCGGGGTCCCCGGCGCCCAGGCGATGGACAGGGCACCACCGATGAGCGCGAGCAGGAAGCCGATGCCGAAGCCGCCGAAGTTGGCCACGGGGATGGAGACCAGCGCCAGCAGGATCGCGGCGACGCCCGCGAACACCCGCACGATGGCCTGGAACCACATGGTGAGGCCCAAGGTCATCAGCAGAACACCGATGATCAATGACGCTGAGCCCGTGGTGGTCGCCATGGAAAGCGTCATCTGGCCGAGCTTGAGGCTCGCGTACGGGAAGTAGACGATGGGTATTCCACCCAGCAGCGTCAACAGGCCCGCCCAGAACGGCCGGGTGCCCCGCCAGTCGCGGAATCGCCTCCGGAAGACGCGAAGGTAGTGCTCGTTCTGGCTCGCTGACTCGGCGCTCATGGAAAGCTCCCTGGGACGTGCTTTGCTATGTGAAGAGGGAGACGGGCGGGCACAGTCGCCGGGGCAATCCCTGCCCGCCCGAATGGATCACCGGTCAGTAGCACTCAACGCCAGGACCGTCACCCTTGAGCAGCTCCATCTTCAGGCCGCTCAGCTGGAACGAGCCGGCGGTGGTTGCCCACGCCTTCTGCTCGACGCCCGTCAGGACAGCCCTGTCCGCCTGCTGGGCGAAGCCGTTCTGGTTGATGTTCTTGTCCTTGACGGCCGGACCCTTGCCGAGGCCCGGGTTGTCGGTGTCCTTGGCCGCCAGACCGATGTCGATGTTGTAGAACTTGGCATCGGCCTTGAGGTCGGTGACGTCGAGGTACAGGTTCTCCGCGACGACCGGGTTCTTCCCGCCGCCCGCCTTCAGCTTCAGCGTGATCTTGCCGAACACCGGGACGTCCGGCGTGACCACCGACTGGCACATGTCGGTGATCTTGGCGTGCTTGAACGTCGAGATGGCGACCGGCCGCGGGACGAGCTTGTCGCCTTCCTTGACCTCGGCGTAGCCCATGTCGACGCCGCCGTACTGGGCGAAGCCAGTGCCGTCCAGGTGACCGGCCTTGACCTTGAACTCCTGCCCCGACACGGCGAACGACGCCGCCAGCGCGCCCTGCGCCAGTCCGACGCCGATCGCGGCCGTCGCGGCCACGCTCGGCACCATGACGACGGCGAACCGCTTCCATCTGGTCCCACCACGAACCTGGGACTTCATAGTTCCTCCTTCTCGGACGTACATCTCCGGAAGGGCCGGGGGCCCGTCCTGGGATGGGAGAAGTGCTACGTCCTCGGGAAGGAGAGCGCCCGTGGATCAGGCGCGAGCTGCGTCCGGATCACCGGCGATCACCCCCGAGCGACAACCACTGGCCACGCCTTCGCGCAACCTGATCGGACAGGTCCTGCCGGTGAGGGCGGGAACCCCCCTGTCCGGAGCCGGCGTCATCCGTGTCGTCGCCGGCCCGCTCGGTGGGGACCCAAGACCGCGGCTCGGCGGGTGGCCGGGCTGTACGGAATTGGACCGAGCGTCGCCGATCGTGGTGCATTCCGCGCCGGGGCACAAGGGGCTCGTTACCGACTAGTAACGGGCGGATAACCGTGCCGCGACGGGGCGGCGTCGAGCGGGCACTCAGGGTGCTACCGGCCAGTTCGACAGAAGCTGATATCAGCCGAGAAAGAGGGACATAAGGCTGGCGTCGCCTTACTGGAAGTAACAGCGGCCGCGTTTGCCAAGTTTTGGCAAAACGCGGCCGCGTTTTATCACTGTGTCGCCAAATCGGCGGCGTACCTCGCGCCCTCGGACGGACGCGTCAGGCGCGCCAGGCGCGTCAGAAGAGCACGCGCGCCAGCGCCGAACGGGCCGCCGTCACCCGCGGGTCGTCCGAGCCGATGACCTCGAAGAGGTCCAGCAGCCGCAGGCGGGCGGTGTCGCGGTCCTCGCCCGCGGTGCGGCGCACCGTCTCGATCAGACGGCCGAACGCGTCCTCCACATGACCGCCGACGAGGTCGAGGTCGGCCGCGGCCATCTGGGCGCGGACGTCCGCCGGGTCGTCCGCGGCGTCCTTGCGGACCTGCTGCGGGTCCATGTCCCGGACCCGGCCGAGCAGTTCCGCCTGGGCGAGGCCCAGCTTGGCCTCGGTGTTGTTCGGGTCGTCCACCAGGACGTTCTTGTACGCCTGGATCGCGCCGGCGAAGTCGTTCGCGTCCAGCGCCTGCGCCGCCGCCTCCAGCAGCGCGTCGTACGGGCCCGCCGGCCGCGCCGGAGCGGCGGCCGGTGCGGCGCCCTCGGCGTCCGCCTCGACCGTGAGCCCGGTGAGGCCGAAGCGCTGCTCGGCGACCTGGACCAGCTGGTCCAGGGTCTGGCGGATCTGGGCCTCCGGGGCGGCGCCCTGGAAGAGCGGCAGCGCCTGGCCGGCGACCACCGCGAAGACGGCCGGGATGCCCTGGATCCCGAACTGCTGCATCAGCAGCTGGTTGGCGTCGACGTCGATCTTGGCGAGGAGGAAACGGCCGTTGTACTCGACGGCCAGCCGCTCCAGCAGCGGCCCGAGCTGCTTGCAGGGCTGGCACCACTCGGCCCAGAAGTCGAGGACGACCGGGACCTCGGCGGAGCGCTGGATGACATCGCGCTCGAAACCGGCCTCGTCGACATCGATCACCAGCGCGGACGGGGGTACGGCCCCGGCGCCGCCGTGCCGGGCCGCCTCGGCCCGCGCCTGCTCCGCCTTCGCCTTGGCCTCTCCGGCCGCCTTCACCGCGGCGAGGTCGACGACGCCGCTCATGGACATGTTCCTAGGCTGCATGGGTACATCCTCCCCCCTCCGCGGTCGTAACCGGTAAGCACCGGTGCGTGATGGCGCACTCGGACGCCACCACGGCCGAACCGCGCCGTCCGCAAGCCCCTCCGCCGGTCTATGCGGGCGTACGGACGTACGCGATCCTGAACATGTTTTCGGCGCCGGGTCCCCACCGTGGCGCCGGGGTGTGGTTGTCGCTGGGGCCGCTCAAGCCTTTCGCTACAGGTCGTAGCGTAACTGCCCCGGGCCGGTCCCGCAGGAGTACCCCCCGGTGAACTCGATCACACGCGCGGCACCGGGCGACGGGACCTACTCGCCGGTATGGTCGGGCGTCATGTGCAGCAGCCCCACCAGTCCTCGCAGCCGTACCGGCCGCCCCCGCAGCGCCGAGGCCGACACCGCGATCCTGGAGGCCACCCGGGCCGCGCTGGTCGAGCTGGGCTGGTCCAAGCTGACGATGAGCGACGTCGCCACCCGCGCCAAGGTCGCCAAGACCACCCTCTACCGCCGCTGGGCGAGCAAGAACGAACTCGTCGTCGACGCCGTCGCCGTCCTCTTCGACGAGCTCGAACTCCCCGACCGCGGAAGCCTCATGGCCGACATCGAAGGCGTGGTCCTGCAGTTCGCCGCGCTCCTGGAGCGGCCGGAGACCAAGACGGCGCTGATGGCCGTCATCGCCGAGTCCACCCGCGACGAGCCGCTGCGCGAGCGCATCCGCACCTCCATCGTCGAGCGCCAGAAACGGCTCGTCCTGGAGGGCCGCCGCCGCGCGCAGGCCCGCGGCGAACTGCCGCCTGCGCCCGCCCCCGCCCCCGGCACCGACGACCTGATCTTCGACGTCATCGCCGGCGCGGTGGTCCACCGCGCACTGGTGAGCGCCGAACCCGTCGACGCCGACTGGGTCCAGCGCTTCACCGCGCTCCTGCTCGGAGGGCTCGCGGCGGCCGCCGCCCCCGCCCAGGACTGACGCCGCTCAGGCCGCCCCGCTCAGAGCGGACGGTGCATGACATGCAGGCCCACGTACCCCTTCTCGGGGTGGTGGAAGGCCTCCGGCACCGTGCCGACGACGCGGAAGCCGAGCCGCTCGTACAGGCGCACCGCGTGGACGTTCGCCTCCACGACGGCGTTGAACTGCATGGCCCGGAAACCGGCCGCCCGCGCCCACTCCAGCGAGTACTCGACGAGCGCCCGCCCCACACCCCGCCCGCCGTACGCCGGGTCGGTCATGTAGCTGGCGCTCGCCACGTGGCCGCCGTTGCCCGCCTGGTTGCGGTTCATCTTCGCCGTGCCGACGACCGCTCCGGTCTCGTCGTCGACGGCGACGACCGTACGGTTGGGGGCGGCGAGGAGCCACCAGTCGCGGCCCTCCTCCTCCCCCAGGTCGACGGGGTAGGTGAAGCTGTCGCCCGCGGCGACGATGGTGTGGAAGAACGGCCAGATGGCGGGCCAGTCGTCCGCGGTGGCTTCCCTGATGGTGATCCTCATCGGCACAGCTTGCCCTTCTCGCGCTTGGTCCGGGCCGCCGGGGCCCGTACGAACCTGGCCGGCGGCCCCTCCTCCGCCGGCAGCAACCCGGCGCGTACGAGGGCGGCGCGGCCCGCCATCTCGCCGGCGTCACGGAAGGCCCGCTCCGAGGAGTCGAGCTCGTGGTGGCGCGCGTGCGTGAGCAGCACGGCGGCGGCCGTGCCGCGCAGGCCTTCGCGGACGCCCTGCCAGAGGGCGTCCGCGTACCCGGGCGGCAGCAGCTTCGCCGGGACCAGGTTGAGGAACTCGCTCTCCCCGTCCGGTCCCGGCGGCTCGAAGTCCGCGTCGAACAGCGCGAAGGGGCCGCAGGCCCCCACGTACCAGTAGCGGACGGCCACGCCCGGGACCGGTGCGGGGAGGACTGTCATGCGGCGCAGTTTAGGCAGGGCTAGAAGCCCGGGGGCTCGGTGTACGTGCCCCACTCGTCGCGCAGGGCGTCGCAGATCTCGCCGAGCGTGGCCTCGGCCCGTACGGCTTCCAGCATGGGCTCGATCATGTTGGCGCCGCCCCGCGCGGCGTCGAGCATGGCGTCCAGCGACGCCCGGACGCGCGCGTCGTCGCGGCGGGCCTTGCGGTCGGCGAGGACCCGGACCTGCTCGCGCTCCACCTCGTGGCTGACCCGCAGGATCTCCAGGTCACCGGTGACGGAGCCGGTGTGGACGTTGACGCCCACGACCCTCTTGTCGCCCTTCTCCAGGGCCTGCTGGTAGCGGAAGGCGGACTCGGCGATCTCGCCGGTGAACCAGCCGTCCTCGATGCCGCGCAGGATGCCGGAGGTGATGGGGCCGATGGGGTGCTGCCCGTCGGGGTGGGCGCGCAGGCCGCGTTCCTTGATCCGGTCGAAGATCTTCTCGGCGTCGGCCTCGATGCGGTCGGTGAGCTGCTCGACGTACCAGGAACCGCCCAGCGGGTCGGCGACGTTGGCGACGCCGGTCTCCTCCATCAGCACCTGCTGGGTGCGCAGGGCGATCTCGGCGGCCTGCTCGGAGGGCAGGGCGAGGGTCTCGTCGAGTGCGTTGGTGTGCAGCGAGTTGGTCCCGCCGAGCACCGCCGCGAGGGCCTCGACGGCCGTGCGCACGACGTTGTTGTAGGGCTGCTGCGCGGTGAGCGAGACACCGGCGGTCTGGGTGTGGAACCGCAGCCACTGCGCCTTGTCGGTCTGCGCGCCGTAGACCTCCTTCATCCAGCGGGCCCAGATGCGGCGGGCGGCGCGGAACTTGGCGATCTCCTCGAAGAAGTCGACGTGCGCGTCGAAGAAGAAGGACAGGCCCGGCGCGAAGACGTCGACGTCCAGGCCGCGGGACAGCCCCAGCTCGACGTAGCCGAAGCCGTCGGCGAGCGTGTACGCCAGCTCCTGCGCGGCCGTCGCGCCGGCCTCGCGGATGTGGTAGCCGGAGACGGAGAGCGGCTTGTACGCGGGGATGCGGGCGGCGCAGTGCTCCATCAGGTCGCCGATGAGGCGCAGGTGGGGCTCGGGCTGGAAGAGCCACTCCTTCTGCGCGATGTACTCCTTGAAGATGTCCGTCTGCAAGGTGCCGTTGAGGACGGACGGGTCGACGCCCTGCCGCTCGGCGGCGACCAGGTACATGCAGAAGACGGGCACGGCCGGACCGGAGATGGTCATGGACGTGGTGACGTCGCCGAGGGGGATGCCCTTGAAGAGGACCTCCATGTCGGCGGCGGAGTCGATGGCGACGCCGCAGTGGCCGACCTCGCCGAGCGAGCGGGGGTCGTCGGAGTCGCGGCCCATGAGGGTCGGCATGTCGAAGGCGACGGACAGGCCACCGCCGCCGTTGCCGAGGATCATCTTGTAGCGCTCGTTCGTCTGCTCGGCGTTGCCGAACCCGGCGAACTGGCGAATGGTCCAGGTACGGCCCCGGTAGCCCGTCGGGTACAGGCCGCGGGTGAAGGGGTACTCGCCCGGCCATCCGATCCGCTCGAAGCCCTCATAGGTGTCTCCGGGCCGGGGCCCGTAGACCGGCTCGACCGGGTCACCGGAGAGCGTGGTGAAGTCGGCGTCGCGCTTGTGCGCGGCGTCGTAGCGGGCCTGCCAGCGTCGGCGGCCTTCCTCGATGGCGTCAGCGTCCATACCTTCGAATTTACTAGGACGTCCTAGTAAATGTCGATGGCCGACCGCCGCGGGCATGGCCCGCGGCGGTGGGATCAGACCTTGGCGGCCGCCGGAGCGGCGTCGGTGAGCAGCGGCTCGACGTCGCGGACGACCGTGCGCTCGACGAAGAAGGCGGCGAAGGGGATGGTGCCGGAGAGCAGGATCCACAGGAGCCTGCCGAACGGCCACTTCGCCTTGGAGCCGAGGTCGAAGGCGAAGATCAGGTAGATGATGTAGAGGACGCCGTGGGCCTGGGAGACCATGAAGGTCACGTCCTCGCCCGTGTCGAACCCGTACTTGAAAATCATGCACGTGCAGAGCACGAGCAGCATGACGGCGGTCACATAGGCCATGACCCGGTAGCGGGTCAGCACGCTCCTCTTCATGGCGTCGAGCGTAACGTGACGTTCCGGGCGATCTTCGCGCGGGGCGGGCCCCCGGGAGCGGGGGCCTACTTCTCCTCGAAGTCGTGCGCCGCGATCCGCAGCGGCCGCAGCATCGCGAAGATCTCCGCGCACTCCTCGGCGTCGTACACGCTCAGCCCGAAGTCCATCGCCATCAGGTCGCGCGTGGCCGCCTCCACCACCTCGCGGCCCTTGTCGGTGATGGAGGCGAGGGTGCCGCGGCCGTCGTTGGGGTTGGGGCGCTTGGCCACCAGGCCGGAGCGGACCAGGCGGTCGACGGTGTTGGTCACCGAGGTCGGGTGGACCATCAGCCGCTCGCCGATCTTCGACATCGGCAGCTCGCCCGCCTTGGAGAAGGTCAGCAGCACCAGCGCCTCGTACCGCGCGAAGGTCAGCCCGTACGGCTTGACGACCGCGTCCACCTCGGCGAGCAGGATCTGATGGGCGCGCATGATCGAGGTGATCGCGGCCATCGAGGGGACGGGGCCCCAGCGCTGCTGCCAGAGTTCGTCGGCGCGGGCGATGGGATCGAACGGGAGACTGAGGGGCTTGGGCACGTCACCGACCTTACCGAGTGGTCACATGCTGGTCAGCCCCGTCTCGCTTTTCGGTCGATCTCGCTCCGGCCCGCGGTCACCGGGTGGTACGGCGCAGCCGGTGCCGCACGGCCCGCTGGGCGAGCGGGCCGAGCTCCTCCAGGGCGGCGGCCAGCGCGGCGAGCTGCTCCAGCGCGCCGAGGGCGCGTGCGGCGCCGTCCGCGTCGACGCCCTCGTACAGCTCGAGGCCGATGAAGGAGGCGGCGACGGCGCGGGCGAGCCCCGCCGAGTCGGTGAACTCGGCGATCGGCGTCCCCGCCAGCACGCGGACGAGGACCTGCTCGATCTCGTCGATCCAGAGGTCCAGCCCGGCGGCGGTGGCCGGCGCCAGGCGCGGCTGTGCCTGCGCACCGGCGAGCAGCTGCCCCAGGAAGGCGACGTTGCCGGCGGCCCGTTCCTCGGCGTGCATCTCGCGCCCGAAGTCGAGGAGCTCCGCGAGCGTGGAGACGCCGCGGAGGCGGTCGCGGTGGCGGGCGACGCGCTGCTCGGCGCCGTGGCGGCAGGCGGCGGCGAGGAGTTCCTCGACGGAGCCGAAGTGGTAGAAGACGAGGGCCTGGTTGACGCCGGCGGCCGCGGCGATGGAGCGGGCGGACGTCTTGGCGATGCCCTGCTCGGCGAGCGTGCGCAGCGCGCCTTCCAGCAGCTTGACCTTGGTGTCCTGGCTCACGCCCGTATCTCCTCCCGCACCGGGCGCAGCCCGGCCCGCACCCCGTGCGAGCGTACGTCGGTGTACGCGGCCGTGAAGGAGCCCTCGTAACCGAAGAGCGGCCCGAAGCGGCGGTTGACGACCCGGACCCGGATGCGGAAGCGGCCCGTCGCATCGTCATACGACTCGCGCACCTCGGCGTCACCGCTGATCAGCTCCGGTACGCGGACGTCCACGGCCCCCTCGCGGAAGCGGTGCTCGCCCGAGCGGATGAGCAGGGAACCGTCGGGCTCGGCGGTGAAGCGCAGGTCGCTGGCGAGGTGCTGGTGGGTGCCGAGGTAGTCGAGGACGCAGTCGCGCTCGCCGCTGTACACCATCGTGGCGTCGAAGCGCCGGGGCCCGCCGGGCAGCGCGAAGGTCCGTACGAAGGTGACCGTCTCGCGGCCGTGGGAGTCGGTGTAGGGGACGTTCTCGATGGTGAAGGGGATGTCGCGGCCGGTGCGCGGGATCAGGATGTTGCGCGTCCCGCCGAGCGCGAGGAACGGCTTGACGAAGGCGCGGCCGTGCCAGATCCGGTCCATCACGCCGTGGCCGGTGCAGGCTTCGCCGCTGTCGAGGCCGACCGAGAAGCGCCGCCGCAGCTGCGGGTGGAGGCGGTCGAAGTCGGCGCCCATGGCGCGGGCGAAGATCGAGGTCACGAGGGGTGCTCCAGCGTGGCGAGGAGGCGGGGCGCCGCACTCCGTGGGGGCGGGGTGCGCAGGCAGCGGCGGGCGGCCGGGGTGCGCGGAGACGGCGGCACGAGCAGGGCGACGGCGGTGAGCGCGAGGGCGCAGAGGGCGGCCACCGGGCCACCGCCCTCGGACACCGGGCCGCCGCCCCCGGCACCCGGGAGGAGGCCCGCCGACACCCCCGCGGCGCCCGCGAGGACGGCCGCGGTCCGGACCGCCGCCTCCGCGAGCGCGTACGCGAGGGAGCGGGCCGGGCTGATGCCGCGCTCGCACCACAGGCGGAGCCGGTCGAAGGACCAGGCGGTGGCCCAGCCCATCAGGGGCCGGAACACCAGCCGGTCGGCGAGTACGCCGAAGCGGCCCCAGCGTGGCCGGTAGTCGTAGCCGGTGAGGAAGCGGATGCCGTCGGGGGTCGGTACGTACCGCCAGTAGCCGCTGCCCTCGGCGAGCAGGGAGAGCGGGTGCGGAGAGGAGAACCGCAGGGCGGAGACCCGCTCGCCGCCGGCCCGGTGGCGCTCCCCCGCGGAGACACCGGTGCCGGCGACGGTCAGGAAGGGCAGCACCCGGGTGGCGTACCGGAACCGCTGCGGCGCGCCGGGCGCGGAAGGCAGCGGGGCGATCTCCGTGAAACGGAGGTCCCACCGCTGGTGCCGGGCCGGGTCCTGGGTGCGTTCCCAGAGCACGTCCAGGTCCGCGCGGATGCGCGCTTCCACGTACAGCACGGCGTTCTCCCCCCGGGGCCACCCTTTTGAGCGACCGCTCAAAAGGAACCTAACAGCCTTTGAGCAGTCGCTCAATCAGGGGATGTGAAAAAACCCCGGTCCACGTGGACCGGGGTTCACACGTTCACACCGAGACGCTCAGGCGGACAGGTGCCGCTCCACCGTCTCGACCTTCGCGGTCAGGCCGTCCGTCACGCCGGGGCGGACGTCGGCCTTGAGGACGAGCGAGACGCGCGGCGCGCGCGCCTCGACGGCGGCGACGGCGCGCTTGACGACGTCCATGACCTCGTCCCACTCGCCCTCGATGGAGGTGAACATCGCGTCGGTACGGTTCGGCAGGCCGGATTCACGGACGACGCGGACGGCGTCGGCGACGTACTCGCCGACCTCCTCGCCGACGCCGAGCGGGGTGACGGAGAAGGCGACGATCATGCGGACTCCACCACACCCTTGCGGCGGGCACGGGAGGCGATGACCGCGTCGTCCGCGGCGCGCTTGAGCTTGCGGTCGGCGAAGAAACCGCCGAAGGGCAGCACCGACAGGACGAAGTAGAGGGCGGCGGTCTTCAGCTCCCACTTGGTGCGGTTCCAGGCGTCGAGCCAGAAGAGCACGTACAGGATGAAGAGCACGCCGTGGATCGCGCCCATCACCGGGACCGCGTTGAACTCCGTCGTGCGCTTGAGCACCGAGCACACGAGCAGCAGGAGGAACGAGACGGCCTCCGGACCGGAGACCAGTCGGAGGCGGTGGAGGGAGGAGGCGGTCTTGATGTCCACGGGCAGCACCTTCGTCGTCATCGATCTTGTGAATCGACTCACAAGCGGGTTCGCCCCATTGTGCCAGGCGACTTTGCCTGCGCTTTATCAGGGTCGGGATCCTCCCCAGGGCCCTGTCCGCGCCTTGGACCACCGGTTACCGTCATGGCGTGGCAACGTTCCGACTCCAAGGCAGCAAGGTGCTCGCCGTCGACCTGACCGGTGACGCCGTCAAAGCGAAGAACGGCTCGATGGTCGCGTACGACGGCCAGATGGCCTTCAAGAAGATGTCCGGCGGCGGTGAGGGCCTGCGCGGCATGGTCACCCGTCGGCTCACCGGCGAACAGATGGAGATGATGGAGGTCAAGGGGCAGGGCACCTGCTTCTTCGCCGACCGCGCCTCCGAGATCAACCTCGTCCAGCTCCACGGCGACAAGCTCTTCGTCGAGTCCAGCAACCTGCTGTGCGCGGACGGCGGGCTGCGCACCGGCACCAGCTTCACCGGGCTGCGGGGCGGGGCCACCGGTACGGGGCTGTTCACGACGACCGTCGAGGGCTCGGGCCAGGCGGCGATCATGTCGGACGGCCCGGCGGTCGTGCTCCGCGTGACGCCGCAGTATCCGCTGTCCGTGGACCCCGGCGCGTACATCGCGCACCAGGGCAACGTGCAGCAGAGCTTCCAGTCCGGTGTGACGTTCCGCACGTTCCTGGGCGAGGGGGGCGGCGAGGCGTTCCAGATCCGCTTCGAGGGCGACGGGCTCGTCTACGTGCAGCCGAGCGAGCGCAACACCGTCGGGGGCGAGATCTGATGCCGTTCCGCGAGATCAACGCGAAGATGGTCGAGGCGACGATCGCGCCCGGCCAGAAGATGTTCAGCCAGCGCGGCGCGATGCTCGCGTACCGCGGCGACGTCACTTTCACGCCGAACACGGCCGGCGGCCAGGGCGGCCTGATGTCGATGATCGGCCGCCGCGTGGCCGGTGAGGCCACTCCCCTCATGACGGTGGAGGGCAGTGGCACCGTCATGTTCGGGCACGGCGGCCACCACATCCAGGTGATCCGGCTGTCCGGCGACACGCTGTACGTGGAGGCCGACCGGCTCCTCGCCTTCGACGGGACCCTGGAGCAGGGCACGATGTTCATGGGCGCACAGGGCGGCGTCATGGGCATGGTGCGCGGCCAGGTCACCGGGCAGGGCCTGTTCACCACGACCCTCAAGGGCCACGGCGCGGTCGCCGTGATGGCCCACGGCGGGGTCATCGAACTGCCGATCGGCCCGTCCCGCCCGGTGCACGTCGACCCGCAGGCGTACGTGGCCCACCGCGGCGACGTGCGCAACAAGCTCTCCACCGCGCTGGGCTGGCGCGACATGGTGGGGCGCGGCTCGGGCGAGGCGTTCCAGCTGGAGCTGAGCGGCAACGGAGTGGTGTACGTCCAGGCGTCGGAGGAGAAGCTGTGAGCAGCGCACTTGTCATGCACGACCCCTCGACCCTGCCGAGCGACGACAACGTCAATCCGTACACCTTCTGTGTGGAGCTGAAGGGCTCCCAGTGGTTCCTGCAGAAGGGCAAGATGATCGCCTACTACGGGCGCATCGACTTCAACGGCATCGGTCACGGCCGTCTCGACCGGCTCGTGCGCACCTCCTTCCACTCGCCGCTCCACGCGAGCGACTGGGTGGTGGCGGAGGGCAGCGGCAAGATGCTGCTGGCGGACCGGGCCTTCGACGTGAACTCCTACGACCTGGACGAGGGCAACCTCACCATCCGGGCCGGCAACCTCCTGGCCTTCCAGCCGAGCCTCGCCCTGAAGCAGTCGATCGTGCCGGGCTTCCTCACCCTCATCGGCACGGGGAAGTTCGTGGCGGCGTCGAACGGGCCGGTGGTCTTCATGGAGCCGCCGCTGCGCGTGGACCCGCAGGCGCTGGTCGGCTGGGCCGACTGCCCCTCGCCCTGCCACCACTACGACCACGGCTACATGAGCGGGGTCATGGGCGGGCTGCGGCAGCTGACGGGGATCGGCGGGGCGTCCGGCGAGGAGCACCAGTTCGAGTTCGTGGGGGCCGGCACGGTGCTGCTGCAGTCCTCGGAAGCGCTGATGGCGGAGCAGGCGACCGGGGCGGTGCCCCATGAGCCGGGGGTTCCGGGCGGCGGCGGAACGCATGGATCCGGCCACGGTCAGCACGGGTCCGTACCGCGCCTTCCCGGTCAGCTGGGGGACCTCCAGCGTCGCTTCGGGCTGTGAGCGGTAGTCTGCGGAGTGTGACGCCCTCGAACGTCTGCACCCTTGGCACCCCCTGTCACGGGGCCGCCACCCAGCCGTCGAGGACGGGGGGCCGGAGAAGCCCGGCGTCACTGACCCTCATTTCGTCCAGCATTCAACTTCTTAGGTAGAATCCATACATGGAGACCGAGACGGCCATCCCCTGGCTGACCGATGCCGAGCAGCAGGCCTGGCGTACGTATCTGGACGTCAACAGGCTGCTGACGTACCAGTTGGAGAAGGACCTCCAGCCGTTCGGCCTGACCATCAACGACTACGAGATCCTGGTGAACCTCTCGGAGTCCCTCGAACGGCGCATGCGGATGAGCGACCTGGCGGCGGCGACGCTCCAGTCCAAGAGCCGCCTCTCCCACCAGATCACCCGCATGGAGAACGCGGGCCTGGTCCGCCGGGAGAACTGCGAGTCGGACCGGCGCGGGCTGTACGCGGTCCTCACCGACCAGGGCATGGAGACCATGCGGAAGGTCGCGCCGCACCATGTCGAGTCGGTGCGCAAGCACTTCATCGACCTGCTCAACCCGGACGCGCTGGAGCAGCTCCACGCCTCCCTGCACCCCATCGCGGAACAGCTGCGCGGTCTGCGCGGCAAGCCCTAACGGGCACCGGGCAGCCGCAGTTCGAACAGCGCTCCGCCGGAGGGGGACCGGCGGACCGCGAGGGTGCCGCCGTGCCCGGCGGCGACGTCCCGGGCGATGGCGAGGCCGAGCCCCGCGCCGCCCTCGTCGCGGCTGCGTGCGTCGTCCAGCCGGACGAACCGCTCGAAGATCCGCTCCCGCTCGCCCTCCGGCACACCCGCCCCGTCGTCCTCGACGGCCAGGACGACCTCGCGCCCCTCGGACCGTACGGTCACGGCCACCCGCGTGGCCGCGTGCCGCTGCGCGTTGTCCAGCAGGTTGCCCAGCACGCGCGCCAGCTGCCCGCGCGACCCGCTGACCGCCGCACCCTCCGGCGCCGCCGCCACCCGCACCGGTACCCGGTCGCCGCCGCGCCGCGCGACCTCCTCCCGTACGAGCTCGGCCAGGTCGAGGCGCGTCCGCCCCGGCCGCTCCCCCGCGTCCAGGCGCGCCAGCAGCAGCAGGTCCGCCGCCAGCTGCTGGAGCCGTACGGTGTCGGCGACGGCGCCCGGCACGTCCAGCAGCCCCGGGTGGGCCGCGCCCACCTCCAGCTGGGTGCGCAGGCTGGCGATGGGGCTGCGCAGCTCGTGCGAGGCGTCCGCGACGAACCGCCGCTGCCGCTCCACGCTCGCCTCCAGGGCGGCCAGCGTCTCGTTGGTCGTCCGCGCCAGCCGGGCGACCTCGTCGTGCGTGGACGGCTCGGGCACCCGGCGTGACAGGTCCTCGGAGGCCGTGATCGCCGCCATCTCGCGGCGGATGCCCTCCACCGGCTTCAGCGCCCGCCGGGTGACCAGCCACGTCACCCCTCCGACGACGAGCAGCAGGCCCGGGAGGGCGGCGAGCATCGCGCCGCGTACGCCCGCGACCGTGGCCGACGTGGTCGCCAGCGGGGCGCCCGCGTACACGGTGGCCTCGCCCTGCGGGCCGGACGCCTGCACGGCGGCGAAGCGGTAGGTGGCCCTCTCGCCGTCCACGGTGACGTCGCCGGTCGAGTACGCGGCCTCGTCGGAGACCTCGCCGGCCTCCGTCTCGCCCTCCCCGTCCGCCGGGGGGACGGCCCGGGTCGCCGTGCTCGCCGTCCCGCCGATGGCCTGGATGTCCTCGCCGATGGCGACCACGCGGCCGTCCTCGTCGACGACCTGGACCGGGTGCTCCTCGGTGTCGTCGGGCAGGTCCAGCCGGCCGAGGGGCGTGCCCCCGGCGATCTGGGCGGCGACGGACCGTGCGGAGACCTCCGCCTGGAGCCCGGCCTGGTCGACGAGGTGGGACCGGAGGACGGCCAGCAGCGTCACCCCGGCGACGACGAGCGCGACCGCGACGACGAGCGTGGCGCCCAGGGCCGTACGGGCGCGCACGGAGCGCAGGAGGTTCACCGCTCCTCCAGCCGGTAGCCGGCGCCGCGCACCGTCGTGATGAGCTCCGGGCCCAGCTTGCGGCGCAGGGCGCTGACGTACACCTCGACGATGTTCGGATCGCCCTCGTACGCGAAGTCCCACACGTGCTCCAGGATCTCCGCCTTCGACACCACCTCGCCCGGCCGGGTCGCGAGCTGCTCCAGCACGGCGAACTCCTTCGCCGTCAGGCCCACCTCCGTCTCGTCCAGACGTACGCGGTGGCTCGCGGTGTCCACGGTGAGCGGCCCGGCCCGCAGCACGGGCGACGCGGTGCGGCCGCGCCGCCGGAGCAGGGCCTTCACCCGGGCCACGAGCACGACGTACGAGAACGGCTTGGTCAGGTAGTCGTCGGCGCCGGTGTCCAGCCCCTCGGCCTCGTCGTACTCGCCGTCCTTGGCGGTCAGCATCAGGATCGGCACGTCGTGCCCGGCGGCGCGCAGGGCCGCGCAGACGCGGTAGCCGTTCATGCCCGGGAGCATGATGTCGAGGACGACGAGGTCGTACGAACCGGTGCCGGCGCGGTGCAGCCCTTCGAGCCCGTCGTGCACGACGTCGACGGCGAACCCTTCGGCGCGCAGTCCGGCGGCGAGGGACAGGGCGAGCCGCTTCTCGTCCTCCACGATCAACAGGCGCATGGGTTCAGGGTCGCAAACGGAAGCTGAAGAAGGCTTCAGGCGGCTTCAGGCTGCGTTCAGCCGCCGGGGCGCAGGGTGGTTGCCGTACCGCAGGAATCACCGACCCACCCACGGGAGGCCACTCCATGAAGCGCAACCTGATCATCGCGACCGTCACCGCGGCGGCCCTGCTGACGGGCGGCACGGCGGCGGCGTTCGCCGCGTCGACGGACGAGGACGCCCCGAAGGGGTCGCAGACCGCGACGCAGGTGGTCACGGACGACCACGACGCCGAGAGCACCCTGAAGGCGCCGAAGGTCACCGCCGAGCAGGCGCTGAAGTCGGTCGCGGGCCACGGGACCGTGGTCTCGCTGGACCTGGACGACGATGACGACACGGGCCGCCTGAACTGGGACGTCGAGCTGCTGACGAAGGACGGCAAGGTCCAGGAGTGGACGGTCGACGCGACGACGGCGAAGGCCGCCCAGGACCGGGATGACGACCAGGGCCAGGACGACGACCGGAACGAGGGTCAGGCCCAGGACCAGAGCGAGGACCAGGGCCAGGACGACTGACGCGTCCCGCGCCCGGCGCACGGCGAGGCCCCGCGACGGGGCCTCGCCGCGTCGGCGGTCAGTTGCCCGTCAGGCCCGCCACCAGTTCGTCGGCCGCCGCGTACGGGTCGAGGCCGCCCGTCACGATGCGCTCCGCGAGGGTGTCCAGGCGGCGGTCGCCGTGGAGGTCCCCGATGCGTTCGCGCAGGGCCGTGACGGCGATGGTCTCGACCTCGTGCGCCGCCCGCGCCCGGCGGCGCTCCGCGAGGACGCCCCGCTCCTCCATCCAGGCGCGGTGCTTCTCCAGGGCCTCGACGACCTCGTCGACGCCCTCGCCCCGCGCCGCCACCGTCTTGACGATGGGCGGGCGCCAGTCACCCGGCCCGCGGGACTCGCCGAGCCCGAGCATGTGGTTCAGCTCACGCGCCGTGGCGTCGGCGCCGTCGCGGTCGGCCTTGTTGACGACGTACACGTCGCCGATCTCCAGGATGCCCGCCTTCGCCGCCTGGATCCCGTCGCCCATCCCGGGAGCGAGGAGCACGACCGAGGTGTCGGCCTGGGAGGCGATCTCGACCTCCGACTGGCCCACGCCCACGGTCTCCACCAGCACCACGTCGCACCCGGCCGCGTCCAGGACGCGGATGGCCTGCGGCGCGGCCCACGCGAGGCCGCCGAGGTGCCCGCGCGTCGCCATGGAGCGGATGTAGACGCCCGGGTCCGACGCGTGCTCGGACATCCGCACCCGGTCGCCGAGGAGCGCGCCGCCGCTGAAGGGCGACGAGGGGTCGACGGCGAGGACGCCGACCCGCTTCCCGGCCCGCCGGTACGCGGAGACCAGCGCCGACGTCGAGGTCGACTTGCCGACACCGGGCGAGCCGGTCAGGCCGACGACGTACGCCCTGCCCGTCAGCGGGGCCAGCGCCGCCATCACCTCACGGAGCTGCGGGGACGCCCCCTCCACGAGCGAGATCAGCCGGGCCACGGCGCGCGGCCGGCCCTCCCGTGCCTGGGCCACCAGTGCGGGGACGTCCACCATCACTTACACAACTCCCTTACTTGCCGTTGCCGGGAACGCGGAGGATCAGGGCGTCGCCCTGGCCGCCACCACCGCACAGCGCCGCGGCGCCGATCCCGCCGCCGCGCCGCTTGAGCTCCAGCGCCAGGTGGAGGGCGAGACGGGCACCGGACATGCCGATGGGGTGCCCGAGGGCGATCGCGCCGCCATTGACGTTCACCTTTTCGGGCGTAACCCCGAGGTCCTTCATTGACTGGACGGCGACCGCCGCGAACGCCTCGTTGATCTCGATCAGGTCCAGGTCCGACACCTCCAGCCCCTCCTTCTTCAGGGCGTGGGCGATGGCGTTGGACGGCTGGGACTGGAGCGAGTTGTCCGGCCCGGCCACGTTGCCGTGGGCGCCGATCTCGGCGATCCACTCCAGGCCGAGCTCCTCGGCCTTGGCCTTGCTCATGACGACGACGGCGGCGGCGCCGTCGGAGATCTGCGAGGAGGAGCCGGCCGTGATGGTGCCGTCCTTGGCGAAGGCGGGGCGCAGCTTGCCGAGCGACTCGGCCGTGGTCTCGGGGCGGATGCCCTCGTCCTTGGAGAAGATCACCGGGTCGCCCTTGCGCTGCGGGATCTCGACGGGCGTGATCTCGGCCTCGAAGACGCCGTTCTTCTGCGCGGCGGCGGCGCGCTGGTGGGAGAGGGCGGCGATCTCGTCCTGCGCCTCGCGGGGGATGCCGAGCCGCGTGTTGTGCTTCTCGGTGGACTCGCCCATGGCGATGCCCTCGAAGGAGTCGGTGAGACCGTCGTACGCCATGGCGTCGAGCATCTCGATCGCGCCGTACTTGTAGCCCTCGCGGGACTTGGGCAGCAGGTGCGGCGCGTTGGTCATGGACTCCTGGCCGCCGGCGACGATCACGTCGAACTCGCCGGCGCGGATCAGCTGGTCGGCGAGCGCGATGGCGTCGAGCCCGGAGAGGCACACCTTGTTGATGGTGAGCGCCGGGACGTTCATCGGGATGCCGGCCTTGACGGCGGCCTGCCGGGCGGGGATCTGGCCGGCGCCGGCCTGGAGCACCTGCCCCATGATCACGTACTGCACCTGGTCGCCGCCGATGCCGGCACGGTCCAGCGCGGCCTTGATGGCGAAGCCGCCGAGGTCCGCGCCCGAGAAGGACTTCAGGGAGCCGAGCAGGCGGCCCATGGGCGTGCGTGCGCCCGCGACGATGACTGAGGTGGTACCGGTCGTTCCAGACATGAGGCACGATCCCCTTCCAGCACGGGGGCTGAGGAGTGAACGAGGGTTTACTGCCAATGTACTGAGCGGTACGGGCCCGGTCACCGGGCAGTCGGTGTGATCGCGCGCACGTTGCGTAACCACCTCCTTCGGCGCTGCACTGGTCCCATGCTGACGCGAATCGACCACATCGGGATCGCCTGTTTCGACCTCGACAAGACCGTCGAGTTCTACCGTGCCACGTACGGTTTCGAGGTCTTCCACACCGAGGTCAACGAAGAGCAGGGCGTGCGCGAGGCCATGCTCAAGATCAACGAGACGTCCGACGGCGGCGCCTCCTACCTGCAGCTGCTGGAGCCGACCCGCGAGGACTCGGCCGTCGGGAAGTGGCTGGCCAAGAACGGCGAGGGCGTCCACCACATCGCCTTCGGCACGGCGGACGTGGACGGCGACGCCGCGGCGATCCGGGAGAAGGGGGTGCGGGTGCTGTACGACGAGCCCCGCATCGGCTCCATGGGGTCGCGGATCACGTTCCTGCACCCCAAGGACTGCCACGGGGTCCTGACCGAACTCGTCACATCGGCGAAGCCGTCCTCTGACCAGTCCTCAACGGAGCACTGACCTCCGGATTCCCGGCCCGGTAGAGTGGGCGGCTCCGGGCCGGGGACGGACCGGGGCCGCGCCGCGTCCCCGACAGTGGTCTGACACCATTCCCCGGGGGGCCGTTCGCCGGCGAACGGTGCTCGAACAAGAGAGTTGCGACCAGGGGACGGATGGGACCGCGCAGTGCGGGGCTACGAACGCCAGGAGAGCCACCGGGCTGACGACCACCTTTCGCGGTTCGAAGCCGAGATGGACCGGCTGAAGACCGAGCGGGAGAAGGCCGTCCAGCACGCCGAGGACCTCGGTTACCAGGTCGAGGTCTTGCGCGCCAAGCTCCACGAGGCGCGCCGCACCATCGCCACCCGGCCCGCCTACGACAGCGCGGACGTCGGCTACCAGGCCGAGCAGCTGCTGCGCAACGCGCAGATCCAGGCGGAGCAGTTGCGCTCGGACGCCGAGCGCGAGCTGCGCGAGGCGCGCGCCCAGACGCAGCGGATCCTCCAGGAGCACGCCGAGCACCAGGCCCGGCTCCAGGCGGAGTTGCACGCGGAGGCGGTACAGCGGCGCCAGCAGCTGGACCAGGAGCTCGCGGAGCGCCGGCAGACCGTCGAGGCGCACGTCAACGAGAACGTGGCGTGGGCCGAGCAGCTGCGCGCCCGCACCGAGGCGCAGGCCCGCCGCCTGCTGGAGGAGTCCCGCGCGGAGGCCGAGCAGTCCCTGGCGGCGGCCCGCGCCGAGGCCACCCGCCTCGCGGAGGAGGCCCGCCAGCGGCTCAGCTCCCAGACGGAGACCGCCCGCGCCGAGGCCGAGGCGATCCTGCTGCGCGCCCGCAAGGACGCCGAGCGGCTGCTGAACGCCGCCTCCACGCAGGCCGCGGAGGCCACCAGCCACGCCGAGCAGCTGCGCAGCGCGACGACCGCGGAGTCCGAGCAGGCCCGCCAGCAGGCGACCGAGCTGAGCCGGGCTGCCGAGCAGCGGCTGCAGGAGGCCGACGAGCGGCTGCGCGAGGCGCGCGCCGAGGCGGACAAGGTCGTCACGGAGGCCCGGGATGCGGCGGCCAAGCGGCTGTCGACCGCCGAGTCGGAGACCGAGCAGCGTACGCGTACGGCCAAGGCGGAGATCGCCCGGCTGGTCGCGGAGGCGACGAAGGAGTCCGAGGCGCTCAAGGCGGAGGCCGAGCAGGCGCTCGCCGACGCGCGCGCGGCGGCCGAGAAGCTCGTCGCGGAGGCCGCCGAGAAGGCGCGTACGAAGGCGGCCGAGGACTCGGCGGCGCAGCTGGCCAAGGCGGCGCGGACCGCCGAGGAGGTCCTGTCCAAGGCGTCCGAGGACGCGAGCGAGACCACCCGCAAGGCGGCCGAGGAGGCGGAGCGGATCCGCCGTGAGGCCGAGGCCGAGGCGGACCGGCTGCGCGCGGAGGCGCACGACACCGCCGAGGAGCTCAAGGGCGCGGCGAAGGACGACACCGCGGAGTACCGCGCCAAGACGGTCGAGCTCCAGGAGGAGGCGCGCCGGCTGCGCGGGGAGGCCGAGCAGCTGCGGGCCGACGCCATCGCCGAGGGCGAGCGGATCCGGGGCGAGGCGCGACGCGAGGCCGTCCAGCAGATCGAGGAGGCGGCGAAGACCGCCGAGGAGCTGCTGACCAAGGCGAAGGCGGACGCGGACGAGCTGCGCACGGCGGCCGCCGCCGAGACCGAGCGGCTGCGTACCGAGGCGGTCGAGCGGGCGACGGCCCTGCGCAGGCAGGCCGATGAGGCGCTGGAGCGCACCCGCGAGGAGGCCGACCAGCTGCGCGGCGAGGCCGAGGAGCAGGCCGAGTCGGTGCGGGCCGCGGCCGAGCAGGCCGCCGCCGCGCTGCGCGAGGAGACCGAGCGGGGCATCGCGGCCCGGCAGGCGGAGGCCGCCGAGGAGCTGGCCCGGCTGCACGCGGAGGCGGAGGCCCGCCTCACGGCCGCCGAGCAGGCGCTGACCGACGCCCGGGCGGACGCCGAGCGGCTGCGCCGGGAGGCCGCCGAGGAGGCCGAGCGGCAGCGCGCCGAGGCCGCCGAGCGGATCCGTACGCTCCAGGCGCAGGCCGAGCAGGAGGCCGAGCGGCTGCGGACGGAGGCGGCGGCGGACGCGTCCGCCGCCCGCGCGGAGGCGGAGAACGCCGCGGTCCTGCTGCGTTCGGAGGCCGCCGCGGAGGCCGAGCGGCTCAAGAGCGAGGCGCAGGAGTCGGCGGACCGAGTGCGGGCCGAGGCGCAGGCCGCGGCCGAGCGGGTCACGGCGGAGGCCGCCGAAGAGCTGGCCGCCGCGCAGGAGGAGGCGAACCGGCGCCGCCGCGAGGCGGAGGAGACGCTCGGTTCGGCGCGCGCGGAGGCCGACCAGGAGCGGCAGCGGGCTCGCGAGCAGAGCGAGGAGCTGCTGGCGTCGGCGCGCAAGCGCGTCGAGGAGGCGCAGACCGAGGCGCAGCGGCTGGTGGAGGAGGCGGACCGGCGGGCCACCGAGATGGTCGCCGCCGCCGAGCAGACCGCGCAGCAGGTGCGGGACTCGGTCGCCGGGCTCCAGGAGCAGGCCGAGGAGGAGATCGCCGGGCTGCGGTCGGCCGCCGAGCACGCGGCGGAGCGCACCCGCACCGAGGCGCAGGAGGAGGCGGACCGGGTCCGCGCCGACGCGTACGCGGAGCGGGAGCGGGCCGCCGAGGATGCGGCGCAGCTGCGCGCCCGTACGCAGGAGGAGACGGACGCCGCCAAGGCGCTGGCCGAGCGGACGATGGCGGATGCCATCACCGAGTCGGAGCGGCTGAAGAAGGACACCGCGGAGTACGCCCAGCGGGTGCGGACCGAGGCGTCCGACTCGCTCGCGTCGGCGGAGCAGGACGCGGCCCGGACGCGCGCGGACGCCCGCGAGGACGCCAACCGCATCCGGTCGGAGGCCGCTGCGCAGGCCGACCGGCTGGTGGGCGAGGCGACGAGCGAGGCCGAGCGGATGACGGCGGAGGCGGCCGAGCTGCTGTCGACCGCCGAGCAGGACGCGGCGCGGCTGCGTACCGAGGCCGAGCAGGTCAAGGCGGAGGGCGAGGCGCAGGCCGAGGCGCTGCGCGCCGCCGCCCGCGCGGACGGCGAGCAGGTCCTCGACGAGGCCCGCAAGGCCGCCGACAAGCGGCGCGCCGACGCGGCCGCGCAGGCGGACCAGCTCATCGGCGAGGCCACCGCGGAGGCGGAGCGCGTCGGCGCCGAGACGGCCGAGCGTGCCGAGCGGCTGGTCGCGGAGGCGACGGCGGAGGCGGAGCGGCTGGTCGCCGAGGCGACGGGCGAGTCGGAGCGGCTGCGCGCCGACGCGGAGCGCGAGACCGAGCGCGTACGGAACGAGGCGGCCGACGAGGCCGAGCGGCTGCGGGCGGCGGCGGCCGAGACGGTCGGTTCGGCGCAGCAGGCGGCCGAGCGCATGCGGGCGGAGGCCGAGCGGCACCGCGCGGAGTCGGAGGCGGCCGCCGAGCGGATGCGCGCCGAGGCGCGGGCCGAGGCCGACCGGGTGGTCGACGAGGCGCGCGAGGCGGCGGCGAAGCGCCGCGCGGACGCGGCCGAACAGGCGGACCAGCTCATCGCGAAGGCCCAGGAGGAGGCGCTGCGCGCCACCGCCGAGGCGGAGGCGCAGGCCGACACGATGGTGGGCGTGGCCCGCAAGGAGGCCGAGCGGATCGTCTCCGAGGCGACCATCGAGGGCAACACCCTCGTGGAGAAGGCCCGGACGGACGCGGACGAGCTGCTGCGCGAGGCGCGCGGTGACGCCACGGCCATAAGGGAGCGCACGGAGGAGCTGCGTTCCCGGACCGAGTCGGAGATCGAGGAGCTGCACGAACGGGCCCGTCGGGAGGCCGCCGAACAGATGAAGTCGGCGGGCGAACGGGTGGACAAGCTGGTCAAGGCCGCCACCGAGCAGCGTGCCGAGGCGGAGGAGAAGGCGAAGCAGCTGCTGTCGGACGCCAATTCGGAGGCGGCGAAGGTCCGTATCTCGGCGGTGAAGAAGGCCGAGGGGCTGCTCAAGGAGGCCGAGCAGAAGAAGGCCGAGCTCACCCGTCAGGCCGAAAAGATCAAGGCGGACGCGGAGCGCGAAGCCGAGAAGATGATCTCGGAGGGGAAGCGGGAACTGGAGGTTCTGGTGCGCAGGCGCGAGGACATTCAGGCGGAGATTTCGCGCGTTCAGGACGTATTGGAGGCATTGGAGTCGTTCGAAGCGCCGTCAGGGGGTACCAAGGACAGCGGAGTCAAGGCGGGCGCGACGGCCGGGGTTACCCGTTCGAGTAGCAAGTCATCCGACGGTTAAGCCACTCAAAAGGCTGGACATTCTGTAGTTTGAACGGGCATCCGCTCGAAGACACGCCGCCTCGGCCCCTAGGATTCCCCCTAACACCTCACCGGTCTCATTCGACAGGAACCCCATGAGCGACACTTCCTCCCCCTTCGGCTTCGAGCTCGTGCGGCGTGGTTACGACCGCGGTCAGGTGGACGACCGCATTACCAAGCTCGTCGCCGACCGAGACAGTGCTCTGGCCCGTATCACCTCTCTGGAAAAGCGCATCGAGGAGCTCCACCTCGAGACCCAGAACGCCCAGGCCCAGGTCAGCGACGCCGAGCCGTCGTACGCCGGCCTCGGCGCCCGTGTCGAGAAGATCCTCCGCCTGGCCGAGGAGGAGGCGAAGGACCTGCGCGAGGAGGCCCGTCGCGCCGCCGAGCAGCACCGCGAGCTGGCCGAGGCGGCCGCGCAGCAGGTGCGCAACGACGCCGAGGCGTTCGCCGCCGAGCGCAAGGCGAAGGCCGAGGACGAGGGTGTCCGGATCGTCGAGAAGGCCCAGGGCGAGGCGAACACGCTGCGCTCCGAGGCGCAGAAGGACGCGCAGTCCAAGCGCGAGGAGGCCGACGCCCTCTTCGAGGAGACCCGCGCGAAGGCCGCGCAGGCCGCCGCCGACTTCGAGACGAACCTCGCCAAGCGGCGGGAGCAGTCCGAGCGGGACCTGGCCGCCCGTCAGGCCAAGGCGGAGAAGCGCCTCGCCGAGATCGAGCACCGGGCGGAGCAGCTGCGCCTGGAGGCGGAGAAGCTGCGTACGGACGCGGAGCGCCGGGCCCGCCAGACGGTGGAGACCGCGCAGCGTCAGGCCGAGGACATCGTGGCCGACGCGAACGCCAAGGCCGACCGGATCCGCAGCGAATCGGAGCGCGAGCTGGCGGCGCTGACGAACCGTCGCGACTCCATCAACGCCCAGCTGACCAACGTCCGCGAGATGCTGGCCACGCTGACCGGCGCGGCGGTGGCCGCGGCGGGCTCCCCGGTCGACGACGAGCCGGTCTCCCGCGGCGTCCCGGCGCAGCAGGGCCGCTGACCCGAGCGCACACCGCTGCTCCACTCGGCCCCCCGACTTTCCGGTGCGTACCGGTGGCGGGGGGCTTCGTGCGCCCGTAGCGTGGTCGGATGATCGAGCTCGAGGGGCTGACGAAACGGTTCGGTACGAAGACGGCGGTCGACCACCTCTCCTTCCGGGTGCGCCCCGGCGTGGTGACGGGCTTCCTCGGGCCGAACGGCGCCGGCAAGTCGACCACCATGCGGATGATGCTCGGTCTGGACCATCCGACCAGCGGGACGGTCCGGATCGACGGCAAGCACTACCGGGACCTGGACGAGCCGCTCAAGTACATCGGCGCGCTGCTGGAGTCGAGGGCCATGCACGGCGGGCGCAGCGCGTACAACAACCTGCTCTGCCTGGCCCAGTCCAATCGCATTCCGGAGCGGCGGGTGGGCGAAGTTCTCGATCTTGTGGGGCTCACCGCCGTGGCCAGGAAGAAACCGAAAGGTTTCTCGATGGGAATGGGCCAGCGGCTGGGAATCGCCGCCGCGCTGCTGGGTGATCCGCAAGTCCTCCTCTTCGACGAACCCGTCAATGGTCTGGACCCCGAGGGAATTCACTGGATCCGCAATCTGATGAAGACGCTGGCCGCCGAAGGCCGGACGATCTTCGTTTCCAGCCATCTGATGAGTGAAATGGCGCTGACCGCCGACCACTTGATCGTGATCGGGCAGGGCAAGCTGCTCGCCGACACATCGATGGCGGATTTCATTCACCAGAACTCCAGAAGTTACGTCCGGGTACGTTCACCGCAGCGCGCCGAGCTCCGCGAGGCCCTGCTCGGCGCCGGTCTGACGGCGACCGAGACGGCCGGCGGCACGCTGGAGGTCGACGGCGCGACGACGGAGGCGATCGGCGAGCTGGCGGGCCGGCACGGGATCACGCTGCACGAACTGAGCGCGCAGCGGGCCTCGCTCGAAGAGGCGTTCATGCAGATGACGGCGGCTGCGGTGGAGTACCACGCGCACGCCGCGGACGCCCCGCAGTGGGCCCCGAGGGAGGTCTGACGACGATGGCATCGGTCCCCGCGGTCCTGCGCTCCGAATGGACCAAGATCCGTACGGTCTCGTCGACGGTCTGGACGCTGGCGAGCGCGCTCGTGGTGACGGTCGCGATGGGCGCGGCGCTCAGCGCGCTGGTGAAGGCGACCTTCGACGACATGCCGCCCATCGAGCAGGCCACGTTCGACCCGACCGTGGTCAGCTTCTCCGGCATGCTGCTGGGCCAGCTGGCGATGGTGGTGTTCGGGGTCCTGGTCGTCGGCACCGAGTACAGCACCGGCATGATCCGCACCTCGCTGGCGGCCGTGCCCCGGCGCGGTACGTTCCTCTTCGGCAAGATCGCGGTGGCGGGCGTGCTCGCGCTGGCCGTCGGCCTGCTGACGAGCTTCGCCTCGTTCTTCCTGGGCCAGGCGCTGCTGGGCGAGCACCGGACGACCATCGGCGAGGAGAACGTGCTGCGCGCCGTGGTCGGCGGCGGTCTCTACATGGGCCTGATGGCGGTGTTCTCGATGGGGGTCGCGGCGATGCTGCGCTCGACGGTGCTGTCGCTGGGCATCCTGGTGCCGTTCTTCTTCCTCATCTCCCAGATCCTGTCGGCCGTGCCGAAGGCGAAGGAGGTGGCGGAGTACTTCCCCGACCAGGCGGGCTCCACGATCATGCAGGTGGTCCCGGGCGCGATGGGCAGCGATCCGGCGCCGTACGGCCCGTGGGGCGGGCTCGGCATCATGGTGCTGTGGGTGGCGGCGGCGCTGGCCGGCGGGTACGTGGTGCTGAAGCGGCGGGACGCGTAGGAGCGTGCGGCGGCGCGGGCCGTGTGGGCGCGCCGCCGCACGAGGAGGTCAGAGCGTGGTGCGGCTGACGCTGACGAGCTCGCAGGAGCCGCCGCTGCCGTCGCCGTCCTTGGCCCAGTAGGGGGTGGCGACGTCGGTCTTCTCCAGCTTGCCCGGCTGCACCCACGGGATCATGGAGTCCCGGGTGCCGAGGACGTTGCGCTCCGGGTCGGTGAAGCGGACCTGGAACTTGTAGGTGTACTGCTCCGAGGTGCTGGTGTTGTGGGCGCTGACGCGCGCCACGATGCCCCGGCTCGGGTCGTAGAAGCACTCGGTGATGGAGACGCCCTTGTCGTCACCGGGCTTGGCCTTGCTGCCGCTTCCGCTGCTGCTGCCGCTGCTGCTGGTCGAGGTGCCGCTGGTGGTGTAGCCGCTGGTGTAGCCGCTGTCGCCGTAGCCGGAGGTCGAGCCGGAGGTGGAGTCGGTGGACCCCGTGGCCCCGGTCGAGCCGTCGTAACCACCGCTGGTGCTGGTGCCGCCGCCGCTGCTGCTACTGCTACTGCTGCTGCCACTGCTGCTGCCGCCGCAGGAGCCGCCGTGCGAGCCACGGGCGCCGGTCAGGGTGACGAGGACGATGCCGAAGACGGCGACCGCGCGGACATGGCGAAGCTTCACGTTCAACCCCCGTTGAAGATGTGAGTGCGTGCGGAAGGGGCCCGTTCTTGACGAGCGCACGTCACCCTAGCAGCGATCAGGGAGGGGTCCGTGACCCTCGGAGAGGGGGCGGCAACGCGTACGCGCGGCCGGATTCCCCGACCGCGCGTACGCACCGGCTGCGTCTTACCGCCCTCAGCCGAGCTTGGCGACCTGCGCCTCGATGACGGCGGTGGGCAGCGGGAAGTCCTTGCCCTGCGCGCTGATGAGGTTGAACGAGGAGAAGGACCCGATCACGGCGCCCTTGCGCACGGCGGTGATCTTGTACGTCACCGTCTCGCCGTCCTGTTCGAGGGCGACGCCCCACGCGGCGGCCTCGTCGCCACCGGCGGCCTTGAGCTCGGTGACCTTGGCCACCTTCGACTGCTCGCCCTTCCACGTGGTGGTGAACCCGCCGGCACAATCGGCCGCCGCCTTGCGCAGCGCCGCGAAGGCCCCTTCGGCGCCTTTGCCGTCGTACGAGCCGAGGACGACCTGGGTGGTCGTCAGGTTGAACGCCGCCATGATGTCGCCCCCCTCGACCGCCTTCTTGTTCTTCTCGGGCTTCTCGGTCACCCGCCGCGCCTCGGTGGTCCCCACGGGCTGCCCCTGCGCCACGCCGGCCACCGCGTGGGCGACGGCGAGGCACTCCGGCTTGTCGGTCGTGATCTCGGCGGCAGTGATCTTCTCGGCGGCGGTCGCCGACTTCACCTCGTGCAGCTGCACGTCCCCCTCGACGAGCGCGAGCTTCTCCAGCTCGGCGGAGGACGGCGCCTTCGCACCGGACGCCTCGGCGGCCTCGGCGGGCGCGGACGCCTTGCCCTTGTCGCCCTTCTGCCCCGCGTCCCCGCCCTTCTCGGCCGAACCGCTGCAGGCGGTGGCCAGCACGGCCAGGGAAACCGCGGTGGCGGCGACGGCGGTACGACGGACGAGGGTGCTTCGCATGACGCCACTTTCGCTGAGTGGGGGTGCCGCTTGTCGCGACTGCGTCAACACTAGGCAGTTGTGAAAGTTGGGTGATCACGCCTGCGCAAATCGGGATCCCGGCGTGACGACAACGTGATCAGGCTCGACCACGCGGCTCGTCGAACCACCCCGCCGCGACGGCCCCCACGAACCGGCTCACGGCCTCGGCACTCGCGGCGACGAGCCGCGCGGGCGCCTTGCTGTCCCGGAGCAGGACGGCGCCGTCGGGGGCGGTGGCGAGGCAAACGCAGTTCGTACCGTCACCGCTGTAGGACGACTTCCGCCACTGGTACGCGTGCACGTGTGACTACCTCTCAGACCTCGTGGGCCAGCCGATGGATGAAGTCCCGTGTCTCCGCCGGCTTGAGGCTCGCCGCCTCCATGCGGTCGAGAACGGACCGGAACTTGACGAGCTGAGCTTCCGCGTCGACGAACTCACACCCGAAGTGGGTGTCGACCTGCACGGTGTCGAGCTGCGACACAGGGCCGTACGCATAGTCGATGGACTGCCCGGTTCCCGGGAACGCGCCACTGCCGAACGGAAGTACGCGGACCGTGACGTTGTCACGCTCGCTCATGTCGATGATGTGTTGGAGCTGTGCGCGGGCGACTTTAGAACCGCCGAATCCCATTCGCAGCGCGGCCTCGTGAATGAGGGCGGTGTACGGGATGGGCGGGTCCCGGTGGAGCACGGCCTGACGCTTGATGCGATGGGAGAGGCGGTGTTCCGCCTCGTACGGCAAGAAGGGTGGGACGACCTCGCTGAACAGCGCCCGCGCGTGGTCGGCCGTCTGCAGAAGCGCCGGGATGTGGATCACCAGGGCGACACGCAACTCGGTCGCGTGGTGCTCGAGTTCGGCGACGTCGACCAACCGGGCGGGAAGGTGCTCCCGGTACGCGTCCCACCATCCCCGGGTGCGGCCACCGGTCATGCCGCACAGCGCCTCTATCAGCGCCTCGTCGGTGCACGCGTACGTGCGGGCGAAGGCGCGTACACGTTCGGCGCTCACCGCGTAGCGGCCCGACTCGATGCTGCTGATACGCGCCTGGTTGACGCCGAGCAGTTGGGCGGCGCCGGTCGACGTGAGTCCGGCCTGCTCCCGCAGCTTGCGCAGCTCCGCGCCAAGTCGCTGCTGGCGGAGCGTGGGGGTGGTGCTGGGCGCCACTGTTCTCCGTTCTCCTCACACATCCGTACCGGTGTGTCACCCACAGGTGGGGAGTTGAGATGGTTCTCAGCGAATCGCTAGTAGGTATACCAGCAACTGCCCTAGGGTGTGACTCAAGCCACTCAACTGGCCCGACCTGCAAGGCGGAAGCGCACCGCGTCCCGCGGCAAGGCCACCGCGCGGTCCCGTCGTCGAGTGATCCAACCCCACCTCCCCACAGGAGACTTCCGTGGACACCGTATCCCCGCATGCCCCGTGGTCGTACCTCCTCCAGATTCCCCACAACCCCCGCGCACCACGCGTGGCCCGGATGACCCTGCGGGCCGTTCTCGCCGGGCACGGCATGGACGAACTAACGGACACCGCCGAGCTGCTGGCCTGCGAACTGATCACCAACGCGTACCGCCACTCCGACGGTCCGGCGACGCTGCGGCTGCGGCACATGGAGGGCGGCTGGCTCCGGATCAGCGTGTGGGACACCAACCCGTACATCCCGGCTCCCTTCGACCGCCCCCCGGGCATGCGACAGCCCGCCCTCGCTCCGCCAGACGCGGACAGCGGGCGCGGGCTGCTGCTGGTGCACATGTACGCGGACAACTGGGGCGGTTACCCGCTGGGCGACGACCTGTTCGGCCGGAACGGCAAGCTCCTGTGGTGCGAACTGGCACCGAAGGCACAGGCGGAGTTCGCGCAGCCGCGTCTTCTCGGTTCGTAGGGGTGGGGCGGCTGCGATTGGTCGCGGTGCGGGGCCGCCCTCGCACCGAGTGTGGCGGGCTCCTGCGGCCCGTCAAGGGCGCTCCCGTTGGTCGCGACTCTCGGGAAAGGAGGGCGGCCGCCACCTCGCCCCCACGCGGGCGGCCGACCACAGGAGCCCAGGTCCAGCCCGCCGGAAGCACGCCCCTCCGCAGAGCGCCCGGCCCGGCGCACTCCGCCCTCAGCCAGCGGCGCAGCTTTTACGGCTTGGCCGGAACCGTCAAGCGCTCGATACGCTCTTACCTCCTACGGGGGCTACGCGCCCTGACTTGAGCTGACCTGTCGATGGGGCTGGAGAATGATCGAGGCAGTCGGCCTGACGAAGCGCTACGGCGCCAAGACGGCCGTGTACAACCTTTCCTTCCAGGTGCGGCCCGGCACCGTCACCGGCTTCCTGGGGCCCAACGGCTCCGGGAAGTCGACGACCATGCGCATGATCCTGGGCCTGGACCAGCCGACGGCCGGCCACGTCACCATCGGCGGGCACCCCTTCCGCAAGCTGCCGAACGCGCCCCGGCAGGTCGGCGCGCTGCTGGACGCCAAGGCCGTCCATGGTGGGCGCAGTGCGCGCAACCACCTGCTGTCGCTGGCGCAGCTCGCCGGGATCCCGGCGCGGCGGGTCGACGAGGTGCTCGGCGTCGTCGGGCTCCAGGACGTGGCGAAGAAGCGGTCGAAGGGCTTCTCGCTCGGCATGGGGCAGCGGCTCGGCATCGCGGCCGCGCTGCTCGGCGACCCGCAGGTGCTGCTCTTCGACGAGCCCGTCAACGGCCTGGACCCCGAGGGCATCCTCTGGGTGCGCAACCTGATGAAGGCGCTCGCCGCCGAGGGCCGGACCGTCTTCGTGTCGTCGCACCTGATGAGCGAGATGGCGCTGACCGCCGAGCACCTGATCGTGATCGGGCGCGGGCAGCTGCTCGCAGACATGAGCGTCAAGGACTTCATCTCGGCCAACTCCGCCGACTTCGCGCGCGTGCGTACGCCGCAGACGGAGCCCGCGCAGCGGGACAAGCTGATGGGCGTGCTCGCCGAGGCCGGCGGGCAGGTCATGTCGGAGCCGGACGGCGCCCTGCGCGTGACCGGGCTGCCGCTGCCGCGCATCAGCGACCTCGCGCACGACGCGGACGTACGGCTCTGGGAGCTGTCGCCGCACCAGGCCTCGCTGGAGGAGGCGTACATGCGGCTCACGCAGGGAGCCGTGGACTACCGCTCCACCATCGACCAGCGCTCCGGGCTCATGCAGCCGCAGCAGCAGCCGGCGATGGGCGGGTACGCGCCGCCGGCGGTCCCCGAGGTGCCGCAGCAGGGCTGGTACGCCCCGCCGCCGCCCGGACAGAACCCGTACGCGGCCGGCGCCCCGGCGCCGAGCGCCCCGGCTCCCGGCGCCCCCGCCCCCGCCCCCCAGGCGGCACCGCCCGCCGCGCCGCCGGCGCCGCCCGCGCAGCCGCCCGTCGCCCCGCCCGCCCCGGCCTCCCTGACCAAGAGCGACCCCGAGGACGCCCGATGACCACCCCGCCGTACTCCTACAGCTCCCCCATCCCCGTCCGCCGCGCCCACCTCGGGGACGCGCTCGCCTCCGAGTGGACCAAAATCCGATCCGTCCGGTCCACGATGTGGACGCTCGGCGTGATGATCCTGCTGATGATCGGCATCGGCCTGCTCTCCGCATTCGCCGTCGCCGGCACCAACACGGACCTCGAAGGCGAGTCCGTGCTTCCGCTCGGCTTCTTCGGCGTGCTGCTGGGCTCGATCTGCGTGATCACGCTGGGCGTGCTGACCATCTCGTCCGAGTACGGCACCGGCATGATCCGTACGACCCTGACCGCGTGCCCCAGCCGCGTACGGGTGCTCGCCGCGAAGTCGATCGTCTTCTTCCTGGTCGTCTTCCTGGTCACCACCACCGTCGCCGCGCTCGTCGGCGCGATCCAGAGCGCGATCGTCGACTCGGGCACGTCGACCGGCGAGGACTGGTTCCGCGCCACCGTCGGCGTCGGTCTGTACGTGGCGACGCTCGGCCTGCTGTCGCTCGCCGTCGGCGCGCTGCTGCGCCACTCGGCCGGCGCGATCACCGTCATGCTGGGCCTGGTCCTGCTGCCCCTGGTCCTGGCGCTGTTCATGGTCGCGGAGTCGCTCCAGGACGTGCGGCAGGCCCTCTTCGAGTACTCGATCCCGAGCCAGCTCGGCGTCCTCTACGACAACGCCGTCACCCAGACCGGCCCGTCCGGCTGGGAGCCGCTGTGGATCATGCTGGGCGTGACCGCGGTGGCCATGGTCGGCGCCGCCCTGTCGATGGACAAGCGGGACGTCTGACACACGACGGATCTCCGCTTCACTCGTCCGGGTTAGTACCGGGGCGCGTTACGGGACCGCTGCACCCGCGTGGTGCGGCGGTCCTTCGCGTTCCAGCACGCCTTGTGCCAGTGGCGCCGGTCCTCCACGCCGCCGTACGACGACGGCCACGCCACCACGTGCGGAACCGAGGAGGGGATCTCCTGATCGCAGCCGGGGCACCGGTACCGCTTGCCCGCGGTGCTCGCGCCCGCCACGTGCCGGACGGCCCAGTCCTCGCCCTGCCAGGTCTCGCTGCGCTGGAAACCGCCGTACCGGTCGCCCGTCTCGGCGGCGCGCTCGTTCGGCTTCTCGCCGCCACGGGGGCGGTTGCGGCGCGGAGACACGGGACACCTCACTTGGCGGGCGCTGACAGGGCCGGTCCAGCCTACGACAGAGGCAGTTAGCGGAAAATCAGAACAACTTGCCCGTCGGCCGTTGCCTTTGGCACCTGCCAGGCGTTGTTGCCGTGAGGGGAGTCGCGTCGGCCGCTCTAGGAGGCATCAGGCGATGCGTGTGGGAACTTTCGTACTGGCCGCCCAGTTTCCCGGCCAGGGACAGGGCGAAACGCTGCACCGCGCGATCCGCTCGGCCGAGGTCGCCGAGGAGGCCGGGCTGGACTCGGTCTGGCTCGCCGAGCACCACTTCGTCCCGTACGGCGTGTGCCCCTCGGCCATCACCCTCGCCGCACTGCTGCTGGGCCGCACCCGCCGGATCCGCGTCGGCACCGCGGTCAGCGTCCTGCCGACCACCCACCCCGTCACGCTCGGCGAGCAGGCGGCGCTGCTGCACGTCACCTCCGGGGGCCGGTTCACGCTCGGTGTCGGCCGGGGCGGGCCCTGGGTCGACCTGGAGGTCTTCGGCTCGGGCCTCGCGGCGTACGAGCGGGACTTCCCGGAGTCGCTGGACCTGCTGCTGCGCTGGCTGCGCGAGCCGCGCGTGGGGGCGGACGGGCCGCGCCACCGGTTCCGCGAGGTGGCCGTCGTCCCGAGGGCGGACGAGCTGATCGACGGCGACCCGGTCCCCGAGACCATCCTCGCGTGCACCTCGCCCGCGAGCGTACGGCTGGCGGCCGAGCGAGCCCTGCCGATGCTGCTCGGCATGCACTGCGGCGACGACGAGAAGGCGGAGATGGTCGCGCTGTGGCGGGCGGAGGCGCGCGCCGCCGGACACCCTGCCGAGGTGATCGCCCGCGCCGCCGCCGGCCACGTCTCGGCGGGTGTGGCGCAGATCGCGGACCGGGCGGCGGACGCGGCCCAGGCACTGCTGAAGGCGATGCCCGGCTGGCTGAAGCAGGGGCTGGACGCCCATGTGACGGTCGACGGGCGGCACCGTGCGATGCGTGACCCGGTCGCGTACACGGAGCTGCTGTGCCGGCTGCACCCGGTGGGGACGGCCCGAGGGGCGGCGGACCGGCTCGCGGCGACGTCGGAGCGGACGGGCATCACGCGCTTCGCGCTGCTCGTCGAGGGCTCGGGCGACGTCCTGGCCACGGAGGAGAACGTACGGCGGCTGGGCTCGGAGGTGCTGCCGCTCCTCACCTGAACCCGTGAGCCATGAGCCATGAGGCATGTGGCGCATGAGGCCTGAGGCCATCGGTGCTGCCGCCCCGGTGCGAGGCGCGCCTCCCGCGAGGCGGAGCGGCAGCACGGGCTCAGCAGTCGCGCAGTGTCGGCGACTGGTTCAGCAGCTGGGCCCGTACGGAAGTGAAGCGGGTGTACCGCTCGTCCACCGAGGAGTCCAGCGGGAACACCGCGACGCGGTGGCAGTTCTGGAACGCCAGACGGACCCCGAAGTGCCGCTGGAGCGCACCCCGGATCGCGTCACTCGCGAGCGCACGCAGCAGCTGGCCGCGTGCCTGCTCGTCCGGCGGCGGCGTCTGGTTGTCGGCGAACGCGCCGCCGTCCACCTTCAGCTGGGCCACCAGCGAGCTGATCATCTCCCATGCGTAGGGCAGGGAGGTCCGGACGCAGTCGACGAAGTCGGCTTCGTCGACCTCGCCTCGCTCGGCCTGTTCCAACAGCGCCGGTGAGACGTCGAGCGACATGGGTTCTCCTCTCGCGGCCCCGGACGGAACCGAGGCCTTACGGGCAGGGAAGGAGGACGCCCCGTACGCCACGCAGAGTGCCCGGGCGACGACCTCCCGCGTCCACGGTAAGCGCGCTGTCCGGAGCGCACCAGGAGAATGGGGTCACAACCGGCCATGTACGTACGGGGGTTTAGGACCGAATCGCGCGGAAGAGCGGCTGTCTTGTAGCGTTGCGCACCATGCGTCTCGTCATCGCCCGCTGCTCCGTGGACTACGCGGGCCGGCTCACCGCCCACCTGCCCTCCGCCCCCCGTCTGATCCTCGTCAAGGCAGACGGCAGCGTCTCCATTCACGCGGACGACCGGGCGTACAAACCGCTCAACTGGATGTCCCCGCCGTGCACCCTCAAGGAGGGCGACGACAGCGTGTGGACGGTCGTGAACAAAGCGGGCGAGAAACTGATCATCACGATGGAGGAGATCCTCCACGACTCGTCGCACGAGCTCGGTGTGGACCCCGGCCTCATCAAGGACGGCGTGGAAGCGCACCTCCAGGAGCTCCTCGCCGACAGGATCGAGACATTGGGGGACGGTTATGCGCTGATCCGGCGCGAATACCCCACTGCCATCGGTCCCGTGGACATCCTCTGCCGTGACGCGGACGGCGCCACGGTCGCCGTGGAGATCAAGCGGCGCGGCGAGATCGACGGTGTGGAGCAGCTCACGCGCTATCTGGAGCTGCTCAACCGCGACCCGCACCTGGCGCCGGTGCGGGGCATCTTCGCCGCACAGGAGATCAAGCCGCAGGCGCGCGTGCTGGCGACGGACCGCGGGATCGGGTGCGTGGTGCTGGACTACGACGCGCTGCGCGGCATCGAGGACGACAAGCTGCGGCTGTTCTGAGCCGTTCTCGGCTCCTCTGACCAGCGGTACGCGGAAGGCCCCGGGCGACGTTTTCGGTCGCCCGGGGCCTTCCGTGTGTTCCGCGGTCCGTGTTCCGCGGTCCGCGTCTCAGGAGCTGCTGGGCGCGCCCCCGTCGGTCGTCGTACCGCCGGTGGTGTCGGTGCCGCCGCCGGTGGTTCCGCCGCCCGCGCCGCCGCTCGTGGTGTCGGTGCCGCCGCTGTCGGCGCCGCCGTCCGCCGTGCCTCCGGTCGTGGGGTCGCCCGTGGTGGAGCCACTCGTGCTGCTGCCGGCGTCGCCCGTCGTGGAGCCGCCGCTCGTGGTCGGCGCCGGCGAGGTGGTGCTGCCGCCGGAGGTGCTCGGCGAGGGGTCGCCGCTGCTGCCGCCGGTGGTGGCCGGCGAGGAGCTGCCGCCGCCGGTGCTGCTGGGCGAGGAGCTGCCGCCGGTCGACGTGGAGCTGCTGCCGCCGGACGTCGGCGAGGTGCCGCTGGTCGACGTCGAGCCGGTCGTCGCGGAGGGGGTGCCGCCGCCCGGAGCGGTCGGGCTGCCCGCCGAGCCCGACTCGCCCGGCCGGGCCGAGGCGCCGGGGCCGCCGGAGCCGCCCGGACCGCCGGTACCGCCGGAGCCTCCGGTGGAGCCGCCGGCGGGGTCGCGGGTGGAGTCCTGGCCGGGCTCCTCGGTGTCCGAGCCTCCGCCGTTGCCGTCGTCCACGGTGGCCGTCTGGTCGGAGGTGACGCGGCCCGAGCCGCCCTCGTCCTCCTCGCCGCCCGAGGTGGCGCCGAGCGTGACGACCGTGCCGAGCACGGCGGCGAGGAGCGCGCCCGCGCTCGCCGCGACGACGTTGCGCCGGGCGCCGGCGAGGAGGGCGCGCCGCGCGGAGGAGCCGAGCCCGGAGAGGCCGGGGCGCGAAGCACCGGGCCGCGGGAAACCGGGCCCCGCGGAGCCGGGCCCCGAAGTCCCGGGCCCCGAAGGACCGGACGGTGAGGAGCCGGGCGCGGACGGGCGGGGCCCGGCACCCAGGGGCCCGGCACCCAGGGCGGCCTGCCCCGGCCGCGCACTCGCTGCGCCGGGCGCAGTCCCCGGCGTACCGGGAGCGTCCTTGCGCAGGGCACCGGAGGGGGTCTCGCGCGACAGGCCCGGCAGGTACGGCAGGGCCCCGAGGCCGCCGGCGGGGGTCGGTACGCCGCCGGAGGGGGTCTCCGGCTCCTCGCGCCGCGCCACCTCACCCGCCGCCGTACGGCCGGCCGACAGTGCGCCCCGTTCGCGGTCGGCGACCAGGGCCAGGGCCCGGCGCCCGGCGACCGTGCCGCGCTTGTCGGCGAGCGCGCCGCGCATGCCGATGGACGCCTCCAACTCGGCGCGGGCCCGGTCGAGGTTCCCGGAGCAGAGCGCGAGAACACCCAACTCGTGGTGGAAATACGCTTCTTCGGCCACTTCGCCCGAAATGCGGGCGGCTTCCTGGCCGGTGCGCAGCGCCCGCTCCCAGGCGGCCCAGTGCAGCCCGGCCGCGAAGGCGGGTGCCGCGCTGCGCGCCAGCAGCACGGCCGCGCTCGCGTGGCCGGCCTCTCCCCCGGGCACCAGCGCGGCCATCGCGGCGAGCACCGCGTCCGCCTCGGCACAGGCCCGCTCGGAGGTGACCGACGGGTGCGCGGCCCACCAGGCGTAGTGCTGCGCGGCGGTGTGGGCGCGGGCGACCGCGCCCTTGTCGTACCCGCTCCGGGTGAGCTGGGCGAGCACCCCGGAGGCGAGCCGGTGGCGTGAGCCGACCGGGGTGAGCAGCCCGCAGCCGAGCAGCTCGGCGAGGGCGGCGTCCGCGTGGGTGTCGCCGACCAGCGCCGGCAGGTGCGCCTGGTGCGGCACCTCGCCGCCGAGGGCGACCGCGAAGCGCAGGGTCTCGCGCGCCGACTCGGAGAGCCGGGAGGCGAGCAGGGCTGCGGGCGCGGCGCCTTCGGCGAGCGTCGGCAGCGGGAGGGCTCGGGCGCCGGTGAAGACGTCGGCGTCGCCGGACGCGTCGTCCGCGAGCTCCGGGTCGCCGTCCTCGTCCGCGTCCGCGCTCCCGGCCCCCGTCCCGGCACCCGCGCTCAGCTCGTCGCGCTGCCGCAGCAGGGCGCCGGCCTGGACGAAGCGCAGGGGCAGGCCCTCGGACTCGAACCAGAGGTCCGCCGCCCAGTTCGCCTCCTCGTCGGTGAGCGCGCGGTCGACGCCGCGCTCCAGCAGCTCCAGGACGGAGCCCCGGCCGAGCCCGCCCAGGAAGACCTCTTCGAGGTGCGAGTCGGGCGACGGCGCGGCGACGTCGGGCGTGGTGGCGAGCAGGAAGGCGCACTCGGGCGCGGCGTCGAGCAGCTCGTCCAGCGCGGTGCCGCCGAACTCGAGGTCGTCGACGACCACGACGGCGCCGATCTCCCGCACGGCGGCCGGCAGCCCCGCGCGGTCGGGCCGCTGCCCGGGCGCGCGGTACACAGTGGCGAAGAGCTCGTGCAGCAGCTCGGTGGCCGTGCGGCGGTGGCCGCTGAGCCGTACGACGCCGTCGGGGGCGAGGTCGGCGCAGTCGGCCGCGACGGCGTCGAGCAGCGCGGTGCGGCCGGAGCCGTGGGGCCCGGTCAGCCGGACGGAGCGGCCGCGCGCGAGGAGCCGTACCAGCCGCTCGCGCTCCCCCTGGCGCTCCAGCAGCGTCAGGTGGCGGGCGGCGGGGCCGGGGGGCACGGGCGGGCCCGCGGCGCGGGCCCGTTCGACGCGCTCCTCGGCGGTGCGGCGGCCCGGTGGTGCGGGCTGCCGGCCGGGCGGACACGGTTCGATCTCGCTGCCGTCTATCGGGTTGACGGTGAGCAGCAGGTCGCCCGCGACGATCTGGGCGGTACGGGCGGGGCCGGCCGGCAGCCCCCGCTCGGCACCGCGTTCACCGCCGCGTTCGCGCGGCGCCGCGTCGTCGCGCGACGCGGAGTGGGCGCGGTGGGAACCGTCGCCGCCGGTGCCGTTGTCGTCCTTGTCGGGGCCGTACTCAGCCGGCCCTCGGTTCATCGGGTTCATGGTGTGTGCCCCCAAAAGCGGTGCGCGCCGAAGTCCCTCCCGGCCGTTCCGCACGCCGCTGGCGCTTCTGGTCCGGTGCCCGCCGGTGGGTTCGTCATTCGGCAGGCGACCGAACCCTAGACGTTCGCCCAGTATCGAGGAAGCGCCGGGGTGCCGTGCCGCCCAAGACGTCACGGTCTTGTGAGGATTGTGCGCCTGCGGCGTACGGCCACGGCCACGGCCACGGCCTGCGAAAGGCCGCCCGATGTCAGACGCGGGGCAACGTTTCGGCGGCGATGCCGCCCTCGATGGCGAGGATGCGGTGCAGCCGGGTGGCCACCAGCAGGCGCTGCATCTGGGGCGGTACGCCCCGCAGCACCAGCCGGCGGCCGCAGCGGCCCGCACGCCGGTGAGCGCCCATGATGACCCCGAGTCCGGTGGCGTCCCAGGAGTCGAGGCCGGTCAGGTCGAGCACCAGGTCGCCGGCGCCGTCGTCGACGGCCGAGTGCAGGACCGTACGGGCGTCCGCCGCGCTGCGGACGTCGAGGCGGCCCCCGACGACCAGCTCGGCGTGGTCGCCCCTGATATGCATATGCGCTCCCCGAGAGTGCTGTGATGGTGCTGTGGTCGTCAGGTTCTTTCTATGCATCAACTGACTGCCGTACCGGTGGAGCAGTTGCGCCTTGTAAGCGAACCGATACCGAATTCACCCCTCGGGGTGATGGCGTCACCGCCGACACGGCTCAGTGCTTGTAGAAGCCCTGCCCGCTCTTGCGACCGATGTCACCGGCGTCCACCATCCGGCGCATCAGCTCCGGCGGCGCGAACTTCTCGTCCTGGGTCTCGGTGTAGATGTTGCCGGTGGCGTGCAGCAGGATGTCGACGCCCGTCAGGTCGGCGGTGGCGAGCGGGCCCATGGCGTGGCCGAAGCCGAGCTTGCAGGCGATGTCGATGTCCTCGGCGGAGGCGACGCCCGACTCGTACAGCTTCGCCGCCTCGACGACGAGCGCGGAGATGAGACGGGTCGTCACGAACCCGGCGACGTCGCGGTTGACGACGATGCAGGTCTTGCCGACGGACTCGGCGAACTCGCGGGCGGTGGCGAGGGTTTCGTCGCTCGTCTTGTAGCCGCGCACCAGCTCGCACAGCTGCATCATCGGGACGGGCGAGAAGAAGTGCGTGCCGACGACGCGCTCCGGGCGCTCCGTCACGGCGGCGATCTTGGTGATCGGGATGGCGGACGTGTTGGAGGCGAGCACGGCGTCGTCGCGTACGAGCTTGTCGAGCGTACGGAAGATGTCGTGCTTGACCTCCAGCTTCTCGAAGACCGCCTCGACGACGATGTCGGCGTCGGCGACCGCGTCGAGGTCGGTGGTCGTGGTGATCCGGGCGAGCGCGGCCTCGGCGTCGGCGGCGTCCAGCTTGCCCTTGGAGACGAACTTGTCGTACGACGCCTTGATGCCGTCCGTACCGCGGGTCAGGGCCGCGTCGGTGACGTCACGCAGCACGACCTCCCAGCCCGCCTGGGCCGAGACCTGCGCGATTCCGGATCCCATGAGTCCGGCCCCGATGACGGCGAGCTTCCTGGCCACGTTCTACCCCTTAACGCCTGTTTACTTTTCGGCCCTTCGGCGGGAGGTTAGCGTCCGGCGGGGCCCGTGTGGCGGCGAAGAGATGCGCGTCACGTCTCACATGACGGACATCACACTGATACGGCCCGTCAGGTGAGACTTCCGGCGGGTCATCCCCGGCTTTTCACCCCATAGGTGAGCACCTGTTCGCCCAGCAGCTCCTCCATCTCGTCGAGGAGGACGAGCGCTTCGCGCGAGACCTCGGCGGGGTCGCGGCGGCGCAGCATCTGGGCGGTGATCCAGCGCATGAGGGTGGAGTGCAGCCAGTTGAGCTGGCCGGCGACGAGGAGGGGCACGGGGTCGGCGTCGTCCGCGCCGACCTCCGCCCGCACGGTGCGCTCCAGGTTCTCCAGGGCCTGCCCCTGGATCTCCCAGAGACGGGAGCGCAGGGTGTGGGCGTCCAGGATGACCTGCATGAAGTCGGCGTACCCCGGGAAGAGCCCGACCTCGTTCGAGAGGCCCTCGACCGCCTCGCGCAGCTCGCGCAGGACCGCTTCGGCTGCCGACTCCCCCGGGCGCCGGCCCCTGACCCACCGGGAGACCCGGTCGACCAGATCCTCGCCCCGGTCGAGGAAGAGGTCCTCCTTGGCGGGGAAGTAGTTGTAGACCGTGTTGACGGAGACGTCGGCGGCCCGGGCGATCTCGGCGATCGTCACCGCGTCGAAGCCGCGCTCCAGGAACAGGCCCGTAGCGACATCGGAGATGTGGCGCCTGGCCTGCCGCTTCTTGCGCTCCCTCAGCCCCTCGGGCGCCTCGGGCGCCTCGGGCGCCTCACGCGCCTCGCGCCCCCCACGCTTCTCGCTCGCCCCGCTCGGCTTCCCGGTGGTCGTCATGCCCTCATCCTAGCTTTCCTGGGCACACTGAAAACTTGGAGTCATTGCAATTTTTAAGTCGCTCTGGTTTTCTGGGGTCATGCCCATCATCAGCGCGGCCGGACTGGCCCACACCTTCCGCACCCGCAACGGCCCCGTCGAAGCCGTGCGCGGCGTCGACCTGACCGTGCGGCCCGGCGAGATCCTCGGCTTCCTCGGCCCCAACGGGGCCGGCAAGACCACCACCCTGCGGATGCTCACCACGCTGCTCCCGCCGACCGGCGGCGCCGCCACGGTCGCCGGGCGCGACCTGGTCGCCGACCCCGCCGGCGTACGGCAGAAGATCGGGTACGTCGCCCAGTCCGGCGGCGTCGACCCGCAGATCTCGGTACGCGAGGAGCTCGTCACCCAGGGCCGCCTCTACCGGCTGTCCAAGGCCGAGGCGGCCGCCCGCGCCGAGGAGCTCGCGCGCGAGCTGGACCTGGCCGAACTGCTCGACCGGCCGTGCGCGGCCCTCTCCGGCGGGCAGCGGCGGCGGCTCGACATCGCCCTCGGGCTCGTCCACCGCCCCGAGGTGCTCTTCCTCGACGAGCCGACCACCGGCCTCGACCCCGGCAGCCGGGCGGACCTGTGGCGGTTGGTGCGGCGGCTGCGCGACGAGCACGGCACCACCGTCTTCCTCACCACCCACTACCTCGACGAGGCGGACGCGCTCGCGGACCGGCTCGTCGTCGTCGACAAGGGCGTGGTGGTCGCCGAGGGCGCCCCGGAGGAGCTCAAGGAGCGGTACGCCGGCTCGGCGGACGCGTCCCTGCAGGACGCCTTCCTCGCCATCACCGGGCGCCGCCCCGCGCCCACCGAGCCCACACCCCTCGCGGTCTAGGAGCCTGCCTTGTTGCTGCACGACACCGCGCTCGTCTTCGGGCGGTACGCCCGCGCGACGCTGCGCTCGAAGTTCCACATGCTCTTCGGCGTGCTGATGCCGCTGCTGTACCTGCTCTTCTTCGGGCCGCTGCTCACCGGGCTGCCGCTCGGTACGGAGGGCGACTCGTGGCAGGTGCTCGTCCCCGGGCTGCTGCTCCAGCTCGGGCTCTTCGGGGCGTCGTTCGCCGGGTTCTCGATCATCGTGGAGAAGCAGACGGGCGTGGTGGAGCGGCTGCGCGTCACGCCGGCCAGCCGCCTCGCCCTGCTACTGGGGCGGGTCCTGCGGGACGCGGCACTCCTCGTCTTCCAAGCGGTGCTGCTGGTGCTGGCGGCGGTCGCGATGGGCCTGCGGGCGCCGCTCGGCGGGGTCCTCATCGGCTTCGGCTTCGTCGCCGTCCTGACGATGGCGCTGGCCTCGCTGTCGTACGCGCTGGCGATGAAGGTCTCGGCACCCCACGAGTTCGGACCGGTCGTCAACGCCGTCACCATGCCGTCGATGCTGCTGTCGGGCCTGATGCTGCCGATGGCGCTGGCCCCCGCCTGGCTGGACGGGCTGTCGCACCTCATGCCGTTCCGCTACCTGGTGGACGCGGTGCGGGCGGCGTACGTCGGGGAGTACGCGAGCACGGCGATGCTGTACGGGGTGCTGGTCGCGGTCGCGTTCGCCGGGCTGGCCGTGACGGTGGGCACACGGGTGTTCCGGAAGGCCGGCGCGTAACTAGGCTGGCCGTATGGTCAATCTGACGCGCATCTACACGCGCACCGGCGACAAGGGCACGACGGCGCTCGGCGACATGAGCCGGACCGCCAAGACCGATCTGCGGATCGCGGCGTACGCCGACGCCAACGAGGCCAACGCCGTCATCGGCACCGCGATCGCGCTGGGGAAGCTCGACGCGGACGTCGTCAAGGTCCTCGTCCGCGTCCAGAACGACCTGTTCGACGTGGGCGCGGACCTGGCTACCCCGGTCGTTCCGGACCCGGAGTACCCGCCGCTGCGCGTGGAGCAGTCGTACATCGACAAGCTGGAGGCGGACTGCGACCGCTTCCTGGAGGACCTGGAGAAGCTGCGCTCCTTCATCCTCCCGGGCGGCACGCCGGGCGCGGCGCTGCTGCACCAGGCGTGCACGGTGGTCCGTCGCGCCGAGCGCTCGACGTGGGCCGCGCTGGAGGTGCACGGGGAGACGATGAACGCCCTGACGGCGACGTACCTGAACCGGCTGTCCGACCTCCTCTTCATCCTGGCGCGGACGGCGAACAAGGAGGTCGGCGACGTGCTGTGGGTGCCGGGCGGGGAGCGCTAGCTACGGCTCACCCGGATCGGTTCGCGCTGCTTCTCCGGCTCCTCGGGGTCCTTCCTCGGCCAGACGAAGTACGACAGGGCGATCAGCCCGTGGATCCCGGCGGCCCGCCACGCGCCGCCCATCCAGCCGCCCAGCGTGCCGGTGCGGCTCGGGTCGTCCACGTACAGGATCGCCAGCCACAGCAGGACCGTGGCGACCGCCGCCCCCACGAGGGTGCCGAGCCAGATGCGGCCCTCGTGGCGGGCGCGGGCCATGCCGTAGCGCGGGGGCGGCACCGGGCGGGGGCCGCCGCCGAGGCGGTGGGCGGCGTGGCCGTCGAGCCACTTCACGGTGCGGTGGCCGTGGCCGACGGTGTAGCCGATGTAGAGCGCGGCCAGGCCGTGCTCCCAGCTCGGCTCGGCGCCGTTCTTGAGGTCGATCGCCGTGGCGACCAGCAGCACGACCTCCAGCAGCGGTTCGCACAGCAGCAGCGCGGCGCCCGTGCGGGGCATCTTCAGCAGGTAGCGGGTGGCGAGCCCGGCGGCCAGCAGCACCCAGAAGCCGACCTCACAGATGACGATCAGCGCGACGACCACAGTAGTTCTCCCTCCGGCGGCCCTCCGGCGGGCCTTCTGCACCCCTCCAGCCTCCCGGCGCCCGGCCGCCGTCGCGTCGTCGCCGGTGACGAATCGGTACTGCATCCTTCGATGTAGTCGACGCTCCGCCCGCGCGTGGACGCCCCCGGGCGGGCCACCGTGTTGGATGGACCCGTGAGACTCCCCCGTACGCATCGCGCCGATGCGCTGATCGCCGCGGCCGGGCTGGCCTGCGGCCTGGTGCTGTGGGCGTTCGGGCTGTACTCGCAGGGGCCGAACTCCGGGCTGCCGGCCGGTGCGGTGGTGCTGGTGCCGCTCCTCGTGATGACCGCGCTGGCGCTGGTGCGCCGGACCATGCCGCGCACGGCGCTGGTCGCCGGCACGGTCGCCGTCGTCGGGGACCAGTTCACGCGCGGCAACCTGATGACCATCGTGATGTTCGCGGACATCGTGTACGCGGCCGTCGTGTACGGCCCGCCCGCCTCGGCGCGCCGCATCCCGGTCACCACCGGCCTGATCACCATCGGGGTGACGCTCGGCTTCCTGGCCTGGTACCGGGAGCCGATCGCCTTGCTGATCGGGGTGGTCACGGCCCTGATCTCCTTCTTCCCCGCGATCACCGGCGCGGTCGTCCGCAACCACCGGCAGGCCGCCGACACCGCGCGGCTGCGCGCGGAGCAGACGGCGCTGCTGGCCGAGCGGGACCGCCGGGAGGCGGTGATCGCCGAGCGGGCGCGGATGGCACGGGAGCTGCACGACCTGGTGGCGGGCCACCTGTCCGCGATCGCGATCCACTCCACCGCCGCGCTGTCGCTGGACGACCCGAAGACCTCGCGGGAGGCGCTCGGCGTCATCCGGGAGAACAGCGTCGAGGGCCTCGCGGAGATGCGCCGCCTCATCGGACTGCTGCGCGACCGGGGCGACCACGACGAACCCGCCCCCGCCCCGACCCTCGACGGCCTGGACGCGCTGGTGCGCCACGCGCGGACGAACGGCACCGGAAGCGGCCTGACGTTCCGGCTGTTCGACGGCCGCGCGCCGGACACCGTGCTGCCGGCGCCGGTCGAGCTCGCGGCGTACCGCATCGTCCAGGAGTCGTTGACGAACGCGCTGAAGCACGCCGACCCGGGCGAGGTCACCGTCGTCCTCCGGTCGGCCGACCACGCACTGACGGTGGAGGTGACGAGCGCGTACGGCGTGCGGCCCGGTCCGCGGGTGCCGGGCTCGGGCGCCGGACTGGTGGGGATGCGGGAGCGGATCGCCCTGGTGGGCGGGGCGTTCGAGGCGGGCCCGGTGGTGGAGCGGGACGAGAAGATCTGGCGGGTACGGGCGGAGCTGCCCGTGACGGAGGACGACAAGGAGCCGGACGCATGACGGACAGCCGACGCGGGCAGCGGGTGCGTGTGCTCGTCGCGGAGGACCAGAGCGCGGTACGGGCCGGGCTGGTGCTCATCCTGCGCAGCGCGCCGGACGTCGAGGTGGTCGGGGAGGCGCGGGACGGCGAGGAGGCGGTGCACCTCGCGCGGGAGCTGCGGCCCGACCTGGTCCTGATGGACATCCAGATGCCCCGGCTCGACGGGGTGTCGGCGACCCGGCAGGTGGTGTCCGAGGGCCTCGCCGACGTCCTCGTCCTGACGACGTTCGACCTGGACGAGTACGTCTTCGGCGCGCTGCGCGCCGGGGCGGCCGGGTTCCTGCTGAAGAACACGGAGGCGAAGGACCTGATCGAGGCGGTACGGACGGTGGCGCGCGGCGAGGGCCTGATCGCCCCGGCGGTGACGCGGCGCCTGATCGCGGAGTTCGCGGCCCCGTCGCGCCCGTCGCGCCCGTCGGCGCGGAACGGCGCGGGCCCGGATCCGGCCGCGCTCGACGCGCTGACGCGGCGCGAGCGCGAGGTGCTGTCCTGCCTGGGCGAGGGGCTGTCGAACGCGGAGATCGCGGTACGCCTCGACATGGCCGAGGCCACGGTGAAGACGCACGTCAGCCGCCTGCTGGGGAAGCTGCAGCTGCGCAGCAGGGTGCAAGCGGCGGTACTGGCGCAGGAGTTGGGCGTCTGACGCGCGGGGCAACGACAGTCGAACTCTAATGGTCTGGACCTATTGACGATTGGTCCAGACCTTCCTACGCTCACGGCGCGCACCTTTCACGGACTCAACCGACCCCCACCATGTCCGTCCGCATCTTGAGGAGCACCGTTGAGCACTCAAGCACTCCCGCGCAGATCGCGATTCCGGGCCAGAGCCACGGCCGGACTCACCGCCCTTCTGCTGCCGCTGGCCGCCATGGTCGGCCTCGCCTCCCCCGCCCAGGCCGCGGCCTCCGCGACCGCCTCGTACACCAAGGTCTCCGACTGGGGCTCCGGCTTCGAGGGCAAGTGGACGGTGAAGAACACCGGCACCACCACCCTCTCCTCCTGGACCGTCGAGTGGGACTTCCCCTCCGGCACGTCGGTCACCTCCGCCTGGGACGCCACCGTCACCAACAGCGGCACCCACTGGACCGCCAAGAACGTCGGCTGGAACGGCACCCTCGCCCCCGGCGCCTCCGTCTCCTTCGGCTTCAACGGCACCGGCACCGGCTCGCCCACCGGCTGCAAGCTGAACGGCGGCTCGTGTGACGGCGGACCCACCGTTCCCGGTGACGCCCCGCCCTCCGCGCCCGGCACCCCCGCGGCCTCGGACATCACCGACACCTCGGTGAAGCTCAGCTGGACCGCGGCCACCGACGACAAGGGCGTCAAGAACTACGACGTGCTGCGCGACGGCGCCAAGGTCGCCACGGTCACCGGCCTGACGTACACCGACAGCGGCCTGACCGCCGGCACGGACTACTCGTACGCCGTCCAGGCCCGCGACACCGCCGGCCAGACCGGCCCGGCCAGCGGCTCCCGCGCGGTCCGCACCACCGGCGGCGGCACCGACCCCGGCCCCGGTCCCGGCCCCGGCTCCAAGGTCAACCTGGGCTACTTCACCAACTGGGGCGTCTACGGACGCAACTACCACGTCAAGAACCTGGTGACGTCCGGCTCCGCCGCGAAGATCACGCACATCAACTACGCCTTCGGCAACGTCCAGGGCGGCAAGTGCACCATCGGCGACGCCTTCGCCGACTACGACAAGGCGTACACCGCCGACCAGTCCGTCGACGGCAAGGCCGACACCTGGGACCAGCCGCTGCGCGGCAACTTCAACCAGCTGCGCAAGCTCAAGGCCCAGTACCCGCACATCAAGGTGCTGTGGTCGTTCGGCGGCTGGACCTGGTCCGGCGGCTTCCCCGACGCCGTGAAGAACCCGACGGCCTTCGCCCAGTCCTGCTACGACCTGGTGGAGGACCCGCGCTGGGCCGACGTCTTCGACGGAATCGACCTGGACTGGGAGTACCCGAACGCCTGCGGTCTGTCCTGTGACACCACCAGCGGCCCGGCGGCCTTCAGCACCATGATGAAGGCGATGCGGGCGAAGTTCGGCCCGAACAACCTGGTCACCGCGGCCGTCACCGCCGACGCCTCCGCCGGCGGCAAGATCGACGCGGCCGACTACGGCCCCGCCGCGCAGTACGTCGACTGGTACAACGTGATGACGTACGACTTCTTCGGCGCCTGGGCGGCCAAGGGCCCGACGGCCCCGCACTCCCCGCTCACCTCGTACCCGGGCATCCCGCAGGCGGGCTACAACTCCGCCGAGGCGATCGCCAAGTTCAAGGCGAAGGGAGTGCCGTCCGCCAAGCTGCTCCTCGGCATCGGCTTCTACGGGCGCGGCTGGACCGGCGTGACCCAGAAGGAGCCGGGCGGCACAGCGACGGGCCCGGCGGCCGGCACGTACGAGCAGGGCATCGAGGACTACAAGGTCCTCAAGACCTCCTGCCCGGCCAACGGCACCGTCGCGGGCACGGCGTACGCGCACTGCGGCACCAACTGGTGGAGCTACGACACTCCGGCGACGATCACCGGGAAGATGGCGTGGGCCAAGAACCAGGGCCTGGGCGGCGCCTTCTTCTGGGAGTTCAGCGGTGACACCGCCAACGGCGAGCTGGTCGGCGCGATCAGCAACGGGCTGAAGTAAGCCCCGCCAAAAAAAGAGGAGCCGCACCCCTCGGGGTGCGGCTCCTCTCGCGTCTCACGACTCACGACTCACGACTCACGGCTGACGACTCACGCCACATTGACTCGCTGGCCCGGAGGCGCCGCCTCCAGCCACGCCAGGAAGCCGGTCAGCGCGTCCTCGCTCATCGCCAGCTCCAGGCGCGTGCCGTGGTGCAGGCAGCCGAGGATCACCGAGTCCGACAGCAGCGCCAGCTCCTCCTCGCCCTCGGGCATCCGGCGCGCGAGCACCTCGATGCCGGAGCGCTCCAGGAGGCGGCGCGGACGGGGCGCGTAGGAGAAGACCCGGAACCAGGCGATGCGGTCGCCGCTGTAGCGGGCGACGCCGTAGACCCAGCCCTTACCGGAGAGGTCGGCCTCCTCCGGGACGTTCCAGCGCAGGCTGCAGTCGAAGGTGCCGCCGGAGCGCTGGATCAGCCGCCGGCGCAGTCCGAACAGGAAGAGCCCGATCACCACCACGGCGACGACCACGGCGCTCACAAGCAGAGCGAGGAACATCTCCACCGACCTCCTCGCATCGTCCCGTACCGGCCGTACCGGAATCCGTATCGGATCACAACCTGCACCTGCACTGCACCTGTCTGCACTGCATCTGCATCTGCATCGCCTCAGCCGCGGCCCGGTCTGGATGGTTCCAGCCGGGGCCGCGGCTGAGGGCACAACTGTTGGCGCGGGGCGTCAGCGTACCGCTGCCGCCACCGCACGCAGCCGGACGTCGGCGCGGCGCTCGGCCGCGGCGTCCGACTCCGCCTTCGCGCGCTCCAGCGCACGCTCGGCGCGCTGGGGGTCGATCTCGTCCGCCAGCTCGGCGATCTCCGCGAGCAGCGACAGCTTGTTGTCCGCGAAGGTGATGAAACCGCCGTGCACGGCGGCGACGACGGTCGCGCCCTCACTCGTACGGATGGTCACCGGGCCCGACTCCAGCACACCGAGCAGCGGCTGGTGGCCGGGCATGACGCCGATGTCGCCGGACGTGGTGCGCGCGATGACCAGGGTGGCCTCGCCGGACCAGACACTCCGGTCCGCGGCGACCAGCTCGACGTGCAGCTCAGCAGCCAAGGGTGGCTCCTCGGGTCACCACCCGGCCGCTCGGCCGGGTGTTGGGTCAATTCTACGGGGCGTGGAGAAGGGGGCGGGACGGACCCGCCCCCTTCCATGAGTCAGCGGCGCTCGGAAGCGCGTGGCTCAGGAGACGCCCAGCTCCTTGGCGTTCTTCTTCAGGTCCTCGAGACCACCGCACATGAAGAAGGCCTGCTCGGGGAAGTGGTCGTACTCGCCGTCGCAGATCGCGTTGAACGCGGCGATCGACTCGTCGAGCGGCACGTCCGAGCCGTCCACACCGGTGAACTGCTTCGCCGCGTGGGTGTTCTGCGACAGGAAGCGCTCGACGCGACGGGCACGGTGGACAACGAGCTTGTCCTCCTCGCCCAGCTCGTCGATACCGAGGATCGCGATGATGTCCTGGAGGTCCTTGTACTTCTGGAGGATCCCCTTGACGCGCATGGCGGCCTCGTAGTGGTCCTGCGCGATGTAGCGCGGGTCCAGGATCCGGGACGTGGAGTCCAGCGGGTCCACGGCCGGGTAGATGCCCTTCTCGGAGATCGGACGGGAGAGAACCGTCGTCGCGTCGAGGTGGGCGAAGGTGGTGGCCGGGGCCGGGTCGGTCAGGTCGTCCGCGGGGACGTAGATCGCCTGCATCGAGGTGATCGAGTGACCACGCGTCGAGGTGATGCGCTCCTGCAGCAGACCCATCTCGTCGGCCAGGTTCGGCTGGTAACCCACCGCGGACGGCATACGGCCGAGCAGGGTGGACACCTCGGAACCGGCCTGGGTGAACCGGAAGATGTTGTCGATGAAGAAGAGCACGTCCTGCTTCTGCACATCGCGGAAGTACTCCGCCATGGTCAGACCGGCCAGGGCGACGCGCAGACGGGTGCCCGGGGGCTCGTCCATCTGGCCGAAGACCAGGGCGGTCTTGTCCAGAACGCCGGACTCCTCCATCTCCGCGATGAGGTCGTTGCCCTCACGCGTACGCTCACCGACACCCGCGAAGACGGAGACGCCCTCGTGGAGGTTGGCGACACGCATGATCATTTCCTGGATCAGCACGGTCTTGCCGACACCGGCACCACCGAACAGACCGATCTTTCCACCCTTGACGTACGGGGTGAGAAGGTCGACGACCTTCAGGCCGGTCTCGAACATCTCGGTCTTGGACTCGAGCTGGTCGAAGGCGGGGGCCTTGCGGTGGATCGGCCAGCGCTCACCGACGTTGGCGTTCTCCTCCGGGAGGTTCAGCACCTCACCGAGGGTGTTGAACACCTTGCCCTTGGTGAAGTCGCCGACCGGGACGGAGATGCCCGCGCCCGTGTCGGTCACCGGGGCCTGGCGGACCAGGCCGTCGGTGGGCTGCATGGAGATCGCGCGGACGATGCCGTCGCCGAGGTGCTGGGCGACCTCGAGCGTCAGCGTCTTCTTCTTGCCGGCCTCGGCCGGGTCCGCGACCTCGACGGTCAGCGCGTTGTAGATCTCCGGCATCGCGTCGACGGGGAACTCCACGTCGACGACCGGGCCGATGACCCGGGCGACGCGGCCCGTGGCGGCGGCCGTCTCAACAGTGGTCGTCATTACTTGTCACTCCCCGCGGTCGCGTCGGCCAGGGCGCTGGCGCCACCGACGATCTCGCTGATTTCCTGGGTGATTTCGGCCTGGCGGGCCGCGTTGGCAAGTCGGGAGAGCGTGTTGATCAGCTCGCCCGCGTTGTCGGTCGCCGACTTCATCGCCCGGCGACGGGCCGCGTGCTCGGAGGCGGCGGCCTGCAGCAGGGCGTTGTAGACCCGGCTCTCGACGTAGCGCGGCAGCAGGGCGTCGAGGACGTCCTCCGCCGACGGCTCGAAGTCGAACAGCGGAAGGATCTCGCCCTTCTTGCCGTCCTCCTCCGCAGCCTTGTCGAGGCTGAGCGGCAGCATCCGGTTGTCCACCGGCATCTGCGTCATCATCGACACGAACTCCGTGAAGACGATGTGCAGCTCGTCGACGCCACCCTCAGCGGTGTCCTGCTGGACGGCCGCGATGAGCGGCGCGGCGACCTTCTTGGCGTCCGCGTAGCTCGGGCTGTCGGTGAAGCCGGTCCACGACTCCGCGACCTTGCGCTCGCGGAAGCCGTAGTAGGCGACACCCTTGCGGCCGACGATGTACGTGTCGACCTCCTTGCCCTCGCCACGCAGCCGCTCGGTGAGCCGGTCGGCCTGCTTGATGGCGTTGGAGGAGTAGCCGCCGGCCAGACCGCGGTCGCTCGTGATGAGCAGGACCGCGGCACGGGTCGGGGTGTCCGCCTCCGTGGTGAGCGGGTGGTTGGTGTTCGATCCGGTCGCCACCGCCGTGACCGCGCGGGTGAGCTCGGTCGCGTACGGCGTGGAGGCCGCCACCTTGCGCTGCGCCTTGACGATGCGCGAGGCGGCGATCATCTCCATCGCCTTGGTGATCTTCTTCGTCGCGGTGACGGACCGGATGCGACGCTTGTAGACCCGGAGCTGCGCTCCCATGAGTCAGGTCCCTTCCGTCGTCACTTAGAGGCGGCCGGGGCGTCCTCGGCAAGGAGCTTGCCGTCCGACGTCTCGAACTGCTTCTTGAACGCGGCGATGGCGTCGCCGACGGCCTGGAGGGTGTCGTCGGACATCTTGGCGCCCTCGCGGATGGAGGTCATCAGGCCCTTGTGGTCGCGGTGCAGGTAGTCCAGCAGCTCGCGCTCGAAGCGGCGGATGTCCACGACCGGGACGTCGTCCATCTTGCCCGTGGTGCCGGCCCAGACGGAGACGACCTGGTTCTCGGTCGCCATCGGCTGGTACTGCGGCTGCTTCAGCAGCTCGACCATGCGCTTACCGCGCTCCAGGGCGGCCTTCGACGCGGCGTCCAGGTCGGAACCGAAGGCGGCGAACGCCTCCAGCTCGCGGTACTGGGCGAGGTCCACGCGCAGACGGCCGGAGACCTGGCGCATCGCCTTGTGCTGGGCCGAGCCACCGACGCGGGAGACCGAGATACCGACGTTCAGGGCCGGGCGCTGACCGGCGTTGAACAGGTCGGACTCCAGGAAGCACTGGCCGTCGGTGATGGAGATGACGTTGGTCGGGATGAACGCCGAGACGTCGTTGGCCTTGGTCTCGACGATCGGCAGACCGGTCATCGAGCCGGCACCCATCTCGTCGGAGAGCTTGGCGCAGCGCTCCAGCAGACGCGAGTGCAGGTAGAAGACGTCACCCGGGTAGGCCTCGCGGCCCGGCGGGCGGCGCAGCAGCAGGGACACGGCGCGGTAGGCGTCGGCCTGCTTCGACAGGTCGTCGAAGATGATCAGGACGTGCTTGCCCTCGTACATCCACTGCTGACCGATGGCCGAGCCGGTGTAGGGCGCGAGGAACTTGAAGCCGGCCGGGTCGGACGCCGGGGCGGCGACGATGGTCGTGTACTCCAGGGCGCCGGCCTCCTCCAGCGCGCCGCGCACGGACGCGATGGTGGAGCCCTTCTGGCCGATGGCGACGTAGATGCAGCGGACCTGCTTCTTCGGGTCGCCCGAGCGCCAGTTGTCGCGCTGGTTGATGATCGTGTCGACGGCCAGGGCGGTCTTGCCGGTCTGGCGGTCGCCGATGATCAGCTGACGCTGGCCACGGCCGATCGGGGTCATCGCGTCGACGGCCTTGTAGCCGGTCTCCATCGGCTCGTGCACCGACTTGCGCTGCATGACCGTGGGGGCCTGCAGCTCAAGGGCGCGACGGCCGCTGGTCTCGATCTCGCCGAGGCCGTCGATCGGGTTGCCGAGCGGGTCGACGACCCGGCCCAGGTAGCCCTCGCCGACGGCGACGGACAGGACCTCGCCGGTACGGGTGACCGACTGGCCCTCCTCGATGCCGCTGAACTCACCGAGGACAATGGCACCGATCTCGCGCTCCTCGAGGTTGAGGGCGAGGCCGAGGGTGCCGTCCTCGAACTTCAGCAGCTCGTTCGCCATGGTCGAGGGCAGACCCTCGACCTTCGCGATGCCGTCGCCGGCCAGGCTGACCGTACCGACCTCCTCGCGCGAGGCCGCGTCCGGCTTGTACGACTGGACAAAGTTCTCCAGCGCGTCCCGGATCTCCTCCGGCCGGATCGTGAGCTCCGCCATCTGGGTTCCCTGCTCTCCTTGTTGGGCCCGAAGTATCTTTGGGGGATCTGGGGGCTCCCCCCAGAACTTCTGCATCCTGTGCACGGCCCAACCGGGCCGTAGGTAACGCTTGTTGAGTTGGTGGCCTCAGCCGGCCAGCCGCCGGGCCGCCTCTGCGAGACGGTTGACGACGGTGCCGTCGATGACCTCGTCGCCGACGCGCACGGAGATCCCGCCGAGGACCGTGGGGTCCACGTCCAGGTTCAGGTGCATCTGCCGGCCGTACAGCTTCGCCAGCACGGCGCCGAGGCGCTGCTTCTGCTGGTCGGTGAGCGGCACCGCCGAGGTGACGACCGCGACCATGCGGTCCCGGCGCGCCGCGGCGAGCTTGGACAGGGATTCGAGTCCCGCCTCCAGGCTACGTCCCCGCGGCTGCGTCACAAGACGCACGATGAGCCGCTCCGTGGCCGGATCGGCCTTGCCGCCGAGCAGGCTGCGCAGCAGCTCGCCCTTGGCGGACGCGGTGGCGGCCTTGTCGGTCAGCGCGGCCCGCAGCTCGGTGCTGGACGCGACGATCCGGCCGAACCGGAACAGCTCGTCCTCGACGTCGTCCAGCGCGCCGGCCTTCTGCGCGGCGGAGAGGTCGGCGGTGTTCGCCAGCTCCTCCAGCGCGTCGACCAGGTCGCGCGAGTACGACCAGCGGGAGCGGACCATGCCGGAGACCAGGTCGACGGCTTCCCCGCCCACCTGACCGCTCAGCAGTCGCGCGGCCAGCTCGGCCTTGGCCTCGCCGGCCTGCGCCGGGTCGGTCAGGACCCGACGCAGCGATACCTCGCGGTCGAGCAGCGCGGTGACGGCGGCCAGCTCGCCGGCGAGCTTCGCCACGTCGACCGACGTGTTGTCGGTCAGCGCGTCGAGACGCTCGCGTGCGGCGGCCAGTGCCTCGCGGCTCGCTCCGTTCATCGGGCGGCCTCGGCCTTCTCCTCGAGCTCGTCGAGGAAGCGGTCGATGGTGCGGCTCTGGCGGGCGACGTCCTCGAGGGACTCGCCGACCAGCTTGCCGGCCAGGTCGGTGGCGAGCTTGCCCACGTCCTGACGCAGCGCGGTCGCCGCGGCCTTGCGGTCGGCCTCGATCTGGGCGTGGCCGGCCGCGATGATCTCCTCGCGCTGGCGCTGGCCCTCCGCCTTCATCTCCTGGATGATCGCGGCGCCCTGCTCCTGCGCCTCCTGACGCAGCCGCGCGGCCTCGTGACGGGCCTCGGCGAGCTGAGCCTTGTACTGCTCCAGCACACTCTGGGCTTCGATCTGGGCCGACTCGGCCTTCTCGATGCCGCCCTCGATGGCCTCGCGACGCTCGTCCAGAACCTTGTTGATGTTCGGGAGGAGCTTCTTGGCCAGGAAGCCGAAGACGATGACGAAGGCGATCAGGCCGATGACGAGCTCGTCGAGATGCGGGATCAGAGGAGGCTGGGGCTCCTCCGCTGCCGCAAGGAACAGAGCGTTCACATCAGTGCCTTCCGTGAAAGGGGTTGGTCTGCCGGTCCGGATCAGGCGGACGGGTAGACGAAGCCCATGACGATGCCGATGAGGGCGAGCGCCTCACAGAAGGCGAAACCCATGATCTGGTTGGTACGGATCAGACCGGCCGCCTCGGGCTGGCGGGCGAGGGCCTGGGTGCCGTTACCGAAGATGATGCCGACGCCGACGCCGGGGCCGATGGCCGCGAGGCCGTAACCGATGGAGGCGACGTTTCCGGTGACAGCGGCGAGGTTGTCGAGAGCGGACATGCCGGTTCTTCCTTCTCTTTCAAGGATCCGGTGGGGGTTGGCCACCGGACGTCTGGTGGTTTGGGGTGGGCGGGGGCCCAGGCCGATCAGTGGTGCTCGGCGAGCGCGCCCTGCACGTAGTTGCAGGCCAGGAGGACGAAGACGTACGCCTGGACCGCCTGGATGAAGAGCTCGAAGGCGGTCATCACGACGACCATCACGAACGACGTGGCCGCGTAGGCGATGCCGATGCCGTTCAGCAGGTACCAGCTCGCCAGCGAGAACATCACGATCAGCAGGTGACCCGCGAACATGTTCGCGAAGAGTCGCACCGCGTGCGTGAACGGCCGGATGAGCAGGTTCGAGATGAACTCGAGGAAGACGATCAGCGGCAGGATCGGGCCGAGCGACTTGTCGTAACCGGTGATGTTCTTCCAGCCACCCACGAAGCCGTGCTTCTTGAAGGTGAGGCTCACCCACATCACGTACACGATCAGCGCGAGACCGGCCGGGAAGGCGATCAGCGAGGTGACCGGGAACTGGGCGAGCGGAATGATCGACCAGAGGTTCATGACCCAGACGAAGAAGAACAGCGACACCATGAAGGGGACGTACTTCTCGCCGTCCTTCTTGCCGATGATCTCGTAGACGATGCCGCGGCGCACGAAGTCGTACCCGGCCTCGCCGACCATCTGGAGCTTGCCCGGGACGAGCTTCGGCTTCGCGAAGGCGGCCCAGAAGAACCCGACGATCAGGATGGAGCCCAGCAGAGCCAGCAGCATCGGCTTGGTCAGCTCGAAGCCGCCGATGGTGGTGATGGGCTCGTACATGAACGTGTGGAGGCCCGGCGCCGGGAAGCCGCATCCTTCGATGAAGATGTGACAGCTCGGATCGAAGGCAAGCGTCTGGTCAGCACTCACCGCGGGCTCCTTCAGCGTGGCGCATAGGTACGGCAACCTCGTTGTGTCGGCGCGGCACGCAGCCGCGGTTCGGCACTGGACTGGTCTTACGGTTGGGGGGGCGGCGGGTCGGCGTCTCGCCTCGCGCTGGGACAGGCGTCAGCTCGGATGCCCGCGCCCGCAGTGCCGCAGTTGGCACCGGACGATAGCAGCATCTCGAACGCGCATTTATCCCGGCCCTACCTCTCACGTCGTGGACCCCGATTTTTCGGGCTCGACGTAGAGGACCTTGGCTTTCATGTACGCACGCGCCTGCGCCGCGACCCACACGATGGTCGTCGCGAGCAGCGTGAGACTGAATGCCTTGAAGTCGAAGAGCGTGGTGCCCTTCAGCAGGCTCAGGAAGATGAAGAGCACCAGCAGCTGGGCCGTGTAGAGCATGAGGCCCATGGCCTGGAAGAGCTGCGGCATGGACTTCGCCGTCCGCTGGAGCACCACGAGCCCGATACCCATGAAGAGGACGACCACGAGCGTGCCTGCCACGGCGCCGATGGCTCCCTCGCCACCGGCGACCACACCGCTCACGACGGTCGCGATGGCGCCGGCGGCAACGGCTGGTACGGCGGTGTGCAGAAGGGTGCGGACGTCGTTGGAGGGCATGGCGGCATCTCCGCTTGCTGGTGGGGGCAGTGGTGTCGTCATGGACGAGCGTAAGCCCGGTCCGAGGTGGGTCTCGGGGCCAAGGGGCCGTCGCACTACGGCCCTTCGGCGGTGTCGCCGGGTACTCGTGAACGGTATCACAAACTATTTGAATAGGTCTTTACTCAGAGGTGTGCCAACTCTCACACATGAGAGTGACCCTGCGCGTGTGTGCGCGGCGGCGCGCCGTTCTGGGTGGTAATGGGCGCGTCCGCGGCGTACGTCAACCGCGCGTTCCCGCCTTCCGCCGGTCGGGGAGGGTGGAACGGGCGCCCAGCGCGGTCGCCCCGTTGACACCCGCCGGGACGGGCACCCGCTGCTCGCCCGCCTCGCCGCCGGCCTCGCCCTCTCCGTCGTACGCGAGCGGGGGCAGCGGCTCCACCGCCGGCTTGCGGCGCCGGTAGCGCGGCGGAACGAACGACTCCGCCCAGCGCGGGGCGCGCGGCGTGAAGCGCGGCAGCAGCAGGAGCACCAGGCCGATCGCGGAGAGCGCGACGATCACCAGCACGATCCACATCGACGCGGAGTGCACCGAGTAGGCCAGCGTGCCGAAGGCGATGAGCGCCGACCAGAAGTACATGATCAGAACGGCGCGGCTGTGCGAGTGCCCGATCTCCAGCAGCCGGTGGTGCAGGTGTCCGCGGTCCGCGGCGAACGGCGACTGGCCGTTCCAGGTGCGGCGCACGATCGCGAGGATCAGGTCCGCCATCGGGATCGCGATGATCGTCAGCGGCAGCAGCAGCGGGATGAAGACCGGCAGCGCGGCGTGCGTGGCCTGGCGGGTCGAGCCCTCGAAGATCTTCAGCGCGTCGGGGTCGACCTGGCCGGTGATGGAGATGGCGGAGGCGGCGAGTACCAGGCCGATGAGCATCGAGCCGGAGTCGCCCATGAAGATCCGCGCCGGGTGCATGTTGTGCGGCAGGAAGCCCAGGCACATGCCCATGAGGATCACCGCGAAGAGCGTCGCGGGGGCGGCGGCCTCGATGGTGTAGCCGAACCAGATCCGGTACGCGTAGAGGAAGAACGCGGCCGCGGCGATGCACACCATGCCGGCCGCGAGGCCGTCGAGGCCGTCGACGAAGTTGACCGCGTTGATGGTGATGACCACCAGGGCGACGGTCAGGAGCGTGCCCTGCCACTGGGTGAGCGCGACCGTGCCGACGCCGGGGATCGGCAGCCACAGGATCGTCAGGCCCTGCATCACCATGACGCCCGCGGCGATCATCTGCCCGCCGAGCTTGATCAGCGCGTCGATCTCGAACTTGTCGTCCAGCACACCGATCAGCCAGATCAGGGCGGCGCCCGACAACAGGGCGCGCGGCTCGTTCGACAGCTCGAAGACGCTGTTGAGGTTCTGCAGGTGGTCCGCGACGAGCAGGCCCGCGCACAGCCCGAAGAACATGGCGATGCCACCGAGCCGCGGTGTCGGTTCTCGGTGCACGTCGCGGGCACGGATCTCGGGCATCGCTCCGGCCGCGATGGCGAACTTCCGCACCGGCCCGGTCAGCAGATAGGTCACCGCGGCCGTGACACAGAGCGTCAGCAGGTAATCACGCACGGGCTGCCCCACAGGAATCGCTGGCCATCTCAGCCCCACACCCTAGTCCCGGTCGCCCTGTGCTTGAGGACACGCGGACGGCCGCGACGGTTCCACGGCTGCGCTTCTACCCCCGATACGGGGGAAATCCTTCGGCGAGTTCCCGCACATCGGAGCGGACGCGCGGCGCCTTCTGCGCGTCGTCCGCCCGCAGCGCCGCCGTGAACAGGGCGGCGATCCGTGCCATCTCCGCGGGCCCCATCCCCTGCGTCGTCACGGCGGCCGTGCCGAGGCGGATGCCGCGCCCGTCGCCGTCCGGCAGGGCGCACGTGTCCAGCACGATGCCGCAGGCCGCGAGACGGGCCTTGGCGACCCGTCCGTCCACGCCCAGGGGCGTGGCGTCGGCGCTGATCAGATGGGTGTCGGTGCCGCCGGTGGTGAGGGCGAACCCCTCGGCGGCGAGCGCCTCCGCGAGCGCCCGCGCGTTCGCCACGACCCGACGGACGTACGCGCGGTACGCGTCGGTGGCCGCCTCCCCGAACGCCACCGCCTTCGCCGCGATGGTGTGCATCTGCGCGCCGCCCTGCGTGAACGGGAACACCGCCCGGTCCATCCGCTCCGCGAGCTCCGCGCCGCACAGCACCATGCCGCCGCGCGGCCCGCGCAGCACCTTGTGCGTGGTCGCGCACACCACGTCGGCGTACGGGACGGGGCTGGGCGCCATGCCGCCCGCCACCAGCCCGATGGGGTGGGCGGCGTCGGCGATCAGGCACGCCCCGACCTCGTCGGCGATCTCGCGGAAGGCCGCGTAGTCGATGTGCCGGGGGTACGAGATCGAGCCGCAGACGATCGCCTTCGGCCGGTGCTCGTGCGCGAGGACGCGGACCTGCTCGTAGTCGATGAGGCCGGACTCGGCGTCGACGCCGTACGGGACGAAGTCGAACCAACGGCCCGAGAAGTTGGCCGGCGCACCGTGGGTGAGGTGCCCGCCGTACTGCAGGCCCATGGCCAGCACGGTGTCCCCGGGCCTCAGCAACGCCGCGTACGCCGCGAGGACGGCCTGCGAGCCGGAGTGGGCCTGGACGTTCGCGTGGTCGGCCCCGAAGAGCGCGGTGGCCCGCTCGATGGCGAGCCGCTCGGCGGCGTCCGCGAACTCGCAGCCGCCGTGGTAGCGGGCGCCGGGGTAGCCCTCGGCGTACTTGTTGGCGAGCGGCGAGCCGAGGGCGGCGAGCACGGCGGGCGAGGCGAAGTTCTCGGCGGCGATGAGCTGCAGCCCGTCGGCCTGCCGCCGCGCCTCCCCGGCCAGTACGTCGGCGATCTGCGGGTCCTGCCGGCGCAGGGCGTCGGCGTCCGGGCCGTACGCGGCGAGACGCGCGTCGGCGGCGGCAGCAGCGGTGACCGGCATCTGTGGCTCCAGGCGTGGGCGGGCCCCCGTCTACGCCCCAATGTAGGCCCGCACCCGGCTCGGCGCCGCACGGGAACACCCGTGAGGGGCTCAGCGCGGCGTGGGCACACGCATGAGCGGCCTCAGCGCGGCGTGGGCACCCCGGTCAGCGCCGTCACCACCGGGTCCAGCGCCTGCTGGAGCACCTTCCCGATGCGCCCCTCGCACTGCTCGGCCCCGGGGGGCCTCCCAGGCCGCGGAGCGCGCGCCGGACTCCGTCCGGCGGGAGATCCGGTCAGCGCGGCGTGGGCACCCCGGTCAGCGCCGTCACCACCGGGTCCAGCGCCTGCTGGATCTCGTCGCCGATCGAGCGGAAGAAGGTGATCGGGGCCCCGTACGGGTCGTTGACCTCGTCGGCCTCCGCGCTCGGGGCCAGCAGCCAGCCGCGCAGGGCCGCCGCCGCGCGGACCAGGGCGCGGGCGCGTTCGACCACGCCGTCGCTCGACGGGTCGGGGAGCGTGGCCGGATCTATCGCCCGCACCAGGCGGGTGAACTCCTTCAGGGTGAAGGTGCGCAGGCCCGCGCTGTGCCCCATCGAGATGACCTGCGCCCGGTGGTCCCGGGTCGCCGTGAGCACCAGGTCCGCGCGGATGACGTGCTCGTCGAGCAGCTCGCGGCCGACGAAGCCGCTCGCGTCCGCGCCGAAGTCGGCGAGGACGATCTCGGCGTTGGCCTCCATGGGGGCGCCCTCGTGGCCCCAGGTGCCGGCGCTCTCCACGACCAGGCCGCCGCCCAGGGGGTCGCCCAGGCGGTCGCAGAGGAAATGGCGGGTCAGCCGCTCGGTGATGGGCGAGCGGCAGACGTTGCCGGTGCTGACGTGGAGGATGCGGAAGGTGTCGGTCTCCGTGCCGCCTATGCCACGCCCCTCAGGGGCGGTCAATTGGCCACCTCGAGATCGGGTACCACCTTGCGCAGCTCGTCCGCGGAGAGCGCGCCCGCGCGCAGCAGGACCGGGACCTTGCCGGTGACGTCGACGATCGACGACGGGACGTTGCCGGGGGTCGGGCCGCCGTCGAGGTAGACCGAGACCGAGTCGCCGAGCATGCCCTGCGCGGCGTCGCAGTCCTCGGGCGACGGGTGCCCGGTGAGGTTCGCCGAGGAGACGGCCATCGGGCCGACCTCGGTGAGCAGTTCGATGGCGACCGGGTGCAGCGGCATCCGGATCGCGACGGTGCCGCGGGTGTCGCCGAGGTCCCACTGGAGGGACGGCTGGTGCTTGGTGACCAGGGTGAGCGCGCCGGGCCAGAAGGCGTCGACGAGCTCCCACGCCTGCTCGGAGAAGTCCGTGACCAGGCCGTGCAGGGTGTTGGGCGAGCCGATCAGGACCGGGGTCGGCATGTTGCGGCCGCGCCCCTTGGCCGCCAGCAGGTCGGCGACGGCCTCCGCGCTGAAGGCGTCCGCACCGATCCCGTACACGGTGTCGGTGGGCAGCACGACGAGCTCGCCGCGGCGGACGGCGGACGCGGCCTCACGCAGGCCGGTCGTGCGGTCGGTCGCGTCGTTGCAGTCGTATCGCCGAGCCATTTAACGGGCCTCCTCGTACACGTACACGGTCTCGTGTGTCATGGCGTCGCCTTGCGCGCGGTCGCGAAGCGCGGGCGGTTGTTCAGGTCCGGGTGGTCGGCAGCGTCCGTCCAGCCGGCTTCCTCGTTGAAGATCCACGGCACCTGGCCGCCCTGCGTGTCGGCGTGCTCGATGACGACGAGGCCGCCGGGGCGGAGCAGCCGGTGGGCGGTGCGCTCGATGCCGCGGATGGTGTCGAGGCCGTCCTCGCCGGAGAAGAGCGCCATCTCCGGGTCGTGGTCGCGGGCCTCGGGAGCGACGTACTCCCACTCGGTGAGCGGGATGTACGGCGGGTTGGAGATGACCAGGTCGACCTGGCCGTCGAGCTCGGGCAGGGCCGTCAGGGCGTCGCCGTGGTGGACGGTGACCCTGGACCCCTCGGCGTTCTTGCGCGCCCACACCAGGGCGTCCTCGGACAGCTCCACGGCGTGCACGCGCGAGCGCGGCACCTCCTGGGCCATGGCGAGGGCGATGGCGCCGGAGCCGGTGCACAGGTCGACGATGAGCGGCTCGACGACGTCCATCGCGCGGACGGCGTCTATGGCCCACCCGACGACCGACTCGGTCTCCGGGCGCGGCACGAAGACGCCGGGGCCGACCTGGAGCTCCAGGTAGCGGAAGAAGGCCCGTCCGGTGATGTGCTGGAGCGGCTCGCGGGCCTCGCGGCGGGCGATGGTCTCCCAGTAGCGGGCGTCGAAGTCGGCGTCCTTGACGGTGTGCAGCTCTCCCCGCTTGACGCCGTGCACGAACGCGGCGAGCTCCTCGGCGTCGAAGCGCGGTGAGGGTACGCCGGCGTCGGCCAGCCGCTGGGTGGCCTGGGCCACCTCGGCAAGCAGCAGAGTGCGGGGGCCTGGGGGTCGTCCCCCAGAATGTCGCTGCACGCTGGTCCTCCGTACGGGGTGTGTCTTACGCGGCCGCGGCGAGCTTCGCCGCGGAGTCGGCGTCGACGCAGGCCTGGATCACGGCGTCCAGGTCCCCGTCGAGCACCTGGTCCAAGTTGTACGCCTTGAAGCCGACCCGGTGGTCCGAGATCCGGTTTTCCGGGAAGTTGTACGTACGGATCTTCTCCGACCGGTCGACGGTGCGCACCTGGCTGCGGCGCGCGTCCGCGGCGTTGCGCTCGGCCTCTTCCTGGGCGGCGGCGAGCAGCCTGGAGCGCAGGATACGCATGGCCTGCTCCTTGTTCTGGAGCTGGCTCTTCTCGTTCTGGCAGGAGGCGACGATGCCGGTCGGCAGGTGGGTGATGCGGACGGCGGAGTCGGTGGTGTTGACGGACTGGCCGCCGGGGCCGGAGGACCGGTAGACGTCGATGCGCAGGTCGTTGGCGTGGATCTCGACGTCGATCTCCTCGGCCTCCGGGGTCACCAGGACACCGGCGGCGGAGGTGTGGATGCGGCCCTGCGACTCGGTGGCCGGCACGCGCTGCACGCGGTGCACGCCGCCCTCGTACTTCAGCCGCGCCCAGACGCCCTGGCCGGGCTCGGTGGCGCCGTTGCCGCCCTTGGTCTTCACGGCGACCTGGACGTCCTTGTAGCCGCCGAGCTCGGACTCGGTGGCGTCGATGATCTCGGTCTTCCAGCCGACCCGCTCGGCGTACCGCAGGTACATGCGCAGCAGGTCGCCGGCGAAGAGGGCGGACTCGTCGCCGCCCGCGCCCGCCTTGATCTCCAGGATGACGTCCTTGTCGTCGCTGGGGTCGCGCGGCACCAGCAGCAGGCGGAGCTTCTCGGTGAGCTGCTCGCGCTGCTTCTCCAGTTCCTTGACCTCGGCGATGAAGTCGGGGTCGTCGGCCGCGTACTCCTTGGCGGTCTCGATGTCCTCGCCGGTCTGCTTCCAGGCGCGGTACGTGGCGACGATCGGGGTCAGCTCGGCGTAGCGCTTGTTCAGCTTGCGCGCGTTGGCCTGGTCGGCGTGGACGGAGGGGTCCGCGAGCTTCTTCTCGAGGTCGGCGTGTTCGCCGATCAGTTCCTCGACCGCCTCGAACATCGGTGCTCCTGGTTTTCGTACGCGGGTGGTGGCTGCTGCGGGAGTGAGACGGCAAACGCCGGTCCCGGCCGCCCCTCGCCGGGGGGGCCGGAGACCGGCGCAGGGGCTCGCTACTTGGCGGAGCCGGCAGCCTTCTTGCCGAAGCGGGCCTCGAAGCGGGCCACACGGCCACCGGTGTCGAGGATCTTCTGCTTGCCCGTGTAGAACGGGTGGCACTCGGAGCAGACCTCGGCACGGATGTTGCCGCCCTGGATCGTGCTACGGGTGGTGAACGACGCGCCACAGGTGCAGCTGACCTGCGTCTCGACGTACTCGGGGTGGATGTCGCGCTTCAAGGTGTCTCCTAGTTTCGGGAGGGCGCCGGGTCGCACGGGCGGGATGCGCGTGCGTGAACCGGGGCCGACGTACCAGTCTGCCAGGACTGGCCGTATCTCCCAAAACCGGGGTGGGTCCGCATCTATTCCGGGGCCGCGGCGGAGGGGGTGCGGGCTACTGGACCACGCCCTGGGCCGTACCCGTGGCGGCGTCCTTCGTCGCGGACGCGGGGATCGGCCGGTCCTGCCGCAGGGCGGTCCACACCTGCCGGGACTGGGCCTCCAGCGGGACGACGCGGTTGAGGTCGGCGGGGTCGTACCGCACCGGCATCGTGATCATGTGCACGTCGTCGGGGCCGAGCCGCTGCAGGCCGCGCGCGAAGCCGGCGAGCTCCTTGACGGTGTCGAGCTCCGCGTCGGGCGTGATGGCCTTGGTGGCGGTGTCGGCGAGGCCCCAGAGCTTCTGCGGGCTGGTGAAGACGCCGACGCTCTTGACCTGCTCGATGAAGGCCTTGATGAACGCCTGCTGGAGCTGGATGCGGCCCAGGTCGCTGCCGTCGCCGACGCCCTTGCGGGTGCGGACGAGGCCGAGGGCCTGCTCGCCGGAGAGGGTGTGGGTGCCGGCCGCCAGGTCGAGGTGGCTGGACGGGTCCTTGATCGCCGCGGTGGTGGTGACCTCGACGCCGCCGAGCTCGTCGATGAGCTTCTTGAAGCCGGTGAAGTCGACCTCGATGTAGTGGTCCATGCGGATGCCGGACATCGCCTCGACGGTCTTGACCGCGCAGGCCGGGCCGCCGACCTCGTACGCCGTGTTGAACATGGCCTTGCGCTGGCCGGGGACGGGGCGGCCGGTCTTGTCGGTGCAGTCGGGCCGCTCGATGATCGTGTCGCGCGGTACGGAGACGACGCCGGCCTTCCGGTGGCCCTCGTGGACGTGGAGGATCATCGCGGTGTCGGAGCGGGCGGCGCCCTCGTCGCGGCCGTAGGCGCCGTTGGCGCCGGCACGGGTGTCGGAGCCGAGGACGAGGATGTCCATCGAGCCGTTGTCGACGTCGTCGGGGCGGTTGTCGTCGCGCAGCTGGGCGTTGATGTCGACGCTGTCGATGTTGCCGTTCAGGGTGACGTAGCCGTACGCCAGTCCGCCGCCGCCGACCACCGCCAGTCCCGCCGCCGACCAGGCGGCGACGCGGAGCGCCCTGCGGCCCTTGGCGGGCGGCTTGCGGCGGCGCCCGGTGGCGCGTATTCGGCTGTGGCTGCGGTCCTGCTCGGCCATGGGTGTCCTCGGTCTCGTGGTCTTCGCCGGTCTCCCGTCCTTCCCCTGCCGCGTCAGACGGGGAAGCGGCCCACAGGGTTGCATGCGCCGGTGAGGGGTGTTCCGGGAAACACCTGTGCCCACCGTGCGGCGCACGGTGGGCACAGGTGCTTGTTTTCCCAGGTCACAGCGAGGTCACGGGGGTGATGCGGGCCGACTGCCCGCCCGCGCCGACTGTGACACGGATCTCCGGCGGAGGTGGACCGAGGTCACGCCGCGGTCAGCCTCAGCCGAAGATGTTGAACGCGTTCCAGCCGCTGCCGATCTTCGTACGCGGCGAGAAGGGCGCCGAGGCGGAGCCACGACCGGCGTAGAACCACAGGACGCCGTCCCGGTCGCGGGCGAACAGGTCCGCCCGGCCGTCACCGTTCACGTCGCCGGTGGCGGCGTACGCGGTGAAGTTCCAGCCCGTGCCGACGAAGGTCCGCTTCCCGAAGGGAACGGTCGCCGAGCCACGGCCCGGGTAGACGTACAGCGACCCCGAGGAGTCCCGCGCCAGCAGGTCGGCCCGGCCGTCTCCGGTGTAGTCGCCCTTGCCCGTGAGGGTGAGGACGCCCCAGCCGGAGCCCACCTGGACGCGCTTGCCGAAGGTGCCGTTGCCACGGCCCGGGTAGGTCCACATGACGCCGGCGGTGTCGACGGCGAGCAGGTCGGCCTGCGCGTCGCCGGTGACGTCACCGGGCAGGGTGATGGACTTCATCGCCCCCCAGCCGCCGCCGATGCGGGTCGCGACGTACTCGCCCGCGGCGAAGTCCGGGTGGAACCAGTGGAGGTCACCGTTGGTGGTGCGCACGATGAACTCGGCGTGGTTGTCCCGCTGCAGGTCGGCCTGACGGATCAGGTTCGTCCCGCTCCAGTCGCCGAGCGAGACACGGCCACCGACGGTGGTTCCCCGCGAGTAGTACTCGAAGAGCTCGCCCCCGCTCGTCCGGGCGAGAAGGTCCGCCCGGCCGTCGAAGTTGAGGTCCGTGTCGTCGATCCGCGGGTTGATGCGGCCCGCGTACGTGCTCGTCTTGGCGTAGACGCCGTACGCGCCCGACTCGACGCAGTCCTCGACGCCCCACGAGACGACACCGGCGATACGGCCGTTGACGACGAGCGGGCCGCCGGAGTCGCCGTTGCACGGCGTCACGGTGCCGGCGTCCTGGCCGGAGGCCGGCTCGCCCGCGCAGACCATGTTGCCCGCGACGAAGTGGGAGCCGAAGTACGCCGAGCAGGAGCTGTCGGCCCGCATGGGCACGGTGGCCTTCTGCAGGACCTCGGCCGACTCGTCGCTGGTGGAGCTGATCCGGCCCCAGCCGTAGACGGTGCCCGGCGTGCCCGCCTTGTACGACAGGGTGTCGTCGGCCGACGTCGTCTGGAGCGTCTTGTACGGCATCGGGGTCTCGAGCGTGAGGACCGCGACGTCACCGTTGACGGTGGTGTCGTTGTACGCCGGGTTCACCCACTGGCGGGTGACTCCGGAGGACATGCCCTCCTCGGTCGTGTAGAACAGCTTCTCCGTGCCGCCGACCACCGTGCCGTTGAGGGCCCAGTTCACGCCGTACACGCAGTGCGCGGCGGTGAGGACCTTGTTCGGCGCGACCAGCGAGCCACCGCAGAAGAAGCCGGTGCCGTCGGCGGGGTCGTAGTAGTACAGCTGCACCATCCACGGCGCCTCGGCGATCGACGCCGGCTGGCCGCTGATGATCTTCGGGTCGACCGTGGAGGGCGACGACGAGCCGCTCGGGGCGGGCTCCTCCCCCGTGGCACCGGCGTCTTCCTTCGGCCCGTCCTTCTTGAGTACGGACTTGACACCCTCGACCCGGGCCAGCAGCTCCGCCTCGGAAGACGTGGGCAGCGGGCGCACGGTCCGCTCGCCGGAAAGCGGCTGGGTGTCGGTCGCCTGGGCGGGGGCGCCGCCGAGCAGCGCGCCTCCCAGGGCGAATGCGGCGGCGGCCGCGGGGAGGGCTATGCGCGCCCTCCGCTGAGCAGATGTCACTCAGAAACTCCTCTCGATGTCCGCGCAGGGAGGAGAGGAGCCACGGAAGGCCACCGGAAAAGGACAACGGCGCGGAGCGGCCCGGTTCTTCAGGGCCCGGCTCCGTCGACTCAGTGAGCGCATTCGTAAATGCGTTCCCCCCCACTACGACGCGCTGATCCTACAACGCCGAACCGCCCCCGTCACTGGCGTAACGGGGGCGGTTCAGTGGTTCCTGACGGAGCGTCAGTCGTTGCCGTTTCCGGCCGACGGCGTCGTCTTCTGGATCTGGAGCAGGAACTCGGCGTTCGACTTCGTCTGCTTCATCTTGTCGAGCAGCAGCTCGATCGCCTGCTGCTGGTCGAGCGCGTGCAGCACCCGGCGCAGCTTCCAGACGATGGCGAGCTCCTCGCTGCCGAGCAGGATCTCCTCCTTGCGCGTACCGGACGCGTCGACGTCGACGGCCGGGAAGATGCGCTTGTCGGCGAGCTTCCGGTCGAGCTTGAGCTCCATGTTGCCGGTGCCCTTGAACTCCTCGAAGATCACCTCGTCCATGCGCGAGCCGGTGTCGACCAGCGCGGTGGCCAGGATGGTCAGCGAGCCGCCGTCCTCGATGTTGCGCGCGGCACCGAAGAAGCGCTTCGGCGGGTAGAGCGCGGTCGAGTCGACACCACCGGACAGGATGCGGCCGGAGGCGGGGGCCGCGAGGTTGTACGCGCGGCCCAGGCGGGTGATCGAGTCGAGCAGGACGACCACGTCGTGGCCCAGCTCCACGAGGCGCTTGGCGCGCTCGATGGCCAGCTCGGCGACGGTGGTGTGGTCCTCGGCCGGGCGGTCGAAGGTCGAGGAGATGACCTCGCCCTTGACCGACCGCTGCATGTCGGTGACCTCTTCCGGACGCTCGTCGACGAGGACGACCATCAGGTGGCACTCGGGGTTGTTGTGGGTGATCGCGTTGGCGACCGCCTGCATGATCATGGTCTTGCCGGTCTTCGGCGGGGCCACGATCAGGCCTCGCTGGCCCTTGCCGATCGGCGACACGAGGTCGATGATCCGCGTGGTCAGCACACCCGGGTCGGTCTCCAGACGGAGGCGGTCCTGCGGGTAGAGCGGCGTCAGCTTGTTGAACTCGGGACGGCCGCGGCCGGAGTCGGCGGCCATGCCGTTGGCCGAGTCCAGGCGGACCAGCGCGTTGAACTTCTCGCGGCGCTCGCCCTCCTTGGGCTGGCGCACGGCGCCGGTGACGTGGTCGCCCTTGCGCAGGCCGTGCTTGCGGACCTGGGCGAGGGAGACGTACACGTCGTTCGGGCCGGGCAGGTAGCCGGAGGTCCGGATGAACGCGTAGTTGTCGAGGATGTCCAGGATGCCCGCGACGGGGATCAGGACGTCGTCCTCGGAGACCTGCGGCTCGCCGGCCGCGAACTCGTCGCGGCCGCGGCGGCCACGGCGGTCGCGGTAGCGGCCGCGACGGCCCCGGCGGCCGCCCTCGTCGTCGAAGTCGTCCTGCGGGCCGGTCTGGCCCTGCTGGCCGCCCTGGCGCTGCTGGCGCTGGCCGCCGCCCTGCTGGTCGGCGCCCTCGCCCTTGCCGCGGTCACGGCGGTCGCGCTGGCGGTCACGGCGCTCGCCGCGGTCGCCGCGCTCCCCGCGGTCCCGCTGGCGGTCCCGGCGGCCCGCCTCGGCGGTGTCGACGGAGGCCTCGGCCTTGGCGTCGCCCTGCGCGTCGGTACGGGTCTCGGCGCGGACGTCGGTCCGCACGTCCGTCCGGACGTCGGCGCGGGCCTCGGTGCGGGTGTCGCCCTCGGGGCTGCCGGCCGGCGCGGTGGCCCGGCGACGGCGGCGCTCGCCGATGCCCTGGTCGTCGGCGGCCGGCTGACCGGGGATCTCGATCTGCTGCTGCGCGACGGGCTGCCCGGCCTTCACGGTCTTGGGCGCGGCGTCGGTCTCCTCGGCCTTGCCGGCCTTCTCCGCCTTGTCCGCGGCCTTGGTGGCGGCGGCCTTGCCGGCGGTGGCGCCCTCCTCGCCCGTACGGGCCTTGGAGGTGGCGCGGCGCTTCGGCTTGGTCTCGGCGGCTCCGGCCGCACCGGCGCCCGGCGCGGTGGCGGCGCCCCCGGCCTGCGCCTCCTTGATGACCTCGATCAGCTGGCTCTTGCGCATCCGCGCGGTGCCCCTGATGCCGAGGCCGGACGCGACCTGCTGCAGCTCGGCCAGGACCATGCCCTCGAGGCCGGTGCCGGAGCGGCGGCGCCGTGAGGTGGTGCCAGTGGCAGCACCTGCGGCGGGCGCGGGGGTGTCGACGCTGGTGTCGGCAGTCACGCCCATCAGATCGGTGGTGTCGCTCACGAAGGGTCCTTCCCTGGAGCGGACGTCGGCCTTCTGGCTCGGCGACCGGTTGTGCTGTCCGACAGCGGTCCCTGATCTGTGGTCCGTGTCGGGGCGGTGGTCCCGCCGGGTGCGGCGGAAAGAGAGATACGTGCTTGGGTCCGGCCCGAGGCCCCCTGCTCGGCCCGCTCCTGGGAAAAGCGAGGGGTGTCGCGCGCCGGTTCCGGAGCGTGCTCGAAACTGCTCAGGCAGGCTGCTCAGGCAGTGGAGGAGGCTCCCGGAAGAATGGTGGTCCCGGAAGGGGACACTCAGCACCGCGCCACAAAGACGTCGGGTGCAGACTTGAGGTTAACACTACCGGCTCCAACAAACATTCCCCCTCTCCAACACCGGCAATCCGTGTTCCGGCGGAGACCTACGGCGCGAGCGGCAGCACGCTCGCACCGGAGAGGTCGAGGGTGAGCCGGTTGGCCGCCCAGCCCTCGCCCGCCAGGAGCGCGACCTTCTCCGCCGCGCCGTCCTCGGCCAGTGCGAGCACCGTGGGGCCCGCACCGGAGATGACCGCGGGGACGCCGTCCGCGCGCAGTCGGTTCACAAGCGCGATGCTCTCCGGCATCGCGGGGGCCCGGTACTCCTGGTGGAGGCGGTCCTCGGTGGCCGCGAGCAGCAGCTCCGGGCGCCGGGTCAGCGCCTCGACGAGCAGGGCCGCGCGGCCGGCGTTGGCCGCGGCGTCCACATGGGGGACGGTGCGCGGCAGCAGGCCGCGGGCGGTCTCGGTGAGCACCGGCTTTCCGGGGACGAAAACCACCGGAACGATGGACCGTGAGGGCTCCATCCTGATCGCGCGGGCGGCGCCGCCCTCGGTCCAGGCGAGCGTGAAGCCGCCGAGCAGACAGGCGGCGACGTTGTCGGGGTGGCCCTCGATCTCGGTGGCGAGCTCCAGCAGCGCCGCGTCGTCGAGCTTGGCGTCGCCGCCTATGGTCACCGCGCGGGCGGCGACGATGCCGGCGCAGATGGCCGCCGAGGAGGAGCCGAGGCCCCGGCCGTGCGGGATGCGGTTGGCGCAGACGACCTCGAGGCCGCGGGGCTGCCCGCCGAGCAGGTCGAAGGCCGTGCGCAGGGAGCGTACGAGCAGGTGGCTCTCATCGCGCGGGAGCGAGTCGGCGCCCTCGCCGGCGATGTCGATGTGCAGCCCGGAGTCGGCGACCCGGACGACGACGTCGTCGTACAGCCCCAGCGACAGGCCGAGGGCGTCGAAGCCCGGGCCGAGGTTGGCGCTGGTGGCGGGGACGCGCACCCGGACGGCGGCGGCGCGGAACGCGGGACCGGCCATCGCTCGATGACTCTCCTTGACTCTGACGACGGGGTTTGTACGAGGTGTACGCAGGACCCGGGGGCCGTATCGGTGTCAACGGCATCAGTACCGCGGCATATGCGGAGGCATACGCGACGGGGTGGGTTCGGTACAGCCTATCGAAGGAAGGTTCTGTGGCGACATAGGGCGCACAGGAGGCGCACGATGCGTGTCGTGAGCCGTCCTGTGCTCCTGTGTCCACAGCCGCCCGATGTGCGGCTTTTCCCCGCGTGGTCGCGCGGGGAACCGCTCACCGGCGGGTTATGCGAGGCCGAGCCGCTCGGCGGCCGCGGCCGCGTCGACGGGGACGGTGACCGGCTGGGGCGCTCCGGCGACCGCCCAGTCGGGGTCCTTCAGGCCGTTGCCGGTGACCGTGCAGACGATCGTCTGGCCCGGGTCGACCTTGCCCTGCTCGGCGGCCTTCAGCAGGCCTGCCACGGAGGCGGCCGACGCCGGCTCGACGAAGACGCCCTCCTGGGAGGCCAACAGGCGGTAGGCCCGCAGGATCTCACGGTCCGTCACCTCGTCGATGAAGCCACCGGACTCGTCGCGGGCGGCGATCGCGTAGTCCCACGAGGCCGGGTTGCCGATCCGGATCGCGGTGGCGATGGTCGACGGGTCCTTGACGACGTGACCGCGCACGAGCGGCGCGGAGCCGGAGGCCTGGAAGCCCCACATGCGCGGCCGGCGGGTGGCGAGGGCGTCCGCCGCGTACTCGGTGTAACCCTTCCAGTACGCGGTGATGTTGCCGGCGTTGCCGACGGGCAGGACGTGGATGTCGGGGGCGTCGCCCAGCATGTCCACGATCTCGAACGCGGCGGTCTTCTGGCCCTCGATGCGGACCGGGTTGACCGAATTGACCAGCGCGACCGGGTAGTTGTCGGAGAGCGCGCGGGCGAGGTCCAGGCAGTCGTCGAAGTTGCCGTCGACCTGGAGGATCTTCGCGCCGTGGACGAGGGCCTGGCCCATCTTGCCGAGGGCGATCTTGCCCTGCGGCACGAGGACGGCGGAGACCATCCCGGCGCGCACGGCGTACGCGGCCGCGGAGGCCGACGTGTTGCCGGTGGAGGCGCAGATGACGGCCTGCGCGCCCTCCTCCTTGGCCCGGGTGATGGCCATGGTCATGCCCCGGTCCTTGAAGGAGCCGGTGGGGTTGGCGCCCTCGACCTTGAGGTGTACGTCGCAGCCGGTGCGCTCGGAGAGGACCTGGGCCGGGACGAGCGGCGTACCGCCCTCACGGAGCGTGACGACCGGCGTCGTGTCCGTGACCGGAAGGCGGTCCCGGTACTCCTCGATGATGCCGCGCCACTGGTGGGTCCTGGTCATGGGTCCTTACTCCCCTTCAACACGCATGATGCTGGCGACACCGCGCACGGTGTCGAGCTTGCGCAGCGCCTCGACGGTCCCGGAGAGGGCGGCGTCGGGCGCGCGGTGGGTGACGACGACGAGGGATGCCTCGCCGTCCTTGCCCTGCTGGCGCACCGTATCGATGGATACGCCGTGCTCGGCGAAGACCGTCGCGACCTGGGCGAGGACGCCCGGCTTGTCGGCCACGTCGAGGCTGATGTGGTACCGCGTCACCACGTCGCCCATGGGGCTCACGGGCAGCTGGGTGTACGCGGACTCGCCGGGCCCCGTCGCGTCGTTGAGGCGGTTGCGGCAGACGGCGACGAGGTCGCCGAGGACGGCGGACGCGGTCGGCGAGCCGCCGGCACCGGGTCCGTAGAACATGAGCTGCCCGGCGGCGTCGGCCTCGACGAAGACGGCGTTGTACGCGCCGCGGACGGAGGCCAGCGGGTGGCTGAGCGGGATCATCGCGGGGTGCACGCGCGCGGTGACGGAGCCGCCGTCGGCGGCGCGCTCGCAGATGGCGAGCAGCTTGATGGTGCAGCCCATGCGCTTGGCGGAGGCGAAGTCGGCGGCGGTGACCTCGGTCATGCCCTCGCGGTAGACATCGTCGAGCCGCACCCGCGTGTGGAAGGCGATCCCGGCGAGGATCGCGGCCTTGGCGGCGGCGTCGAAGCCCTCGACGTCGGCGGTCGGGTCGGCTTCGGCGTACCCGAGGGCCGTCGCCTCGTCCAGCGCCTCGGAGTACCCGGCGCCGGAGGTGTCCATCTTGTCGAGGATGAAGTTGGTCGTGCCGTTGACGATGCCGAGCACCCGGTTGACCTTGTCGCCGGCGAGGGACTCGCGCAGCGGCCGGATCAGCGGGATGGCGCCGGCGACGGCGGCCTCGTAGTACAGGTCGCGGCCGTGCTGCTCGGCGGCGGCGTACAGGCTCTGCCCGTCCTGGGCGAGGAGCGCCTTGTTGGCCGAGACGACGGAGGCGCCGTGCTCGAAGGCGGTGGTGATGAGCGTACGGGCGGGCTCGACGCCCCCGATGACCTCGACGACGACGTCGATGTCGCCGCGTTTGACCAGGGCCATCGCGTCGGTGGTGATGAGCTCGGGGGCGATGCCCGCGCGCACCTTGGAGGGCCGGCGGACGGCGACACCGGCGAGCTCGACCGGGGCGCCGATGCGCGCGGCGAGGTCGTCGGCGTGCGTCGTCATGATGCGCGCCACCTCTGAGCCGACCACTCCACAGCCCAGCAGCGCCACCTTCAGCGGACGCGTACGCATCATCCGACCTCACTTCTCATACTTCTACGGTGTGGACCAGTCTCACTCACCGGACGGAAGTTTCTCCCTTCCGTCCGGATTATGAGACGTCTATTTCATCAGCCGACATCGAGACGCAGGAGATCTTCCTCCGTCTCACGCCGGACGATCACCCGCGCCTCACCGTCGCGGACCGCGACGACGGGCGGGCGAAGTGCGTGGTTGTAGTTGCTGGCCATGGAGCGGCAGTACGCCCCGGTGGCCGGTACGGCGATCAGGTCGCCCGGCGCGACGTCCGCGGGGAGGAACGCGTCCTTCACCACGATGTCACCACTTTCACAGTGCTTGCCCACCACGCGGCTCAGCATCGGCTCGGCGTCGCTCGTCCGGGACACCAGCGCCACGGTGTACTCGGCGTCGTACAGGGCGGTGCGGATGTTGTCCGACATGCCGCCGTCGACGCTCACGTACGTCCGCAGCCCCTCGAGCGGCTTGACCGTGCCGACCTCGTACAGCGTGAAGGCGGTGGGGCCGACGATGGCGCGCCCGGGCTCGACGGAGATGCGGGGGGTGGCGAGACCCGCCGCCTCGCACTCCCTCGTCACGATCTCGGTGAGCGCCTTGGCGATCTCGTGCGGCTCGCGGGGGTCGTCCTCGGAGGTGTACGCGATGCCGAGCCCGCCGCCGAGGTCGATCTCGGGCAGCTCGACGCCGTGCTCGTCGCGGACCTCCTTGAGCAGGCCGATCACGCGGCGGGCGGCCACCTCGAAGCCGGAGGTGTCGAAGATCTGCGAGCCGATGTGCGAGTGGATGCCGATGAGCTCCAGCCCGTCGAGCTTCAGCGCCCGCCGTACGGCTTCGGCGGCCTGCCCGCCGGCGAGCGCGATGCCGAACTTCTGGTCCTCGTGGGCGGTGGCGATGAACTCGTGGGTGTGCGCCTCGACGCCGACGGTGACGCGGATCTGGACCTTCTGCCGGACGCCGAGGGACTGGGCGATGTGCGCCACGCGCACGATCTCCTGGAAGGAGTCGAGGACGATCCGCCCGACACCGGCTTCCACCGCCCGCTCGATCTCGTGGATGCTCTTGTTGTTCCCGTGGAAGGCGATGCGCTCGGCGGGCATCCCGGCGTCGAGGGCGGTGGTGAGCTCGCCGCCCGAGCACACGTCGAGGTTGAGCCCCTCCTCCTTGAGCCACCGGACGATGGCGCGGGACAGGAACGCCTTCCCGGCGTAGAAGACGTCGGCCTCGGTGCCGAAGGCGTCGGCCCAGGCGCGGCAGCGGGCGCGGAAGTCGGTCTCGTCGAGGAAGTAGGCGGGGGTGCCGTACTCCTCGGCGAGGGTGGTGACGGGGATCCCGCCGACCGTCAGGACTCCCTCGTCGTCGCGGGTGACGGTCCGGGACCACACCTTGGCGTCGAGGCGGTTGAGGTCGGCGGGCGGAGCGGTGTAGTGCCCCTCGGGCAGGACGTCGGCGTGGCGGGGCCCGGCGGGGTGTGCGGAACGGCTCATGTCTCTCTCACAAAGTCACAAGTAGTCGGGGGCGCTGATGCCGAGCAGTGCCAGGCCGCCGGCCAGCACCGTCCCGGCGGCTTCGGCGAGGGCGAGCCGGGAGCGGTGGGCGGCCGAGGGTTTCTCGTCGCCGAGGGGCAGCACGGTGTGCTGGAACCCCAGGAACGCGTCGGCGGTGGCCTCCAGGTGCCGGGCGACCCGATCGGAGGCGCGGTGGCGTGCGGCGGCTTCGAGGACGGCGGGGTGGTCGCCGAGGGCGGTGAGGAGGCGGCCGGCGTCGACGTCCTCCTCGTACGCGGCGGTGACGCCGAGCTGCGCGGCGTTGCGCAGCAGGGCGCGGGCGCGGGCGTGCGCGTACCGCACCGTGAAGAGCCCGTTGGCCTCGGTCTGCGGGAGTACGTCGCGCGCTTCGAGGGCGCGGTCGTGCGCGGCGGGCCGGAGGAGGGCCCAGCGGGCGGCGTCGCGGCCGAGCGCGTACACGTCGTAGGTGACGGGCAGGGGCCTCACGGCTTCGGGCAGCGGGGTGGGCGGGGCGCCCTCGGCGTCGACGCGCACGCCGAGCGCGGCCCAGGCGGGGTCGACGGCGTCGCAGCCGACGCGGACGAGCGCGCCTTGGACGGTCTGGAGGCGGGCCACCGCCTGGGTGACGACGGCGGCCCGCACCTCCCGCCGGTGGTGGTACTGCAGAATCTGCCCGGCCAGGGCGCTGCCGTGGCCGTAGCGGTCCCCGCGCTCGCGCACGCGGGCGATCAGCTGCGCGTGGCTGTCGCCCCGCAGGGTGAAGTTCAGGAACCCGGGCCCGGTGATCTCCACGGCCTCGATCCCGGGCGCCCCGGCGAGCCGGTCCCGCAGGACCTCCGCGACCCGCCGCGCCGGCAGCCCGGCGACCCCGGCCAACTGGAGGGCGGCGCTGGTCGCGTAATCCCCTCTACCGCCGGGGCGGGGCCGCTCGACCTTGACGCGCTCGGGGAGGGGGGCCTCCATCCGCAGGGCACCGTCACCGACCGCGCGGCGCACGGCGTGCAGCACGGTGAGGGAGAGATCTGCGGGGGTCACGGGACAAGCGTATGGGAGGAGGGGGGTGAGCACGCGAACCGGTTTCGCGATGCGGGCAGAGGGAGGAGGGGGCAGGGCTCGTGCCTCACCCCCAGGGGGTCCCGCTCCCGGTCCCCGTCCCGGACCCCGACCCGGTCCCGGCATGGCCGGCGCCGCGGCGTCCCTCGGGGTCGCGCTCCATGAGCTGCCGCACGAGCCGTACGAGGTCGGCGGGCTCGAAGGGCTTCGCCAGGAACGCGTCCACCCCGGCGGCGAGCCCGCCGTCCATCTCGTGCTGCGTGCAGGCACTGATGATCGCCACCGGTAGGTGCCCGGTCCGCGGATCCTCCCTGAGCCGCGCGGCGGTCCGCAGCCCGTCGAGGCGCGGCATGACGACATCGAGCGTCACGACATCGGGGCAGACCCGATGCACGACATCCAGACACTCGGCACCATCGGCCGCGGTCACGACCTCGAAGCCCTCAAGCTCGAGATTGACCCTGATCAGCTGCCGGATGACCCTGTTGTCGTCCACGACGAGCACCCGGCCGGACGCGCCTGACACAACTCGAGAGTAGGTCGCGATCCGGCCCTGCGTCCGGGTTTTCCCCACTTCCACCCCTCACGGGCGACAGTCCGCGTGTCGCCCTCCGGAAATACCTGTTCACAGGCACCGCCCGAGAGCTGGTAGGGTTCTACCCGTCGCCGCCGATCACGGCGGACACGCCCCCGTAGCTCAGGGGATAGAGCAACGGCCTCCGGAGCCGTGTGCGCAGGTTCGAATCCTGCCGGGGGCACTTCCGGAAATAGGGTCTGATCAGCAAAAACGCTGGTCAGACCCTATTTTGCATGGACTGAAACAGCAACGGCCTACCTTACCGCTACTACTCCTGGCGACATCGCTCCGGCCTGGGGCCTTTACCGCGCCGGACAGACAGTGCCCCATATGTCCGATCCCGCGAAATCGGGGCTTCGGGACATGCCCGGGACGAAAGAGCCTCGGAGAGGACGGACAACCCTCCCCCGCGCCCCGTGACCTGCGCCTTTCCAGCCAGCACGGGTCAAACACATACGGAGCGCGGGGCCGTTGCACTTCACATCCCACCTCTCTGGCCTGGTCGTTTACCTCGATACGGCGCGGGCTCCCCCTGGCATCGGCGCGCCGGGGGACGTGCGGGGCGCGGGATCCACGTGGGCCACTGGGTTGACCGCGAGGAGATCGGTGGCCCCTCATCCGTATTCGTCCAGAAGCGCGTCGATGCGCCTGTTGGCGAGGGCCTGACGGCCGTAGAGGCATTTCGCGTACCGGGTCATGAGGACCTCGACGCTGTTGTCCGCCCGTTCGGCGACCTCGTCGGGGTCGGCGCCGGCGTTCAGCCAGGTGGACAGGGCCGTGTCGCAGGTCGTAGGGGCGGACAACGAGGTGGAGTCGTTGGTCTCGCTCCGGGTCTTCGCCGAAACCTGCCCCCAGCGCACCTCCAAGTATCCGAGTGCGAAGGCGTACCAGCTGATAGGGGTCGCACCGCGCCCGTTCCTTACCCGGCCGAAGTCGTCAGCGGCGGCTTCCCTGACGGCCCGGACCAACGAGGCTCCGAGCTCGTTGGCCAGAGCCCTGACATCCGCTCCGTCGCCAGCCGCCAGCGCCCGCCGGGGCTTCACCACCCTCGGCCCACGGCGTCCGGGTGCACTTCGTACCTGACCTGCCGAACTCCGCATGGCGTCCACCGCCTCTCTCCAGGTCAACGTGCCGCCTGCGACTGCAGTGCCAGCCAAGAAGGCCTCACTAGGGAGATGATGGGTAGGGTAAGTAGCATGAGCGAGCCCACCGGAAAGTACTCGATCACCATGCCGCGTGACATCGCCGAAGCCGCCAAGGCCCGCAGCGGCCCCTCCGGCCTTTCTGCCTACGTGGCCGCCGCCGTCGCCCGCCAGATCGAACGCGACAACCTCAACGAACTCATCACCGTCGCCGAGGCCGAGCACGGCCCCGTCACCGACGACGAGATCCAGTCCCTGCGCGACCAGCTCGCCCAGGCCCGTCGTGAGCAAAACCAGCATGGGGCGAGCGCAGCGTGACCCGCTCCCGCGCGGTCCCCGGCGGCACCCTCGTCCTCGACAGCGAAGGGCTGGCGAAGGCTGTCCTGCGCGACAGAACGGTCACCACTTGGCTCGCCCTGGCCCGCGCCGACGACCTGCGCGTGATCACCTCGGCGGCCACCCTCGTCGAAGTGGTCCACCCCCGCATCAACCGCCCGGCCCTGGAGTGGACGCTCTCCCGACTCGCCATCGAACCGATCACCGAGCCCATCGCCCGCCACGCCGCCACCCTCCTCGCCGACGCCGGCCTGCACGGCCACAAGTACGCCATCGACGCCATGCTCGCCGCCACCGCCCTCTCCGCACCCGGGCCGGCCACGATCCTCACCTCCGACCCCGAGGACCTCATCGCCCTGTGTGGTGGACGCGTCACAGTGATCAAGGTCTGACAGCGACTGACCGTGTGAAACGCGATCGCGGGTTCCGGGCAGCCTTGTCAGCCTCTGCTCTCTGCCCCGAGCCATGACTCGACGGCCATCAACTGTTCACCCATGGTCCCGAGCGAATACGGCGAGGATTCGTACTGCACCGACAGATTGACTTCGTACAGCTTGTACACCGCCGGGGCCGCCTTCCCCGCCATGGACGCCTCCTACAGGGCTCGGGCCACTTTTTCGAGGTCCGCTCGACGAAGGGCACCCGTGACCTCCGGCCACACCGTCTCCGCGAGGTGATCACAGAGCTCCATCAGAAAGCGGCCCGCCCGTGCCGCACGGTCGGAGGTCGCCTCTTGCCTCGCCTCGTGCATATGGTCCGCGAGATGGTCGTTGCGCTCGTCCTCGCTGTCCCGTCAGCCGTCGTCGTAAGTCTCTTTCCAGATGCCCTCGGCCCGATCCATCGCCGCCTGAAACTCTTGGTCGTATGCCTCTTGAGTGAGTGTGGGATGCGATGCCCCGAAGTCCTTCAGCCCGTTCATCAGCCGGTCCACGGACGCCGCGGGGAGAGGATGCCCATCGCGTACCGCGGTCAACAACGCGACCGTGTCGACCGCACGCCGCACCTGTTCGCTGTCGACCAGACCCCACAGCTCATAGGCACATCGCTCGACGGCCGGATAGTTGTGATCGGCGATCTCTCCGTCGAGTCCCATGAGAGGTTGAGGAGCGCCTCGCACACCCCCTCAACCTCTTCCAAGGCGTTCTCGATCTCCTCGTGGATCTTCGCGACGACTCGCAACGCCTCTTGGGCCTCCGTGACCTCACGTTCCAGCCGGGCCACGCGGTCCGCGAGCTCGCCCTTTTCTCCTCCTCGTCTTGTCGTGACTCGGTGCCCGGTCGTTACGGGGCCAGGTCGGTTCGTCGCCGCTCACATCCCGGTCGTAAGCAGGAAGGGACTGGGGTCCCCCGCCCAGGACACGTACAGGCCGTCGCGGGCCCGGGTGCAGGCGACGAACAGCAGGCAGCGTTCCGCCAGCAGGTCGGCCTCGTGCTGGAGGCGGTCGACGTCCGCAGGCGTCACCGCCTTGGGATAGGGAACGGCGCCGTCATGGACGCCGACAACCGCGACGCAGCGGTACTCCAGGCCCTTGAAGGAGTGCATGGTGCCGACGTTCACGGCGGCGGCCGCCGACGGCCGGTCCGCCCGCAGCCGTCGAGCGGGGATACCGGCCGCCGACAGGTGCTCCGTCACCTGGTCGCAGGTCCGGTTGAAACGGGCGCTCACGCCGATGTCACCAGGGGCGATGCCGTCCTCCAGCCAACCGCGCACGCGCGCGACGAGTGCTGCCAGCTCCGCGTCGTGAGAGGCGGCCGCATGGGTCTCGGGGCCGGTCCCGTGCAGGGCCGAGCGGTAGCCGAGCAGGGTTTCGTGGCGGCTGTCGTCCTCAAGCTCGGCGAAGGGGCGACCGACGAGGAGCGCGGTGGACCAGCTCAGGATCTCGTGCGTGGAACGGTAGTTCTTGCGCATCTTCGTCGACCGCCCGGCGACCTTGATCCCGACCGTCTTCAGGGAGACCTTGCTGTCGTAGATCCGCTGGTGCGGGTCTCCCGCGATGAACAGGTCGTCCGGACGCGCCGGGGCGGCGGCGCGCAGGAGGCGCCACTGGGCGGGGTGCAGGTCCTGGGCCTCGTCGACGACGACGTGCCGGTAGCGCGGCCCGGTCCGCTTCAGCAGGTCCGCGGCCTCCGCGCAGGTACCGAGGTAGGTCCGCAGCCCGTCGGAGGCGAGCCGGGCGGTGAACTCCTCGACGGCGCGCCACACCGGTGGCCGGGCCGCCGCCGGCAACGCGCTGCCGCGCCCTTTGCGCTCGGCGGTCTCGTACTCCTCGTAGGTGCGCAGGTTCTGGGCGAGGACGACGTGCTTGTACTCCTGGGCGAGGAACTGCGGGCTCCCGGTGAAGCCCGCGGCCCGGGCGGCCTGCTGCCAGCGGGCCGCCTCCTCGTCGGCGCGCAAGGGCCGGCGTGACGTGGACAGCACCCGCCCGGCGAACGCGTCGACGGTCATGATGTCCACCCGGCCCCGGAGCGCCTCGTCGTCCACGAGTTCATCGATGCCGGCGCGCAGGGCAGCCACCAGTGCGTTGGTGTAGGTGGTGAGGAGGATGCGGTCGCCGTCGCGCAGGTGGCCGAGCAGGTGGCGCACGCGGTGCAGGGCGACGACCGTCTTGCCCGTGCCGGGGCCTCCGGTGACCTGGGCCGGACCGGAGTAGGAGGGCCGGTAGGCCACCTTGTGCTGAGACGGATGCAGGAAGACGCGCCACGCGGCGAAGGGCTTGTCGAGGATCTCTCGGAGCTCGTCCGGTCCCGTGACCAGGGCGATGCGCGTAGGCGTGTGCCGAATGGCGGTGTCGTAGTCGGCGGGGTTCACGGGCCCGGCGCTGTCGGCGGCGGCCAGGTTGACCGCGACCACCTCGCGCCACACGTCCTCCACGGTGAATCCGGCGGCGAGGTACTCCAGTACCTCCCGCTGGTCCTGGGGGAAGAACGGGGCGAAGGCCTCCAGTTGCTCCAGAGTGGTCAGGACCCGGGCCTGTCGCAGCGTCGTGCCGTCGATACCAAGGGCCGCGAGATCTCCGTCCGAGAACCTGGCGAAGAGCCGCTGCTCGGGGGCGGGGGCGGTCCGCTCGTACGCGGGGGTGAGCTCCTCCAGGACGGCGATGTCGCGGATCTCGACGGCCCGGGTGACCGTGTTGATGCTCGCCTTCTGCTTGACGGCCCACGCGTTCGCCTCGTCGTGCGGCAGCACCCGCAGCAGGACGTACGTGTCCCCGCTGTCGGGTGCCAGCACGACCCCACGTGTGCCGCGGTCGATCCGGATCGTCCGGATGTGCGGGTCCCGGGCGTTCTTGAGGGATTCCAGCTTCAGGCCGGGATCCTTGAACAGCTGCCCCAGGGTGAGCCGTTCGAATTTCTCCCAGGCGTCGAAGACCCCTTTGCGGACCGTGCCCTGGAGTTTGGGGAGCTGGGCGCAGAAGGCGATGTCGAAGGCGAGGCGGGGCATGGCGGAGCTTCTCTCCCGGTGGTTCTACTGGTCGGTCTCGTCCGGCTCTTCCAGGGCGCCGAGCACACGCCAGGCCACCTCGGCGAGCGTCTCCCCGGACGTAATGGACCACCGGGCCGTGCCCTGGTTGGCCACGGGGCGTTCCGCCCACTCGGCGAGCTCCCACATCCGTGTGATCAGACCGGAGGGGGAGTACTGCCTGCCGTCGGCGGCCCACAGGATCGGCTTGGTGCGGTGGTTCACCCAGGTCGCTCGTGCCCGTCGCTCGTCCTGGGCGAGCCAGTCCCGCAGCGCCTCCGCCTCCAGCGGGTAGCCAGCGGAGAGAACGAGGGGCTCCCCATCGTCGAATACCTTCTTGTCCACCAGTACGTGGACCGCGTTGGGCCGCCGGCGCTTCCGCTGGCGATTGACGCGCCGGTACGTGTCCAGGGTGACGATGTCGCCGTCCGCCTTGGCCATGAGGGCGAGCACGCGGTCGGCGAGATCTCTGCTCCGGGAGACATCGGAGCAGACTGCGCGGACCTGCGAGCGTTCGGTGAACAGTTCGTCGATGGCCGCCATGGTCATCGGTACCAGCCGCTCCAGCAGGTCCTTCGTCCTCTCCATGGCTTCCCTGGCCCAGGTCAGCTCGGGGTCGGGTTCGTCGATGGCCTCGGTGTCGAGCAGCCGGAACACCAGATGGGTGAGGAAGTACGTCCCATGTTCCGTGAGGGCCGCGCCGCGGCCCTGGTAGCGCTTGCGGATGTCGAGGAGGCTCCGGCGCACCTGGCGGAGCACCTGGACCGCGTTCCACAGGAGGTAGATGCCCGGCTGGGGCCGGAACAGGACGTCGTAGACGCCCTGGCCGCCCCGCTCCCACAGGGGGTCCAGCGAGAGGGCGATCCGGGCCGCGTACTGGCTGTCGGCATGGGCGCAGGCCAGAGCGCAGGCGGCTTCCACGACCGAGCAGCCCGACTCCTCCGGCGGGTCCAGCTCGCTGCGCCTGACGCCGTACTCCAGGTCCAGTTCGGCGCGCATCTCGTCCATGATCGCGGCCTGGACCGGGTCGAGGGCGATGAAGTCCCGCGCCTCGACACTGTTCTGCCGGTTCGTCGCCTTGGTGGTCTCCTTGGCGAAGTGAGCGGCGCGGTTCGTCACGATGATCCGCACGTTGATACGGGCCTCGGCAGCGGCGTCGTCCTGGGCGAGGGCGTCGGCGACGGCCCGAACCGTCTGGGCTCCGTTGACGACGCTGGCGTTGTGCAGTGTCAGCCTGATCGGCTTACGGTGCGGGCTCAGGGTCGATTGTTCGGCCTTGTCCACCGCGTCGCACAGCACGGTGATGCCGTTGTTGAAATACCAGAAGTGCGCCGGTTCCTCGGTGAGCGTGGTCATCAGGGCGTTGTTGATGGAGGTACGGCCGAGGGGATTGCGGATGTTCAGGTTGAAGAGGTCGGGGCCCTTCCGGGCCCACTCCGCCACCTGTTCGGCGTCGACCACCCCCTGGTAGGACTCGTAGAGCTCGTCCGAGCCCATGCCGAACCAGGGAAACAGTTCGGCGGTGAGTACGACGGGGTCGGGGGCCTGGTCGTCCCGCACCGACCGCCAGATCTCGGGCGCCAGGATGATCTTGTGGTCGAGTACCTCACCGTACTGGTTGAACTGCTTCTCCCCGTTGGCGATGGCCTGCGTGAAGCCCTCGCCCGGCGGGTCAGAGCGCATGAGGACGACGACCTGGGTGACCGGCACCGGTCCTCTGTTCATGACGGACTTGGCGTACTCGGCCAGCTGCCGGCCGCGCGGGTTGAACGGCGCGTACTCCTCGTAATCGATGAGGCGAAGCCCGTCAAGCAGTTCGAGCACCGCCTTGCGGTCCGCGCCCGCCTTTCCCTCCGGGCTCCACTTGCCCTGGACGAGGTAGACGTGCGGGTCGGCCCCCTCGACCACGGCGATCGCGTCGATGCCCTGGTCGGCATGTCCGTCGATGACGGTGGCCGCCGCGTCCTCGGGGCTGAAACCGGTGACCATCCGTACGGCCTGCGCGGTCAGCGCCCGGGACAGCAACCGGGTCTCGTAGTCCTGCCCCGAGTACTGCGCCAGGTCGCTGACGTCGAGCAGGCTCTCGTAGACCTTCTTCAGCGCGTTGCCGACCTGGCGCACCTGAGTGGCGACCTTCGTCGTTCGCTCGGTGCCCGATTCCGCCTTCATGGTTCTCCCCTCCCCACGGCAGGCCGACGGCCTCGCCACTCACAGCGATGTGCACGAGACCCTCGTCGGGGCTCAGGACCCCTGACCGCCGGGATCCAGCCGTATCAGTGCCAGCGCCTCGGCGACCTCGCCCGTCAGCTCGTCCGCGGGCCCGTAGACGACGTTCAGGTCGGCGTGCAGCGGTTCCAGGACAACAAGGGCGTCGGCGGCGCGGCCCTGGGCGAGCAGCAGCATGCCGATGTCGCGGCGCAGCTCGATGGCTTCCTCGCTGACGTCGCTGTCCACGGACCGGACGACGGCCAGCACCGATTCCAGCACTGACAGCGCCTCCGTCACCTGCCCGAGTTCGGCGCGGCAGCGGGCGGCCTGGGCCCGGCAGGCGCGGGCCCGCTCGCTGGTGGGTCCGGCGATGCGGCCGTACGCGTCGGCGAGCGCGGTGAACTCGGGCAGCGCGGCCCGGTAGTCCCCGCCGAGCAGCCGGATCGCCGCCCGCTGGGTACGCAGCTCAAGCACCTGCCGGTTGTCGGTGCCGAGGGCGCGGGCGGCCGGCTCGATGACCTCGCTCAGCACCTCGGCGGCCTGCGCGAACCGCTCCTCTTCGAGGAGGGCGTCGGAGTGCGCGTACGCCTCCTTGATGTCCGCGCGGAGTTCGTCCGGTACGGGGAGGGGCGCGGGCGCCGACTCTCCCGAAGGCGTCGGGATGACCGCCGGCTGAGGCCGGGAGCGGGGCGCGTACGGATCGCGGAACAGCCCTGTCGGGTCCGGGGCTCCGGCCGGACCGGTCTCACCCGGCACCGGCTCCTGACCGACCTTCGGAAGGAAGGGCCGCAGCCGCCCGTACACCTCCTGGACGTCGGCGGGCCGTGCCTCGGGGACCTTGCGGAGCAGGTGCAGGACGAGTTCCTCCAGCGCGGCAGGCACCTCGGGGCGCAGCCGTCTGAGCGGGGTGGGGTCCTTGGTGACGTGCTGATACATGAGCGCCAGCTCGCTGTCCGCCTGAAACAGGGCGCGCCCGGCGAGCAGTTCGTGGAGGACGCACCCGAGCGCGTACAGGTCCGTCCGCGGGGTGACGCGCCCGCCCCGCACCTGCTCGGGCGCCATGTACTGGGACGTCCCGATGGGGCTCCCGGTGGCGGTCAGCTTGGTCGCGTCGGTGCGCAGGATCGCCGCGATGCCGAAGTCCAGGACCTTCACGGTCCCGTCGTGGGCGACGAGGACGTTCCCCGGCTTGAGGTCCCGGTGGATCACGGGGATCTCGTGGGCGTGCGACAGGACGGTGGCCACCTGCGCCGCCACGGCCACGGCCCAGCTCACCGGCAGCGGCCGGGCCGGGTCCACATACGCGGACAGCGGCACGCCCTCCACCAGCTCCATGACAAGGAACAGGCGCTCATGGGTGTCGTCCAGGACCGCGTCATAGACCTGCGGCACGCCGGGGTGCTGGATGCGGGCCGTGATCCGGGCCTCGCGCCGGAACCGCTTGGCCAGCTCGTCGGCCATCTGCGGTGAGGTGACGGCCTGAGGCCGGATGAGCTTCACGGCGACGGGCCGGTCCAGGACGGCGTCATAGCCGCGCCAGACGTCGCCCATGCCGCCGTGGCTGAGCTCTTCCAGGAGTTCGTAACGCCCGGCGATCACCTGCTGCGGCACCGTGCCCCCGCCCCGTCGTGTTGCTGTCGCCGACGTGGTACCCCAGGTGGTGTCGGCCGGCCCGACATGTCAGGACCAGTGTGGTGGGGGTGTCGATCTTCCGTCCAGGGAGATGGGGAAGGTCCGTTACATCTGGCCGAAAAACGTCTGCGCATCGTGACGTCGCCTGTCGTCATCGGTCCTGTGCACCGATGAGGTGCACAGGACCCGGCAGGTACCGACGAGAACTACGCAGCGTCGTCCACGCCCTCCTCGCGGCGGATCATCCGCCACGCTGCGCGGCGGGCGCTGCGGTCGAGGCTGGACTTGAAGTTCCGGTCGGAGCCGAAGTACTGGCGACCGAGACCAGCGATGGAGTCGATGTGGTCGGCCATCTTGTCGGCGAAGACCTTGTCGAAGACCTTCCCGAAGTTGTCGACGTCGTCGTTGGCGACCGCCGCCTTCCTGACCTTGGGATCGGCCTTCGCCTCCTCGAAGGGACGGATGACGTCCTGTTCGGTGAAGTCCGTGCCGAACTTGGCGTTGAACTTCTCGATCAGCTCGGAGAGCAGCGACTTCTCGGCGTCCTTGGCGCCGCCCGTGCCGTCTCCGAAGCCCGGCATCGTCGCCGCCCCCTCGGGGGACAGCGAGACGTCGTGTTCGCCGGTCTTCTCCACTCGCAGATGGCTGAGGTCGACCTCGCCGATGTCCACTCCCCCGTCGGTCTTGCCGCGCAGCCGGGTGAGGAGGTACCGGCCGTAGAGGTACAGCCGCTCCAGGTCGGGGTCGTGGTAGGGCACGATCTGGGCGAGGAAGCCGTACTTGCGGACGTAGTCGTTGAGGTCGGCGCGGAAGTCCTCCGCGGTCTGGACCGCGTCGTCATCCTCGTCGTTGTCGCGCAGGGCCTCGTACCGGGCCACGGCCGGGGAGAGCCGGCGGTACAGCTCGGCGTGCAGCTTCTCCCATGCGGCCTGTGATCCGGCGGCCTTCTCCTTGGCGCCGAAGTACGCGGCGGCGAACTCGTCCATCTCCGCTTCCGAGACGATCGGCGCGGACATGACCCGGCTCTGGGCGGTGTAGAGGAGGTTCGGGTCGGAGGGGAGGGTGTTCGCCTCCTCGAAGTACGGCCGGAACGCGTCCTTGATGTCCTCGGCGTCGTTGACGAAGTCCAGGACGGCAAGGTCCGCCTGGGACTTGCGGTCGGCGGTCCGGTTGAGGCGGGAGAGGGTCTGCACGGCTGCGATGCCGGACAGCGTCTTGTTGACGTACATCGTCGTCAACAGAGGCTGGTCGAAGCCGGTCTGGTACTTCTCGGCAACCACCAGGATCCTGTACTCCGGCTGTCCCTTCGCGCCAGCCTGGACGGCCTTGTCGTCGGCGCGGGTGTAGGCGAACGCCTTGGGCAGCGCGCTCTCGGACAGGCCGCCGTTCTCCTTCGGCTCGGTGACCTCCTCGCCGTCGATGGTGAGCGAGCCGGAGAAGGCGACGAGGACGCCCAGGTCGGGATACCTGGTGTCGTAGTCCCGGTCCTTGATGTAGCTCTTGATCGCGCGGGCCATCTGCACGGCGGAGTGCCGGGAAGCGGTCACGACCATGGCCTTGGCCCGGCCGCCGAGCCGGCCGCGGGTGTGGGTGACGAAGTGCTCCACGATCACCTGGGCGTGCTGGGAGACCGTGGAGTCGTGGGTGAGCGCGAACCGGGCGAGGAGAGAGTTCGCCTTGGAGGGGTCCACCTCGATCTCGTCGCGGTTCTGGTTCACCAGCTTCCAGTACGTGTTGTACGTGACGTAGTTGCGCAGGGGGTCGAGGATGAAGCCTTCCTCGATGGCCTGGCGCATCGAGTACGTGTGGAAGGGGCGGTACACCTCCTTGCCGTCCACCGTGTGCGGGGTGCCGAAGAGTTCCAGGGTCTTGGCCTTGGGGGTGGCGGTGAAGGCGAAGTAGGAGAGGTTCGCGGCCCGGGAGCGCTCCAGGGCCTTCTTCTTGAGCTTGTCGGTGACGGTGACGCTGGTGGCGCCCGCGTCCTCGGAGTCGGAGTCGAGGCCGAGTTCGCGGAGGGCGGCGCGTACGGCGGTGGCCGCGTCGCCTGACTGGGAGGAGTGCGCCTCGTCCAGGATGATCGCGAAGGTCGTGCCGCTGAGCTCCGTCGGGTGGCGCTTCATGTAGTCGAGGAGCGCGGGGAAGGAGTGCAGGGTGACGGTGACGATCTTGCCGGTGTCCCGGGAGAGCGCGCGGGCGAGCTGTTCGCTCTTCGCGCCGTGCTTCTCGTCGATCTTCACGACCAGGCCGTCGGTCTGCGAGAACCCGCCGACCGTCTCGCGGAGCTGGGCGTCCAGGTTCCGGCGGTCGGTGATGACGATGACCTTGTCGAACACGGGTGCGCCGGGCTTGACGAAGCCGGCCGTCAGGGCCTCGGTGTCAAGGGCGCGGGGGTCGTTGTCCGCGTGCAGGTCGGAAAGGCGATGGGCGAGCCAGCCGATGGTGTTGGACTTGCCCGATCCGGCGGAGGCCATGACCAGGTAGTTGTGCCCGGCGCCGTGGGTGGCGGCATGGGCGGTCAGCTTCTTGACCACGTCCCACTGGTGGTAGCGGGGGAAGATCGTGGTGCGGGTGGTGCCGCCGCCGGGCGTCTTCGTCTTGTGCTGGTGGACGAACCGCTGGAGGAGATCCAGCCAGTTGTCCCGCTGCCAGACCTGCTCCCAGAGATAGGAGGTCGCGTACTGGCCGTACGCCGTGGGCGCGGGGTTACCGGCACCGCCGGGGCGGCCGGGGCCTTCGGAGCCGGTGTTGAAGGGCAGGAACCGGGTGTTCTTGCCCTTGAGGGTAGTCGTGACGAAGACCAGGTCCGGATCGACGGCGAAGTTGGCGATGACCCGGCGGGTGAAGATCAGCTCGGTGGGGTCGCGGTCGGTCCGGTACTGGTTCATGGCGTGCTCGACACCCTGGCCGGTGAGGGGGTTCTTCAGCTCGGCGGTGGCGATGGGGATGCCGTTGAGGAACAGGGCGAGGTCAAGGCGGTTGTGCCAGTCGCGCTGCTTGGTGGCGTAAGGGAGTTCACGGACGACGGTGAGACGGTTGGCGCGGTAGCCGTCGAGGACGGAGTCGTCCGGGACCAGGTTTGGCTTGAAGTAGGCGACGCGGAGCCGTACGCCTCGGTCCTTGACGCCGTTGCGGAGGACGTGGAGCAGCCCGTCGGTGGCGATCGCCTGGTCCAGGCGCCGGGCGAAGCCACGCTGGGCCTCGTTGGCGTCGCCGTAGACGGTGCGGAGCTCGTGCCACTCCTCGGCCTGGGTCCTGCCGAGGAACTCGAAGAGTTCCTGTGTGTCCAGGCCGAGGTCGGGCTGATAGCCGACGGGCCTCGCTTCGCGCCAGCCGCGCTCTGTCATGGCGGCGACTATGGCTTCGCCGAAGGCGGACTCGCGGTGGACGGGGCCGTTGCTCATGCGGTGATTCCCTCCGTGACGTTGCGTCCGCTGGCGGTGGAGACGTCGAACTGGCCGGTTACGGCGGCGGTGATGAGGGCTTGGCGGCGCTCAGTAAGAAGGGCGTTAGAACGCCGGATGGCGTTCTGCAACCTGGTACCGGGCTGAACTTCACGCTCAACGGTTCGGACGATTTCCGCCTGCTCGTCCCGCGGCGGCACTGGTGCACTGAGGGCTAGAAAGGACTCCGGGTACAAGCGAAGGCGAGATGTCCAGACGCCCTTCGAATACCGAGTCATCTCGCAGACATACTCAGGCGTTCGATACAAAAGGTCAAAGTACTCAGGAACCATGTCCTGCGACGTGAAGCGATAGACCCCGTACGCCGGACTCACAATGCCTTCGTGGTTGGACACCCCAAGCGCACCCATCCAAGCCCACAGCGTGTTGATGACCAGGTCGCCAGGGCGGCAGACCTTATAGCCGACCATGGACTCGGCCTTGAACATGAAGACATTCTTTTCGCTTCGAGGGGTCACACCCGTGAGGTGAGACACCGTGAGGAGCTCTTCTTCTCCATCTTCTGACAGATCCACGATCTCGCGCATGAAGTTCTTGTTACGCGTGACGGCCCAATGCTCCGGAACGGGGCCAAGCGGGTCGATCCCGCTGTCACGCAGCGAATAATCTCCTCCCAACCCACGCAGGCAAAACTGACTGATGAGAGATACTCGACGCTCATCAATACGCGCCGAGGCCTTCTCCTTCGCGAAAACGATCCTGTCGATGCGGGAGATTTCGACGTCGAGGAAGTCGGCGATGCGGCGCTGCTCGTCCCTGGACAGGACCGGGTACGCAAGTGCCCCAACATCCTCGGCCGTAACGGCCCTGTAGGTGGTGCCGGTGGAAACTGCGTCGAGCCTCGGGCGGGCTTGGTGCAACCACCACCACAGAAAACGGGGGTCACAGTCTTCAGGAGTGACGGCGCACAGACCACGCCCGATACCGTACGGCACGTCCGCGATATTGAGAGCCCCAACCGGCGCTCGAACGGAAAGCAGCACATCTCCGACGCTCGCCACTTTCGGGGCGGTGTCGCACTGGTGGCGAGCGGTAGGGTGGACTGCCCCAAACTCGGCATTTCCCTGAAGGAACGGCCGTCCTGCCACCAGGTCGGCTACCTCTGCAGAAGGAGGGGACTGACCAGCGTTGATCCTGGCGACGTACTTCAGCGAGATAGTCTTCACTCAGTCACCTCCCCCAGCAGCGCCTGAATCTCCGCCTCCAGAGCCTTCAGCTCCGCGTCAATCTCCGCCAGCGGCCTCGGCGGCTCGTACACATAAAAGTGCCGCGTGAACGGGATCTCGTAGCCGATCTTCGTCTTCGTGGGGTCGATCCACGCGTCCGGCACGTGCGGCAGGACCTCGCGCTTCAGGAACTCCTCGACGTCCTCGCCCAGCGGCACGTTCTCGTAGTCCCGCAGCTCCGCGTCCGGTTCCGGTTCGCCCTTGATGCGCTGCACCTCGCCCTCCGGGTCGCGGACGCCCACCGCGTCCCGCAGCGCCTTCGCGAAGGGCGCGCCCGTCGGCCACAGCAGGCCGGCCGCCACCACCGCGTCCTTCAGGGCAACCAGCGCCTCGGACTTGGTGGCCCACGACGAGCCCAGCAGCGTACGGACCGCGGCCACGAACGACTCCGCGTCCGGCAGCTTCTGGACCGGCTTCGCCGCCGCCAGGGCCGTCAGCGTCTCCTCCGTGACCTCGAAGCGGAGCTTCAGCGGGCGCTCGACCGTGATGCGCTGGTAGCCGAAGGCCTTGTTGTCGAAGACCTTGACCTTGGCGTGCTGCGGGTGCTCGGGGTCCGCCGCAACATGGATCGCCTCCGCATACAGGCGCGTGACGTCGGCGATGTGCTGCTTGCCCAGTTCCTTGCGCTTGTCACCCAGCGACTTGCGCATCTTCTGGAACTGGTCGCGCGCGTCCAGGAGGACGACCTTGCCCTTGTGGTCCGGGGATTTCTTGTTGGTCAGGATCCAGAAGTACGTGGAAATGCCGGTGTTGTAGAAGAGCTGGTCCGGGAGCGCGACGATGCCCTCGAGCCAGTCGTTCTCCAGGATCCATCGGCGGATCTCGGACTCGCCGGAGCCTGCCGCGCCGGTGAAGAGCGGGGAGCCGTTGAAGACGATGGCGATGCGGGAGCCGCCGCCGCCCTTCGCGTCGACCGGCTTCATCATCGAGATCATGTGCTGGAGGAAGAGGAGCGAGCCGTCGTTGATGCGCGGCAGGCCCGCGGCGAAGCGGCCGGCCTCGCCGAGGTGCTTGTGCTCGTACTCGACCTCTTCCTTGACTTTCTTCCACTCCACGCCGAAGGGCGGGTTGGCCAGCAGGAAGTCGAACTTCTCGCGGCCGTGGCCGGGGTCACTGAAGGAGTTGCCGAAGGCGATGTGCTCCGGGTCCTGGCCCTTGATCATCAGGTCGGACCGGCAGATGGCCCAGGACTCGGGGTTGAGCTCCTGCCCGTACACCTCCACCGTGGCGTCGGGGTTGTGCTTCCTGATGAACTCCTCGGCCGCCGACAGCATGCCGCCCGTGCCGCAGGCCGGGTCCATGACCGTGCGGACCACGCCCGGGACGGTGAGCGCGTCGCCGTCCGGCTCGATCAGCAGGTTCACCATGAGCTTGATGACCTCGCGGGGCGTGAAGTGCTCACCGGCGGTCTCGTTGGACTGCTCCGCGAAGCGGCGGATCAGCTCCTCGAAGATATAGCCCATGTTGTGGTTGGGCACGACGTCGGGGTGCAGGTCCAGGTCCGTGAACCTGCCGATGACCTTGTAGAGCAGGTCGGCGCCGTCCAGCCGCTTGATCTGCTGGGCGAACTCGTACTTGTCGAGGACCTCGCGGGCGTTGTCCGAGAAGGCGCCCACGTACTTCTGCAGAAGGACCGCGGCGTTCCTGGGGTCGCCCGCGATCTTCTTCAGGGTCAGGTCACTCTTGTTGTAGAAGGAGTGGCCCGAGGCGCGACGCAGGAAGTGGTCGGTGTCGAGGTCCTGGCCCTCGAAGCGGGCCACGGTCTCCACGACCTTGTCGCGGGTGGGCTCCAGGACGCATTCCAGGCGGCGCAGCACCGTGAACGGCAGGATGACCTTGCCGTAGTCGGACTGCTTGTAGTCACCGCGCAGGAGGTCGGCGACGGACCAGGCGTGGTTCGCCAGCTCCGTGTGCTTACTGCTGTTCAAGGGGTTCCCCGGTTTCCTTCCGAACCGTCCCGCCCAACCAGAGCGGGTGCGGACAAGTGTGGTCGATGGGAGTGCGTACGAGTCGGGTTCAGGCCGGATCGGCGTCCGCCGGGGCCTCGGACGGCAGGAGCGCGCCGCCCGTGAGGCCGTCCGTCAGCAGAGCCGCCGTCTCCTCAGCGAGCCGCGCCGCCCGGCGGGCCCTCGCCCGCAGTTCGTGGACATGGCGGAACGCCTCGCCGTAGCGGCGCTGTTCGGCTAGGGGCAGCAGCGGGACCCGTAGCCGGCCCGGAGCGACGTGCAGGACGGTGCTGCCGGTGGAGGCGCCCGCGATGTTCTCCGCCGAGCCGACGAAGCCGGCGAGGAACCAGGAGTCCAGGCGGGCCGGGTCGGGGCGCAGGAGGTGGATCTGGGGGCCGAGGAGCGCTCCCGCGTCGGCCTCGTCGGCCACGCGGGCCATCGGCCCGGTGCCGCCCGCGATCGCCCGTACGAGGACGTCGCCCGTGGCGATCACCGGGGCGGGAGCCAGGGAGCGTAGCTCCGCCGGGTCTCCGGTCGGGCCCGTCCCGCGCGCGATGTCGGCCCCGGTGAGCACCGGCGCCCCTGTCGCGGAGACGACGCCGTCCGGCTCCGGGCTCTTGGTGTCCGGCACGGTTCGGAGCAGGGTCAGCGCCCCGCCCCGGGTGAGGTCGGAGGCGGTGGCCGTACGCCATTCCCGGGGCGAGCCGCCGGGTTCGGACCAGCTGGCGAGGTCCGCCGCGTCGAGGAGACAGCGGGCAGCCTCGGACAGCTCGCGGCGGCCTGTCTCCGTACGGGTGAACAGCTCGGCGGGGTCGACGTCCGTGCGCGAGATACGGACCTGGCGGGCCGGGGTGAGGTCGACGAGGTCGTCGAGGAGGTCGACGACCGGCACCGCACGCGCGGTGCCGGGCTCGGCCCTGAACCGGTCCGGGTCGGCGGTGAAGGCGATCCAGTGGGTGAGGGCCCGCGCGGTCAGGCTGGCCCAGTCGACCGGAGCACGGGAGGAACCCGTACGCGGCGAGCCCGTCGCCTGTTCCCCCGCACTCGGCGAGGGCGTCCCGGCCGTGTCGACGAACAGCACCGACTTGCGCTCGAGGCCGCCCGGCTCGGGCCGCTGGAGTACCCACAGCTGCAAGCCCACATGCAGCGGAGGCGCGGCCCCTGCCGGGAGGGCGAGCACGGCCCGCACGGCGCCACCGCGCACGAGCTCCGCCCGGACGCGGCGCCCGGCGGGGCGGGAGGCGGTGGCCGGAGGCAGGAGCAGTACGGCCCAGCCGCCGGGAGCGAGGTGGGCGAGGCAGTGCTGCACCCAGGCGAGCTCGGATTCGGACCGCCCGGGTACGCCGTACGCCCAGCGCGGGTCGTAGGCGAGCTCGTCGTGGCCCCAGTCGCGATCTCCGTACGGCGGGTTGCACACCACCGCGTCCGCCGTCAGGCCGTCGAAGGCGTCCGCGCGCAGGCTGTCCCCGACGCGTACGGTGACCTCGGCCCGTGGGGCGGCGAGGGTCAGCCCGACGGCGGCGCGCTGGGCCTGTACGGGCACGGAGTCCTGGCCGAGGAGGGTAGTAGCGCCGCGCCCGGCGGCGGCCTCCAGCAGCGCGCCGCTGCCGCAGGCCGGATCTAGGACACGCTCGACCCCGCCAGGGAGCAAGGCCGCCACCAGTTGCGCCAAGGGTTCGGGGGTTCCGTGGACGCCGGTCGCGGCGCTGTCCTCCAGTTCCCTTTCCGCGAGCACCGCGAGCGCGGCCGGACCGCCTTCCTCGCGTACGCAGCGAAGGAGCGCGCGCAGCGTGGGGCCGTCGGAGGCCGAGAACACGGGACTCGCGGGCGTCGGACCGGGGAGCGAGGCCAGGAGCCCGGCCACCTCTTCAGCGGCGCGAGCGACGAGCTCGGCATCCGTGAGGTCGGCCAGCGCCGCCGTCTCGTCCGGGGACCGGCGGGCGAGGGTGAGGACGAAGCCGATGCGGCCGGTCGTCCTGTCCGGGTCGGGCGCCTGGAAGCGGACCGCCGTGCGCAGCTCTTCCCGGGGGTCGGCGGCCTGCGAGTGCCCGCGCGTGCCGAGCCATTCCCGTACCGCTGCGAGATCGTAGAGCGGACTCGTCTCGGTGCCACCGGACGGGGTGGGGAAGTCGGCGTGCCGTCGGCGCCAGTTGCTGACCGTGGCCCGGGTGACACCGGCGATGCGCGAAATCTCCGCGGCTGTCACATGGGCTGTTGTCTCGGGCATGGCAGGCCGATACCTCTCCTCAGGATGAACAGCTCACACACTACCGCAGACGCCCAATCGGAACTTTATGTTTGACAGCGCTTTCACGCGAAAGTCTACTAAGTGTCGTCAGCGCCAACTTTCACCTCACCCGCGGGAGTCGCCGTGCCGCTCGACCTGGCCCGTACCCACAGCCCTGTCACCCCCCTCAAGACCCGGCGCAGCACTCTCTACCTGCTCCGGAACACGGGCACGTCTCACGCCGACCTGCGCGCCGCGCTCAATGCCAGGTATGAGCGTGACCACTCCTTCGTCATCGAGGACGTGATCACCGGGGGCACCCCCGCACTCCTCTGCCACGGCGTGATCGGTCGCCACCGGCCGCCCGACTGGACCTCGGCCGTACACACGCTCACCGGGCGCAAGCCGCTCGTGGAGAACCGCACATCGGCGTGCGCCCTCCTCGTCCCTGTCGCCGACGACGTCTTCGCCCTCACCTTCGGCATGGGGCACCTCCTGCTGGATCAGAGCAGGATCTCCCCCGGCTTCGGCTTCGACTTCGTCCTGCGCGCCGCGCAGCCCGACGCGATCCGCCAGGTCACGCACAGCCTGATGGACGCCAGAGGTCGCACGGACCGGAGCTCGGCCGCCCAGGGGCAGCACATCCGCGCGTTCCCCATCGAGGAGTACGGCGAAGTGGTCAGCCGACTGGTCGGCACCCTGAGCTCGACGGAGCTCACGATAGGGAAGCGCAGCCGGCGAACGGCCCAGGTGGCCGGTACGGACTCCCTGAAGATCCATCTCGGTGCGCAGCCCGAGAGTCTGGTTCACGACCTCACGCAGATCCGGGCGATCCTCGCCCGCCGGTCTCCCGCACCCGAATTCGAGGCCATCGCTCGCGTTCGGCCGCTCAAGAACGCAGACCCGCGGCGCAGTGTCCTGGAGGCCCGTCTCAATGATCTGCTGGGCGCGTCGGCGGACACCGGATCACTCGCTCTGACCGTCCCCGCGGCCTGCCTCGACCAGGAGGACGCCGCGCTCTCCTACCAGGTGAAGGTCGGGCCCGCTCGCCGCCTCATGGCCTCTCCGACGCTCGACGACATCCTGAATCTGCTCGACGGCATCCCGCCCGGCAGGCGCCTGGAAGCCCTGTCCGTGGGCTACATACAGATGCACCGGGACGAGGAGGGCACCGACCCGGTGAGCGCCCAGGTGAAGGCCCACAAGTGGATCACAGCCGAGCTCCCTCTCGACGCCAGCCGCTACTTCCACCACGAGGGACGCTGGTTCGAGATCGGGGACCAGTACCTGGAGGGCATCCGGAGCGAGGTCGACACCCTGCTCACCACACCGGCCGGCTGCCCGCTGCCGGCCTGGACAGCCGACCTCGCGACGGAGGAGGAGTACAACCGGGAGGCAGCGAAGCAGGGTTACGTCTGCCTGGACCGTCGGCTGATCAAGACCGCCCAGCATCCGCACGGTTTCGAAGCCGCGGACCTGCTCGCCGAGGACGGAACCCTGATCCACGTCAAGAGGGCAGCCTCCTCCGCGCCGCTCAGCCACCTCTTCGCCCAGGGCAGGGTCTCCGCCGACGCCCTGCGCTACGACGCGGAGGCGCGCGCCGAGTTCGTCCGGCGCGTCCGGGAACGACGCCCAGGGCACCCCGTCGGCGAGGACTTCACCCCGAGGAAGGTCGTCTACGCCATCTCGCTCAAGGGCGGCAAGGCCCTGACCACGAAGAACCTGTTCACCTTCGCCCAGGTGTCTCTGCTGCAGGCGGCCCGGGCGCTGCGCGCGCAGGGCATCGACGTGGCGGTAGTCGGCATTCCGGCCCCGAGCGCCGACTACTGAGCCGCGTCGGTGCCCCTGTGCTGCCGCATCGGGCACACTCCCTACGCAGTCCAGGGGCACCAGCAGCACCGCTGTTCATCCTTGCATCCGCCCCGGCATGGGACGGCGACACGCTGGTTATCACTCCCGCCAAGCAACTGGGTGACAGCGTCGTCCCAGATGACCGTTTCACCCTGCGCCGGCGGACCAGTCCACCGTGCACAGACCGTGCTCGTCCATCAACCGCATCAGGTTGCGCCTGCGCTTGTGGGTGGCTCGTAGGTCGGTGATGTATACGAGGAAATCGTCCGGCGCGCTGAGGTGACGGTGGCACTCGCGCATGCTCAGCAACAGGCTGATCAGCTGCTTGTAGGCGTGGTTGCCCGGTCTGGCCAGCGAGCGGGGCGGTCAGACAGGTGAGACGGGATGGTCGGCGAGGGTGAGCCACTGGCCGCCGTAGGCACCGCGTGTCGCGGCCGCCTGCCAGGCCGCATGACCGGACCTCAACACGGCTGATCCCAACCAGAATGATAACCAAGCAGGACATTTCATTTTCACGGGACATGCGTGGGACAGAGCTCCTGACGAAGCATCAGCTGGGCTGCTGACCCGGGAAAACGCCGGAAAGACCGACGGCCTTCGGAGCCGTGTGCGCAGGTTCGAATCCTGCCGGGGGCACAGAAGCCGGACCAGCGTGATCGACCCGCTGACCTGCGGAAGTGCCAGACATTGAGAGCCGGACCCAGTCCCACTGGGTCCGGCTCTTTGTCGCTGTCTGTCACTGGTTCCGTGTGAGGGGCGTGTGAGTCAGATACGGCACCAGGCCCCCTGGCCTGGCGGCTACGCCCAGAGTGATACGACGCTTGCGAAGGCACTGATCAGGACGCCCAGCACCGTCAGCAACGCGGGCCACTTCAGGTTTTCGACCACGAGAGAAAGCGCCGCCAGCTGTGCGTTCTCCCGCGTGCCGAACTCCGCTCTACAGGCCCGATGTCGGAGCCGTGCGGTAGAACTGCCGTCGTACGATCCGTTGTTCGCGCCCGCAATGCGGGAAACGGGGAGGGCGACACAATGAGCGGACTGGCACCAGACCTCAGGTTCATCGCAGAGGGCATGATCAAAGGAGCGATGGGCCTGACAGACACCATGCGTGGAACCCGGGACACGGCCATCGCCCTGTTCCACGAGCTCGGTGAGCAGCTCGGCATGGCAGGAGACGACGACGCGGGGCGCGCATTCGCGAAGGTCTACCGATCGGCCGCCGCCGCCACGTTGGACAAGATCGGATCCAGCGCCTACGTCGTTGGCGAGGCCAGTCGTGGGCTCATGCGCACTGCGCGTGAGTTCATGGCGCAGGAGAGCGCCATGGTGGCAGCGCTGCTCGGAAAGCAGGTGGACCTGACCGCCGGTATGGGCGACCCCGGGCAGGGCTGCCCCGAGAACTACCTCGGTCTGGGCCGAGAGCTTCCCGAGGTGGTGGGCGAGACGGCGTGGTACGAGCAGTACGTCCCCGGCGGCGGCAGCGACCGTTACCGGGGCTCGCCGGATAAACTGCGCGTGGTGGCGGGCTGCTGGCGGCGTGGCGGCAAGCTGATGCTGCGTTTCCTGGAAGATGCGCAGGCAGCCGCGATGACGGCGGACAAGGCGCATTCCGGGGAAGCTGCCGACGCCTTCCGGGCCTACTTCAAGTTGTGCGTCGGGCTGGCCTGCCCACCCGCCCAGGCCCAGGAGGACGAACCACTCGTCGCCAACCTCGTGGCTGCCTGCAACGAGATCGCCAAAGCCTGCGACCGGTACGCCGAACACATCGAGGTGGCCCAGAAGGCGATTCAGCAGCACCAGTTGGATCTCTTCGCGGTGGACATGCCGTGGGACAGCCCCATGTTCGGTGGCAACGGCTTCGACGGCGGCCTCCTGGACGCCGTGCTGGGCGATCCCTGGATCCGGCGTCTCGGGGAGGTGGGCCATGCCCTGGACTCCGCCGAGAAGCGGGTCCGGCTCCCCGAGAGCGGTGGCGGCCCCACCACCCCGGGGCTCCCCTCCGTCCCCCCACTCATTCCCCTGCCGGTTCCCGCGCCGAGGCCGGTGCCGCTCGTCCTCGCCGCGTACACCGGCGGCATGCCGGGGATGGTCCCCGCGATCTACCGGGACCCCGACCCTGGCATCCCGTGGCGAGATCCGATACCTCCGGCGGCCGTCCCTCCGCCGCGGCTCCTGACACCGGCCGAGCGGCAGGATTTCGTCGCCTGGGTCAATACGCTCAAGCCGGCCGGATTCGGGGGAAAGGCAGATCCCCACACCAAGGAGAATCAGTACCAGCTGAGGATCGCCGGCTATCCCGAGCGAATCGTCCCTCTGCCCAAAGACTACGAGAAGCCGGCGATCGGAGCCGACGGGATGCGACCGGCGGACGGAATGATGGTCGACGCCAAGTACGTGGAGGACGCGGACGATGACTGCAGGAAGACGACGTGGCGCCGCCCCTCTACGTTCGAGATCCAGGATGAATTCAAGCCGGACGGAACCAAGAAGTGGAACAAGAAGGACATCCTGATCGGTAGGGACGAGGCCGAACTCGAGAAGTACCGGCAGGCGATGATCGAGCACAAGGAGATTCGAGGTCTGGAGATCGTCACCAACGACAAGGAGGCCGCGGCTTACTGGCAGACACTGATGGCCCTCCAGCAGGTCTCCGGCTCGGCCCGGTACGTGAAGTGATCCAGCGCCGAGGAAGGACGATTCCCACATGACGCACGACGACGACCCGACCACCTTCCTGTTCTACGCGCCGGAGCGGGAGCCCCATGCCTGGGGGCTGGAACTAGCCGGCCTGGGCGAAGCCCTTAGGGAGGCGTTCCACGAGGCCCGCTACAAGGTCCGCCAGGACCGCACGCATCAGGGCGAGCCGTACCTCTCCTTCTGGGCGGCCACCGAGGACGGCACCGAGTACGACGGCGCGGCCACGGTCCACGGGCGTGACTGCGTGATGCTCGCGGACACGACAGCGGGTGCGGCGGCTCCCTTCCTGGTCTGGCTGCGGGACGGATATCTACCCGCCCGCAATCTCATCCGCTTCAGCAGTGAGCCGGCCGTGGAGCGGGGCATCGAGTCGGACTGGCGACTTCCGGCCGACGGGGACGCGGAGCGGGTGGCCGATGAACTCCGGCACCATCTGGCGGTGGTGAAGGGGACCTGAGTCAGGCGGCTGCGACGGTGTCTTACGGCAGTCCGCGCAGAGCGCGGCCGGCCGGAGGGAAGCGGTGGCGGCTGGAGGTGGCTGAGCCGGTACTCCACGAACCGCGCCGGGCGATGGATCGGCACGGGCCCGGACGGCAGACCCGCCGCGGGGTACGGGTGATCTGCGCGGGCGCTACTGAGCGGGCGGGCCAGCGTGATCAGCGGGAGCGCGTGCCCGAAGGGGGACACCACGTCCGTGAAGGGGTCCTTCAAGAAGACGTGACGGGTCCCGGTGTCGGTGTGTGCGTCGACGTGGAGTGGCTGGAAGTGATCGTCGCCGCCGTCACCAGCAGCCCCTCCCCGCACAGCCACGTCCCCGTCAGCGTCGGGAACGGCGACGGGACCAGGATGCGGGCCGTGAAGGTGGAGGTGGCCGGGTGCAGGGTCAGGGTGGCGTCGTGGAAGTCGAGCCAGCGGTGGGTCAGGGGGTACCAGACCTTGTAGACCGTCTCCTTGGCGCTGAAGAGGAGGCGGTCCCACTGGACCTCGGGGTGGTGGGAGGCCAGGGACGTCAGGTGGCGGCGTTCCTCGGGGAGGGTGACCAGGTCGAGGACGCCTTCGTCGGGGAGCGGGAGGTTCGGTTCCGCGTCGATGCCGAGGGCCGTGAGGGCGTCGGCGCGGGTCACCGCGGCCGCGCGGTAGCCCGCGCAGTGGGTGATCGAGCCGATGAAGCCCGACGGCCACTGGGGGGCGCCCTTGGGGTCGCGGAGGAGCGGGGCCGGCGGGGCGCCGAGTTTGGCGAGGGCCTCGCGGGCGCAGCGGCGGGTGGTGGCGAACTCGCGGCGGCGTGGCTCGACGGCGTTCGCCACCAGGGCCGCCTCTTCCGGGAAGAGGGAGTCGGCGGTGTCGTCGGTGAAGGATTCGACCGCGACGACCGAGGCGGGGAGGAGGGATTCGATCATTCCGGGTGTCCCAGGACGCGTAGGGGCCGGTATTCCGCGCCGCCGCGGGGCTTCCACTCGCGGGGGTAGCCGAGCGACACCTCGTGGTGCGGTACGCCGTCCCGGTGGATCAGGCGCGGGATGTGGAGGTGGCCGTAGACCACCGCGGCCGCGCGGTGGCGGACCGGCCAGTCCTCCGTGGCCTCGGTGCCGCACCACAGCGCGAACTCGGGGTAGCGCAGGGCCCGGGTGGGTTCGCGTACGAGGGGGAAATGGTTGACCAGGACCGTCGGCAGGTCCGGCGGGAGCTGCGCGAGCCGGGCCGCCGTGGCGGTGACGCGGGCGCGGCACCAGGCCTCCCGGCTCGGGTACGGGTCGGGGTGGAGGTAGTACTCGTCGGTGCCGACGATCCCGGCCCGCTCGGCGATCCGCAGGGCCTCCTCCTGGGTGCGGGCGCCCTCGGGGCGATAGGTGTAGTCGTACAGCAGGAACAGCGGCGCGATCACCGCCGGGCCGCCCTCGCCCTCCCACACCCGGTACGGGTCCTCGGGGGTGGTGATGCCGAGGCCGCGGCACAGGTCGACGAGGTGGAGGTAGCGCTCCTCGCCGCGCAGTTGTACGGCGTCGGAGGGGGTCGTCCACAGTTCGTGGTTGCCGGGGGCCCAGACCACGTGGGCGAACCGGTCGCGGAGCACGCCGAGCGCCCAGGCGACGTCCTCGACCGACTCGCTGACGTCACCGGCCACCAGGAGCCAGTCGTCGTCCGTCTCCGGCCGCAGCTTCTCGACGACCGCCCGGTTCTCGCCGTGTCGTACGTGCAGGTCGCTGACCGCGAGGAGCCTTCCGGCCATCAGACGGCCTCCAGTCGCGTACGGATGATGCCGGCCACCGCGTCGGTGTGGTGGTCGAGGTAGAAGTGGCCGCCCGGCAGGACCCGCAGGTCGCTGCCGGCCGTCGTGTGTTCGCGCCACGCCGCCGCGGCCTCGACCGGGACCACCGGGTCGCTGTCGCCGACCAGGACGGTCAGCGGGGTGCGCAGCGGCGGGCCGGGCTGCCAGGCGTACGAGCGCAGCGCGCGGTAGTCGGCGCGCAGGGGCGGCATGACGAGCTCCATCAGTTCGGGTTCGTCGAGGATCTCCCCGGCGGTGCCTCCGAGCAGGCGGATCCTCGCGAGGATCTTCTCGTCGGTGTCGAGCAGGTCGGTCCCGGTGGCGTGCCGCGCCGGTGCGGACCGGCCCGACAGGAACAGGTGCCGGGGGCCGGGCAGTCCGCGCCCGTCCAGGGCGCGGGTGAGTTCGTACGCGAGGAGCGCGCCCATGCTGTGGCCGAGGAAGGCGTACGGCCGGCCGTCGTCGCACAGGGGTTTCAGTTGGTCGGCCAGGGCCTCGACCAGGCTGCCGACGTCCTCCAGCGGTGGCTCGTCGCGGCGGTCCTGCCGGCCCGGGTACTGGGCCGCCAGCACGTCGAACTCCGGTGCCAGCCGCCGGCTCAGCGCCAGGTAGGCACCGGCCGCGCCGCCCGCGTGCGGGAAGCAGAACAGCCGTACGCCGCTGCCGGGCGTCGTCGCGAACCGCCGGAACCAGTCACTGGCCATGTGCTTTTCCCCGTTTCCCCGATGGCTGGCGCTCACATTACCGAGGCCGCCGCGGTTCCTCCGGCGAACGGTTGATCGAGTCGTTCTCGTGTGCGAAAGTTCGAGCCGCTGAGGAACCGTCAACGGAACCGTCAACGGACGTCGGGGTCGTCATGCACAAGTCCTTACGTGTCAAGGGCGGCACCGAGTCACAAGCTCCCCGCCCCGGTCGCTTCGCGGGGATGGGGGGTTTCTCGGTCATCTGGGCCGGGCAGGTCGTGTCGCTGGTCGGCAACTCCGTGCTCCGGTTCGCGTTCGTCATCGAGGCCTGGTCGGCCGGTGAACGGGCGACCGCCGTCACCCTGCTCTCGCTGTGCGCCCTGCTGCCGCAGGTGGTGCTCAGCCCCGTCGCCGGAGCGCTGATCGACCGGTCCAGCAAGCGGACCGCCCTCCAACTCGCCGACGGCGGCGGACTCGTGGTCGTCGCCGCCCTGTGCGCCGTGCACTTCGCCGGGGACGGACTGCAGGCCTGGCAGGTGTATCCGGCCGTCGCCCTCCTCGGGGTGAGCGCGGCCTTCCAGTTCCCGGCGATGGCCTCCGCCGTGCCCATGCTGGTGCGTACGGACCAGCTCCAGCGGGCCAACGGCATGCTGGCGAGCGCCAAAAGCACCGCCGAGGTGGGCGGGCCCGCGCTGGGCGGCGTGCTCGTCGCCCTGTCCGGGGTCGGGGTCGTACTCGTCGCCGACCTGATCAGTTTCGTCCTCGCGCTCGTCACCATCCGGCTCGTGCGGTTCGCGGGGGACGCGAGGAAAGCGCGCGCGGCGGCCACCGGGCGGAAGCGGATCCTCCCGGACGCGGTGGCCGGGCTGCGGCACCTGTTCCGGCAGCCGAGCCTGCGCGATCTGATGCTGACGTTCTGCGTGGTGAACCTGGTGATGGTCTTCGGGTTCGCCGCCGTACAGCCCATGGTGCTCGCCCGCACCGGGAACGACGCCGCCGCGCTCGCCGCCGTCAACACCGCCATCGGCGTCGGCGGTGTCGCGGGCGGGCTGCTCATGGCCACCTGGGGCGGGCCGCGGGACCGGGGGCGCGGCATGATGCTCGGCATCATCGGCATGTGCCTGACCTCGCAGGTGGCGATGGCCCTGGCCGACGGGGTCGTGGGGTGGTGCGCGGCCATCTTCGCCGGGGCGCTGCTCATGCCGCTCGTCAACGGCGCCATGCACTCCCTCGTGCAGACCAAGGTGGAGCCGGAGTGGCACGGCCGGGTCTTCGGCGCCGTCATGTTCCTGTCGCAGCTCTCCGTGCCGATCGCCACCGGCGTGTCCGGGCCGCTCGCCGACACCGTCTTCGAGCCGCAGGCGGGCGCCGGGACCGGGCTGTTCACGGTGCTCGGGCCGGTCCTCGGGGACGGGCCCGGCAGCGGCATGGCGGGGATGCTGCTCATCGCCGGGCTGCTGGGCGTCGCCGTGGCCCTGTGGGGGCTCGCCCGGCGCTCCATACGCGAGATCGACGTACTGCTTCCGGACGCCGAGCCCGAGAAGCCGGAGAAGGGGGAAGAGGGATGAGCGACGTACGGACCAATCCGTTCGAGGACGAGGAGGGGCTGTATCTCGTCCTCGTCAACGCCGAGGGGCAGCACTCGCTGTGGCCCGACGGGATCGACGTCCCTGCGGGGTGGACCGTCGCCCTCGGGGCGAGCCCCCGTACGGACGCCCTCGCGTACGTGGAGGAGCACTGGACCGACCTGCGGCCGGTGTGACCGACATGGAGCGTGTGCACGAGCGGTTCGCGGAGCGGGCGCGCCGCGCCCCGGACGCCGTCGCGCTGGTCGACGGCGACGAGCGGCTGACGTACCGGCGGCTCGACGAGGCGGCGGAACGGTTCGCCGGGGCGCTGGCCGACCGCGGGGTGGTGCGGGGCTCGCGCGTGGGCGTGTACCTGGAGCGGTCCGCCGCGATGGTGGTAGCGCTGCTCGGCACGCTCAAGGCGGGCGCCGCGTACGTGATGCTCGACCCGAACTTCCCGGCGGCGCGGCTGCGGGCGATGGCGGCCGACGCGGGTGTCGGTGTCGTCGTGGACCGGGCGGGCGCGCGCTGGGGGCACGGGCCGTCCGTCGACGTGGCGGCCGTGGTGGCCGAGGGCGGGGCGTACGCCCCCGTCGGCGGCGACGCGGGGGACGCGGGCGACGGGGACGCGGGTGACGCCGCGTGCGTGATGTTCACCTCCGGGTCCACCGGGCGGCCCAAGGGCATCGTCGCCTCCCACCACGCCGTCACCGCCACGCTGACCGGGCAGGACTTCGCCTCCTTCGGGCCCGGCGCGGTGTGGTTGCAGTGCGCGCCGGTGTCGTGGGACGCGTTCGCGCTGGAGCTGTGGGGTCCGCTGCTGGGCGGAGGGACCTGCGTGCTGCATCCCGGCCAGCGGCCGGACCCGGTGGTGATGGGGCGGCTCGTCGCCGAGCACGGCGTCACGTCCGCGTACCTGTCCGCCGGGCTGTTCAACGTGATCGTGGACGAGTATCCGCGCGCGCTGGAGGGTGTACGCGAACTCGTCGTCGGCGGCGAGGCGCTGTCGGCGGCGCACGTGGCGCGGGCGCTGGAGCGGTGGCCCAGGCTGCGGATCAGCAACGGCTACGGGCCCGTGGAGGGCATGGTCTTCCTCACCACCCACCGCGTCGAGCCCGCCGATGTGCGGGACGGTGTGACGTCCGTGCCCATCGGGCGGCCGCTGGCGGGCAAGCGGGTATACGTCCTCGACGAGCGGCTGCGGCCCGTGCCGGACGGGGCCGTCGGCGAGCTGTACGCCGCCGGGGCCGGGCTCGCGCTCGGGTACGCCGGTCAGGCCGGGGCGAGCGCGGAGCGGTTCGTCGCCGATCCGTACGGGCCGCCGGGCGGCCGGATGTACCGCACCGGGGACCTGGTGCGGCGGCGGGCGGCGGACGGTGCGCTGGAGTTCGTGGGGCGGGCCGACGCGCAGGTCAAGATACGCGGCTTCCGCGTGGAGCCCGGCGAGGTCGAGGCCGTCCTGGGGAGCCACCCGGGCGTCCGCCGGGTCGCGGTCGTCGCCCGCGAGGACCACTCCGGGGAGCGGCAGCTGGTGGCGTACGTCGTCGGGAACGAGGGCTGTCGGCAGGCGGAGCTGGAGGCCGGGCTGCGCGCGTACGCGAAGAGCGTGCTGGCCGGGCACCTGGTGCCGGGGGCGTTCGTGACGCTGGACGCGCTGCCGCTGACGGGGAACGGCAAGCTGGACCGGGCCGCCCTGCCCGCTCCGGGGGCCGTGGTGAAAGGCCGGGGGCGGGTGCCCGGTGACGCGCGCGAGGCGGCGCTGTGCGGACTGTTCGCCGAGGTGCTGGGCGTGGAGTCGGTCGGCGCGGACGACGACTTCTTCGCGCTGGGCGGGCACTCGCTGCTCGTGGCCCGGCTGCTGGGGCGCATCCACGCGGAGCTGGGCGCCGAGGTCGACGTACGGACACTGTTCGAGGCGCCGACGCCGGCGGCGCTGGCGCCCCGGCTGGCGGCCGTCTCCCCCGTGGAGCCGGCCGCCCCTGATGACGGCACGTCGGTGTCGTACGCCGAGCGCAGGCTGTGGTTCCTGGACCGGCTCGACGCGGGCGTCGCGTACAACATGCCCATGCTGGCCCGGCTGCGCGGGCCCGTGGACCCCGGCGCGCTGGGCGCCGCGCTCGGCGAGGTCGTCGCGCGGCACGAGGCGCTGCGGACGGTGTTCGACGCGGTGGACGGCGAGCCGGTGCGGCGCGTGCTGACGGGGGACGCGGCCCGGCCGCCGTACCGGCACCTGGTCGTGGGCGGCGAGGAGCTGGAGCGGCGGATCCACGAGGAGGCGCGGCACCGGTTCGACCTGAGCGCCGAACTCCCCGTGCGCGGCGTGCTGTTCACCGTGCGGGAGCGGCCCGACGAGCACGCGCTGCTCCTGGTCCTGCACCACATCGCGGCGGACGGCTGGTCGCTGCCGCCCCTCTTCCGCGACCTGTCGCGGGCGTACGCGGGTACGGCGCCGCCCGCCCTGCCGGTCGGGTACGCCGAGCACGCGCGGCGCCGGCGGGAGCGGCTGGCGGAACTGCGCGAACCGCAGCTGGCGTACTGGGAGAAGGCGTTGGCGGGCGTACGGCCGCCGGAGCTGCCGTGGCGCGGCCGGAGCGCTGGGGGGCGTGACGCCGGCACCGTCGTACGGAGCCTGGACGGCGAGGCGCACCGGCGGCTGGTGGAGCTGGGCCGCGCGCACGGGGCCACGCTCTTCATGGTGCTGCACGCGGCGCTGGCCGCCGTGCTCGCCCGGGCGGGCGCGGGCGAGGACACCGCGGTCGCCGCGCCGGTCGCGGGGCGCGGGAACGACGGGACCGTCGACGACGTCGTCGGCTTCTTCGTCAACCTGCTGGTCCTGCGGGCCGACGCGTCCGGCGACCCGACGGTACGGGAGCTGCTGGCGCGCGTCCGGGACACGGACCTGTCGGCGCTCGCGCACCAGGACGTGCCGTTCGAGGAGGTCGTCGACGCGCTGAACCCGGCGCGGCGGCCCGGGCGGCAGCCGTTCACGGACGTGGTCCTGGCCCTCCAGAACAACGCCCGCGCGGAGGTGGACCTGCCGGGCGTCGACGCCTCGGTGGAGGTCGTCCGCACGGGCGCGGCGCGCTTCGAGCTGCTGGTCGACGTGACGGACCGCTACGGGGCGGGTGGTGCGCCACAGGGCGTGGACCTCACCCTGGAGTACCGCACGGCCGCGCTGGACCGCGCGGTGGTGGAGTGGCTCGCCGACGCCCTGGTGGGGGTGTTGGGCGCCGCGGCCGCGGACCCCGACGTCCGGCTCTCGCAGCTGGGCCTCGGCGAGCCGCCCCGCGCCGCGGCCGCCGAGCCCGGACGGCCCGTCCCGGCGCCCGCGCCGCACCCGGCTCCCGACGCCGCGCTCGCGCGGCGGGTCGCGGCGGTGTGGCGGGACGTACTCGGGGTCGAGGAGGTCGGTCCCCACGACGACTTCTTCCTGCTGGGCGGCAACTCCCTGCGCGCGGTGCGCGTCGCCGCGCGCCTGACGAACGAGGGGCTCGGCGGCGGGGCCGTCACCGCGGCTCAGGTCTTCGAGACCCCCACGGTGGCCGGCCTGGCCGCCGCCCTGGAGGCCGCGGCGGGCCGCGAGCGCCCCGCCGACGCACCCATCCCCCGCCGGGCCCGGGTGCCCCGGCAGCGGAGACCCGAGCCGGAGCAGGACCAGGACCAGGACCGGCAGGGGGGCGAGCGGTCGTGGACCTGAGCGTGATGTTCTTCGGCGCGGACGCGCCGGCGGGTGGGACGGACGCGCCGGCGGGTGGCGCGGAGGCGTCGGCGAACGGCGCGGGGACGGGAGCCGGGCGCGGGCGGCATGTGGGGGCGTACGACGACATCCTCGCCATCGCCCGCGCCGCCGACCGGCTCGGGTTCCACGCCGTGTGGACGCCCGAGCGGCACTTCCAGCAGGTCGGGCAGGTGTTCCCCAGTCCGCCCGTACTCAGTGCCGCGCTCGCCGTCGCCACCGAGCGGATCGGGATCCGGGCCGGGAGCGTCGTACTGCCGCTGCACCACCCGCTGCGCGTCGTCGAGGACTGGGCGGTCGTCGACAACCTGTCGCGCGGGCGCGTCGGGCTGTCCGTCGCCACCGGGTGGCACTCCGCCGACTTCGTCGTCTCCCCCGGCGCGTACGCCGACCGGCGGGAGCGCATGCTGCGGGACGTGCCGCTGCTGCGGCGGCTGTGGGCCGGGGAGGCGGTGGAGTTCGAGGACGGCGCCGGCGAGGCGGTGGCCGTGCGGCCCACGCCCGCGCCCGTGCAGGACGCGTTGCCGCTGTGGCTGACCACCTCCGGGAGCCCGGAGACCTGGGAGACGGCCGGGCGGCTGCGGGCCGGCGTGCTGGGGGCGACCGTGGGCCAGAGCCGGGACGAGCTGGCCGGGAAGATCGCCCGTTACCGGGCGGCCTTCGCCACCGCGCACGCCGCTGCAGCCGCAGCCGCACCCGAGCAGGACGGGACCGGGCCGGGCGGAACCGAGCAGGAGTGGGCCCGGCAGAGCCGCAGCCCGCACGGCGGGAGCCCGCACGACGAGGTCCGGCACGGCGGCAGCCCGCACAACGAGGTCCGGCACGGCGGCAGCCCGCACAACGGGGCCCCGCACCGCGGCTTCGGGGCTCGTGGGCGCGTCACGCTCATGGCGCACACCTTCGTCGGGGAGGACGACGCGCACGTACGGCGGCTGGTGGCGGAGCCGCTGACCGCGTACCTGCGGTCGTACGTGCGGCAGACCTCCGCCAACCGATCCGCCGACCGGCGCACCGCCGGGCTCACGGACGAACAGACGGCGCTGATGGCCGAGTTCGCCTTCCGCCGCTATCTCACGTGGGGCTCCCTGCTCGGCTCCGCCGAGACCTGCCGCACGATGCTCGCCGACCTGCGCGAGCTGGGCGTCGACGAGGTCGCCTGCTTCATCGACTTCGGCCTCGGCCGGGACGAGGTGCTGGCCGGGCTGCACCGGCTGGCGGAACTCCAGGAGGAGCTCTAGATGGTGTCGACGGCTGACCGCTTCCGCGCGCTCGGCTCCGAGCAGCGCGTACGGCTCATGCGGCGCCTGGTGGAGTCGGGGCGGGCCGGGTCCGTGCCCGCCGTCGTACCGGTCCGGGACGGGGACGGTGGCGCGCCCGTGCGGCTCGGTCCCGCGCAGGAGGACCTGTGGGTGTACGACTCGCTGTATCCGGGGACCCCGGCGCTGAACCTGTGCTCGGCGTACCACTTCGACGGGCCGGTCGACCCCGCGCACCTGGCGGCGGCGCTCACGCTGGTGCGGCGGCACCACGACGTCCTGCGGGCGCGGATCCGGGGCCGGGCCGGGGACCTGTGGCTGGAGTTCCCGGACGAGGGGCCCTTCGTGCTGGAGCGGGAGGACCTGCGGGGGACGGGGCGCGACATCGCGCAGGCGCTGGAGGCGTTCCGGCGGCGGCCGTTCGACCTGGCGGGCGACCGGCTGATGCGGGCGCGGTTCGTCACGGTCGACGACCGGCGGTCCACGCTGATGCTGAGCCTGCACCACATCATCACCGACTGGTGGTCCTTCGACGTGCTGCAGAGCGAGTTCGCGGAGGCGTACCGGGCGGTGCGGGACGGGACCGCGCCCCGGCTGACGCGCCCGGCCGTGCAGTACGCCGACTTCGCCGCCTGGCAGGGCGAACTGGAGGCCGCCGGGGTCTTCGAGGCGCGGCTCGGCTTCTGGCGGCGCTACCTCGCCCAGCCGCCGGGGGCGCTGACCGTGCCCGGTACGCCGGCCGGGGCCGGCCCCGGGATCGCGCAGGTGCCGTTCCGGGTGGAGCGGGAGACGGCGGACGCGGTACGGGCGCTGGCGCGGGAGCGGGGCGCGTCGGTGTACGTGGTGCTGATGGCGGCGTTCGCGGTGCTCGCGCACCGGCTGTCGGGCGCCGGGGACCTGGTGCTGGGCACGCCGACCGCGAACCGGGCCGCCAAGGGCCTGGAGCGGGTCATCGGATACGTCATGAACGCCGTGCCCACGCGGTGGCGGATCGGGCCGCAGGACTCCTTCGGGGAGGTGCTGGGCCGGTTCGCGGCCGACTTCCCGGAGCTGATGGCCAACGCCGACGTGCCGGTGGGGCGGATCGTCTCGGCGGTGGCGCCGGAGCGGGACGCGGGGCGCTCTCCGCTGTTCCAGTGGGTGTTCATGCACCTGGCGCAGCAGCGCAGTGTGCGGGCGCTGAGCGAGTTCGCCGTACCGGAGCGCATCCACACGGGCGGTGAGCACGACCTGGTCGGCATCGTCCGGGACGCCGCCGACCCGGCCGAGGGCATGACGGGCAGCTTCGAGGTGCGGACGGAGCTGTTCGCGCCGGAGGCGGTGGCGCGGTGGGCCGAGGCGTACGTGGAGTTGCTGCGGCGGGTCACGGCGGCGCCGGACGCGCCGGTGCGCGACCACGAGCTGGTGCCGGCGGCGGAGCGGGCACGGCTGCTGGCCGCCTCGGCGGGACCGGCGGGGCCGGAGCCGGTCGCGCTGCCCGGGCTGGTGGCGCGGCAGGCGGCGCGTACGCCCGATGCCGTGGCGCTGGCCTGCGGTGACGTCGCGTTGACGTACGCCGGACTCGCCGACCGGGTGGACCGGCTGGCCGGGCTGCTCGCGGCGCACGGCGCCGGGCCCGGGCGGCTCGTGGCGCTGGCGCTGGGGCGGACGCCCGCGATGGTGGTGGCCGCGCTGGCGGTGCAGCGGGCGGGGGCGGCGTACCTGCCGGTCGACCTCGACTATCCGGCCGAGCACGTGCGGTACGTGCTGGAGGACGCGGCGCCGGTGCTGCTGGTGACGGGTGGTCAGGACGTCGGCGTGCCCGGTGAGGTGCCGCTGCTCGTCCTGGACGAGGGGGCGTACGGAGCGCACGGGCCGCTTCCCGTACGGGAGGCGGGCGCGGACGACACCGCGTACGTCATCTACACCTCCGGCACCACCGGGCGGCCCAAGGGGGTCGTCGTCACGCACCGGGGCATCGCCGCGCTGGGGCACAGCTACGCGGAGCGGTTCGGGCTCGGGCCCGGCGACCGGGTGCTCCAACTGGGGTCGCCCGCCTTCGACATCTCGGTCGGTGAGGCGGCGATGGCGTTCGCGGCCGGGGCGACGCTGGTCGTGGCGCCGCCGGGGCCGCTGGTGGGGGCCGCGCTCGGGGACGTGCTGGCCCGGGAGCGGATCACCTGCACCCTGCTGCCGCCGTCGGTGCTGGCGACCGTGCCGGAGGGCGCGTACCCGGACCTGCGGGTGATCGCCTCGGGCGCGGAGGCCTGCCCGCCGGACCTGGTGGCCCGCTGGGCCGGTCCCGGAAGCGGGCGGCGGTTCCACAACGCGTACGGGCCCACCGAGTCGACCGTCGGCGCCACCGCGTCGGGCCCGCTGGTGCCGGACGGGCGGACGCCGCCGATCGGGACGCCGGTGGCGGGGACGCGCGCGTACGTCCTCGACGCGCGGCTGCGGCCGGTTCCGGCGGGGGTGCGCGGCGAGCTGTACCTGGCGGGTGACGGGCTGGCGCGCGGCTACCTGGGGCGGCCGGGACCGACCGCCGAGCGGTTCGTCGCCGACCCGTACGGGCCGCCGGGCGCGCGGATGTACCGGACGGGGGACCTGGCGCGGTGGCGCGAGGACGGGTCGCTGGACTGCCTGGGCCGCGCGGACGACCAGGTGAAGCTGCGCGGCTTCCGGGTCGAGCCGGGCGAGGTGGCGGCCGTGCTCGCGGAGCATCCGGCGGTCGGGCGGGCCGTGGTGGTGGCGCGTGGCGGGCGGCTGGTGGCGTACGTGGTGCCGAACGGCTCCCTCGGTGCCGGCGACGTGCTCGCGCACGCGGCCGGGCGGCTGCCCGCGCACATGGTGCCCGCCGATGTGGTGGTGCTCGACGCCCTGCCGGTCGCCGCGAACGGCAAGCTGGACCGGGACGCCCTGCCCGAGCCGGGCGGGGTGGCGGAGGGCGGACGGGCTCCGGCCACCGGGCGCGAGGAGGTGCTGTGCGGCCTGTTCGCGGGCGTCCTGGGCAGGGCGTCGGTCGGCGCGGACGACGACTTCTTCCGGCTCGGCGGCGACAGCATCATGGCGATCCAGCTGGCCGGGCGGGCGCTGACGGAGGCGGGGCTCGCGTTCACGCCCCGGGACGTGTTCACGGCGCGGACCCCGGCGGGGCTGGCGCGGGTGGCGCGGGAGGCCCGGGAGGCCGCTCCGGCATCCGGGGACTCCGGGGTGGGGCGGCTGCCGCTCACGCCCGTCATGCGGTGGTGGCGCGAGCAACTCCGTGAACACGGCGGTGATCCGGCCGCCTTCACGCAGTCGATGGTCTTCCCCGTACCGGACGGGGTGTCGTACGAGCGGGTGACCGCCGCCGTGCAGGGGCTGGTGGACCGGCACGGGGCGCTGCGGATGCGGCTGGTCGGGGGCGGCCCGGACGCGGGCCCGGGCGCGGAGTGGGAGTTGGAGGTCCGGCCCGTCGGGGACGTACGGGTGGAGGTCCTGCGTGCGGCTCCGGAGGACGAGCGGCTGGACCCGGCGCGGGGCGAGATGCTGCGGGCCGTCCTGGACGGTGACCGCTTGCTGCTGACCGTGCACCACCTCGCGGTCGACGGCGTGTCCTGGCGGGTGCTCGGGCCCGAGCTGGCCGCCGCGCTGGCGGGGTCCCCGGTCCGGGAGGCGGGCGGTACGTCCTTCCGGCGGTGGGCGCAGCTGCTGCGCGAGGAGTCGGCGCGGCCGGAGCGGGTGGACACCGAAGCGCCCTGGTGGGAGCGGGCGTTGTGGGGCGGCGGTCCGGACGGCCGGATCGCGGGCGGGCGCGGTGCCGGGGCGCCCCGGGCCGGCTTCACCGTGGAGTTCGGCGCCGGGGTGACGGAGGCCGTGCTGGGCGCCGTACCGGCGGCGTTCCACTGCGGTACGGACACGGTGCTGCTGGCCGCGCTGACGGTCGCCGTGGAGCGGTGGCGCGGCGGCGGCTCCGGTGTGCTGGTGCACCTGGAGGGGCACGGCCGCGAGGCGCCGGCGGACGGGGTGGGCGGGGTGGACGTGTCCCGGACCGTCGGCTGGTTCACCACCCAGTACCCGGTACGGCTGGACGCGGGCGGTGCGGCGGGGGCGGCGGCCCCGGGCGAGGCGCTGAAGCGCGTCAAGGAGCAGCTGCGCGCGGTGCCGGACGGGGGCCTCGGGTGGGGGCTGCTGCGGTACCTGAACCAGGACACGGCGCCGAAGCTGGCGGCCCTGCCCGTGCCCGACCTCCGCTTCAACTACCTGGGGCGGCTGGGCGGGGCCGATGTGGCCGGGGGCGAGCTGCTGGGCGCGGCGGCCGCGGCGATGCCGCTGGGGCACGCGCTGGAGATCGACGCGGTGGCCCTGGACCGGGGCCTGGTCGCCGGGTGGTCGTACGCGGAAGGCGTCCTGGCCGACGGCGAGGTGCGGCGGCTCGCGGAGCTGTGGCGCGAGGCGGTCGAGGCGCTGGTCGCGGAGGCGGCCCGGGAGGGCGCGGGCGGGCACACGGCGTCGGACTTCGACCTGGTGGAGCTGTCGCAGGAGCAGCTGGAGATGCTGGAAGGGGACTGGTGAGCGGGAGCGGGGACCACGGGGGCGGGGCCCGCCGGGTCGCGGCGCACGGCGGCGGGCCCGGCCCCATGGCCGGCAGCGGGGCCCACGGCGGCCGGTCCGGCCCCACAGCCGACGGCCGGTCCGGCCCGGCAACCGTCGGCCGGTCCGGCCCGGCAACCGTCGGCGGAACTCACAGCGGCCGGCCCGGCCCCACAGCCGACAGCGGGTCCGGTGGCGGGCGGATCGCGGACGTCCTGCCGCTGGCGCCCGCGCAGGAGGGGCTGTACTTCCACGCCGTACGGGACGCCGGGGACGGCGAGCCGGACCCGTACGTGGTGCAGGCGCGCTTCCGGGTCGCCTCCGGCACCCCGGTCCCGGTGCGGCAGGCCGTGGCGGCGCTGCTGGAGCGGCACCCGAACCTGAAGGCGGGCTTCCGGCACGAGCGGCTGGCGCAGCCGGTGCAGCTGATCCCGCGCGAGGTGGCGGTCGAGTGGCGGGAGCCCGCCGACGGGGACGTACGGGAGGTGATGGCCGAGGAGCGGGCACGGCGGTTCGACGTGCGGCGGCCGCCGCTGGTGCGGGGCGCCCTGGTGACGGGCCGCGACCTCGTCCTGACCTTCCATCACCTGCTCCTCGACGGCTGGTCGCTGCCGCTCCTGGAACGCGACCTCGCCGCGCTCTGCACCGACGGGCCGCTGCCGCCGCCCGTCCCCTACCGGGACTACCTGGCCTGGCTGCGGCGGCAGGACGCCGACGCGGCGCGTGCGGCGTGGCGCGAGGCGCTGGCGGGCCTGGAGCGGCCCCGGCTGCTGTCCCCGTCCGGCCCCGCCGACGCGGCCGAGGTCCACGACGTGGAGCTCTCCGCCGCGCTCACGACCGCGGTGGCGCGGCGGGCCGCCGCGTGCGGGGTCACCGTCAACACCGTCGTCCAGGCCGCCTGGGCGCTGGTCCTGCACCGCATGACGGGCGGCGGCGCGCGTGACGTGGTGTTCGGGGCCGTGGTCTCCGGCCGGCCGCACGACCTGCCGGGCGTGGAGAGGATGGTGGGCCTCTTCGTCAACACGCTGCCGGTACGGGTACGGCTGCGCGACCGCGAGCCGGTGGGCGGGCTGCTGGCCCGCCTCCAGACCGAGCAGCTGCGCCTCGCGCCGTACCACCACGTGCGGCTCGCGGAGGTGCAGCGGGAGGCGGGGGCCGGGGACCTCTTCGACACGGTGCTGGCGTTCGAGAACTTCCCGCGCTCCGGCGCGGACGGTGCCGCCGCCGTGCGCCTCGTCGAGGCGAGGGACGCCACCCACTACCCGGTGACCGTGGCCGTCGTCGCGGGCGAGCGCATGCTGCTGCGCATCGGCTGCCGCCGGGGCATCGCGCCCGGCGCGGTGGCGGCGCGGCTGGCGCACGCCCTGGAGGAGCTCGCGGGCGACCCGGGCCGCCCGGTGGCCCGGCTGGACGTCCTGCCGCCCGAGGAGCGCGCCGCGCTGCGGGCGGCGGGGGCGGGGCCGGCGCGTCCGCCCGCCGAACCGGCGACGGTGGTGGAGCGGTTCGCGCACCAGGTATCACGCGCCCCCGGGGCGGTGGCGCTGCGCGCCCCCGACGGCGCGCTCTCGTACGCCGAGCTGGCGGCCGCCTCGGACGCGCTCGCCGGGCGCCTGGCCGCCTCCGGGGTCCGGCGGGGCGACACCGTGGCGCTGCCGCTGCCGCGCTCGCCGGAGCTGGTGGTGGCGCAGTTGGCGGTGGTCAAGGCGGGCGCCGCGTACCTTCCCCTGGACCCGGCCCAGCCGTCCGCCCCGCTGGGCCGGCTCCTCGCCTCCTCGGGGGCGCGTCTCGCCGTGACGGCGGGCCCCACGCCGTGGCTGCCGCGCGAGGTGGCCGAACTCCGCCTCGACGCGCCGGGCCCTACCGAGGCCGACGGGCAGGGCCAGGGCCTCACCGAGGCCGGCACGCAGGGCTCGCCGGCGGCCGCCGTCGTCGCGCCGGCTCCCGACGACGCCGCCTGCGTCATGTACACCTCGGGCTCCAGCGGCGAGCCGAAGGGCGTCGTCGTCCCCCACCGCGCGATCGTCGAACTCGCCGCCGACCGGCGCTTCGAGGGCGGGGCCCACCGCCGCGTGCTGTTCCACAGCGCGCACACCTTCGACGCCGCCACCTACGAGGTGTGGGTGCCGCTCCTCACCGGCGGGACCGTCGTCGTCGCGCCCCCGGAGCCGGTGACGCCCGGCCTCCTCGAGCGGCTGCTGCCCGACGAGGGCGTCACCGCGCTGTGGCTGACCGCCGAGCTGTTCCGCGTGGTCGCCGACGCCGCGCCCGAGGCGCTGTCCGGTCTGCGCGAGGTGTGGGCCGGCGGCGACGTCGTGGCACCGGAGGCCGTACGCCGCGTGCGGGAGGCCTGTCCCGGCACCCGGGTCGTCATCGGGTACGGACCCACCGAGACCACCGTGTTCGCCACCGCCGGGCCCGAGGGCATCGGGCGGCCCCTGGACCGGACCCGTACGTACGTCCTCGACGCCGCCCTGCGCCCCGTCCCGGACGGCACCACCGGCGAGCTGTACGTCGCCGGGGCCGGTCTCGCGCGCGGCTACCTGCACCGGCCCGGGCTCACCGCCGAGCGGTTCGTCGCCGACCCGTACGGGCCGCCCGGCGCCCGCATGTACCGCACCGGGGACCTGGTGCGGCGCCGCCCCGACGGGGTGCTGGAGTTCGAGGGCCGCGCCGACGCGCAGGTCAAGGTGCGGGGCTTCCGCGTCGAGCCCGCGGAGGTCGAGGCGGCGCTGGGGCGCTGCGCCGGGGTCGTCCGCGCGGTCGTCACCGCTCGGGCAACGGGTCCGGACGGCGGCAGTGGTGGCGGCGGCAAGGTGCTCGCCGCGCACGTCGTCCTCGCGCCGGGCGCCGCGCTGAGCGCCGTACGGCAGGAGGCGGCGCGGGCCCTGCCGCAGCACCTGGTGCCGTCGCTGTGGGCGCGTGTCGACGCCGTACCGCTGACGGCGCACGGCAAGGTGGACCGGGCGGCGCTGCCGGAGCCCGGGGCACCGGCGGAATCGCGCCGCGCGCCCCGGCCCGGGCGGGAGGCGGCGCTGTGCGCGCTGTTCGCCGAGGTGCTCGGCGTGGACGCGGTCGGCCCCGACGACGACTTCTTCGCGCGCGGCGGCCACTCGCTGCTCGCGCTCCGGCTGGCCTCGCGGATCGAGACGGCGCTCGGCGTCCGCGTCCCCCTCGCCGCGCTGTTCGAGGCCCCGGCCCCGGCCGCGCTCGCCGACCGCCTCGGCCGGGACGCCGACGACGGGTTCGGGCCGCTGGTCACCCTGCGCCCCGGGCGGCCGGACCGTACGCCGCTGTTCTGCGTGCACCCGGGCTTCGGCCTCGGCTGGGCGTACACGGCGCTGCTGCCGCACCTCTCCCCCGGCCTGCCGGTCCTCGCCCTCCAGTCCCCGGCCATGCGCGGCGGGACGGACCTGCCCGCCGATCTGGGCGCGATGGCGGAGGGGTACGTCGAGCGGATCCGCGCCGTGCGGCCGCACGGCCCGTACCTCCTCGTCGGGCGTTCCTTCGGCGGGGTGCTCGCCCACGAGATGGCCGTCCGACTGCGGCGGGCGGGCGAGGAGGTGGGACTGCTGGCGGTGCTGGACGCGATGCCGAAGCCGGCGGCGGCCGGGCCGCTCGACCCGGCGGCCGTCGAGCGGGAGGCGCTGCGGCTGCTGCTGCGCAACAACCAGGTGCCGCCGGGCGCGGGGCCGCTGGTCCGGGCCGAGGTGTTCGCGCGCGTACGCGAGGGGGACGGCGTCCTCGCCGGGTTCGACGACGCGCGGCTCGCGGCCGTGGCGGACTCGTTGGTCCACCACATCCGGCTGGCGCGCGCCTGGCGGCCGTCGCCGTACGACGGGCGGGTGACGCTCTTCTCGGCGACGCGCGCGGCCGAGGCGACGACGGAGGAGAAGGCGGCGGCGTGGCGGCCGTGGGCGGCGGCGCTGGACGTCCACGAACTGGACTGCGCCCACAGCGAGGTGCTGGACGCGGAACCGGCGGCGGCCGTCGCCGCCGTCCTCGACGACGTACTACGGGGGAAGCCATGACGGAGTTCGACGAGGTGGAGGAGTACGAGTTCCCGGTCTCGGACGCGCAGAGCCGGCTGCTCGTCCTGGACCAGCTGGACCCGGGCTCCGCGCAGTACAACGTGCCCGCCGCCTTCACCGTGCGCGGCCCCTTCGACGTGGCCGCGTTCCGCCGCGCGCTGGACGCGCTGGTGGCGCGGCACGAGGCGCTGCGTACCGTCTTCCGGATGTCGGAGGGCGCGCCCGTACAGATCGTCGCGTCGGCCGGCCGGGCGGCGGTGCGGGCGGAGACCGGTGTCCCGGTGGGCGAGGCGGACGCGCGGATACGGGCGGAGGCGGCGCGGCCGTTCGACACGGCGGCCGGGCCGCTGCTGCGCGCCACCGTGTACGCGCTGGACGACGGCTCGCACCGGGTGCTGCTCGTCGCCCACCACCTGGTGTGCGACGGCTGGTCGCTCCAGGTGCTCCTGCGGGACCTGTCGGCGGCGTACGAGGCGGAGGTGAAGGGGGTGCCGGACGTGCTGCCCGAGCCGCCGCTGCAGTACCCCGACTACGCGGCCTGGCAGCGCGAGCGGATGGAGGGGGGCGCGTACGACCGGGCCGTGGCGCACTGGGCCGAGCAGCTGCGCGGGGCGCCCGGCACGGTGGCGCTGCCGCTGGACCGGCCGCGCGCGGCGGTGCGGTCGGCGGCGGGCGGGAGCGTGCGGTTCCGGATCGGCGCGGCGGTGCGGGAGCGGCTGGCGGCGGTGGCCCGGACGCGCGGGGCCACGCCCTTCATGGGGCTGTTCGCGGTGTACGCGGCGTTCCTGGGGCGCCTTTCGGGGCGTGAGGACCTGGTGATCGGGTTCCCGGTGTCGGGGCGCGACCGGCCCGAGCTCCAGGAGACGGTCGGCATGCTCACCAACACGCTGGCGCTGCGCGTCGACCTGTCCGGCGACCCCTCGTACGGCGAGCTGGTCGCCCGGCTGCGCGAGCGGCTGGTGGCGGGCCGGCCCTACGAGGACGCGCCGTTCGAGGCGGTCGTCGACGCGGTCGCGCCGGCCCGGGAGACCAGCCACGACCCGGTGGTGCAGGTGGTGTTCGCGTACGACGACGACACCGAGCTGTCGGCGGCGCTGGCGGGCGCGGAGGTCACGCGCGCCGAGGTGGAGGTGGAGGCGGCCAAGTTCGACCTGCACCTGCACGTGGAGCGGTGGGGGGAGGAGCTGGCGGCGCAGTTCATCTACCGCGCGGGGCTGTTCGACGCGGCGACGGTACGCGCGTGGGCGCGGTCCTTCGAGACGCTGCTGTCGAGCGCCCTGGCCCGGCCCGACGTGCCGCTGTCCCTGCTGGACGCCGTCCCGGCGGACGAGCGCGCCCGGGTGGTGGCGGCGGCCGACCGTACGGCCGAGGCGGCTTCCGTGGACCGCCTGGTGCCGGACCTGGTCGCGGACCGCGCGGCCGAGCGTCCGGACGCCACGGCCCTCGTCTGCGGCGAGGTCCGCCTCACCTACCGCGAGCTGCTGGCCCGCGCCGACGCCCTGGCCTCCCGGCTCCGCGCCGCGGGCGCCCGCCCCGGCGTCCGCGTCGGCCTGCTGCTGCCGCGCTCGGCGGACATGGCGGTCGCGGCCCTCGCGGTCCTGCGCGCGGGCGCCGCGTATGTTCCCCTGGACCCGGCGAACCCGGACGCGCGCCTGCGCTACATGGCCGGGGACTCGGGCATGTCGCTGCTGCTGGTGGCGGCGGGGACGGCGGACCGGGACCTGGGGGTGCGGGCGCTGCACGTCGACGAGCCGGACGGGGAGGCGGCCACCCCGGCGCCCGGAGCGGCGCCGGTGCTCCCGCCCGGGCCCGACGACCTCGCGTACGTCCTCTACACCTCCGGCTCCACCGGCGTGCCCAAGGGCGTGGCCGTGGCGCACCGGGCGCTGGTGAACCTGGCCGTCGCCGTGCGGCCGGTGTTTCCGGTCACGGCCGAGGACCGGGTGCTGCAGTTCGTGTCGTTCGGGTTCGACGTGGCCGTCTCCGACCTGTTCTTCCCGTGGGTCGCGGGGGCCGAGCTGCACGTCGCGCAGGAGCACGAGCGGCTCGGGGACGGGCTGTTCGCCCGGTTGCGGGACAGCGGGATCACCTACGTGTTCCTGCCGCCGTCCGCCGCGATGATGCTGCCCGAGGGGGCGGGGGGCGCGCTGCCCCGGCTGCGGACGCTCGCCGTCGGCGGGGAGGCGTGCCCGGCGGAGCTGGTGGAGCGGCTGGCCGGGCCCGGGCGGCGGATCGTCAACGCGTACGGGCCCAGCGAGGCCACCGTGTACTCCACCACCGCCGAGCTGCGCCCCCGCGAACCGGTCGTCATCGGGCACGCCGTGCCCGGCGCCCGCACCTACGTGCTGGACGCGCGGCTGCGGCCGGTGCCCGTCGGGGTCACGGGCGAGGTGTACGTGGCCGGGGCCTCGCTGGCGCGCGGCTACATCGGACGCCCCGGCATGACCGCCGAGCGGTTCGTCGCCGACCCGTACGGTCCGCCGGGCACCCGCATGTACCGCACCGGGGACCTGGGCCGGATCGACGCGCACGGGGTGCTGCACTACCTCGGGCGGAGCGACGCGCAGGTGAAGCTGCGCGGCTTCCGCGTCGAGCTCGGCGAGGTCGAGGCGCTGCTGGCGGGCGTGGACGGGGTGGTGATGGCCGCCGCGGCCGTGCGCGGTGACCGGCTGGTGGCGTACGTCGTCGGGGACGCGCCCGACGAGGCGCTGCGCGCCCGGCTGGCGGAGCGGCTGCCCGGCTACATGGTGCCCGAGGTCTTCGTGCGTCTGGACGGGCTGCCGCTGAACCGCTCCGGCAAGATCGACCGGGCCGCCCTGCCCGAACCCCCGGCCGAGCGGCCGCCGTTGGCGGAGTCGTACGCCGCGCCGGGCGGCGACACCGAGCGCCGCGTCGCGGAGGTGTGGGCGCGGGTGCTGACGCTCGACCGGGTGGGCGTGCACGACAACTTCTTCGAACTGGGCGGCAATTCGGTGCGGCTGCTGGCCGTCCTGGCGGCCCTGCGCCGCGCCGGGTACGGCGAGGACGCGCTGACCCTCGTCGACCTCTTCCGGCACCCGACGGTCGCCGCGCTCGCCGCGCACCTGGACGGCGGCGCACCGCCGGCCCGCGGGACGTCTCCGCGGCGGGACCGCGCCGCCACCGCACGAAGGCTCCGCAGCAACCGGAAAGGCCACTGAACGATGGACCAGCAGGTTCCCGAAGGCGCGATAGCCGTCGTCGGCATGAGCGGGCGCTTCCCCGGCGCCCCCGACCTGGCCGCCTACTGGGCGAACCTCCGGGGCGGCGTCTGCTCGCTCACGGACTTCGACGCCCCGGCGGGCGAGGTCGGCACCAAGGGCCTCCTCGCGGACGCCGACCGCTTCGAGGCGGACCTCTTCGGCTTCCACCGCACCGAGGCCGCCGCGCTCGACCCACAGCACCGGCTGCTGCTGGAGACGGCGTGGGCGGCGCTGGAGGACGCGGGGTACGACCCGCTGCGGGCGCCCGCCCGCACGGGCGTGTACGTCGGCGGCTCGCCCACCGAGCACGCGCTGGCCGCCGCCACCGGCCGCGAGCCGGCGGCCCGGATCGGCGCGACGCAGGTGCGGCTCCTCACCGACCGGGAGTTCCTGGCACCGTGGATCTCGTACCGGCTGGGGCTCGACGGGCCGAGCATGAACGTCCAGACGGCGTGTTCGACGTCGCTGACCGCCGTGCACCTGGCGGCGCAGGCGCTGCTGCTGGGCGAGTGCGACACCGCGCTCGCGGGCGGCGTCTCGGTCGACGCCGTACGGCCCCGGGGGTACGTCCACGTCGACGGCGGGATCTACGCGCCGGACGGGCGGTGCCGGCCCTTCGACGAGAAGGCGGCCGGGACCGTGCCCGGCAACGGCGTCGGCGTGGTCGTCCTGCGGCGCCTGGAGGACGCGCTGGCGGACGGTGACCCGGTGCGCGCGGTGCTGCGCGGCTCGGCGGTGACGAACGACGGGGCGACGAAGGTCGGGTTCACGGCCCCGGGCGTGGACCGGCAGACGGCGGCGATCGCGGAGGCGTGGGAGGCGGCCGGCCTGGACCCGGCGCGGGTGCAGTACCTGGAGGCGCACGGGACGGGCACGGAGCTCGGCGACCGGATCGAACTGGCGGCGGCGGGCGCGGCGTTCGCCGGGGCGTCCGGCGTGCGACTGGGGTCGGTCAAGTCGAACATCGGACACCTGGACGCGGCGGCGGGGGTGGCCGCCCTCATCAAGACGGTGCTGATGCTGGAGCACGGCGCGCTGGCGCCGACGGTCAACGTCGAGTCGCCCCATCCGGACCTGGAGTCGTCGCCGTTCCGGCTGGTCACGGAGGCGGGCACCGTGTGGCCGCGCCCGGCGGACGGCTCGGGCCGGCTCGCGGGCGTGACGTCGGTCGGCATCGGCGGGACGAACGTGCACGTGGTGCTGGAGGAGGCGCCGCCGCGACCGGCCCCGGCACCCGCCCCTGCCGGTGGTCCGTTCGTCCTGCCGCTGTCGGCCCGGACGGAGGGGCAACTCCAGGTGCTCGCCCGGCGCTTGGCGGAGTGGCTGCGCGCGGAGGGCGCGCCGTCGTCGCTCGCCGAGGTGGCGCACACCCTGCGCACCGGGCGCACCGCCCTGCCGGTGCGGACGTACGTCGTCGCCTCCGGCCCGGCCGAGGCCGCGGAGAAGCTGGCCGCCGGGGTGCGGGACCCGCATCCGCTGGGCGAGGCGTGGCTGGCGGGCGGGGAGGTGGCCTGGCCGGAGGCGCCGGAGGGCACGCGGCGGGTGAGCCTGCCGACGTACCCGTTCGCGGGCGAGAGCCACGGCGCGCTCACCCTGGAACGGCCCGTACAGCAGCCCGCCGCGGCGGAGGCCGACCCGGAAGGGGACCTTCAGGCGGCGGTGGCGGGGGCGCTGCGGGAGGCGCTGGGGCTCGACGCGTCCGAAGCGGCCCTGGACCGGACGTACTTCGAGGCGGGCGGTGACTCGCTGACCGCTGTGCACCTGGTGTCCCGGATGAGCGACGAGTTCGGCGTCGACGTACCGATCGACCTGTTCCTGGAGCAGTTGACGCTCGCCGAGCTGGCGGCCCGGATCGTGGAGCTGCGGTCGGGGGACGACGAACTCGGTGCGTTGCTGGACGAGTTCGAGTCGGAGGCGTGACCGTGGGGCGGGCGGCGGTGGACCTGCTCGATCCGCGCGTGCACGCCGAGGAGGACCTGCGCGGCGTGTGGCGGGAGCTGCGCCGCCGTGAGCCGGTGCGCTGGCAGCCCGTGGACCCGGCGCGGGGCGCGGCCGTGCCGGGCTTCTGGGTGGTGACGCGCCACGCGGACGTGGTGCGGGCGCTGCGGGACGCGCGGACGTTCTCGTCGGAGGGCGGGAACATGCTGGCCACGCTCCTCCAGGGGTACGACCGCGGGGCCGGGAAGATGCTCGTGGTGACGGACGGGGAGCGGCACGCGGCGCTGCGGCGGCTGCTGTCCGGCGGGTTCGGGCCCCGGCAGCTGGGGCCGGTGACGGAGTCGATCACGCGCGCGACGCGGGAGCTGCTGGCGGAGGCGGTGACGCGCAGTGGCTCGGGAGAGTCCGTCGACTTCGTGGCGGAGGTCGCCGCGCAGGTGCCGCTGCGGGCGATCTGCGAGCTGCTGGGTGTGCCGGCGGCGGACCGGGCGCGGGTGCTGGAGCTGACGAACGCGGCGATGCTGGGCGAGGAGAGCGCCTCGGCGTCCGTCGAGGTGCGGATCGCGCAGAGCGAGCTCCTGCACTACTACCTGCGGCTGGCGGCCGAGCGGCGCGAGGCGCCCGGCTCCGACATCGTCAGCCTGCTGGTGGCCGGCACGGTCGACGGGCGCCCGCTCACCGAGGAGGAGACCCTCCTCAACTGCTACAACCTCATCATCGGCGGGGACGAGACGGCCCGGCTGTCGATGGCGGGCGGGCTGCTGGCGCTGGCCGCCCACCCCGAGCAGTGGGCGCGGCTGCGGGCGGACGCGTCGCTGGTCGGCCCGGCCGCCGAGGAGATCCTGCGCTGGACGACGCCGGTGGCCCACGTGGGCCGTACGGCCACGGCGGACACGGAGCTGGGGGACGGCACGCGGATCGCGGCGGGTGACGCGGTGACGCTGTGGTGCGCGTCGGCCAACTTCGACGAGGAGGCGTTCGACGGCCCGGACCGCTTCGACGTGGGGCGCGACCCGAACCGGCACGTCACCTTCGGCTTCGGCCCGCACTTCTGCCTGGGGGCGCAGCTCGCCCGGGTGGAGATCCGGGCGATGCTGGCCGAACTGCGCGCCCAGGTGTCCTCCTTCGAGGTGACGGGCCCGGCGCCGCGGCTGGCGTCGAACTTCGTCCGGGGGGTGAGCGCGCTGCCGGTGGCGTTCAGGAGGTGACGCCGTGCCTTCAGGAGGTGACGCGGCTCCGGTGGCGCTCCCCGGCGGAAGGCGCCGCGAGCGCGAGGCGCCGGTGGGTGCGGCGGAGCGCGTGCCGGGCGGCGTACGGGTGCAGGTGGCGGACGAGGGCCCAGTAGAGGCGGCCGCGGGTGTTGTGGACCTTCACGACGGTGCTGAGGGTGACGTCGTCCTCCCCGACGAGGACGGAGGCGCGGAAGTCCAGGTGCCCGGCGTCCTTCCCCAGCAGCAACTCGCTCTCCCCGGCGGCCTGTACGGGGAAGGGGAGGACGCCGCGCCAGGCGCGCGGGTCGCGGTCCATGCCGCGTTCGAGGGGCAGGCGGCAGGCGTCGGCGAAGTCGGGGCGGTCGAAGGCGTGCCGGGCGAGGCGCGCCGCGGCGGGGACCGGGGTGGCGGCGGGGCGGGGGTGGCCGAGCCGGTGCAGCAGCCGGACCCGTGGGGACCAGCGGGTGGCGGGGCGGGTGAGGCGGCCGGTGGCGGCGCGCTCCGCGTTGTCGAAGAGCTCCTCGATGACGGTGTCGTGGACCGGCAGGACGGCGAGCGCCCAGAGCAGGGTTTCCGCCAAGCCCACGCGTATCTCCAGGGCGTGGACGAGCCGGCACCGCGCGCCCCCGTCCAGCGGTTCGACCGAGAACCGGTGGTAGCCGCCCAGGGAGGCCGAGTCGAACCGGATGCCGCGGCCGGGCTCGTACGCGGTGACCCGGTAGCGGATCGAGCCGTGGCCGCCGTCGGCGCCGACGCCGAGCGGCCGGTCGAAACGCATGCCCGTCCAGGCGGGCGTCGGGAAGAGCGGGTCGTCCTCGCCGGCGAGCCGGTCGAGGAGGGCGCCGACCGTGTCGGCGGGCGCGTCGATGATCCGCTGGTGGACGTTCCGTACCGTGCGCATGGCGCACACCTCCATACGGGGGCGTATGTTTCTCCGTACGGTACCGTACGGTCATGGTCCCCCGACGCCCCGCCCCCCGGCAGACCGCCTCCCAACCACCCGCCTCCCGGCGCCGGTTGACCGCCCGCGACTGGGCCGACGCCGCCCTCACCGCGATCGGCGAGGGCGGTCTCGCGGCGGTCGCGGTGGAGCCGCTCGCCGCGCGCCTGGGCACGACGAAGGGCAGCTTCTACTGGCACTTCGCCAACCGGGAGGCGCTGATCGAGGCGGCGCTGCTGCGCTGGGAGGAGACCGGCACCGAGGCGGTCATCGCCGCCCTCGCCCCCGAACCGGACCCGGAGAAGCGGCTGCGCACGCTGTTCCTGAACGCCACGGCCTCGGCGGCGGAGGACTCCCTGGAGGTCTCCCTCCTCGCCACCGCCGACCACCCCCGGGTCGCGGCGGTCCTGCACCGCGTGACCGAGCGCCGCGTCGCCTACGTCTCCCGGCTCTTCGAGGAACTCGGCTTCCCCCCGGCCGCCGCCGCCCGCCGGGCACTGCTGGCCTACACCTCGTACCTGGGCCACACCCATCTGACGCACGCGGCCCCGGGGGCGCTGCCGCGGGACCCGGAGTACCTGGAGTCGGTGCTGGAGACGCTGCTGCGGAAGGCGTGACGGGCGCGGGCCGGCGGCACGGGCCTGACCGCCGTCACGCCGAGCGCTTGCGCGGAGTCGCCTTCTTGGCGGGGGCCTTCTTCGCCGCCGGCTTCTTCTCCGCCGCCTTCGCGGTCTTGGAGGTGGACTTGCGGGACGCGGCCGGCTTCTTCTCCCCCGACTCGGCGGACTTGGCGGTCTTCGCGGTGGACTTCTTCGCGCCCGTCTCCTTCGGCGCCGCCTGCGCCTTCTTGCGCGGCCGCGGGGACAGCTCCGTCACCGAGGCCTCGGCGGGGGCGGGCTCGCCGCGGGCCTCGCGGGCGGCGCGGACGCTGTTCTCCAGGGCGGCCATCAGGTCGATGACCTGGCCGCCCCGTTCCTTCTTGGGCTCCGCCGGGACCTCCAGGCCGCCCTCCGCCTTGGCGGCGATGAGCTCCTCCACCGCCTCCCGGTAGTCGTCGTGGAGGGTGTGGATGTCGACCTCGCCGAGCGTGTCCATCAGGGCGTCCGCGAGGTCGAGTTCGGCGTCCCGGACCGTGACGGCGGTGTCGGGGGCGACGCCCTCGGGGGCGCGGATCTCGTCCGGCCAGAGCAGGCCGTGCATGGCGATCACGTCGTCGACGACGCGCAGCATGCCCAGCCGCTCCCGTCCCCGCAGGGCGAACTTGGCGATGGCGACCCGGTCGCTGCGCTTGAGCGCCTCGCGCAGCAGGGTGTACGGCTTGGCGGCCGGGACGCCGTTCGCCGCGAGGTAGTACGCCGCGTCCATCTGGAGCGGATCGATCTCCGACGACGGGACGAAGGCGACGATCTCGATCGTCTTGGCGGTCGGCAGCGGCAGCGCGGACAGGTCCTCGTCGGTGATCGGGATCATCGTGCCGTCGGCCTCTTCGTACGCCTTGCCGATCTCCGACGTCTGGACCTCCTCGCCGTCCAGCTCGCACACCTTGCGGTAGCGGATGCGGCCGCCGTCCTCGAGGTGGATCTGCCGGAAGGAGACGGACTTGTTCTCGGTGGCGTTCACCAGCTTGATGGGGATGCTGACCAGGCCAAAGGAAATCGCACCATTCCAAATGGACCGCACGGTTCGTCCCTTTCATCCCGTTCGTCCCGGTTTCATGGGATTCTCATCGTATGACGCCGATCACCGAGGTGGAGGGGCGACGGCTGGCGCTCAGCAACCTGGACAAGGTCATCCACCCCGCCACCGGCACCACCAAGGGCGAGATCCTGCACTACTACGCGACCGCCGCCGCCTGCCTGCTCCCCCACCTCCAGGGCCGCCCGCTGTCCTTCCTGCGCTACCCCGACGGCCCCGACGGCCAGCTGTTCTTCACCAAGAACCCGCCGCCCGGCACCCCCGCCTGGGTGCGGACCGTGCCCGTCCCCCGGACGGAGGACAAGGGCACCCGCCAGGTGGTCGTCGAGGACCTGGCCTCCCTGATGTGGGCGGCCAACCTGGTGGTGGAGTTCCACACCCCGCAGTGGCGGGCCGACGCCCCCGCCGAGGCCGACCGGCTCGTCCTCGACCTCGACCCCGGCGCGCCCGCCACCGTCGTGGAGTGCTGCCACGTCGCCGTCTGGCTGCGCGAGCGGCTCGCCGCCGACGGCCTGGAGGCGTACGCCAAGACCTCCGGCGCCAAGGGGCTGCACCTGTACGCGGCGCTGGAGCCCGCGCCCTCCGAACGGGTCTCGGCGTACGCGAAGAAGCTCGCCGTCGAGGCGGAGGCGGAGCTCGCCGGGCTGGTCGTGCACCGGATGACCAAGGCGCTGCGACCCGGCAAGGTCTTCGTCGACCACAGCCAGAACGCCGCCGCCAAGACCACGGCCGCCCCCTACACCCTGCGGGCCCGCCGCGAGCCGGTCGTCTCCACGCCCGTCACCTGGGACGAGGTCGAGGCCTGCGGCCACCCCTCGCAGCTCGCCTTCCGCATCGAGGACCTCGCGCCGCGCCTCCAGCGGTACGGCGACCTCCTCGCGCCGCTGCTCGACCCGGACCGCGCCGGGGTCCTGCCATGACGACGGCCGCCGCCCTGCGACCGCCCGTGCGGGTCGCGCTCGCCGAGACGGTGGGCGCACTGCCGCGCGAGGCGGGACTCGCGTACGAACCGAAGTTCGACGGGCACCGGATGGTGATCTTCCGCCAGAGCGGTGACGACGTGGTGCTCCAGGCGCGCTCCGGGCGGATCATCACCGCCGCGTTCCCCGACCTCGCCGCGGCCGCCCGGCACCTCCCGGCGGGCACGGTCCTCGACGGCGAGGTGGTGGTCTGGCGCGAGGGCCGCACCGACTTCGCCGCCGTCCAGGGCCGGGCCTTCGCCACGCCCGGCCGCGCCCCCGGGCTCGCGCGGCGGCTGCCCGCCTCGTACGCCGCCTTCGACGTGCTGGCGGCGGACGGCGCCGACCTGCGACCGGTGCGCTACGACTGGCGGCGCGAACGGCTGGTGGAGCTGCTCGCGGAGCTCGGGCCGCCGATCCAGGCGGTGCCGATGACGACCGACCCGGAGCTGGCGGAGACCTGGTACGAGACGCTCCCCGAGATCGGCGTGGAGGGGCTCGTGATCAAGCGGCTCGACCAGCCGTACAAGCCGGGCAAGCGCGTCTGGCGCAAGTACCGGCATACCGACACCAAGGACGCGGTGGTCGTCGGGTTCACGGGCGCGCGGGAGCGGCCGGCCGCGCTGGTGCTGGTCCTGCCGGACGACGACGTCCCGGTGGTCTCCAGCCCGCTGCCGCCCGTCCTGCGCTCCCGCGCGGGCGCGGCGCTGCGGGAGCTCACCCCCGGCGAGCCGGCGACCGCGCAGGCCGTCGGCATCGGCGACGTCGCTTACCGGTCCGTACCGCCGGAGCTGACGGCGGAGGTGGCGACGGGCACGACGCGGCACACGGTGACGACGGTGCTCAGGCTGAAGGGCTAAACGGGGAACCACGTGCGGCGGTCGCGTGCCGTCGCGTACAGCGCCTCCACGTCCGCCGGCTTCACTACACCGCCGAGCGCCGCGAGCGACGGGATCTCGCCGTCCCGCACCACCCGAACGTCCCACGTGCCCCGCACGTCACGGACCGGGTCCAGGCGGGCCGCGTCCACCACCGCGAGGAGCGGCCGCACCGCCGTGGCCAGGGCATGTGCGGCCCGCTCGGCGTCGCGGCGCAGCCACCGCAGGTGCGGGCGCGGCTCGGCGCGGCCCACCGCGACGTCCGGGTCGGCGATCCGCACCCGGTGGCCGCGCGCGGCGAGGGTGCGGACCGCGAACACCCCGCCGGGGCCGATCGCCAGGTGGTCCAGGTACGACGCGCCCGGCAGCGGTACGGAGTGCAGGACGCGCCAGCCGGCGCGGTCCAGCCGGTCGAGGGCATCGCCGACGCGCTGCCGCGCCGCGAGCTCGGCGGGGCGCGGATCGCGCCCGAAGCGGCGCGGCGGGGTCCGGCCGAGCGCCAGGTGCAGGGCCTCGCCGGGGCGGTTGGGCGCCAGGTCGTCGTCGGGGTGGAGGGAGAGTCGCCGCAGGTCGGCGGGGGTGGGGACGGGCGGCGGCCCGATGGTGACGGTCCCGGTGACGAAGGGTGCGAGGGCCGCCATGACGGCGTCGGCGTACGCGTCCTGGAGCAGGCTGATCCGGCCGCTGTCCCGGTCGTACCAGGCGACCGCCCGGCCGTCGGGCAGGCTGACGTGCAGCCGGTCCCGGCCGTACCGGCGGGTCGGCGTGACCCGCAGTCCGCTCATGCGGCACCACCCCCACGCCCATGGGAACAGCCCCGCTCACGGGCGGCAAGACGCGGTACGACGGGTTTCGGCGCCGCGTGCCGCGCGTGTCGGAAGGGTGGCGATGCGTGTCCGATTGGCGGGTCATGGTTGCCGCCCGTGTGGTGCACTATTGCCCCCAAGTGCAGTGTTCACGGGGAGGGATGGGCATGTTCACGGGGATCGACGAGGTCGACTGGGCCTCGCTGGGTCATGCCTACGGACCCGCCGACGACGTGCCCGCGCTGCTGCGCGGGCTGGCCTCCGGCGACCCGGCCGAGCGCGAGGCCGCGCTGGACGGGATGTACGGAACGGTGCACCACCAGGGGGACGTGTACGACTCGACGCTGGCCTGCATCCCGTTCCTGCTGGAGCTGGTGGCCTCCCCGGAGGTGCAGGACCGCGGCTGCATCATCGAGTTGCTGACCAGCATCGGCGGCATCGACCTGGGCGGCGACGACGAGGTGGCCGCGCTGGACCCGGAGGACGAGGGGTTCGAGGACGCGGCCAACTACGCGATGGCGTCGGCGGCCATCGCCGCCGGGGCGGACGTGTTCCTCGGGCTGCTGGGCGACAAGGACCGCGAGGTGCGGCTCGCCGCACCCGGCGCGCTGGCCTCGCTGCACGGCGACCCGGCCCGGGTGCTGGTGCTGCTACGGGAGCGGCTGACCGTCGAGACCGACACGGAGGTGCGGCTCGCGCTGGTCGAGGCGGTGGGCCGGATCGCCCTGCGCTACGAGTCGCTGCGCGACGAGACCGCCGAGTGGCTCGCCTGGCTGACGGACGCCGCGCAGGACCCGGCGCTGCGGCTGGCGTCGCTGGCGCAGCTGGCGCGGTGCGCGCCCGCGCGGCTGCCGTCGGACGTGGTGGGGCGGGTGACGGGGCTGCTGGCGGCGCTGCGGCGGACACCGCGTACGGAGCCCGCCCTGGAGGTGAGGCCCGCGCTGGAGGTGTGGCCCGCCCTGGAGGTGGAGCCGGCCCGGGAGACCGAGCCGTTCGGCCGCGCCCTGTGGTCCCCGTTGCCGGCCGGGTACGCGTGGGAGGAGTACGACGCGCACGGGTCGGGGGCGGGGACGGGGACGGGGGCGGGGGCGGGATGCGGCACGGCGTGGGCGGACGACCTGCTGCGGACGCTGCACTGCGCTCTGGACGACCGGGTCGACGACCGCATCGGGCTCGTCACGTACCAGCTGCGCAGCCCCGACTGGGGGCAGCGGGCCGACGCCGTGTGGATGTGCGGGGGCCTGGTCCAGACGTGGCGGGGGGCGTACGACGAGGTGGTGCGGCTCGTCGGGGCGCAGCTGACCCACCCCGAGCCGCGGCTGCGGACCGCGGCCGCGGCCTGGCTGGAGGGCCTGTTCGAGCTGGCGCGCCCGGCCGCCGACGCGCTGGCGGCGCGGGTGGCGGCGGATCCGGCGCCCTGGGAGCCGGAGCGGGTGGGCGGCCCGGCGTGGCTGGGCAGCGCGCTCCTCGCGCTCACCCGCGCGGGCGACGCCCGGGCGGTGCCCGCACTGGCCTGCGCCCTGGACGAGCCCGAGCTCAACGTGCACCTGATGTACGCGGTGCCGCACCTGGGGGAGGCGGCCGCGCCGCTCGCGCCCGCGCTGCGGCGGCGGCTGGCCGGGCTGCCGCTGGACGACCGGCTGAGCGAGCAGGCGGGGCCGCTGCTGCTGGCGCTGGCGCACCTGCGGGCGGTGGAGGCGCTGCCGGAGGTGGTGCGGGTGCTGCGCGGGGCGCCCGCCTTCCGCCGCGAGTGGGTGGTGGAGTCGGCGCTGCGCGCGGTGGCGGCGTTCGGGCCGGCGGCCCGTGAGGTGGCGGGGGACCTGCGGGCGCTGCTGGGCGGCGGCTCGGCGGGGCTGGTGAGCATGGCGGCCCGGGCCCTGTGGGCGGTGGACGGCGACGCCGGGCCCGTACTGCCGAGACTCAGAGCCCTGCTGCGGGCGCCGGACGCGCACGAGCGGCGGGAGGCGGCGTGGGCGGTGGGCGCGATCGGCGGGGCGGCCCGGGCGGCGGCGCCGGAGCTGCGCGCCTGCCTGACGGCACCGGACCTGTGGCTGCGGGTGGACGCGGCGGTGGCGCTGTGCCGGGTGACCGGGGACGTACAGGAGGCGCTGCCGGTGCTGGTGGCGGCCTGGCGGGAGAACCGTTACACGCGGGTGGAGATCGCCGAGTGCCTCGCCGAGCTGGGGCCCGTCGCGGCCCAGCCGGCCGCGCCGCTGCTGCGCAGCGAGCTGGCCCGGCAGCGCAGGCACAACGTCTCGGAGGGCAGCTCCGGCGACCACGACATCCACCATGACGAGAAGCTGCTGGCGCTGTGCCGCCGGGGGCTGGGGCACCGGCCGGCCGCCGCCGGTCGACAAAAAGGACTTCCCTCCGAATAAGGTTTACGGGACGAACGAGGTCGACGAGACCGCCCCCGGCCGAGAGGCCGCCCGGCCGAGAGCAGGAGCACCAGGACCACCGTGAGCCGCCCGCACCGCCGCGCCGCGTACGCGGCGCTCCTGCTGCCCGCCGCCGCTTCGCTCGGCGCGCTGCTGCTGGCGGGCTGCGACGACCCCGGCGCCCTGGAGAGCGCGGGCCCCACGCCGACGGCGGTCGGGCCGGTCCGCCTCTGGCCCGACCTGCCGCCGGTGACGGCACCGCCGATCGACTACGGCGAGAGCGACGCCGAGCGCGTCCCCGGCATCCGCGTCCCGGACGGCGATGTGCGCAAGGCGGACCCGGTGGCGGTGGTCCGGGCGGAGGTGGCCGCCCACCCGGACCAGTACAGCGGCCCGGACGGCATGTACGAGGAGACGGCGCGGGCCATCGAGCGGTGCGGCAGCGCGCCCAGGGCGTGCCCGGTCCTCACGCCGTACTACCGGGACCTGACCGGTGACGGCAGGGAGGAGCTGATCGTCGGCATCCGGATGCCGGACCAGCAGCTGGGGCTGCGCGTCTACCTGCCCGAGCGGGGCGGGCTCACGCGGATCATGTCGACGGTGGAGCAGATCGTGAGCGTGGAGCTCGCGGGCAAGGACCTGGTGACGCGCGTGGTCTCGGCGGGCATCCCCGGCTACGAGTACCGCACGGCGTGGACGTGGGACGGGCAGCAGCGGACGATGCTGCCGACGCGCGACGAGATCATCCGCGTCAAGCCGTCCGCGCCGCGCCCGGACACGGCGGCCCCGCGCCTGTCGGAGCCGCCGACACCCGCGCCCGTGCCCTCCGGGGAGACCCCGTGACCGCGGAGCGCACCCGCCGGACCGGAGGGGCCCCGCGCCGGCCCCGCCGGCCCCGGCTCCCCGCCTGGACCGCGACGCTGACCTGGAAGGCCGCCGTCTTCATCGCCGTCATGTGCTGCGCCCTGGCGGCGCTCCTCGGCGCCCTCGTCCACGTCTCCGTGAGCCGCCAGACCGTCGAGTCGGCCCGCGAGAAGGCCCTGGACCGGCTGGAGGAGGTCACCGCCGCCTACGAGGCGGGCGAGCCGCTCCCCCGGTTCGCGGGCGTGGACCCGCCCGGCCTGCCGCCGTCCCTGCGCGACCTCGCCACCAGCGGCCGCCGCGGCACGGTGGTGGCGGACTTCGAGAACCGGCCCACCATGTGGGCGGCCGGGCCCGCCGACGGCCGGGCGCTCGCCGTGCGCGTGGACTACTCGCTGAGCGCGCGCACCATCAGCGGCCTGGACCAGGCGATCGTCGGCTCCTCGGTGCTGGCGATCGGCGCGACCCTGCTGGTGGGCGCGTTCGCGGTCACCCGGGTCACGCGGCGCCTGCACCTCACGGCGCAGGTGGCGCGGCGGATCAGCGCGGGAGACCTGGACGCGCGCGTCCACGATCCCCGTACGAAGGACCCGTCGCGCCCCCAGGACGAGGTCGCGACCGTCTCGGTGGCGCTGGACACGATGGCGTCGAGCCTCCAGGACAAGCTGCTGAGCGAGCAGCGCTTCACGGCGGACGTGGCGCACGAGCTGCGTACGCCGCTGACGGGCCTGTCGGCGGCGGCCGAGCTGCTGCCGCCGGGCCGCCCGGCGGAGCTCGTGCGGGACAGGGTGCGGGCGATGCGCGCGCTGACCGAGGACCTGCTGGAGATCTCGCGGCTGGACGCCCGCACCGAGCAGGTCGACCTCGACGTCCACGACCTGGGCCCCCTCGCCGAGCGCGCGGCCCGCGCGCCGGGCGGCGAGACGCGCGTACACGTGGTCCGCGACGCGCGCGTGGAGACCGACAAGCGGCGCCTGGAGCGCGTGCTGGGCAACCTCGTCGCCAACGCCCACAAGCACGGTCGGCCGCCCGTCACCCTCACCGTGGACGGGCCGGTGGTGACCGTCCGGGACCACGGGCCCGGTTATCCGCCCTACCTCCTGGAGCACGGCCCGCAGCGCTTCCGCACGGAGAGCGGCACCAAGGGCCACGGCCTCGGCCTGACGATCGCGGCGGGCCAGGCGGCCGTCATCGGCGCGGAGCTGACGTTCGCCAACGCCCCCGACGGCGGCGCCGAGGCCCGCCTGACCCTCCCGGAGTACGTCGACCTCACGGACGACACCGCCTGAGGCGACACGGCGGGAAGCATCACGGCGGGAAGCGACACGGCGGGAAGCGACACGGCAGGAAGCGACACGGCGGGAGGCGACACCGCCCGAGGGCACAAAATGTGACATAACGCCAAATTCCCCCCACCTCTTGCTACGTTGCGGAGCATGACCGCACAGAGTGCCCCGCCCCCGAGCAAGCGCCGCGGCGTGGAGCTGTCGCTGCTCGTCGCGGCCGCGCTCATCGCCGTGTACGGCTACGCCGCCGTCGGCCTCGCCCGCCACGGCGCCGTGCCCCCGGACACCGCCACCTACGGCGCCGGGCTCAGCCTCCTCGCGCTCCTCGCGCACCTCGCGGTCCGCCTCCGCGCGCCGTACGCCGACCCGCTGTTCCTCCCCATCGCGGTCCTGCTCAACGGCCTCGGGCTGGTCCTGATCTACCGCCTCGACCAGGAGACCCCGGGCGACCACGCCGCGCCCACCCAGCTCGTCTGGTCGACCCTCGGCGTCGGGCTGTTCATCGTCGCCGTCGTCTTCCTGCGCGACCACCGGCTGCTCCAGCGGTACGCGTACGTCTCGGTCGCCGCCGCGCTGGTGCTGCTCTCCGTGCCGATCTTCTTCCCGGCCGTCAACGGCGCCAAGATCTGGATCCGGATCGGCGGCCTGTCCTTCCAGCCGGGCGAGTTCGCCAAGATCCTGCTCGCCGTCTTCTTCGCCTCCTACCTCGCCGTCAACCACGAGGTACTGGGCCGGGTCCGGGGCCTCCGGCTGCCCGCCGGGCGCGTCCTCGGCCCGGTCGTGGCCATCTGGGTGGTGAGCGTCGGGGTGCTGGTCCTGGAGCGGGACCTCGGCACCTCGCTGCTCTTCTTCGGCCTCTTCGTGATCATGCTGTACGTGGCGACCGGCCGCACCGGCTGGATCGCGGTCGGGGTCCTGCTCGCCGGGATCGGCGCCTTCGTCGTCGGCAGCCTGGAGCCGCACGTCAACGGGCGCGTCGAGGACTGGCTGGACCCCTTCGCCTCCATCGAGGCGGGGCAGGGCCCGGGGCAGCTCGCCCAGTCGCTGTTCGCGTTCGCCGCCGGCGGGGTGCTCGGCACGGGCCTGGGCCTCGGCGAGTCGACCCTCATCGGCTTCGCCGCCAAGTCCGACTTCATCCTCGCCACCGTCGGGGAGGAGCTGGGCCTCGCGGGCCTCACCGCGCTGTTCATGCTGTACGCGCTCCTCGTCGCACGCGGCTACCGCACCGGCCTCGAACTGCACGACCCCTTCGGCCGGCTCCTCGCGACCGGGCTCGCCTCCATCGTGGCGCTCCAGGTCTTCGTCATCGCGGGCGGCGTGATGGGGCTCATCCCGCTCACCGGGATGGCGATGCCGTTCCTCGCCCAGGGCGGCTCGTCGGTCGTCACCAACTGGATCATCGTGGCGCTGCTGATCCGGGTCAGCGACTCGGCGCGCGCCCCCGCCGAGCCGGCCCCGGAGCCCGCCCCCGTACCCGCGCGGGGCCCTGGGGACAGGGCCCTGACGTCCGCCACCCGCACCGCCCCGACCGCCCCGAAGGACGCCCGGTGATCCGCTACATCCGCCGCGCCGCCGCGCTGAGCTTCGTCCTGCTCGTCGCGCTCCTCCTCAACGCCGCGCGCGTCCAGATCGTCCAGGCGCCCTCGCTCGACAAGAACCCCGCCAACCGCCGCCCCACGATGGCCCGGTACGCCCAGCCGCGCGGCGACATCGTCGTCGGCGGCCAGGCCGTCACCGGCTCGCGCGACACCGGCCAGACGCTGCGCTACGAGCGCACCTACCGCGACGGCCCGCTCTACGCGCCCGTCACCGGCTACGCCTCGCAGACGTACGGCACCACGCTCCTGGAGAACGCCGAGGACGCCGTCCTGTCCGGTACGAGCCCGCTGCTGGCGCCCTTCCCCTTCTGGAACGACCTCAGCCGCACCCGCCGCCCCGGCGGCCAGGTCGTCACCACCGTCGACCCGGTGCTCCAGCGGGCCGCGTACGAGGGGCTGGACGGCCGGCGCGGCGCGGTCGTGGCCCTCGAACCGTCGAGCGGCCGGGTCCTGGCGCTGGTGACGAGCCCTTCGTACGACCCCGGGCTGCTCTCCGGCACGGGGGAGGCGGTGACCGCCGCGTGGACGCGGCTGAACGCGGCGCCGGGGCGGCCGATGCTCAACCGGGCGCTCCGGCAGACGTACCCGCCGGGTTCCACCTTCAAGATCGTGACGGCGGCGGCCGCGCTGGACGCCGGGATCGTCACGGACGTCGACGCGCCGACGGGCGCCCCGGACCCGTACCTGCTGCCCCACACCCGCACGCCGCTCCCGAACGAGGCGAAGGGCTGCGCCGACGCCTCGCTCGCGTACGCCATCCGCTGGTCGTGCAACACCGTCATGGCGCACCTCGGGGTGAAGGTGGGGCTGGCCGGGATGCTGGACGCGGTGGCGCGCTTCGGCTTCAACGACGACGCGCTGCGCATCCCCTCGCGGGTGGCCCGCTCCAACTTCGACAGCGACATGACGGCGGACCAGCTCGCGCTCTCGGCCATCGGCCAGTACGACACCACGGCCACCCCGCTCCAGATGGCGATGGTCGCGGCGGCCGTCGCCAACGGCGGCGACCTCGCCCACCCGTACCTCGTGGAGCGCACCACCACCTCGGGCGGCCGGACCGTCGCCCAGACCGTGCGCCGCTCCTACCGGCAGGCGATGCAGCCGGTGACGGCGATGCGGCTGCGGCAGCTGATGCTGGACGTGGTGGAGCACGGCTCGGGCGGCAAGGCGGCCATCGAGGGTGCCCGGGTCGGCGGCAAGACCGGCACCGCTCAGCACGGCGTGGGCAACACGGGCACGCCGTACGCCTGGTTCATCGGGTGGGCGGAGGCGCCGAACGCGGGCCGTCCGGCGGTGGCGGTGGCGGTGGTCGTGGAGGACGCCAGCGCCAACCGCGAGGACATCAGCGGCAGCGGCAGCGCGGCGCCGATCGCCCGCGCGGTGATGGGAGCGGCGCTGGGCGCGGGTGATCGTCTCGCTCCGCGGAACGACTCCGGGCGGCCGTCCCCGCCGTGATTATCGTGCGCCCATGTCGACTGAACCCGCGTACGAACTCGCCCAGGTGAACATCTCCCGCCTCAAGTCTCCGCTCGACTCCCCCGAGTTGAAGGACTTCGTCGACGCGCTCGACCCGGTGAACGCGGTGGCCGACGCGGCGGACGGCTTCGTGTGGCGGCTGCAGAGCGAGGGCGGCAACGCCACGGACGTGCCGGTCTTCGGGGACGAGTGGCTGATCGTCAACCTGTCGGTGTGGCGGGACGTCGACGCCCTGACCGCCTTCATGTACGCGGGGCGACACCGGGAGCTGCTCAGCCGCCGCAACGAGTGGTTCGAGCGGATCAAGGAGGCGATGACCGCGCTGTGGTGGGTGGAGGCGGGCCACCGCCCCACGGTGGAGGAGGCCGAGAAGCGCCTCGTCCACCTCCGCGAGCACGGCCCGACACCGCACGCCTTCACCCTGCGCACCACCTTCCCGCCGGGAGCGGACCTGGGCTGACGGCCCGAGTCGTCCGGCTCAGCCCAGCGGCTTGCGGAGCTCCGCGCGCACCTTCGCGGTCGTCTCGGCGAGCGCGGCCAGGTCGACGTCCTCCGGCTGCTGCTCCGCGATCTCCGGCGTGACCAGGGCGACGAAGGAGGCGGTGTTGCCGTCGCCCCAGGCGCACATCGGCAGGGTGCTCGTCGTACCCATGTCCGTGGAGCGCGTCACCTGGCAGCTGATGGTCACGTCCGCGCCGGACGGCTTGAAGTCCTTCGGCCGCACGGCGAGGGTGGTGCCCTGCCCGGTCGCGCCGCCCTCCAGGATCTGGCGCCGCGTCAGGTCCGGCGACCTGAGCTGCCCGTAGAACCCGGAGACCACCAGCGCGCTGCCCGGCTCGCCGGTGTAGGTGGCGACGACGGACTTGGTGACCCGCACGCTGGGGTCCTTCGCGTCCTCCGCCTCGACGTCCTTGCCGTCCTTCTCGGAGGTGTCGCTGGTCAGCTTGTACGTGCCGTCCAGCACGGTGACGGGGGCCGTCAGCTTGTACTCGGCGGCCGGGAAGGAGCCACCGGCCTCGGAGACGGCCTTGACGGCCTGCGTGCCGACCCAGGCCAGCAGGCCGAGCACGGCGACGGACCCGGCGGCGATCCCGATGACGAGCCCGGTCCGCTTCTTCCGGGGCGCGGGCGGCGGCGCCCCGTACGGGCCCGGCGCCTGGCCGTAGGGCCCGGGGCCGTACGCGCCGGGCTGCGGCGGATACGGCTGCGGGTGCGCCTGCGGGTGCGCCTGCGGCGGATACGGCTGGGGCGGCCCGTACGGGCCCGGACCGGGCGGCGGCTGGTGCGGCGGAGGCGGCATGCTCATGCCCGCAGGCTACGACACGGGTACGACAGCAGACCGCGCCCTCGCCCGCGCCCACGGCTCGGGCCGCGCCCTCCCTGGCCGCGCCCACGGCCACGGCTCAGGCCGTGCCCGCGCCCACGGCTCAGGCCGCGCCCGCGCTCTCGTCCTCGGCCTCGCCCTGGGCGATCGCTTCGGCCACCTCGGCCACGCGCTCCGCCTCCTCCGCCGCGAAGCGCTCGCGGTCGAGCCGTTCGGCGATCTCCTCGTCCTGCGTCATCAGCAGGTCCAGGTTCGAGTCGCCGAGGTCGAAGACGCCCATGTCGAGGTACGCCCTCTGGAGCCGCTCGCCCCACAGGCCGATGTCCTTGACGCAGGGCACGATCCGGCTGAAGAGCAGCTTGCGGAAGAGGCGCAGCGTCCCGGACTCCTCCGCGACCTGCGCCGCCTCCTTCTTCGAGACGCCGAAGTTCTCCAGCACCTCCACCCCGCGCAGCCGGTCGCGCATCAGGTAGCAGCCCTCGATGACGAACTCCTCGCGCTCGCGCAGTTCGGCGTCCGACAGCTGCTTGTAGTAGTCGCGCAGCGCCATGCGCCCGAAGGCCACGTGCCGGGCCTCGTCCTGCATCACGTACGCGAGGATCTGCTTGGGCAGCGGCTTGTTCGTCGTGTCGCGGATCATGCCGAAGGCGGCGAGCGCCAGACCCTCGATGAGCACCTGCATGCCGAGGTAGGGCATGTCCCAGCGGGAGTCGCGCAGGGTGTCGTTCAGCAGGCCCTGCAGGTTGTCGTTGACGGGATAGAGCATCCCGATCTTCTCGTGCAGGAAGCGGCCGTAGATCTCGGCGTGCCGCGCCTCGTCCATCGTCTGCGTGGCGGAGAAGAACTTCGCGTCCATGTCGGGGACGGACTCCACGATCCGGGCGGCGCAGATCATCGCGCCCTGCTCACCGTGGAGGAACTGGCTGAACTGCCAGGAGGCGTAGTGCCTGCGCAGCTCCGACCGGTCCCTTTCGGTCATCTTGGCCCAGTGGGGCGTGTGGTAGAGGGCGAGCGCCTCGTCCGGTGTGCCGAGGGGGTCGTACGGGTCGACCTCCAGGTCCCAGTCGATGCGCAGGGCGCCGTCCCACTGCTTGTCCTTGCCCTTCTGGTAGAGGGCGAGGAGACGGTCACGACCCTCGTCGTATTCCCAGCTGAAGCGCGCGGCACCGGAGGCCGGCACCTCCCATATGCGCTCCCCCGGGGTCCCGGTGTAGAGGTCGTGCGTCGACACGGACGGCTCCTTCCTGTGCACAAGCGGTGGTTGGCAGGCTCACACGGTGGTAGACGCCGGGTCAACAAGTTCTCGCACAGGGGATTGACGGCCTTGCTGACACGCAGTCTTATAAGGGATGACCCCCAGTAACCCCAACTGCGCGAGGTGCCGTCCACCATGACCACCGTGACCGAACGCGACATACGACTCCTTCGCGACGCGCTCGGCCCGCTCCGGGACCGTGAGCAGGTCGCCGAGCGCCTGCTCGAATCCTCCGCCAAGCACTCCTTCGACCCCGACAAGGAGCTCGACTGGGACGCCCCCCTCGAAGAGGGCAAGTGGTTCTGGCCGCCGGAGCTCGTCTCCCTCTACGACACCCCGCTGTGGCGGAAGATGTCCGAGGAACAGCGCATGGACCTGGCCCGCCACGAGGCCGCCTCGCTCGCCTCCCTCGGCATCTGGTTCGAGATCATCCTGATGCAGCTGCTGGTGCGGCACATCTACGACAAGTCCGTCACCAGCAACCACGTCCGGTACGCGCTCACCGAGATAGCGGACGAGTGCCGCCACTCGATGATGTTCGCCCGCATGATCCAGAAGGGCGGGGCGCCGGCGTACCCCGTGCCCCGGCTCTACCACAACCTCGCGCGCGTCCTGAAGACCGTCTCCACCACCCCCGGTTCGTTCGCGGCGACGCTGCTCGGCGAGGAGATCCTCGACTGGATGCAGCGCCTGACCTTCCCCGACGAGCGCGTCCAGACGCTGGTGCGCGGCGTCACCCGCATCCACGTCGTCGAGGAGGCCCGCCATGTGCGGTACGCCCGCGAGGAGCTGCGCCGCCAGATGGTGACGGCGCCGCGCTGGGAGCAGGAGTTCACCCGGCTCAGCTGCGGCGAGGCGGCCCGCGTCTTCTCCGTCTGCTTCGTCAACCCGAAGGTGTACGAGAACGTCGGCCTGGACCGCCGCGAGGCCGTCGCCCAGGTCCGGGCCAGCGGCCACCGCCGGGAGGTCATGCAGTCCGGCGCCAAGCGGCTGACGGACTTCCTCGACGACATCGGCGTGCTGCGCGGCCCCGGCCGCAGGCTCTGGAAGAGCTCGGGACTCCTCGCCTGAGCCGGGGTGCAACGGGCGTACGGGGCTACGCTGCGGGCATGACGAGTGCCGCCACGCCCGCGTCCAGTGCCGCCACGCCCGCGTACCGACGCCTCAGCGTCGGGGAGCGCCGCAGCCAGCTCCTCGGCGTCGCCCTCTCGCTCTTCGCGCACCGGGCGCCCGAGGACGTGTCGCTGGACGACGTCGCCGAGGCCGCCGGGGTCTCGCGGCCGCTCGTGTACCGCTACTTCCCCGGCGGCAAGCAGGAGTTGTACGAGGCGGCCCTGCGGTCGGCCGCCGACGAGCTGGAGCTGTGCTTCGCGGAACCGGCCGTGGGCCCGCCGACCGAGCGGCTCGCGCGCGTCCTCGACCGGTACCTCGCCTTCGTCGACGGGCACGACACCGGGTTCAGCGCCCTGCTGCAGGGCGGCAGCGTCGCGGAGACGTCCCGGACGACGGCGATCGTGGACGAGGTGCGGCGCGCCGCCGCCGAGCAGATCCTCCTCCACCTCGGCGTGCCGGAACCGGGGCCGAGGCTGCGGATGATGGTGCGCACTTGGATAGCGGCGGTCGAGGCGGCGTCGCTCATCTGGCTGGACGAGGGCAAGCAGCCGCCCGCCGCCGAGCTGCGCGCCTGGCTGGTCGACCAGCTGGTCGCGCTGCTGACGGTGACGGCGGCGACGGACGAGGGGGCCGCGCGCGCGGTGGCCGCGCTGCTGGCGCGCGAGACGGCGGACGGACCGGTGGGCACGCTGGCGCGGCGCGTGCTCCCCGTGGTGGGCGGGGCCGCGCACCTGCTGTGACACTGGGGGCGTGCGAAGCGAGAACACCCCCTTCTACGGCGGTCCGCTGGACGGCCGGGTCCTGCCGGTGCTGACCGGCCTCACCGGCCATCCGCCCAAGTGGTACGTGGTCCCCGTCCCCGCCGAGGACGGCGGCCCGGCGACGGTCCACGCCTACCGCCGCGTACCGGCCGGGTACACCAGGCGGCTCGGGCTGCAGCGGGGGTGGAAGTACGAGTACGCGCCCGGGGGCCGGGAGCGGCGCGAGCTGAAGTGGCCGTGGTCCAAGCCGCCCCGGCAGAGCGACGACCGGCCGTAGGATCGGGCGCCGTGACGGGGGGACACGCGTGACGGGGAATCCGCTGCGGCCGCCGCTGCCCGGCGACCCCCGGCGGCTGGGTCGCTGGGAGCTGTGCGGCCGGCTCGGTGAGGGCGGGATGGGCACCGTCCACCTGGGGCGGCACGGGCGCCGGCTGGCGGCGGTCAAGACGCTGCGCGCGGAGCTGGCGGGCGACGCCCACTTCACGGCCCGCTTCCGGCGGGAGGCCAAGACCGCGCGGGCGGCGCGCAGCCGCTATGTGGCGGCGGTGCTGGAGCTGGGCCTGGACGGGCCGGTGCCGTGGTTCGCGACCGAGTTCGTGGCCGGGCCGACGCTGGAGGCGTGCGTCGAGGGGCGCGGCCCGCTGCCGGAGCCGGGCGTACGGGCGCTCGGCGGGATGCTGGCGCGGGCGCTGGTGGCCCTGCACCGGGCGGGGGTGGTGCACCGGGACCTGAAGCCGTCGAACGTCCTGCTGACGGCCGACGGCCTCCGGGTCGTGGACTTCGGCATCGCGCGGCGTCTCGACGCCACGTCGCTGACGCGCACCGGGCAGCTGCCCGGCTCGGAGGGCTACATGTCCCCCGAGCAGGTGCTGGGCCGGGAACTCGGGCCGCACTCCGACCTCTTCGTCCTGGGCGCGTTGCTCACCTACGCGAGCACCGGTCACCACGCCTTCGGCGCCGGGCAGCACCTCGCGGCGTACGCCATCGCCCACGAGGAGCCGCAGGCGCTGGACGGCGTGCCCGCCGCGCTGCGCGAGCCGGTACGGCGCTGCCTGCGCAAGGAGCCGGGCGAGCGGCCGACGGCGGCCGAGCTGGCCGCGGAGTGGCCCGAGCCGCCCCGGGGCGGCGGCTGGCTGCCGCAGCCGGTGCTGGACGACATCGCGGCGCTGCGTCACCGGGCGGCCGAGCTCAGCGGCGTACGCGTCACCGAGGCACCCGGCGCGGGGCCCGGGCGGCGGCGTCTCCTCGCGGCGGGCGGCGCCGCCCTGCTGGCCGGCTCGGGCGCGGGCGGCGGGGCCTGGTGGTGGTTCACCCGTGGCCCCGGCGGCCCCGGCGGCACCGGCGACTCCGGCGACCCGGAACCGCCGCCCGGGGTGCCGCTCTGGAAGGGCGCGCCCGGCAAGGTGCCCGGCCCGCTGTGGTCGCTGGACACGCTGGACCCCGAGCCGCCGTTCGGGCCCACGGCCGCCGGGGACGTGGTGCTGGCCGCCGCGCCGGGCGCCGTCGTCGCGCTCGACCCGCGCACCGGCGAGCGGCGCTGGACCCGGGCCGCCGCCCGGCCCCCGGTCGCCGCTCCCCGCCCGCTGCTCCTCGGCGCGGACGGGACGCTGCTCGCGCTCGGCCCCCGCACCGGCGAGGAGGTCTGGCGCGGCCCGGGCGGGCTCACGCGGCTCCTCGCGGCCGGCCCGGACACCGTGTACGCGCTCGACGCCTCGCACCGGATCGTCGCCGTGCGCACCGGGGACGGCTCCCGGCTCTGGCAGACCCCGTCGCCCACGGCCGACGACGGTGCCGCGGCGCGCGCCGTGCCTCGTGAGGCGCTGCTGCTGGCGGACGCCGACGGTCGCGTACACGCCCTCGACTCCCGTACCGGTGCCACCCGTTGGACCCTCACCGCCGGTGCGCGGGCCCTGCCACCCGCGTACGGCACGGACACGGCCGTCCTGGGCGGCCCCGCGCTGCGGGCGGTCGCGCTGCGCGACGGCGCCGAGCGGTGGCGGGTCGCACCGGCGTCGCCCGGCGGGTTCGGCGCGCCACTGGTCGTCGGGACACGGGTGTACGTGACGGACGGCGACGTCATGCGGTGCCTGGACGCGGCGAGCGGCGCCGACGTCTGGGAGCACACCTCCGACGGTGGCGTCTACGCGGCGGCCACCGCGCCGTTCACGGTCGCCGGCGGCGTGTACCTGCCGCTCGCGGACGTGGCGGACGGCGTGGTCGCGCTGCCGTTGGGCGGCGGGCGGGAGCAGTACCGCTTCCAGGCCGCCGGCTCCGGCACGGCATGGGCGGGGACGGCCGCCGGGGGCGCGGTGCTGTGGCAGTGCGGAGCCCGGCTCTACGCACTGCCGCCGTTCTGACGTACGCTCGCTGATCGTGGGGACGTCCGGTCAACCACCCGGATGTGCAGGGGCGTTGGGGCTGGAGGGGCACGTGGAGCCGCTGCGGGACGAGGATCCGCGTGAGATCGGGCCGTACACCCTGCTGGCCAGGGCCGGCGAGTCCGCCACCACCCGGCAGTACCTCGCCCGCGACGCCGCCGGGCGCACCGCGACGCTCCAGGTGCCGCACGCCCGGCTCATGGGCTCCACAGCCTTCCGCAAGCGATTCCGCGCCGAGGCCGAGCTGGCCGGGCGGCTCACCGGCGGCTGGACCGTGCCCGTCCTGGACGTCGGGCCCGACCCGGACGAGCCCTGGCTGGCCACCGCGTACGTCCCCGGAGTGCCGCTGGGCACCGCCGTCGGCGCGCACGGCCCGCTTCCCGAGCTGACCGTGCGCTGCCTGGGCGCGGCGCTCGCCGAGACGCTCGCCGTGCTGCACACCGGCTTGGGCGGCGCCCACCGGGGGCTCGCCCCGCACACGGTGCTGCTCACGGCGGACGGCCCGAGGCTGAGCGGCTTCGGACCGCTCGCCGCCGCCTCCGCCGCCACGGTCGCGGAGGGCGGCCGGCCGGCCCTGACACTCGACTTCCTGACACCCGAACAGGTCCGCGGCGCCGCGCCCGGCCCGGCGTCCGACATCTTCGTGCTCGGCATGCTGCTGGTGTACGCGGCGACCGGGCGCGGTCCCTTCCCGGACGGCGGCGACCCGGCGCGCGGTGTCGCCGACGCGCCGCCCGACCTCGGGGCCGTACCGCCCCGTCTGCGCCCGCTGCTGGCGCGCTGCCTGGAGAAGGACCCGGCACTGCGGCCCACGGCCGAGGTGGTCGCGGCCGGGTTGGCGCCCGGCGGCGCGGCCGCGCTGCTGCGGGAGGACGACGGCTGGCTGCCGGCCGCGCTGGTGACGCGGGTCGCGGCGGAGGCGGCCGAGGTGATGGCGCTGGACGGGCCGGACGAGGGCGCGGGTACGGGGCTGCTGCCCGCGGTGCCGCCTCCCGCGCCTCCTCGCCCGGCGCACCCGCCCAAGACGGCGGCTGCCGGCCGCCAGGCGCTCCGCCCGGCGACGCGCAGGCAGCTGCTGGCGGGCGCGCTCGCCGGGGTGGCGGGGCTCACGGCCGGGGCGGCGGGCGCCTGGACCCTGAAGGGTGACGAGAAGCCCGCCGCCGCGCCGCCGAAGCGGCGCCGGAAGCGGGTCACCGGGACTCCGCCCCCCGCCCTGTGGCACTACCGCATCGACAAGTCCGACCACGACGGCCTCTTCGCCGAGCCGGTCGTCTGGCAGGACAGGATCCTGCTCCTGCCGGTGGCGGGAGCCGTCATCGGCCTCGACCTGCGGACCGGGCGGCCGGCGTGGCAGCAGCCGCTCTTCACGCTCGGCGCGCGCCCCGTCCTCATCGACGGCGGACTCGCCGTCTTCCCCACCCAGCGGGGACTGGCCCAGCTGGTCATGGCCGACGGCACCGTCCGCTTCACGGACCCGGCGTACGCCGCCACCACGCCCGCCCGCGTCCTGGAGGTCGGCGAGTTCCTGGGCACGGACGGCACCCGCGTCTGGCTGACCGCCACCGTGAGCAAGGCCCGCGCCCGCAAGTACAACGGCCCCTTCCTCATCTGTTACGACGCCGTCGCGCGCCGCGAGGTGTGGCGCGCGGCGCTGCCCCCGGGCTATCCGGGCGCCGACGGCGCCAAGGGCGTGACGGGCGCGGTGCAGCCGGGCCAGGTCCTCGTGCGCCGCGAGCAGCCGGACGGGGTGGCGGGCGAGGGCGCGTCGGAGTTCGCGGCGTTCCGCCGTGACACCGGAAAGCCGGTGTGGCGCCGGCCGCTGGGCCGTGTGATGGCCTTCCACGAGGCGTGGGCCGTGCCCGACGGGCGGGTGTACGCGAACGTGGACAGGCTGCGGGCGTACGACGCCACGACCGGCAAGGAGCTGTGGGTGGGCGAGGGCGCGAACAGCGTCGGCGTCGTGCTGCCGCGCGACGACACGGTCTACACCTCCGGCACCTCGTACGTCCACGCCCTGGACGCGCGGACCGGCAAACAGCGCTGGCAGTCGAAGGACATGCGCGAGGCGGACGCGGGGGGCCTGCTGGCCGGCGTGACGCTCTTCGCCGACCCGGCCGGGCGCACCCTGCTGACCGGGGACAGCCAGTCCGTCACGGCGCTCGCCGCCGAAGACGGCGAGGTGCTGTGGAAGTTCGTGGGCGTGAGCGAGAAGTTCACGTCGGCCTGGTCCGGGGTCGCCCTGCGCGACCGGGTGGTGCTCTGGCAGGGCCTGGACGTCTACGCGCTTTCCCTGGAGTGACCGTGTCGCTCCACTCTCCCCTCCGCCACGACGACCCGGAGCGCGTGGGACCGTTCACGCTGCTGGCCAGGCTGGGCGGGGGCGGCATGGGCACGGTGTTCCTGGCGCGGTCGGCGGGCGGCCGGATCGTGGCGCTGAAGACCGTGCACGCGCGGTTCGCCCGGGAGCCGGAGTTCCGCGCCCGCTTCCGGCTGGAGGCGGCGGCCGCCCGCGTCATCGGCGCCCGGCACGGCGCGGCCGTCGTGGACGCCGACACGCAGGGCGCGCTGCCGTGGCTGGCCACCGACTACGTCCTCGGCCCGGCGCTGGCCGACGCGGTCGCGGTGCACGGCCCGCTGCCGGAGGCGGCGGTCCGGGCGCTGGGCGCCGCGCTGGGCCGCGCGCTCGACGACATCCACCGCGCGGGGCTCGTCCACCGGGACCTGAAGCCGTCGAACGTGCTGGTGACGGTGGCCGGGCCGCGCGTCATCGACTTCGGCATCGCGCGGGCGCTCGGCGCGCGGCGGCTGACCAGGACCGGGCAGGTCTTCGGCACACCGTCGTACATGTCGCCGGAGCAGGCGGCGGGGCGCGAACACGGGCCGCCCGGCGATGTGTTCGCGCTCGCCGGGGTGCTGGTGTACGCGGCGACGGGGCACGGCCCCTTCCCGGGCGAGGAGGCGGCGGACGTGCTCTACCGCATCCGGTACAGCGACCCCGACCTGCGTGGGCTGCCGGACGCGCTGCGGGCGCCGCTGGAGCGGTGCCTGGCGAAGGAGCCCGGCGAGCGGCCGGGCCCGGGGGAGCTGGCGGGGCTGCTCGCCGCCCCTGCGGAGCCGTTCGCGGAGCTGCTGCCGGGGCCGGTGCTGGCGGACATCGCACGGCGCTCGGCCGCGGTGTGGCAGGCCGCGGCACCGGTACGGCTGCCGGCGCCCGAGCCGGGGGCCGTACCGCCGGTGCCCGGCGAGGAGCCGCCGCGCGGGCTTTCGCGTCGCCGGCTGCTGGTGGGCGGGGGCATCGCCGTCGCGGCGGCGGGCGGCGCGGCGTGGGCCGCGTACCGCTTCACGCGGCCGGGCGCGGGCGCGGGCGGCCGCTCATCGCCGAAGCCGTCGCGGGCGCCCGGCCTCGGCCCCGAGCCGCGGTGGACGTACCGCGCCGACGACGACGTCAAACCGGTCGCGCTGGCCGACGGGGTGCTCGTGCTCTCCGGCGAGGAGGCGCTGTACGGCGTCGACACACGGACCGGCAAGGAGCTGTGGCAGGGCCCGGCGCGCACGGTGACCGTCCTCGGCGACCGGCTGCTGGCCCGGCACGTGACGTCGCTGGAGGCGGCCGTACTGATCCTCGCGCCCAGAACCGGCAAGCTGTCACCGGCGAGCGGGGAGCTGCGCGAGCCGCCGCTCCTCACGCCCTGGATCGCGGCGACGGGCGACCCCGAGGTGGCGTACCTCACCACGAGCGGACCCGTGATCGACGTGAGGCCCAGCCGAGACGTCGCCGCGTACGAGGTACGCACCGGACGGCGGTTGTGGCTGCGCAGCTTCACCGGCAGGGACGCTCCGCGCCCGTTTCCGGCCGCGGTCGCACAGGATGTGCTGGTCTGTTCCGACGGGGACCACGGGGTGGTCGGCCTCGATCGGAGCGACGGCTCGCCGCGCTGGCGCAGAACGGTCTTCACATCTGCCGACGCGGGCATGGCCGTGCTCGACACGCTGGGTCCCGCCACGGCGGCGGCGGGCCGGGTCCACGTGGCCGGCCCCGACATCGTCGCCCTGGAGGCGGCGACCGGGAGGATCGCGTGGCGCTGGGGCGCGGACCGCGCGGTCGACCCCCAGCCGGCTCAGCACTTCTACGGCGCGCCGAGGGTGGCGGACGGCGTCCTGTACGTCGTCGCGATCGACGGCGCGCGGCCGGGCGTCCCGGGCGAGTGGATGTACAGCCTCATCGCCCTCGACGCCGCCACCGCCAGGCCCCTGTGGAGCCACCAGTACGCCCTGCCGTCGGACGTGGACACGGCTCCGGTGGTCCATCGCGGCATGGTGTACGTCGGCACCGCCGACCCCCGTCAGCCACTGCTCGCGGTGGACACGCGCACCCACCGGCCCCCGTGGAGTTTCCGCCCCACGACGCCGGACGGCAGCGCGATCGGCGGACTGCTGCTCGGGGACGGGACGTTGTACGTGGCGCACGGCGCGACGGTCTCGGCGCTGCCTGTCGGGTGAACACGATGCCCCGGAACGCCCAGTAATCAGTTATTCGCACCATTGCCGCCGCAGGATGGGCGGCGGAGGTGACGACGTGTCAGGACGATTGCTGCGGAGCGTCTGTACGGCGGCGGTGGCGGCGGCGGTGCTGATGGCCGCCGGCGCCCCACCGGTCGCGGCCGAGCCCGTACCCGACGAGCCGACGGCCGCCGGGTCAACGGCCGACGCGCCGACGGCCGACGAGCCGACGGCCGCCGAACCGGGGGTGGCCGAACTGCTCGCCCGCCTGCGCACCCTGTACCAGCGGGCGGAGGAGGCGACCGAGGCGTACAACGCCGGCGAGGAGGCGCTCGCGGCGCACACCGCCGAGACCCGGCGGCTGACCGGTGATCTGGACAAGGCCCGCGAGGAGCTGGCGCGCGGCCGGGCGGACGCGGGACGGCTGGCGCGGGCGCAGTACCAGGGGCGTACGGACTTCTCCGCCTCCCTGCGGCTGCTGCTCGCCCGCGACCCGGACCACGCGCTCGACCAGGCCCACGTGATGCGGCGCGCGGCGCGCGAGCAGGCCGCGACGGTCGCGCGCCTGGAGCGCGGCGAGCGGCGGGCCGACGCGCTGGCGGCGGAGTCGCGCCGCGCGCTGGACCGCGAACGGGCCCTCGCCGAGCGGCAGCGCGAGGCCCGCGACGAGGCCGTGGCGCGGCTGCGGGAGGTCGAGGAGCTGCTCGCCTCCCTTACCGACGAGCAACTGGCGGAGGTGACGGCCCTGGAGGACGCCCAGACCGCCGACGCCCAGGAGGAGCTGCTCGCGGCGGGCGCGCCGGACGCCGCCCTGACCCCGTCGGAGGAGGGCGACGAGGCGCTGGAGTTCGCGGCCGGACAGATCGGCAAGCCGTACGAGTGGGGCGCCGAGGGCCCGGACTCCTTCGACTGCTCGGGCCTCACCTCACGCGCCTGGGCCACGGCGGGCCGCCCGATCCCGCGCACCAGCCAGGAGCAGTGGCGCACCCTCCCGAAGGTCCCACTGCGCGCGCTGCGCCCCGGCGACCTGGTGATCTACTTCCCGAAGGCCACGCACGTGGCGATCTACCTCGGCGACGGCAAGGTGATCCAGGCCCCGCGCCCCGGCGCCCGCGTCAAGGTGTCCCCGCTCGCCGCGAACCCCCTGCTGGGCGCGGTCCGCCCGGACCCGGACGCCCGCCCCCTGCGCGCGTACACCCCGCCGAGCCTGCCGACGGACGCGTCGACGGGCTCGGACGAGGGCTACGACGCTACGACCCGCTGACCGAGGCGAGGTACGCCGCGGTCTTCTCCGGCTCGTAGAAGAAGTTCTCGAAGTCGGCCGGGGCGTTGAAGCCGTTGGCGAAGCGGTCCGCCACCGGCGGGAGCTGCCCGGCCGCGCCGATCAGGTTCAGCACGTGCTCCGGCGGGACGCCCAGCATGGCGTTGGTCCACTTGGTGACGTGCTGCGCCGTCTCCCAGTAGCGGTCGAACGTCTGCTGCATCCAGGCCTCGTCGAACGGCCGGTCGCCGTGCGACACGATCGAGTCGAGGTACGACGCCGCGCACTTGGACGCCGAGTTGGAGCCCTGGCCGGTGATCGGGTCGTTGGCGACGACGACGTCCGCGACGCCGAGCACCAGGCCGCCGCCGGGCAGCCGGCCGATCGGCTTGCGGACGGTCGGGGCGTAGCGGCCGGACAGCGTGCCGCCGGCGTCGGTCAGCTCGACGTTCGTCGCCCGCGCGTACTCCCAGGGCAGGAACTTCTCCATCAGCTCCAGCGTGAGCGCGAGGTGCTCGCCGGGGTCCTTGACGCCCTGGAAGACGTCGAGCGGTCCGCCCGGGATGCCCTCCCAGAAGAGGATGTCGGCCCGGCCGGTCGTGGTGAGGGTCGGCATGATGAACATCTCGCCGACGCCCGGCACCAGGTTGCACCGCACGGCCTCGAACTCCGGGTGCTCCGGGCGCGGGCCGAGCCCGTGCACGTACGCGACCGCCAGCGCGCGCTGCGGCTCGGCGTACGGGGAGCGGGCGGCGTCGCGCTCGAACATCGACACGAGCTCGCCCTTGCCGGCCGAGACCAGCACCAGGTCGTACGTGCGCGCGAAGTAGTCCAGGTCGGAGACGGCCGCGCCGTGGACGACCAGCTGGCCGCCGCGCTGGACGAAGGTCTCCATCCAGCCGGCCATCTTCACCCGCTGGTCGACGGACTGCGCGTACCCGTCGAGCTTCCCGACCCAGTCGATCACCCTCTGGGACTCCGGCCCCGCGACGGAGACGCCGAGGCCCTCGATCTTCGGGGCCTGCGTCTCCCAGAAGTTGATCCCGAGGTCCCGCTCGTGCTGGAGCGCCGTGTGGAACATGCACTGCGTCGACATGACCCGGCCGGCCCGGATCTCGTCCGCCGTGCGGTTGGACATCAGGGTGACCTCGTACCCCTGCGACTGGAGTCCGAGGGCCAGCTGGAGACCGGACTGACCGGCTCCGACGATGAGTATCTTCCGCATCGGGAGGGGTTCCTTACTCGTTGCTCGGGGTTACTCGGGGGTGGTTTCGAGCGCGCGGGCGACGAGCGCCAGCAGCGACTCGACGACCGTGTTCCGCTTCCGGGCGTCCATGATCACGACCGGCACGTCGGGCGGCACGGTCAGCGCCTCCCGTACGTCCTCGGCCTCGAACAGCTCCGTCCCCTCGAAGTGGTTCACGGCCACGACGTACGGCAGCCCGCAGCTCTCGAAGTAGTCGAGCGCCGGGAAGCAGTCCGTCAGCCGCCGCGTGTCGGCCATCACCACCGCGCCGATCGCGCCGCGCACCAGGTCGTCCCACATGAACCAGAACCGCTGCTGGCCCGGCGTACCGAAGACGTACAGGACGAGGTCGTCGTCGAGCGTGACGCGGCCGAAGTCCATGGCGACGGTCGTCGTGGTCTTGCCGGGCGTGGCGGCGAGGTCGTCCGTCTCCGCGCTGGCCTGGGTCATCAGCGCTTCGGTCTGGAGCGGGGTGATCTCGGAGACCGACCCGACGAAGGTCGTCTTGCCAACGCCGAAACCGCCCGCCACGACGACCTTGGTGGCGATGGGAGCGCGGGTCCGGTCGAGCTCCCAGGCCTGGAGCCCCTCGTCGCGGAGCGTGTCGTCGCGGACGACGTCAGAGACGGCGGAGTCCACCCAGCACCCTTTCGAGCAGTGCGCGGTCGGGCCGGCCGGTGCCGTGCTTGGTCCCGTACACACGTATCTTTCCCTGGTCGGCCAGGTCGCTGAGCAGCACCCGGACGACCCCCAACGGCATCTTCAGCAGCGCGGAGATCTCCGCGACCGTACGCATCCGGCGGCAGAGCTCGACGATGGCCCGCATCTCCGGCATCACCCGGAGCCCCGGGCCGCCGTTGGCGAGCTGCTTTCGCTCCTCCGAGGCTTCGAGCGCGGCGACGAACGTCTCGACGAGCAGCACGTGACCGAAGCGGGTGCGGCCGCCGGTCAGCGAGTACGGGCGGACACGGGCGGGGCGCCGGCCCTCGCCGCGTATCGGGAGTTTGCCGGCGGCGGACGCGGCAGCGGCGGACATCACTGGGCGGCCTCCATCGACTTGCGCAGTTCACTGCGGAGTTCGGGGGTGAGGACGTGTCCGGCGCGGCCGACGAAGAGCGCCATGTGGTACGCGATGACGCTCATGTCGCAGTCGGGCGTGGCGTGCACGCCGAGCAGCGAGCCGTCGCTGATCGACATCACGAACACGCTCCCCTCCTCCATGGCGATCATGGTCTGCTTCACCCCGCCGCCGTCCATGAGCTTCGCGGCGCCGATGGTGAGGCTGCCGAGGCCGGAGACGATGGTGGCGAGGTCCGCGCTGGAGCCCCGCGGGCCGTCGGAACGGCGCGGGGAGGGGGCGGCGGGGGTGGTGCCCTCGGGGTCGGACGAGAGCAGGAGCAGCCCGTCGGACGAGACCACGGCTACGGAACGGACTCCTGGCACCTCCTCGACGAGGTTCCCCAGCAGCCAGTGCAGATTACGGGCTTCGCTGCTCAGCCCGGGTGTGCCGGTCGTCGCAGTCAACTGCGTGCCTCCTCGACTGTGTCCCCCGTCCGTTCGGTCTGGTTGTTGTCTCCTGTACGTACTGCCGCCTCGGCGATCTCGGCCTCGGCGTCGCGGCGCCCTTCCAGGGCGCCCCGGTGGAACCCGCCGAGCCGGCGGCGGAGCGCCTCGGCGTCGACGCCGCCCTTGCGCTCGGTACGCGGCTCGGACGTCGTCACGATCTTGGGTGTGCGCTTGGGCAGGCCCTTGTCGGTGAGGCGCTGGGGCGGGGACTCGCCGTCCGTCTCGTCGTACGGCTCGTCGTCCGCATCGGCGGATGCCTCGTCGGATTCCTCGTCGGGCTCCTCGTCGGATGCCTCGTCGTCCGGCGGGCGCGGGGCGCGCACCTGAAGGGTGGCCTCGGCGACCGTGAGGTACTGGTCCACCGCGTCCGTCTCCTGCGGCTCCCGCGCCTCCTCGACCTCCTCGGCCTCTTCGGTCTCCTCCGCCTCGCGGATGGCCGACTCCGCCGCCTCCACCAGCGGATCGGCCTCCGGAGCCGTGTCCGGAGCCGCAGCCGGTACGTCGCGGACGGCGGCCCGGCCGCCCGGCAGCGCGTTGGAGTTGGCCTCGGCGACGGAACCGGGCAGGTTCACCGTGGCCGCGGGCCCCGCGACGGGCTGCGGTGCCGTGGGCAGCAGCGCCTTCGGCAGCACGACGACCGCCGTGACACCGCCCTGCTTCTGCTCACGCAGCTGTACGCGGACGCCGTGCCGCGCCGCCAGCAGCGCGGCCACCCGCAACCCGAGCCCCTCGCCCTCCTCGGCCTCCGGGTCGTGGCCGTCGGCCGGGTCGGGGTCGGCGAGGCGGGCGTTGAGCTCGGCGAGCCGCCCCTCGGTCATCCCTATGCCCTCGTCCTGGACGGAGAGCATGACCTCGCCGCTCTCCAGCAGCCAGCCGGAGAGCTGGACCTTGGCGTCCGGCGGCGAGAAGGAGGTGGCGTTCTCCAGCAGTTCCGCGAGCAGGTGGCTCAGGTCGTCGGCGGCGAATCCGGCGACGTACGCGTGCGGCGGCAGCGACTGGATCGTGACGCGCTCGTACCGCTCGATCTCGCTGACGGCGGCGCGCAGCACGTCCACCAGCGGCACCGGGCCCTGGTGGGCGTGGTTGTGCTCGTGCCCGGCGAGGACCAGCAGGTTCTCGCTGTGGCGCCGCATGACCGTGGCGAGGTGGTCGAGCTTGAAGAGGGTGGCGAGCCGCTCGGGGTCCTGCTCGCGCTCCTCCAGCTTCTCGATGACGCCGAGCTGCCGCTCGACGAGCCCGAGGGTGCGCAGCGAGAGGTTGACGAAGGTGTGGTGGACGCTGTGCCGCAGCCGCTCCAGCTCCGCGGTGACCTCGGCGGTCCGCTCGCGCAGCTCGGCGCGCTGCCCGGCCAGTTCGGCGGCGAGCGCCTCGCGGGCGGCGACCGCGTCCGCGCGCTCGGCGTCCAAGGCCTCGGCGCGCGAGCCGAGGTCGAGGAGCTTGCCGTGCAGCGCGTTGAGGGACCGTACGACCTGGGCGAACTCGTCGTTGCGGCCGGTGAAGCGGACCGGCTCCTCGACCTCGGGCGCGGCGGCGACGCGGGCGGCGCCGATGCGCAGCACGGCGAGCGGCCGGGTGAGCGTGCGGGCCACGGCGGTGGAGACGCCGATCGCGATCAGCAGGCAGCCGCCGAGGAGCGCGATGCGCAGCTCCAGCGCGGTGACGTCGTCGTCGCGCAGCCGTTCCATGCGGGCGACCTCGCCGGTGGCGAGGGCGGACTCGACACCGCGCATCTGCTCGATGCGGGCGGTGAGCGCGGCGGCGGCCTTCTCCGCGTCGGTCTTCCGGTCGGCGCCCGACAGCTTGGGCTGGTCGGTGAGGCGGTCGAGGTAGTCCTCGGCGCTCTTGACCTCGGGGCCGGTGACGGTGCCGGCGAGCCGGTCACGGGCGGCGGGCGAGGCGTCCCGGCCGAAGTCGGCGAGGGCCGCCTGCTCGCGGACGCGGGCCTGCTGGGCGGCGGCGCTGAGCGCGTCCCGCGTGCGGTCGGCCTCGGCGGCGGCGGGGTCTTCCCGCTCGACGAAACGCCCGGTGGCGGGGTCGTAGACGGTCGTGCCGCCGTTCTTCTCGCCGGGGACGGCGAGGGCGGCGAGGAGCAGGCCGCGGGTGGCGGAGGCCTGTTCGGTGGCGTGGCCGAGCTGGGCGGCGGCGCGGGTCCCGGCGTCGGCGGCGCGGGCGGGGGTCTTGTCGGCGAGCTCGGCGGCGAGCGCCTGGAGGCGGACGATGACCTCCGTGTAGGCGCGGTAGGCCTCCATGGCGGTGCCCTTGCCGGTGAGCGCGGCGCTCCGCAGGGCGGGCACGGCGTCGAGCTGCCGGCGCAGGTCGGCGGGCGCGTCGGAGCCGTCGGCGGTGAGCTCGTCGATCTGCCGGTCGACGCGGGCGGTGTGCTCGGCGCCGACGGCCTTGCCCTGGTCCTTCTCCTCCCGCCCGCCCGCGAGGTACGCGGTGACCTCGTCGCGCTCGTCGGCGAGCGAGTGGGCGAGGGTGACGGCCTGCCGGTTGAGCTGGGCGAGCGTCACCAGCCGCTGGGAGTCGTTGAGGTCCGCCGAGGCGGTGAGGACGGCAGGGGTGCCCGCCCCGATGACGGTGATGCCGACGAGCGCCACGCCGGCCACGAGCCGGCTGCGGACCCGCACGCGGCGGCCGCCCGGTGCCTGCTGAGGGTCGCCGGGAGTGTCACTGCGCTTCTGCACCGGTGCTCACATTCTTGAACTCGTCCACCCATGAAGCAGAGGTGACGGCCGCTCACCCGCGTCGATGGCCCACCCCTGGTACCTCACGTACCCCTGGTACGGCTTCCGACCATTCCAGCGCTTTTGGGTAGGCAGCACGCATCGGCCACTCCGCCACCCGAACGAGTGAACAACACTCCGGAGTTGGCGAACAACTCGCCCGGAGGCCCGGCGTCCGGCCGTGCGCGCACCGGGCTGGATCTTCGGCGCGGGCTTTGGCAGGATGCGCGCCCGCACCTTCCCGGAGTCGGGCATTCCACGCGTACCGCATCCGCTCGCAGCGGCGCGGGCCCACGGGTACAGGCCACTTCGCGCTCCTTGTGGGCCCTGTGAAGGAGTCGTGTGCGGTCCGGCAGACTGGGCGCCATGCACACCGAGATCTCCTGCGTCCCGGGCGACCGGGAACGCCCCAACGAGGACTGGGCTTCCGTGGTCGTACCGGCGTCGGGGCGGGGTGGCGTGGCGGTCGCGCTGGACGGGGTGACGCCACCGGAGAGCGCGGTCGGTTGTGTGCATCCGGTCCCGTGGTTCACGGCCCGACTCGGCGGCGCGCTGACCGAACTGTCCGCTTCGCGGCCGGACATGACACTGACCGCCGTCCTGTCGGAGGCAATCCGGCGCACCGCGGACGCCCACCGCGACAGGTGTGACCTTTCTCACGTCCGTACGCCTCAGGCGACGGTGGTCGTGGCGCGTTGGGACGCGGAGGCCGTCGACTATCTGGTGCTCTCCGACTCCGTACTGTTGCTGGAGGGCTGGGACGGGTCGGTGCGGGCCGTGGTGGACGACCGGCTGGACCGGCTGCCGCCCGGTTCGCTCGCCTCGAACGCGATCGCCGACGCGACCGTGCGCAACCGGGAGGGCGGCTTCTTCACCGCGGCCGCCGACCCTTCCGTGGCGGCCCGGGCGGTGACGGGCCGTACGCCCCTGAGCGGGGTGCGGGCGCTCGCGGCCCTGACGGACGGGGCCACCCGCTGGACGGAGGTGTTCGGCGCGGGCGACTGGGAGGCCTGCTTCGCGGTGCTCCGCAAGGAGGGCCCGCGCGGCCTGATCACCCGCGTACGGGAGCTGGAGCGTACGCATCCGCCGCGGCGGGGGAAGCGGCACGACGACGCGACGGCGGTGTTCGTGGAGCTCGGATCCGTGGAGCCGTGAGGCATGGCCGCCCCTGGGACGGCAAGGGCGGCGGCACCTCACTCACGCGTACGGATCACGGGCGGCAGAACTCCGCGGCGGCGACGTACCCGCCCTCGTTCTCGTCGTCCGTGGCGACGACCCCCTTGCGGGAGTGCGGCAGGCACGCGAGGGCCTCGATCTTGTGGCCCGGGAAGGTGGCGAGCCGGCGCGGGGAGCGGTGGACGGCCAGGTGGACCCGGTCGTCGCCGCCCGGCGACGCGGTCACGCGGCCCGCGTCGAAGAGGGCGGAGTCGAACGGGCCGTCGTCGCCCGGGTCGGACGCGGACGAGACGGTGACACGGCCGGTGGCGGACACCTCGACGTCGGATATGTGCCGTACGTCGTGCGCCGGGTACGGGACGCGGAACACGACGGAGGCCGGCGTGCCGAAGGCGTTCCCGGCCGGGTTCCACTCCGCCGCGAAGAGGGTGGCGGGACGCTCGTCCTGCCCCCGGTCGGCCCAGACGGCGATGATCGTGCCGTTCCGGGCGGCGGTGAGGGCGAAGCCCTCGTAGTTGTCGTCCGGGGAGACGCCGGGCACGGGGAACGCCGCCAGCACCCGAGCGGTGGCGCCCTCCCAGCGAATGCGGTACGCCGTGCCGTCGCTGGCGAGCGCGACGTACTCGTGCGGCCGGCCCGGGACGCCGTCGATGGCCTCCAGGTCCACGGCGGGCTCGCCGCTCCAGGCCACGGGACGCTGCCGGGGCTGGGCGCCCGGGCGGTAGCTCAGGGCGACGAGCCGGTTCTCGCCGGGCTCCTTGTTGTCGCGCACCGCGAGCAGTTCCGCCGTGCCGTCGCGGCGGGTGGAGTCGACGGCGATGCCGCTGATGCCGGTGGTGATGTCGTGGCCCACGCGCTGCCAGCCGACGGCGTGGGTGGTGGGGTGAGTGGTGGCGTGAGCGGTGGGGGTGAGGAGCGCGGCGCCCGCGAGGGCCGCGCTCAGCGCTTTCTTGATCATCAGTCGATGATGGACGGGAGGGAGTGCTTCCGACCACCGGCGGCCGGTGAGGACTTCGCAAAAACTCAGCGGGAGTGGGGGAGTTGGAAGCGCGGGTCCGTCCGGGTCGGGAGGCCCGTCCTCGGGGTCGCGTCCCACAGCGCCGCCAGTTCGCCGGCGAGCGTCTCGGCGAGGCGCCGTACGTCCTCGGTGCCCGTCTCGTGCATCGCCTCGGCGACGATGAGGACGCGGCTCGTCTCCTCCCGCACGGCGGACGCGCCGCTCTGCCGGTTGGTCCAGCGCCGGGCGTGCGCCTGTCCCTCCCGGTCCGCGAAGACCACTTCGCCGGGCGCCGGGTTCTCCTTCTCGCCGCCGAACGTCACGTACGTCTCGTCGCCGTGCGCGTACCGCACCTCCAGCGGCAGCGCGAGCGCGGAGACGTCGAAGACGCCGACGGGGATGGCGTACGCGACGGACACGGCGTTGCACAGGTCGATGAGGGGGTGGATCCGGGGCAGGGAACCGTCCTTGCGCAGCCGCCGCAGCAACGACTCGGAGGCACAGCGGTACTGCGTGGGCCTGAGCCCCATCCGGTCCTGGCACCGCCAGTCGCCCGGCCCGCCGGGGCTGGTCCTCGGTTACGCCGCCGGGACGCCCACCGCGGTCGGCGAGGGCGTCGCGCTCATCGGCGCGGCCCTGCGCGAGCTGACCTGACGGCCGCCGCCCCGCAGGGCTACGGCGCCTCCTCGCCGCCCGCGTTCAGCTGGTGCAGCAGCCGGGCGAGCTCGGCGACCTCGGCGCGGTCCCAGCCGGCGAGCTTGCGGCGGTAGCGGGCGCGGCGGGCGTCGCGTACGTGGCGGAAGCGGGCGCGCCCCTCGTCGGTGAGGCGTACGAGCGAGGCGCGGCCGTCGTCGGGGTCGGGCTCGCGGGTGACCAGGCCCAGGTCCTCCAGGGCGCGCAGCTGGCGGCTCATGGTCGCCTTGCCGACGCCGAAGTACGCGGCGAGGTCGGTGGCGCGCTGGCTGCCGGTGGCGTCGAGGCGTACGAGCAGCCCGTACGCGGCGGGCTCCAGCTCCGGGTGGACCTCGCGGGCCATCTCACCGGACTGGGCGCGGGCACGGCGCAGGAAGACGGACAGTTCCCGTTCGAGGGCCAGGAATTCCTGGTCCGCTCCCGTTTCGCTTCCCGTACCGCTTCCGTGCACGTCAGCACCCCTCGCGCTTGCCTACTGAGTCTGAAGGTTTCTCCCGGCGGCAGGGCGTCGCCGCAGCGTGCACAGTATTTCGCAGGCGTAGACCAACGGCGCTCCCCGGTACTGGGACCGACGGCTGAGCCTGCCCTGCACATGCGGGTGGCCTCACGGTGAGGCCCGCCTCCACGAAGCAGCGCGGGCCCCGACACGTTCACTGCCCCAGCGGCGGGCTCACCTTGAAAACCGCCCAAACCGTCTTGCCCACCACATGCTCGCTCACGCCGAAGTCGTCGGCGAGCTCGCGCACGACCCACAGCCCGCGACCGGTGCACTCCTCGGCGGAGAGGTGACGGACCTGCGGATCCCCGTCGCCACTGTCGCGCACCTCCACCCGAAGGACCTCATCGTCGGCAGTAAGCGATACGCACATCTCGCGCCCCGGGGGCACGCCGTGCAACAGGGCGTTGGTGACGAGCTCTGACACGCAGAGCCGTATGTCGTACTCCCGCTCCGTACGGCCCCACTCCGCCAGGGTGGCGCCGGTGAACCTTCGAGCGGCCGGAACAGATCTACGCGACCGGGGAAAGCGCTGTCGCCGGGACAGGGACACGGTGAACCACCGCCTCATTCCATTGGCTGTGCGAGCACCGAGACCGTATCGCTATTCGCGAAATGCAGCAAGGTTGCCGGCCTGCCGATATCGCCGCGCCGAGGTCGCTTACCGTGTAGGCGGCAAGGTCCGGGCGTGGGGACAGCGGCACGGGAGGATGCGGCATGAACAGCAGCGAGTGGGTCAGCACCTCAATGCCGTACGTGACGCCGCGCACCGCCGACGGCGGTGACCCGTGGAAGGCCGAGGCGGAGGCCCGTGGTCGCCGCGGCAGCCAGCGCATTCTCAGCGCCGGGGAGGTCGCGGCGCCCCTCACCGTCGCGGAGCTCCTGGGGATCGGCGAGGGGCGACCCGTTGTGGTGCGCAGGCGAATGATGTACCTCGATGACCAGCCCTGCGAGTTGACCGACACGTACTACCCCGTGGACATCGCGCGGGGTACGCCTCTGGCAGGCACCGCGAAGATCCGGGGCGGTGCCGTGACCCTCCTCGCCGAGCTCGGCCATCAGGGCGCTCGGGTCCAAGAGGACGTCGTCGCCCGCATGCCGGACGACGAAGAGCGCGCAGCGCTCCGACTGGGCACGGACGAGCCGGTGCTCCACCTCACTCGACTCACCTGGGATCGCGACGAACGCCCCGTACAGGTTGACATGATGACCATGCCCGCCCGCATGCAGCGACTGCGCTACGAGATCAGGATCGGATGACCGTGCCGATGACCGACGCCGACGGGGGCGAGTTCGACGGCCGTTCCCTGCACGAGCGGATCGCCGCCGATCTGCGCGACGAAATCATGAGTGGCGATCTGGCACCGGGCGCCAGGCTCCCCTCCACCGCACAGCTGAAGGACCGATTCGGCGCTTCGAACGCCACCGTGCAGAAGGCGTTGCAGCTGCTCAAGAACGAGCAGCTCGTCATTGGTCGCGCCGGTGCGGCGGTGACCGTGCGCGAGCACCGTCAGCGGACCATACGCCCCGCTTCGTACATGGCGCCGGCCGAGAGCGGTGAGCCCTACCGCTGGCTGACAGAAGCCGCCAAGCTCGGCGCCCGCGCGAACAGCGAGCTCCTCGACGTCGGGGAGGCGATCCCACCCGCCGACGTCGCCGACGCACTGGGCCTGTCGGCCGACGGCAAGGCCGCCCTGCGCACCCAGTTGCTGACCCTGGACGACCAGCCCGCCGAACTGGTCACGTCGTACTACCCGCTGGACATCGCTCGCGGCACACCCCTCACGGAGCGGCGCCGGATCAAGGGCGGCACGCCCACCCTCTTGGCCGAGTTGGGCTTCCCGCCCCGGCTGAGCGTGGACCGTGTCTCCGCCCGCGTCCCCACCCAGGCGCAGTACCGGGCGCTCCAACTGCCGGGCGACCTACCGGTACTGCGCACACTGCGCGTCGTCTACAGCGACCATGACCGGCCCATCGAGGCCACCGTGATGGTCAAGGCGGGCCATCTGTACGAGGTGCAGTACGAGTTCACCGACGGGTGAGCGTGGCGAACGCTCCCGGACTTCGGCATGCCAAGGGCCCGCTCGCCGGGGTACGGCGAGCGGGCCCTCGGTGCCGGGTGGGGTCAGGCCGCCGCCTCCACCGGGACCTCCGAGGTCGCCGGGGAGAGGGCGAGCTCCAGCACCTGGCGGACGTCCGTCACCGGGTGGACCTCCAGCTTGTCGAGGATCTCGGCCGGGACGTCGTCCAGGTCGGCCTCGTTCCGCTTGGGGATGATCACGGTCGTGATCCCGGCCCGGTGGGCGGCCAGCAGCTTCTGCTTGACGCCGCCGATGGGCAGGACGCGCCCGGTCAGCGAGACCTCACCCGTCATGGCGACGTCCGTGCGGACCAGGCGGCCGCTCAGCAGGGAGGCGAGCGCCGTCGTCATGGTGATGCCCGCGCTCGGGCCGTCCTTCGGCACCGCGCCCGCCGGGAAGTGGATGTGCACGCCCCGGTCCTTCAGGCCCGTGACCGGCAGTTCGAGCTCGGCGCCGTGCGAGCGCAGGAAGCTCAGCGCGATCTGCGCGGACTCCTTCATGACGTCGCCGAGCTGGCCGGTCAGGGTCAGGCCGGCCGCGCCCGTCTCCGGGTCGGCCAGGGACGCCTCGACGAACAGCACGTCGCCGCCCGCGCCGGTGACCGCGAGACCCGTCGCCACGCCCGGCACGGCCGTGCGGCGCTCGGCCGGGTCCTGGGCCGACTCGGGCACGTGGTGCGGCCGCCCGATGAGCCCGCGCAGATCACCCTCGCCGATCGTGAAGGGCAGCTCCCGCTCGCCGAGCTCGTGCTGCGCGGCGACCTTCCGCAGCAGCCGCGCGATCGACCGCTCCAGGTTCCGTACGCCCGCCTCACGCGTGTACTCGCCGGCCAGCCTCCGCAGCGCCGGTTCGTCGATGGCGACCTCTCCCGCCTCGATGCCCGCCCGCTCCAGCTGGCGCGGGAGCAGGTGGTCGCGGGCGATGACGATCTTCTCGTCCTCGGTGTAGCCGTCGAGGCGGACGATCTCCATACGGTCGGCCAGCGCCTCCGGGATGGCCTCCAGGACGTTGGCCGTGGCCAGGAAGACGACGTCGCTCAGGTCGAGCTCGACCTCCAGGTAGTGGTCGCGGAACGTGTGGTTCTGGGCCGGGTCCAGCACCTCCAGCAGCGCCGCCGCCGGGTCGCCGCGGAAGTCGGAGCCCACCTTGTCGATCTCGTCGAGCAGCACCACCGGGTTCATGGACCCGGCCTCCTTGACGGCCCGTACGATCCGGCCCGGCAGCGCGCCCACGTACGTACGCCGGTGGCCGCGGATCTCCGCCTCGTCGCGTACGCCGCCGAGGGCGACGCGCACGAACTTCCGGCCCATCGCGTGCGCGACGGACTCGCCCAGCGAGGTCTTTCCGACGCCCGGCGGCCCCACCAGCGCCAGCACCGCGCCCCCGCGCCGCCCGCCTACGACGCCCATGCCGCGGTCGGTGCGCCGCTTGCGCACCGCGAGGTACTCGGTGATCCGCTCCTTCACGTCCTCCAGGCCAGCGTGCTCGGCGTCCAGCGTCTCCTTGGCGCCCTTGATGTCGTACCGGTCCTCGGTGCGTTCGTTCCACGGCATCTCGAGGACCGTGTCCAGCCAGGTGCGGATCCAGGAGCCCTCGGGCGACTGGTCCGAGGACCGCTCCAGCTTGGCGACCTCCTTCAGCGCCGCCTCGCGCACCTTCTCGGGGAGGTCGGCGGCCTCGACCCGGGTCCGGTAGTCGTCGGCCTCGTCGCCGTCCCCGGAGTCGCCGTTGAGCTCGCGCAGCTCCTTGCGTACGGCTTCGAGCTGACGGCGCAGCAGGAACTCGCGCTGCTGCTTGTCGACGCCCTCCTGGACGTCCTTCGCGATGGACTCGGCGACGTCCTGCTCGGCGAGGTGCTCGCGCAGCTGCTCGGTGGCGAGCCTCAGCCGGGCGACCGGGTCCTCGGTCTCCAGCAGCTCCACCTTCTGAGCGGTGGTCAGGAAGGGCGAGTAGCCGGAGTTGTCCGCGAGGGCGGACACCCCGTCGATCTGCTGGACGCGGTCCACGACCTGCCAGGCGCCGCGCTTCTTCAGCCAGCTGGTGGCGAGGGCCTTGTACTCCTTGACGAGCTCGGTGACCGCGCCGGGCAGCGGATCCGGGACCTTCTCCTCGACCTGCGCGCCCTCGACCCACAGGGCGGCGCCCGGTCCGGTCGTCCCGGCGCCGATCTTGATCCGGTGCCGGCCGCGGATGAGCGCGCCGGGGTCACCGTCGGAGAGCCGGCCCACCTGCTCGACCGTGCCCATAACGCCGACACCGGCGTACGTGCCGTCGATACGCGGCACCAGCAGCACCTTCGGCTTGCCCTTCGCGTCCCCCTCGGTCCGGGCCGCGGCCTGAGCGGCCTCGACGGCGGCGCGCACCTCACTGTCGGTGAGGTCCAGGGGCACCACCATTCCCGGCAGGACGACCTCGTCATCGAGCGGCAGCACGGGCAAGGTGAGCGGTGTGGACGACGAAGCCATGATCTCCCCTTCGGCAGTCAAGTTGAGCTGTACCCACTCAATGCTTGCCAGCCGCCGGGTGTTCCCCGGTCCGCGTTCGCTGTCAGCGATCACCTGCGCGACGCTGCCGCAGCCCGCGGTTGTCAGAGGCGCCTGCCACCCTGCGCGGACACCACCACACTGGGGAGAGCCGCATGGGCACCTGGGGCACCGGACCCTTCGACAGCGACACCGCCGCGGACTTCGCCGACGACCTCGACGAGGCGGCGGAGGACGAGCGCGAGGGCCTGATCCGCGGCGCCCTCCTCCGCGCCGCCGACACCACCGGTCAACTGGACGCGGACGTGGCCGACACGGCCGTCGCCGCGGCCGCCCTGGTCGCCGCGCAGTGCCCCGGCGGAGAACCCGCCCACCCGGTCTACGGCCCGGAGGAACCCCTCCCCGACCTCACACCGCTGCGCGGCCTCGCCCTCGAAGCCCTGGACCGGGTCGTGACGGAGCCGTCCGAGCTGCTGGAGCTCTGGGCAGGGCGGGACGGCGCGCCCTGGCGCAGGCGCATCGAGCGCATGCGGAACACGCTCCTCCCGCCACCGCCCGGCGAGCAGCTCGCATTGTCAGTGGGCACTCCTAGCATCCACCCATGAGCATGCTGGGAACATACGTCCGACTGTCCCCCGCCGAGCTGGAGCGCATCCTCGGCGACCCCGCCTGGGCGAGGGAGTTCGTCGACGAACTGCTCGACGCGGAACCGGGCGACGCGCGGTGCCACAGCACCGACAAGGCGTGGGACGCCGTCCGCTTCCTCACGCGGCGTGCCGGCTTCCCCGTCGACGTCGTGCACGGCGAGCAGGCGGTGCCGTGGGACGAGGACTGGGGGTACGGACCGCCCCGCTATCTGACTCCGGACCAGGTCCGGACGGCCGCCGAGGTCCTGGCGGCGACGGAGGGCGGCCGCCTGACGGCCGGTGTCGGTCCGGCGGACCTGGCGCGGGAGCAGGTCTACCCGGCCATGATCTGGGAGCGCGGCGAACCCCTGGACAACGTGGTCCTCCACTACGAGGCGCTGCGGCCCTTCTTCCGCGAGGCGGCGGAGGCGGGCGACGCGGTCCTGGTCTGGATCTCGTAAGGGCCGTGACACGGGTACGGCCCGGGGCGCGGGCGCCGCGCGGGGACCCCACCAGGAGTTTCGTCAGAATCGGGGCCCCGGCCGCGTCGGCCCGCGCCGGGCCGCCCGCCGTACCAGGGGCCATCCGCCGACGCCGACCATCAGCGCCAGAGGGTGGCCCCAGTTGGTGAGGGGGTCTTCGAGCGCCAGCAGGTCGTGGAGCAGCATCACGGACACCCACGCCAGCACGACGGCGCGCGCCACCGGGGTCAGCAGTCCGGCCAGCGCGCCGACGCTCGCCATCAGGCCGAAGCTGATGCCGTAGTCGAGGCGGTGCAGGGACGTGTGCGGCAGATGGCCCGCCAGGACCGACAGCGCCACCGGGATCTCGGTGGCCAGCGTCGCCACCACGTGCCCCACCAGGAACACGGCGGCGGCCCGCCAGGCCCCGATGCGGCGCTCCAGCGCGGTGAGCACGAAGACGAAGCCGATGGCGTACGGCGAGAAGAGCCCGCCCGCGACCCACAGCGCGCTCGCGGCCAGCACGAGCAGCGGCGTCCGGGAGAGGTGGGCGACGTCCGTGCTGGAGCCGTGCAGCAGCGCCGAGACGGTGGCGGGGTCGCCGTACTCGGCGAAGAGGGAGGTGGCGACGAGGACGAGGGCGTAGCAGAAGGTGAAGGGCGTACCGGTGGGCGTGGGCAGCAGCCGGCCGGCGCCGCGCCACCACCGCCGCTGCTCACGGGGAGCGGGCGCATCGCGGGTGGCGGCTGTGCGCTGGCGCGGAATGCCGCGGAGCAACTCGCCCCGCGCGAACCCGTCGTCCGCGAGCCGCGCGGCCACGCCGCCGTCGTCCGTCTCGCGCGCCGCCTTGAGCCGGTGCACCGCGGGCCGCCTTTCGCCTCTCCTCGACCAACCCCCTGGACACTCCCCCGAACCACACCTTGCCCCATCAGCCGAGGCGATCATCAACCGGCCGTCCATGACGTGGGTCACACCGGCGCCACCACCCGCCCCAAGTCCCGGTCCTGGGGCGGGACTTCCTCCGCCGCCCCTCCCGACTCACTAACCTGGCCCCATGGCTGTAACGACGCTCGACCGACGCGAAGGCCCGTACGGCGAAGTGGTGCTGCGCCGACGCGACGACGACCACTTCGAGATCATCGCCAACGGCACCTTCCTGATGGACACCTCCGACGGCCGCTCGGAGCGGCTGCTCGTCGACGCGGCGCTCGCCGCGCTGCAGGCGCACGGGGAGCGTCCGGGTGCCTCCGTCCTCATCGGCGGCCTCGGCGTCGGCTTCTCCCTCGCCCACGCCGCCGCGAACCCCGTCTGGGGCCGCATCGCGGTCGTCGAGCGGGAACAGGCGATCATCGACTGGCACCGCGAGGGCCCGCTCGCGGCGATCTCGGGCGCGGCGCTCGCCGACCCCCGTACGGTCCTGATCCACACCGACCTGGTCGAGCACGTCCGCACCTCGCCGGACACGTACGACGCACTCTGCCTGGACATCGACAACGGGCCGGACTGGACCGTCACCGAGGACAACGACGGTCTGTACTCACCGGCCGGTCTGGCGGCCTGCGCGGCCCGCCTCAACCCCGGCGGAGTCCTGGCCGTCTGGTCCGCGCAGCCGTCCGCCGATTTCGAAGAGTCATTGCGGAATGCCGGATTCAGCGGGGTAAGAACCGAAGAAATCCCGGTTGCCCGGGGCGTACCGGACGTGGTCCACCTCGCCGTTCGCCCTGCGTAGCCGGGAGCCGGTCGGTGCCTTTAGGCTGCTGGCCTGACACACGGATCTACACGCGGTTCGCGACGTATGCGAGACGTATGCGAACAGGGGCGGGGCGATGGAGCAGACACACACCAGCAACACCGGTACGGCGGTCACGCCGGGTGCCCAGCGCCGCGTGCTGGTCGTCGAGGACGACACCACCATCGTCGAGGCCATCTCCGCCCGGCTGCGGGCCGAGGGCTTCCTGGTGCAGACGGCGACGGACGGCCCGGCGGCCGTGGACGCCGCCGAGGCCTGGCAGCCCGACCTGATGGTCCTCGACGTCATGCTTCCGGGCTTCGACGGCCTGGAGGTGTGCCGCCGGGTGCAGGCCCAGCGGCCGGTACCGGTACTGATGCTCACCGCCCGCGACGACGAGACCGACATGCTGGTCGGGCTCGGGGTCGGGGCGGACGACTACATGACCAAGCCGTTCTCGATGCGGGAGCTGGCGGCCCGGGTGCACGTACTGCTGCGCCGGGTCGAGCGGGCGGCGCTGGCCGCGGTGACGCCGCGCAGCGGCATCCTCCGCCTCGGCGAGCTGGAGATCGACCACGCGCAGCGCCGGGTCCGGGTGAAGGGTGACGACGTGCACCTGACCCCGACCGAGTTCGACCTGCTGGTCTGCCTGGCCAACACACCGCGCGCGGTGCTCTCGCGCGAGCAGCTGCTCGCCGAGGTGTGGGACTGGGCGGACGCCTCCGGCACCCGGACCGTGGACAGCCACATCAAGGCGCTGCGCCGCAAGATCGGCGCGGAGCGCATCCGTACGGTCCACGGCGTCGGGTACGCGCTGGAGACCCCGGCGCCATGAGCCGGCGGCCAGCGAGGCCGGGCGTCCGGACCGGTGCCCGGACCAGCGCGCGGGTCGGCGCGCCGCCCGGCTCGCGGACCGGGTTCCGGCCGCCGCTCGGGCACCGGCTCCGCTCGCGGCTGCGGCTCCGGCCGGTCACGATCTCGATCAAGACCAAGCTGGGCACGCTCGTCGTCGTCTCGGTCTTCATCACGACCGGGCTGCTGATGGTGGCCCTGCGCACCGAGACCGAGCTGCGTTTCATCACCGTCTTCTCGGTGATAGCCACGCTGCTGATCACCCAGTTCGTGGCGCACGGCCTCACCGCGCCGCTGGACGAGATGAACACGGTCGCGAAGTCGATCTCCCACGGCGACTACACCCGCCGGGTGCGCGGCGCCGACCGCCGCGACGAGCTGGGCGACCTGGCCTCCACGATCAACCGCATGGCGGACGACCTGGAGGCGGTGGACCGGCACCGCAAGGAGCTGGTCGCCAACGTCTCGCACGAGCTGCGCACGCCCATCGCGGCGCTGCGCGCGGTGCTGGAGAACGTCGTGGACGGGGTGTCGGCGGCCGATCCGGAGACGATGCGGACGGCGCTGAAGCAGACGGAGCGGCTGGGCCGGCTGGTCGAGACGCTGCTGGATCTGTCACGGCTCGACAACGGTGTCGTACCACTCCGGTCGCGGCGCTTCGAGGTGTGGCCGTACCTCTCGGGCGTACTGAAGGAGGCCAACCTGGCCGCTTCGCAGCGCGCCCTGAGCTCGGGCTCCGGCAACCACACCCGCAAGGACGTGCACCTGCACCTGGACGTCTCGCCGCCGGAGCTGACGGCGCACGCGGACGCCGAGCGGCTGCACCAGGTCGTCGCGAACCTGATCGACAACGCCGTGAAGCACTCCCCGCCGCACGGGCGGGTGACGGTACGGGCCCGGCGCGGGCCGCAGCCGGAGTCGCTCGACCTGGAGGTCGTGGACGAGGGGCCGGGCATTCCGGAGTCGGAGCGGCACAAGGTCTTCGAGCGGTTCAACCGCGGCAGCGTCGCCTCCCCGCACGGTCCGGGCGGCGACGGCGGTACGGGCCTGGGGCTGGCGATCGCCCGCTGGGCCGTGGATCTGCACGGCGGCCGCATCGGAGTGGCCGAATCCGCACGTGGATGCCGGATTCAGGTCACTCTTCCGGGGATCCCGCAGCCACGGAATTGACGTAGGGTTCGAACCGGAAGCACGGGTTCTGCGTGGACGTGTGCGGGACCTGTCCGAGGATGCGCACCACTGCGGGGCGCAGCCGCGATGGCGCCTACCCGCATGCGGCGGAACCACGCTTGTTTCCCGCCATTTCGCGCCCTGAAACACGACGATCAATGTGATGTACGCGACGTTGGCACGCCCGGCCTGCACCTCCAGGCCGGGGAGGCGTAGCCTTTATTTCCGCTGTCCATCACCTTGTGAAGCGGAAGAGGGCGGTTGCCGCCGTGTCGTCTCAGTCCCCCAGTAACCCGAGCATCTCGACCGACCAAGACGGCCAGGGGCCTCAGAGCCCCGCCGCCGCCTTCGGTGCCAATGAGTGGCTCGTCGACGAGATCTACCAGCAGTACCTCCAGGACCCGAATTCGGTCGACCGCGCCTGGTGGGACTTCTTCGCCGACTACAAGCCGGGTGCCGCCGGCACGGCGGACAAGCCCGCGGGCGAGGCCGTAGGTACGGAATCCGCAGCAGGTACGGAATCCGCAGCCCCGACCGCCCAGGCCCCGGCCCAGGCCTCCACTCCGGCCCAGGCTCCGGCCCAGGCCCAGGCCCCGGCCCCGGCCACTCCGGCGAAGCCGGCAGCAGCGGCACCCGCACAGGCCGCTGCTCCCGCCCCCGCCGCGAAGGCCCCGGCTCAGGCCCCGGCCGCCGCGCCCGCCGCGAAGCCCGCCGCCAAGGCGGAGGCCCCGAAGGCCCAGGCCCCGGCCCCGGCCCCGGCCCCGGCCCCCAAGGCGGAGACCGAGGCCCCCGCCGGTCCCGAGTACGTGCCGCTGCGCGGCCCCTCCGCCGCGGTCGCGAAGAACATGAACGCCTCCCTGGAGCTGCCGACGGCCACGTCCGTCCGCGCCGTCCCGGTGAAGCTGCTGTTCGACAACCGCATCGTCATCAACAACCACCTCAAGCGCGCCCGTGGCGGGAAGATCTCCTTCACCCACCTCATCGGGTACGCGATGGTCCAGGCCATCAAGGCCATGCCGTCCATGAACCACTCCTTCGGGGAGAAGGACGGCAAGCCGGTCCTGGTGAAGCCGCCGCACATCAACCTCGGCCTCGCCATCGACCTGGTGAAGCCGAACGGCGACCGCCAGCTGGTCGTCGCGGCCATCAAGAAGGCGGAGACGCTCGGCTTCTTCGAGTTCTGGCAGGCGTACGAGGACATCGTCCGCCGCGCCCGCGCCAACAAGCTGACGATGGACGACTTCACGGGCGTCACCGTCTCCCTCACCAACCCCGGCGGCCTCGGCACCGTCCACTCCGTGCCGCGTCTGATGCCCGGTCAGTCGGTCATCATGGGCGTCGGCTCGATGGACTACCCGGCCGAGTTCCAGGGCACCTCGCAGGACACCCTCAACAAGCTGGGCATCTCCAAGGTGATGACCCTCACCTCGACGTACGACCACCGCGTCATCCAGGGTGCGGCGTCCGGCGAGTTCCTGCGGATCGTCGCCAACCTCCTCCTCGGCGAGGACGGCTTCTACGACGACGTCTTCGAGTCGCTGCGGATTCCGTACGAGCCGGTCCGCTGGCTGAAGGACATCGACGCGTCGCACGACGACGACGTCACCAAGGCCGCGCGGGTCTTCGAGCTGATCCACTCCTACCGGGTCCGCGGCCACGTCATGGCCGACACCGACCCGCTGGAGTACCGCCAGCGCAAGCACCCCGACCTGGACATCACCGAGCACGGCCTGACGCTCTGGGACCTGGAGCGGGAGTTCGCCGTCGGCGGCTTCGGCGGCAAGTCGATGATGAAGCTGCGCGACATCCTCGGCGTGCTGCGCGACTCGTACTGCCGCACCACCGGCATCGAGTTCATGCACATCCAGGACCCGAAGCAGCGCAAGTGGATCCAGGACCGCGTCGAGCGCCCGCACTCCAAGCCGGAGCGCGAGGAGCAGCTGCGCATCCTGCGCCGGCTGAACGCCGCGGAGGCGTTCGAGACGTTCCTGCAGACCAAGTACGTCGGCCAGAAGCGGTTCTCGCTGGAGGGCGGCGAGTCGGTCATCCCGCTGCTCGACGCGGTCATCGACTCGGCGGCCGAGTCGCGCCTCGACGAGGTCGTCATCGGCATGGCCCACCGCGGCCGCCTGAACGTCCTGGCGAACATCGTCGGCAAGTCGTACGCGCAGATCTTCCGGGAGTTCGAGGGCAACCTCGACCCGAAGTCGATGCACGGCTCCGGCGACGTGAAGTACCACCTGGGCGCCGAGGGGACCTTCACCGGCCTGGACGGCGAGCAGATCAAGGTCTCGCTGGTCGCCAACCCCTCGCACCTGGAGGCGGTCGACCCGGTCCTGGAGGGTGTCGTCCGCGCCAAGCAGGACGTCATCAACAAGGGCGGCACGGACTTCACCGTCCTGCCGGTCGCCCTCCACGGTGACGCGGCCTTCGCCGGCCAGGGTGTCGTCGCCGAGACGCTGAACATGTCGCAGCTGCGCGGCTACCGCACCGGCGGCACGGTCCACATCGTCATCAACAACCAGGTCGGCTTCACCGCCGCCCCGGAGTCGTCGCGTTCCTCGATGTACGCGACCGACGTGGCCCGCATGATCGAGGCGCCGATCTTCCACGTGAACGGCGACGACCCGGAGGCGTGCGTCCGCGTGGCGCGGCTCGCCTTCGAGTTCCGCCAGGCGTTCAACAAGGACGTCGTGATCGACCTCATCTGCTACCGCCGCCGCGGTCACAACGAGGGTGACAACCCGCAGTTCACCAACCCGCAGATGGTGTCCCTGATCGACAAGAAGCGCTCGGTGCGCAAGCTCTACACCGAGTCGCTGATCGGCCGCGGGGACATCACGCTGGAAGAGGCGGAGCAGGCGCTCCAGGACTTCCAGGGCCAGCTGGAGAAGGTGTTCACGGAGGTCCGCGAGGCCACCGCGCAGCCCTCGCCGGCGCCGGTCCCGGACGTCCAGGCCGAGTTCCCGGTCGCCGTCACCACCGCGGTCTCCCAGGAGATCGTGAAGCGGATCGCCGAGTCGCAGGTCAACATCCCGGAGCGGATCACCGTCCACCCGCGTCTGATGCCGCAGCTGCAGCGCCGCGCGGCCTCCGTCGAGGACGGCACGATCGACTGGGGCATGGGCGAGACCCTCGCCATCGGCTCGCTGCTGATGGAGGGCGTCCCGGTCCGCCTGGCCGGCCAGGACACCCGCCGCGGCACCTTCGGCCAGCGCCACGCGGTGCTGGTGGACCAGGTGACCGGCGAGGACTACACGCCGCTGCAGTACCTCTCCGAGGACCAGGCCCGTTTCAACGTCTACGACTCGCTGCTCAGCGAGTACGCGGCGATGGGCTTCGAGTACGGCTACTCGCTGGCGCGGCCCGAGTCGCTCGTCATGTGGGAGGCGCAGTTCGGTGACTTCGTCAACGGCGCGCAGACCGTCGTGGACGAGTTCATCTCCTCGGCCGAGCAGAAGTGGGGCCAGACCTCCGGCGTCACCCTGCTGCTCCCGCACGGTTACGAGGGCCAGGGCCCGGACCACTCCTCGGCCCGCCCGGAGCGCTTCCTCCAGATGTGCGCGCAGCACAACATGACGGTCGCCATGCCGACCCTGCCGTCGAACTACTTCCACCTCCTGCGGTGGCAGGTGCACAACCCGCACCACAAGCCGCTGGTCGTCTTCACCCCGAAGTCGATGCTGCGCCTGAAGGCGGCGGCGTCGAAGGCGGAGGAGTTCACCACCGGCGGCTTCCGCCCGGTGATCGGCGACGCCTCGGTGGACTCGAACGCGGTCCGCAAGGTCGTCTTCTGCTCCGGCAAGGTCTACTACGACCTGGACGCGGAGCGGAAGAAGCGCGGTGTGACGGACACCGCGATCATCCGCCTCGAGCGCCTGTACCCGCTGCCGGGTGCCGAGCTCCAGGCCGAGATCGCCAAGTACCCGAACGCCGAGAAGTACCTGTGGGCCCAGGAGGAGCCGGCGAACCAGGGTGCCTGGCCGTTCATCGCGCTCAACCTGATCGACCACCTCGACCTGGCGGTCGGCGCCGACCTGCCCCCGGCCGAGCGCCTGCGCCGCATCTCGCGGCCGCACAGCTCGTCGCCGGCGGTCGGTTCGGCCAAGCGCCACCAGGCCGAGCAGGTCCAGCTGGTCAACGAGGTCTTCGAGGCCTGAGCCGTTCCCGTACGCACCGGAGGGCCCGGCCCCGCGAGCTGATCGCGGTGCCGGGCCCTCCGGCGTACTGACTTAATCTGAGGGCATGTACTTCACCGACCGTGGCATCGAGGAACTGGAGAAGCGGCGCGGCGAGGAGGAGGTCACCTTCGAGTGGCTCGCCGAGCAGCTGCGGACGTTCGTCGATCTCAACCCTGACTTCGAGGTTCCCGTGGAGCGTCTGGCGACGTGGCTGGCGCGGCTGGACGACGACGAGGACGACGACCTGTAGAGCGCTCGTACGCCAACAGGCTCAGCAGTGCGCCGTTGGCGATGAGCAGGGCGCTGGCGACCGCCCAGCCGGCGCTGCGGCGTGACAGGGCCCAGGCGAGCAGCGGCACACCGGCCGCCACCTGGACGGCGGCGAGGAGCCTCGGGACCGGGGAGCCGTCGTCGGCGCCGACCGCGCCGCCGAGGGTGTGCACCTCGTCCCGTACGGCTTCGCGCAGGCCCGGCCACTCCACCGGGTCGGCTCCCTGCTCCTCGGCGGCCGTACGCAGGCGGGCGGCCGGTGCTCCGGGGGCGAGGCCGGGCGGCAGTGCGAGGTCCAGCCGGGCCAGGACGGCGAGCAGGCCGAGCAGCCGGACGCGGGCGTCGGCGACCCGGTCGGGGCGCGTGAGCGGTTCGAGGTCCTGGACGTCCAGGACCGGGTCGAGGCCCAGGCGGGCGGCGAAGGTGTGCATCGCCTCGTCCTCGCCGGCGGGGGTGCCGTCGGCCAGCCAGGTGTAGCCGACGGGACGGCGGAAGCCGGAGGCCAGGGTGTAGCCCGCCCGGTCCGGGTCCCACCACAGCGCGAGCACCGGCCAGGGCGCCGCGACCCCCAGGGCCGCGGCCCAGCCCGCGGCGGCCCGCTCGACCGGTTCGCCCTCGTCCAGCCAGGGCCGGCCCTCGGGTACGAGCACGCTCCAGCCCTGGCCCGCGGCGGTGAGGAGCAGGCGTTCACGCAGGAGCTGCGCCGGCGCCCGTACGACCGCCGGCTCGGCCCGGCACAGCAGCAGGGCGCCCGTCGATGTCGCGTCCATGCCCCATACGCTAGGCCACTTCGCCCGGGTTCGTACTGCTACGTACGCCGCACCGCCGCGCACCGAGCGAGGGCCGCTTGACTTACCGTCACCGCGATATATCGTGTTTTCGACAGCGGACGCGATATGTTGCGTCATGCCCCAGGGAGGCCCCATGCCGGAGTGGTCCGTCACCGAGCCGCGCACCTTCGCCCTCGACGGCGCCGTGACCGCACTGAAGGTCCGTGTCGTGAACGGGACGGTCAACGTCGTGGGCATCGACGAGGGCCCGGCGCGGCTGGAGGTCTCCGAGATCGACGGCCCGCCGCTGATCGTCACCCAGCGCGGCTCGACGCTCACCGTGTCGTACGAGGACCTGCCCTGGAAGGGCTTCCTCAAGTGGTTCGACCGCAAGGGCCGCGACCGCAGCGCCGTCGTCTCGCTCGCCGTCCCGGCGGACGCCTCCGTGGAGGTCGGCGTCGTGGGCGCCGAGGCCGTGGTCTCCGGCGTCCGGGGGCGTACGGAGGTACGCGGCGTCACCGGCGACACCACGCTGGTCGGGCTCGCGGGCCCGGTCCGCGCCGAGACCGTCTCCGGGAACGTGGAGGCGCAGGCGGTCGCCGGCGGGCTGCGGTTCTCCTCGGTCTCCGGCGACCTGACGGTCGTCGACGGCACGGGCGCGTCCGTACGCGCCGACTCGGTCACCGGCGACATGGTCATCGACCTCGACCCCACCGGTCCGGGCACCGACATCCGGCTCACCACGGTCTCCGGCGAGATCGCGCTCCGCATGCCGCACCCGACGGACGCGCGGGTGGAGGCGAACACCACGAGCGGCGCACTCTCCAGCGCCTTCGACGACCTGCGGGTGGGCGGCCAGTGGGGCTCCAAGAGCATCAAGGGCACGCTCGGCGCGGGCACGGGCACCCTCAAGGCGACCACGGTCTCCGGCTCCATCGCCCTGCTGCGCCGCCCCGAGACCACGTCCGAGTCCGCGCCCGGAAAGGTGCTGTGACATGCCGCCCGTCTTCGCCCACGGCCGTCTGCGCCTCTACCTGCTGAAGCTCCTCGACGAGTCGCCCCGCCACGGCTACGAGGTGATCCGGCTGCTGGAGGAGCGCTTCCACGGGCTCTACGCCCCGTCGGCCGGCACGGTCTACCCCCGGCTGGCCAAGCTGGAGGCCGAGGGGCTGGTCACGCACACCACCGAGGGCGGCCGCAAGGTGTACTCCCTCACCGACGCCGGCCGTGCGGAGCTGGCCGGCCGCAGCGGCGAACTGGCCGACCTGGAGCAGGAGATCCGCGCCTCCGTCTCCGAGCTCGCCGCCGAGATCCGCGCCGACGTGCGCGGCGCGGCGGGCAAGCTGCGCAGCGAGATGCGCGCGGCGGCGAGCGAGACCCGCAAGGACTCCTGGCGGGAGCAGGCCCGGCGGGCGAAGGAGGAGTCCCACAGGGCCCGCGAGGAGGCGAAGTGGGCGCGTCGCCAGGCCGAGGAGACGCAGGAGAAGGCCCGCGAGGAGGTCCAGCGCCTCGCGCAGCAGGTCCACGACCACCTGACGACGGGCGAGTGGCCCGCGGCCCTCTCCGACCTGACGGGCCGCCTGGGCGGCCTGGGCGGCCTGTTCGGCGGTACGCCCCCGGCCGCGCCGACCGCTCCCACCGCGCCCCGGCCCCCGTACGACCAGCCGGCCGACGACGCGCCCGCCTGGCAGGACATCCCGACCACGGAGAACCCGGCCCGCGATCTGGAGCGCCTGCTGGACCGCTTCCGCGACGACATCCGCGACGCGGCCCGGGACCACGGCGTCACCCCGGCCCAGCTCGCCGAGTCCCGCCGACACCTCTCGACGGCGGCGGCCCACATCGCGGCCCTGCTGCGCGGCGCGCCGCGCAACTGACGCCCGCGCCTCGCGGGCGCGGAGCCACACATGGCACGGACGGCAACGCGCGGCGCGGAGCCGCCGCACCGGGGCCCGGAACGCGAACGGGTGAGGCGCCCGGGCGCGGCCGGCTCCGCACCGCCGACCGGCGCAGGGGCCGGGGCTGGGGGGAGGCCTCAGCCGGCCTTCGCCGCGCCCCCGGCAGTTCCCAGCACCCGCTCCACCCCCGCGTACGTCACCCCGTGCTCCGCCAGCACGTCCGCCACCACGCCCGGGCGGGCCGTCAGGGCCAACAGCAGGTGCTCGTCGCCGATGTGGCGGTCCCCGCGGCCCAGCGCGACGCGCAGGGAGCGTTCCAGGGCGTCCTTCGCGGGGCGGCTGAAGGAGGGCCTGGACCCCGACCACCAGCGCTTCGAGCCGTGGTCGCCCGCCAGGACACCCTCGCCGTGCACCGCCTCGACGCGCGAGACGATCGCGGTCACGTCGATGCCGATGCCTTCCAGCGCCTCCGCGTCCGCTTTGGTCAGGCCGCCGCGCCGCCGGGCGTCCGCCAGGCCGGCCTCGACCGACGCGCGGCGCCCCGCGACGCCCAGGGCGGCGAAGGCCGCGGAGGACGGCGCGCCCTCCAGGTCCAGCAGGGCCAGCAGCAGGTGCTCCTCCGTCACGGAGTCCGCGCCGGCCCCCTCCGCGAGGGCGACGGCGCCGGTGACCGCGGTCCGGGCGCTCTTCGTGAACCTCTCGAACATCAATGCCTCCCGTACTTCTTGTGTACGGCCTGCCGACTGACGCCCAGCTCGGCCGCGATCTCCTGCCACGACCAGCCCTGGGCCCGGGCGCTGCGAACCTGTACGGCTTCCAGTTGCTCCAGCAGCCGCCGCAGCGCGGCGACCGCACGCAGTCCGACCCTGGGGTCGCGGTCGCCCGCGCGGGCGGCGAGATCGGTTGCTTCCGTCATGATGTCAACTTACGTTGACATCAGCAGAAGCGTCAACCCCGGTTGACGGACACCGTGACCGTCGCGCCCGGCACCGCCCGCACCACCACCCGCCCGGCCGGGCTCGGGAGCACCCACGCGCGTCCCTCCACCGTCACCCGCCAGCCGCTCGGGCTCGGCAGGGACAGCTCCGTGGCGCCGCCGCGACCCGCGACGTACACCAGCCGGGACGGGCTCTGCTCGACCACCCGGCCCGCCACCGCCTCCGCGTACGGCGCGGCCGTCTGCTCCTTGTTCGTACGCCAGGCGCCCGAGGAGTCGACGGCGCAGTAGCCGCCGCCGTAACACCACACATAGCCCGCCCACCCCGAGCTGTAGCGGTTCAGGGAGGCGAGCGCCTCGCGGTAGAAGCGGCCCATGTTGGGCAGGGAGTTGTTCAGCGGGCCCCACTCCCCCACCACCACCGGCACCCGGTACTCCTTCGGGTACGCCGTCACCGCCGCCTCGTACGCCTCGATCCAGCCGGCCTCCGGGTCGTAGTCCGCGCCCGCCTCCATCGCGGTGTTGTAGAAGTGCGGCGCGTAGACGACCTTCGGGTCCTCGACCCGCCCCAGCCCCGTCGGCACGCCCTCCCCCACGATCGGGGTCGGCTCGACGAAGACCCAGGTGTGGTCGTCGACCGAACGGACCGCGTCCGCCAGGCGGTTGTACATCGGGGTGAGCTGTTCCCGCTCGATCCGGCGGGCGGCCGCCGGCAGGTCCTCGCCCTCGCGCAGCTCACCCATGGGTTCGTTGATGAGGTCGTAGCCGAGGACCGCCGGATGGTGCTTGAAGCGGTCGGCGAGCACCCGCCACATCCTCGCCTGGGCGCGCCGCAGGTCCTCGTCCTCGTACAGGTGCGTGAAGGCCCGCTGGACCGCGGGCTCGAAGTACTCGGCGAACCAGTCGTCCGGGTGCGGGGTGAAGGGCAGCCCGTCGGTGCGCGTGGCCCACTCGGGGATGCCGCGGTGACCGAAGGCCGGTCCGAAGACGTCCTGGTGGGCGTCGATGACGACGTGGACGTCGTACCTGTGCGCCCAGTCGAGGATCCGCTCGATCTTGCGCAGGTACGCCTCGCTGTACCGGCCGGGCCGGGGCTCCAGGTCGTCCCAGAAGACCAGCAGGCGGGCGAAGTTGAAGCCCCGCGCGCGCAGGTCGCGGAAGTGCTTCTCGGTGATGGCGGACAGGGCGGCGTCGCCGCGGTGCGTCTTGTCCTCGACGTTCCAGCCGCGCAGGGTCAGGACGCGGCCGCGGTCGTCGGTGAGGCGGGGTATGTCGGTGGTGTCCGTATCCGCGTGCGCGGCCGGAGCGAGGGCCAGCAGGGCGGAGAGGGCGAGTGCGAGAGCGCGCATGGGGGACCTCCGGCATCGGGTGCCGGAGATCCCATCAGCGCGGCTGACGCTCCATCAAGACGTGGTGAGGACAATCTTTCCGAACAGGTCCCCGGCGGCCATCTTCTCGAAGCCCTCGCGCGCCCGGTCCAGCGGCAGCACCTCGTCGATGACCGGCCGTACGCCCGTCGCAGCGCAGAAGGAGAGCAGGTCCTCCAGCTCGTCCTTGGTGCCCATGGTGGAGCCCACGACCTTCAGCTCCAGGAAGAAGATGCGGGTCAGCTCGGCGTGCGAGGGCCGGTCGCCGCTCGTCGCGCCCGAGATCACCACCGTGCCGCCGGGCCGCAGCGACTTCACCGAGTGCGACCAGGTGGCCGCGCCGACGGTTTCGATGACCGCGTCCACCCGCTGCGGCAGCCGCGCGCCGGGCTCGTACGCCTCGACCGCGCCCAGCTCCAGCGCCCGCGCGCGCTTGGCCTCGTCGCGGCTGGTGGCGAAGACCCGCAGCCCGGCCGCCTTGCCGAGCACGATGGCGGCCGTGGCGACGCCGCCGCCCGCGCCCTGCACGAGGACCGAGTCGCCGGGCCGGACACCGGCGTTGGTGAACAGCATCCGGTACGCCGTCAGCCACGCGGTCGGCAGGCAGGCGGCCTCCTCGAACGACAGCTCCTTCGGCTTCGGCAGGACGTTCCACGCCGGGACGGTGACGCGCTCGGCGAAGGTGCCCTGGTAGCGCTCGGTGAGGATGGAGCGGGGCTCGTCCGGTCCGACGCCGTGCCCGCTCTGGCCGATGACCGAGTGGAGGACCACCTCCCGGCCCTGCTCGTCGATGCCGGCGGCGTCGCAGCCGAGGATCATCGGCAGCTTGTCCTCGGCGAGCCCCACCCCGCGCAGCGACCACAGGTCGTGATGGTTGAGGGAGGCGGCCTTGACAGTGACGGTGGTCCAGCCGGGGCGGACCTCGGGCTCCGGGCGTTCGCCCAGCTCAAGGCCGTTCAGGGGCTGGTCGCGGTCGATTTTGGCGGCGTAGGCAGCGAACATGACCCGAGGTTAGGGCGGTACCGGTGCGCGGCGGAACCGCGCACCGGTGTGATGTCAGTCCCTGCGCCACTGCGCCGGCGAGGACTTCGTCGCCGGGTCCTCGTACGAGCCGGCCTTCCCCCGGTCCACGTGGAAGGAGGTCAGCGTCGTCACCGGTGACACCGGGTCGCGGCGGTCGGCGATCACCCGCATATGGGCGGAGAAGCGTTCCGGCGTGACCTCGTAGACGTCGTAGCCGTACCGATTGCCCTCGAAGTACTTCAGGTGCGGGTTGGCCTTGCCCATCAGGGGGCCGTTGGTCGCGTTCCAGTCGGCGGAGTACGCGCCCGAGGTCACGGAGTGGGCGGTGAACTCCGTCCCGACGAGCGGCGACGACGTGTCGTCGAAGTCCACCCGGACGTCGTCGACGAACGCCGAGTGCCAGTCGCCCGTGATCACCACCAGGTCCTCCAGCCCGCTGCTGTGCACATGGCCGAGGACCTCCTTCCGCTCCGCCAGGAAGCCGTCCCACTGGTCGGTGAACATGTACGAGCCGCCCGGCCGGCCCCGCAGCTGGCTGAGCATGATGGAGTTCGCCCACACGTGCCAGGAGTCGGGCGCGCGGTCGATGTTCCCCTTGAGCCACGCCTTCTGGGCGCCGCCCAGGATGGTGCCGTCCGCGAGGTTCTGCGCCGAGCGGTACGAGCGCAGGTCGAGGACCGTCAGCTCCAGCAGGTCGCCCCAGCGGCGGGTGCGGTGGATCACCGGGTCCGGCAGCGCGGACTCGCCGCCGTCCCGGTGCGGCATGTTCTCGTACCAGGCCTGGTACGCGGCCGCCCGCCGCTGGAGGAAGGGCGCGCCGCCGCCCGTACCGCTGTAGTCGTTGGCGACCTCGTGGTCGTCCCAGGTGAGGAACCAGGGGTGGGCGGCGTGTGCCTCGCGCAGGGAGGCGTCGCCCTTGTAGAGGGCGTGGCGGCGCCGGTAGTCGGCGAGCGTGAACACCGCGGGGCCCTCGTGGTCGCGTACGTGGTCGCCGCCGACCGGCCCGTGCTCGTAGATGTAGTCGCCGAGGTGCACCACGAAGTCGACGTTCTCGCGGGCGATGCCGCGGTGGGCGGCGTAGTACCCGTCGTGGAACGCCTGGCAGTTGGCGGCGGCGAACCGTACGCGCGCGACGGCGCCGACCGGCGCGGTCCGGGTCCGGCCGACCCGGCTCGTCACGCCCAGCGCCTTGAAGGCGTACCAGTAGGGGCGGCCCGCGCTCAGGCCCTGCACCGGGACGTGGACGCTGTGCCCGAGCGTCGCGGAGGCGGGCGCGCTGCCTCTGGCGACGATCCGGCTCATGGCCTGGTCCTCGGCCACCGCCCACTCGACCTCGACGACCTCGGGCAGCCGCTGCTCGGCCGCGAGCGGCTCGGGCGCGAGGCGCGTCCACAGCACGACGCCGGAGGGCTGCGGGTCGCCGGAGGCCACGCCGAGGGTGAAGGGCGCCGGGTCGTACTCCGCGCCGAGCACCTCGGCGGCCTCGCGGGCCTGCGCCGGCGAGAGGCCGGCGCTGAGCGGCCAGACCACGTTGAGCGCGCCGGCGGCCCCGGCGGCCTTGAGCAGGGTGCGTCGGTCGAGCGTCACTTCTGTACCCCCGTGAGCGTGAGCGTGATCCCGTCGGCGTACCCGTCGTTGGAGGTCCCGCCCCCGGTACGGGTCAGGACGAGCAGCACCCGCGCGGTCCTGGCGCCGGGCGGCACGGCCGCGGCGGCCTTCCGCTCCACGAGCCCCGTCCGCCCCTTGCGCTCGGCGGCCGTCACCGGCCCGAGCACGCTGAGCGCGACGGGCGTCCCCTTGGCGTCCCGGAACTCCACGGAGAGCCGCGCTCCGTCCTCCTGCGACGCGTATCCGCCGAGCCAGGCGCCGACGGCGTACCGCACCTGTCCCGCGTCGACGGCCGCGTGGCCGGTGGCGCCGGTCGCGGGCAGCACGATGTCCTGCACCAGCGCGGTGCGCGGCGCGTTCCCGCCGGAGAAGAACCGGCTCCCGCGCTGCGCGGGGCCGGGGTCCGAGGCGGTGGGGTAGCCCCCGCCGTAGCTGTACGCGACGAGGGCGGGCGCGCCCTGCACGACCCGCCAGCCGGTCACGGCCCCGACGGGTTCGGCGGTCCCTCCGGGCCCGCTCTCGGCGTCACCGTTGACGACCAGGTTCACTCGCGCCTCCTCTGCGTCGGGTGGGGCTTGGCGCGCTGCATCACAGCAGCCGCACATGAACCGACGGAAGCCCACGGACGAACATTGCGAACCCGGTCCAAGGACCCCTACGGAAAGTCCAAGCCCCACGGCGCCGGCGCAGGTGCCAGGGCCCCTGAGAAAGGCGGGGCTGCGCCCACGCACCCCGGAACGGCCGGGGCCGGATCCCGGGGCGGTGCGGGACTTTCGCCCACCCCTCCCCCTACGCCCTGCGGGCGCGGGGGGACCCCCACTTTCCGTAACTGGGGGCTGCGCCCCCAGACCCCGAGGGGGGAGGTGTACGTGAGGGCTGACGCCCCCACACCCGGAGCGCGACAGCTGCGCGCCGCCCACCGGGCTGACGGCCCCACCCACGGAGGGATGGACCGACCACGTGAGGGGGACGGGGGCGGAGCGTGGGGGGTGCTCGGGCGTAAAACGACTGAACTCGCGCGAAGCGCGGTGAACGAGAGCCCGAGTACCCCCCACCGGAGCCCCCGGCACCCGCCCGAAGCCCACCGGACAGCAAGCACCGCACCGCACCGCGCAGCACCCGCGGACACGCGAAAGGGCCGTACCGCACCCCCGCAGGGATGCGGCACGGCCCTCGAAACCAGCTACGCCACAGCGGCAGGCGTCACGCGGCGAGCGTCACGCCCGGGCCACGCCCTCCGCGCGCGCCGCCGCCGCGACGGCCGCCGTGACCGCCGGGGCCACGCGCTCGTCGAAGGGCGACGGGATCACGTAGTCGGCCGCCAGCTGGTCGCCGACCACATCGGCCAGCGCGTTCGCCGCGGCGATCTTCATGCCCTCGGTGATCCGGGAGGCCCGGACCTGCAGCGCACCGGCGAAGATGCCGGGGAAGGCCAGCACGTTGTTGATCTGGTTCGGGTAGTCCGAGCGGCCCGTCGCGACGACCGCCGCGTACTTGTGCGCCACGTCCGGGTGAACCTCGGGGTTCGGGTTGGCCATGGCGAAGACGAAGGCGTTCGGCGCCATGGAGGCGACGGCCGCCTCCGGCACCGTGCCGCCCGAGACGCCGATGAAGACGTCCGCGCCGGCGAGCGCGGTCTCCAGCGAGCCGGTGATCCCGGCGCGGTTGGTGAGCTCGGCGAGCTCGCGCTTGACGTCCGTGAGGTCGTCGCGGTCGCGGCTGACGATGCCCTTGCGGTCGGCGACGGCGACGTCACCGAGACCGGCCTCGAGCAGCATCTTGGCGATGGCGACACCCGCCGCGCCGGCGCCGGAGATGACGGCGCGCAGGTCGCCGAGCGTCCGCCCGGTGAGCTTCGCGGCGTTGCGCAGCGCGGCGAGGGTGACGACGGCGGTGCCGTGCTGGTCGTCGTGGAAGATCGGGATGTCGACGCGCTCCTGGAGCTTGCGCTCGATCTCGAAGCAGCGGGGCGCCGAGATGTCCTCGAGGTTCACTCCGCCGAAGGAGGGCGCGAGGCGGACGACGGTGTCGACGATCTCGTCGACGTCGGTCGTCGCGAGAGCGATCGGCACCGCGTCGACGCCGCCGAACTGCTTGAAGAGGATCGCTTTCCCCTCCATGACCGGAAGCGACGCCTCCGGACCGATGTCACCGAGTCCCAGTACGGCCGTGCCGTCGGTGACGACGGCGACGACCTGGGACTTCCAGGTGTAGTCGTGCACGAGCTCGGGACGCTCGGCGATGGCGCTGCACACCTTGGCGACGCCGGGTGTGTACGCGAGGGACAGGTCGTCCTTGTCCCGCACCGGCACCGTGGCCTGGACGGCCATCTTGCCGCCCCGGTGGAGGGCGAATGCCGGGTCGATGTCCAGGTCGAAGGACTCGTCGGCCGAGCCCTCCGCACCGGCACCGCTGTCGGTGCGAGGATTGACGATCTCCGCTGCCATTTGTTTGACCCCTTAAGTCTTTACAGTTGAGGGTGGCCACTCCTGGTTGAGGAGGGGTGGGCGGGCACCGCGTCCGCGCCCCGGCCGGGCGTACTGCCCTGCCGGGAGGAGGTACGGACGCGTCGGACGCGCCGCACACGCGCCCTGAGCCCCGGATGAGGGGTGTAAAGGTCCTTCTTACCGGACGGACCTGTCCGTGGACGAGTCGGTATCCGGTGAGCCAAGACACCGGACAATCGGAGGACGCCGCCGCTTCTGTATTCCCCCAGGTGGCGAAGGTGCGACTCATGACCGAATATCTGGACAAGTCCGCACGCCACCCGGATTGCGACCGCAATCCCGTCCATATGACGAGATCAACCGGAGATTTTCCGGCCGGATGAAGGCAACCCCGTAGAAGGTCCGGCCCTGATGTACCGGCCTGTTGGGGTTCGGGGGTCTCCCGTTATCCGATTTTGACATGCGGAGGCCCCTGTTCGGGCTAGTCCGAATGGCAAGATGCCGGTAATCACACGAGGTCGCGACACCCGAAGGTGCGTGCCCCGACCACCGTGCCGACGATGGGCCACCCCTCATACGCCGCTTTTGAGCCGGAGGAAACCGACCATGACCGCAAGCACCACCCGCAGTACGACCGCAGCGAGGGCCCGGACGCCGCACGCGTCCAAAATGGCCGCGGTCGCCGCGATCGCGGTCGCCGGCACCATGCTGCTGACCGCCTGCGGTGACCAGACCAACCGCGCCAAGTCCGGCGGCAAGGAAGCCGCGGCCGCCCCGGCCGTGCCGCACCCGCTGGCCCACCTCCTCCCGAAGGACATCCGCGACAAGGGCGTCATCAAGGTCGGTTCGGACATCGCGTACCCGCCGGTCGAGTTCAAGGACAAGGGCGGCAAGATCACGGGCATCGACCCGGACCTCGCCTACGCGCTGAGCAAGCAGCTCGGCGTGCGGTTCGAGTTCGAGAACGGCACCTTCGACACCCTGATCACCGGTCTGCGCGCCAAGCGCTACGACATCGCCATGTCGGCGATGACGGACACCAAGGACCGCCAGATGGGTATCGACTCCGAGACGAAGAAGAAGGTCGGCGAGGGCGTCGACTTCGTCGACTACTTCAGCGCCGGCGTCTCGATCTACACCAAGCTGGGCGTCGACACGGGCATCAAGACCTGGGCCGACCTGTGCGAGAAGAAGCTCGTCGTGCAGCGCGGCACCGTCTCCGAGGACCTCGCCAAGAGCGAGTCCGCGAAGTGCGTCGCGGCGAAGAAGGGCCCGATCGCGATCGAGGCCTTCGACACCGACCAGCAGGCCCAGACCCGCCTGCGGTCCGGCGGCGCCGACGCCGGTTCGTCGGACTACCCGGTCGCGGCGTACGCCGTGAAGACCTCGGGCGGCGGCAAGGACTTCCAGATCGTCGGCGAGCAGGTCGAGGCGGCTCCGTACGGCATCGCCGTCGCCAAGGGCAACGCGCAGCTGCGCGACGCCATCAAGGCGGCCCTGGACACCATCATCGCCACCGGCGAGTACAAGACGGTCCTGGACAAGTGGGGTGTCGCCGCCGGTGCGGTGACCGAAGCGAAGATCAACGGCGGTTCCTGACCAGCCGGCCACACCAGCACCGCGTAGGCCTCTGAAAGGCACCACCGTGACTGACATCAAGAAGACGGACGCGGCGGACGCCACGCCGCCCGCCGGACCGGAAGCCCTCAAGGCGATCCCGGTCCGCCACTACGGCCGGTACGTCACCGCGCTCGTCGCCATCGCGGCCTTCGTCGCGATCGTCTACGCCTTCTCGCAGGGCAAGATCAACTGGGACGCCGTCCCCACCTACTTCTTCGACGACCGGATCATCGAGGGCGTCGGCCAGACGCTCCTGCTGACCATCCTGTCCATGGCGATCGGCATCGTCGGCGGCATCATCCTCGCGGTGATGCGGCTGTCGAAGAACCCGGTGACCTCCTCCATCTCCTGGTTCTACATCTGGTTCTTCCGGGGCACCCCGGTCCTGGTCCAGCTGTTCCTCTGGTTCAACCTGGGCCTGGTCTTCGAGTACATCAACCTCGGCCCGGTCTACAAGGACGAGTGGTCCGACTTCATGACGCCGTTCCTGACGGCGCTGCTGGGCCTCGGCCTCAACGAGGCCGCGTACATGGCCGAGATCTGCCGCGCGGGCCTCCTCGCGGTCGACGAGGGCCAGACCGAGGCGTCCCACGCCCTGGGCATGAGCCACGGCAAGACGCTGCGCAGGATCGTCATCCCGCAGGCGATGCGCGTGATCGTGCCGCCCACGGGCAACGAGGTCATCAACATGCTGAAGACGACCTCGCTGGTGGCGGCCGTGCAGTACTACGAGCTGCTGCGCAACGCGCAGGACATCGGCCAGACGTCCGGTGCCCCGGTGGAGATGCTCTTCGTCGCCGCCGCCTGGTACCTGATCATGACCTCGGTGCTCAGCGTCGGCCAGTTCTACCTGGAGCGGTACTACGCGCGCGGCTCCAGCCGCAGCCTGCCGCCCACCCCCTGGCAGAAGGTCAAGACGACCCTCTCCACGTTCCGCCGCCCGGAGGTGGCCCGATGACCGCCATGGTGAAGGCCGAGGGCGTCCACAAGTCCTACGGCGCCGCTCACATCCTCAAGGGAATCGACCTGGAGGTCGCCGCGGGCGAGGTGTTCTGCCTCATCGGCCCGTCCGGCTCCGGCAAGTCGACCTTCCTCCGCTGCATCAACCATCTGGAGAAGATCAACGCCGGACGGCTGTACGTCGACGGCGAGCTCGTCGGCTACCGCCAGAAGGGCGACAAGCTGTACGAGCTGAAGGACAGCGAGGTGGCGCTCAAGCGGCGCGACATCGGCATGGTCTTCCAGCGCTTCAACCTCTTCCCGCACATGACGGCCCTCGAGAACGTCATGGAGGCGCCGATCCAGGTCAAGGGCGAGGCGAAGGCCGTCGCCCGCGAGCGGGCCGGCAAGCTGCTGGACCGCGTGGGCCTGGCCGACAAGGCCGGCAACTACCCCTCGCAGCTCTCCGGCGGCCAGCAGCAGCGCGTGGCCATCGCCCGCGCGCTGGCGATGGAGCCGAAGCTCATGCTCTTCGACGAGCCGACGTCGGCGCTCGACCCGGAGCTGGTGGGTGACGTCCTCGACGTCATGCGGGACCTCGCCGAGTCGGGCATGACCATGGTCGTGGTCACCCACGAGATGGGCTTCGCCCGCGAGGTGGGCGACTCGCTCGTCTTCATGGACGGCGGCGTGGTGGTCGAGTCGGGCAACCCGCGCGACGTCCTGACCAACCCGCAGCACGACCGGACGAAGGCGTTCCTGTCGAAGGTGCTGTAGTACGCGGATGAAGGGCGGTACGGGACACCCGTACCGCCCTTCGTCGCGTCCGGTCTACTTCAGCGCCAGGACGAGCGAGTCCGAGGGCGAGGCCCACACGGCCCTGGCCTCGGCGAACCCGGCCTCGCGCAGGGTGCGCGCGTGCCACTCCAGGGAGGGTGTGTCGCCCTCGGCGTGCTCGCCGTAGATCGCGAACCGCTCGGCGGTCGGCGCGGCGAGGACGGGGTCCTCGGCGGCGAGCTCCCACCACTGGGTCCAGTCGAGCGCGCCGGCGGCCTTGGCGCGCTCCATGGCGGCGTGGCGGTGGGCACGCTCGGCGGCGTTGATGCGGGGCGTGGACGCGTCGCGCATGTGGTCGGCGTTCATGAAGACGCCGCCCTCGCGGACGAGACCGCCGAGCCGCCCGTAGAGGGCGGCGAGCGGCTCGGTCCGCAGCCAGTGCAGCGCCGTGGCGGTCAGGACGGCGTCGTACGTGTCGTACGGCAGCGCCTCGGTCCACGCGGGGTCGGTCAGGTCGGCCCGGACGAACCGGACCCGGTCGTCTCCGGCGAAGTAGCCCTCGGCGATGGTGAGGAGCGCGGGGTCGAGGTCGACGCCGGTGCTGGTGGCGTCCGGGAACCTTCTGAGGAGCCGGTCCGTGATACTCCCCGTACCGCACGCGAGGTCGAGGACCCGCGGCGCCGGGCCGACGCACGCCTCCACCATGTCGAGCATGACCCGGAACCGCTCCTCACGGTCGGGCATGTACCACTCCTGCTGGCGGTCCCAGCTCTCCTGCCAGGCCCGCCAGTCCGTGCCCGTGAACGCCTCCGTCACCACGACCTCCGTAATACCCTCGTAGGAGATGGGTCTCTTACAGGACCTTAGACCGCTGGCGTAAGGACTACAAGTGGAACTGGCCTCTTACTCGGATTACGCCGTTCGGCTGGTGAACACCGAGGAGCCGGCGCGCAACAAGGACTCCCTCACCTCGGTGGAGGCGGTACGCGCGCTGTTCGGCGAGGCGTCGCAGATGGCGCGGCGCGCCACCGACGCGGACGTGACCCGATTCCGCTCCGTACGGGCCCGGCTGCGCGCGGTCTTCACGGCGGCGGACGCCGGCGACCAGACGCACGCCGTGGACCTGCTGAACTCACTGCTCCTGGAGTTCCCGGTCAGCCCGCAGATCTCCGGCCACGACTACCTCGACGAGGAGGGCCGGCCGCGCTGGCACCTCCACCTGGCCGACCACCCGTCCAACGCGACCGCCGGGTACGCCGCCATCGCCGCGATGGGCCTCGCCATCCACCTGACCGAGTTCGGCGCCGACCGGCTGGGCCTGTGCCAGGCCGCGCCGTGCCGCAACGCGTACCTGGACACCTCGACCAACCGCTCGCGTCGCTACTGCTCCGACCGCTGCGCCACGCGCGCCAACGTCGCCGCCTACCGGGCCCGCAAGCGCCTGGAGACCGAGCGGTCGGCGGGCACCGGCCGCACCGCCGACACCAGCCAGGCGAGCACCACCCCGAGCGACCGCTGACGCCCGGGCCGGATGCCCCGGTACCGGATCCGCACCCGGCCCAGCACGAGCTCGACGGGCACCGCGCCGAACGCCCGGCTGTCCACCACGTCCGCGTCGGGGTTGTCCCCCAGCACCCACCAGCCGTCGGCGCGCCGCTCGGCCAGCCGCTTCACGACGAGCAGATCCTGCTGGAGCGGGTGGCGCAGCACCGCCACGTCCCCGGCCCTGAGCTCCGCCCCGTAGTGCACCAGCAGCTGGTCCCCGTGCCGGAGCGTCGGCACCATGGAAACCCCGGTGACCTCGGCAATCCCGAACGACACCCTCGTTCCCCGCCCCTGCTCCGCCATTCCGGTACCTCCGGTCCTTCCTCCACGAGTCCCATGGTGACCCTGGACTTTTGTCCTAAGCACCCGGGGGCGCCCGCGAAAACCGGTCCCCCACGGAGTAATGTCCCACCTGAGAAGACGATCACGAGGAAGGACAGCTCAATGCTCTCCCGCCTGTTTGCCCCGAAGGTGAAGGTCAGCGCGCACTGCGACCTCCCCTGCGGTGTCTACGACCCGGCCCAGGCCCGCATCGAGGCCGAGTCGGTCAAGGCCGTCCAGGAGAAGATGGCCGCCAACGACGACCCGCACTTCCAGGCCCGCGCCACGGTCATCAAGGAGCAGCGCGCGGAGCTGGCCAAGCACCACGTCTCGGTGCTGTGGAGCGACTACTTCAAGCCCCCGCACTTCGAGAAGTACCCGCAGCTGCACCAGCTGGTCAACGACACCCTGAAGGCCCTGTCGGCGGCGAAGGCCTCCACGGACCCGAAGACGGGTGAGAAGGCGCTGGAGCTCATCGCCGAGATCGACAAGATCTTCTGGGAGACGAAGAAGGCCTGACCCCAGGTCCCTCTTTTCCCGAAAAGACCGCACCCGGCCTCCTATGGGGGCCGGGTGCGGCCTTGTTCGCCCGGCCACGGTTCGCGTCAGGCCTCCTCGATGTCGCTCGGCCCAACGGGTTCAGCGGTCCGCACAGCGAGCAACCGCTCCGCCCACGCCCGGGCCTCGGCCAGGTGTTCAGCCTGGAGCCCGGCGCGGGGATCAGGTTGGAGCAGCAGGGTCGCCGAGCCACGGGTGGTGCGCTCCGCGGCCCAGGCGTGGTCGAGGCCGGTGAAGTCGTCGTCGATCCAGACGGCGGGGGCGTCTGCCAGCCAGGCGCCGACGTGGTCACGCTTCCAGAGGTAGCCGTTGGGGTGGCTGGTGGTGATCTGGGGGCGCGGCAGGTCGACGTACGGCAGGTCTGGGAGACCCAGGAGAGGGCCGATCAGGGTGGTGGCGTCCTGCCGCCAGCTGGTGCACCAGACCGGGGTGACCAAGCCGGTGCGGATGACGTCCATGAGCAGGCGGCCGTGGTCGGGGTGGAGCCAGACGGTGACCGGGGTGTCGGCGGTGCGGCCGCTGGGGACGACGTCGTGGCGGACGTGGGTGGCCGGGATCGAGCCGTGCACGTCGGGGAAGGGTACGAAGACGCCGTCGATGTCGAGGAGCAGGTAGGGCGAGCGCATCGGTTCCTCCATGGGAAGCCGGGGCGAATGGCTGATCAGAGCTTGCGAGCGTGGATCAGCAGGGTCGTGGGCCAGTGGCCCATGCGGGGGTCGTGGAACTCCTGGGCAGAGGTGAGCCAGAAACCCGCTCGGCTGAGGTGCTTCTCCCACCGGTCCGTGGAGAACTCCCAGCGGGCGACGGGGAGCCGGGTGCGGTCGGGAAGGTTGACGTAGTCGCGGCGAGGCCGGTCGTCCCCCGAGGGGCTTCGGCCGCCGCGCTGCGGGTGGGGGACGGAGAAGGCCAGCAACCGGCCGGGCGTGAGGCGCTGGGCGATGGCTGGCAGCAGCAGTTCGGGGGCGACGAGGCCGATGGCTCCGAAGACGGAGTAGATCGCGTCAAACTGCTCGGCGGTGGCGTGCAGGTAGTGCAAGGCGTGGCCGGCCACGAAGGTGAGGTTGTTCAGCCGTCCGTAGTGGGAGCGGGCGCGGCGGACCTGGAGGCCGACCAGGTCGACGCCGGTGACGTGGGCACCGTGGCGGGTGGCGAGGTGTGCGGCGTTGTGACCGGGGCCGCAGCCGAGTTCCAGGAGCCGCTTGCCGCGCAGATCGGGGTCGAGAATCTCGACCCCGGGCCCCTGGCCGGGCCTCGTGGTCCATTCCATCCGGGCGGGTACGGACAGGGGTTCGGCGCGTCCGGCGGCGGTGCGTTGGAGGGCGTGGGCGTGCCACGGGGAAGCCTGGGCGAGCACGTCAGACCTCCAGGAGGTGGAGGACGTCGGTGAGGTGGCGGCGGACGGCCTTGATGTAGGCGGGGTCGGTGGCCGGGTCGTTGATCCAGCGGATGGCCTGCTCCATGAACCACTCGACGGCCCACATACGGTGCCAGCCCAGGGCCCAGTTCTCGGCGGTGAGCCCGCCGCGCGGAGCGAGGGCGTCGGGGGTGCCGCCGGCGGTCACATACTGCTCCAGGAAGACACGCAGACGTACGGGATGCGGGGGTTCGATGGTGCCGTGCCAACTGGCAAGGTCGAGCAGACCGGGACCGGTGAAGGCACGAGCGAAGTCGAGCAGCCGCCAGCCGCGCTCCCCGATGTGGAGGCTCGTGGGGTGGAACTCGGAGTGCACCCAGCCGAAGGGCTCCATCGTCGCTCCGGCCGAGCGGGCCTCGGCGGCCTGGGCGATCCTGTCGAGCGCGTCCTCGACGTCGTCGGCGTCCTGCCACCGGTCGGCCTTGCGCAGCCGTTCGAGATGCTCCAGTGCCCGGGCCGGGAGCATGCGCAGGCGCTCCTGGTCGAGGACGGGCAAGGGCGGAGCCGTACGGGTGCCGTGCAGGACCACGGCCGCGGCGACGCCGTCGAGGTCGTCGGCCTCGCGGACGGACGGTCCAAGGTCCTCCATGAGCATGCCGAGCCAGCCGTCCAGGACGGCGGAGGCGTGGACCTGGGGGACGGGGACGCCGAGCGTGCGGGCCAGGCGAAGGGCCTGGTCCTCACTGTCGAACGGCTTCTTGGCGTACTTGAAGATGGCCGTGGTGCTGTCGGGGAAGGTGACGCGCTCGACGCCGGACATGGACCACACGCGTACCTCCTCCCGTGCAGCGGTGGTCTGGCCGGACGCGGTGAGCAGGTTGCCGAGCAGTTCGGCGCTGGGGTTCGTGGTCACGTGGGGGCTCCGGGGAGATGGTGGCGTCCGGGGCGGGCGAGGGATGCCGGTCCGCCCCGGAGCCTGATCGGGTGGTGGGTTACGCGGCGGGGTTCACGCGGTGTGCGTAGACCTGCTCGATCCAGCCCGCCTTGAACGCGGCGAGGTCGTCACGGAAGTTCGCCATCGAGGCACCGTAGGGCGCGACCACGCCGCCGGTCTGATCCGGAACGGACTGGCAGCCGTGCACGAGCCGGCCTCCGAGGGCGGCGTGGGCCTTGATGGACTCGATGCGGCGGTGCTCGTTGAACCAGCCGCCGTGGTAGACCTCGTCGAGCATCCCGCCCATGTCGTCGTCCAGGTCGAAGACGACGGAGGTGGCGGCGGGGAAGAACCAGCACGGGCCGACGTTGGAGATGTGTCCGTCCAGCTCCACCTTGTTGAGCGCCATGAGCGTGGCGGCCTCGCGGAGCATCCGCAGGTGGTCGGCGGTGATCTGCGGCAGGCCGAGGCCGGCCAGGTGCTCCTCACGGAAGAGGTACGCGTACACCTCGTACGCGGTGGCCAGGACGCGGGCCGCGTCGGATGTGGACTCGCTGTGCTGCTTGATGAAGTCGAGTGCGAGCTGCTCGACCGCGCTCTCGGTCGTCTCGTCCACGTCCAGGAGCTGGGACTTGACCAGCTCCCAGTCGGCGACGAGCCAGGTGTTCGACTCGAAGCGGAAGAAGTACTCGGCCGGGTCGATGGTGATGCGCCGGCCGTCGACCTGGATGCCGGGCAGGCGGCTCCAGCGCGGGTCGAACGCCTCGGGCAGCTCGACCGTGATGGCCGTGGTGTCGATGGTGGTCACCGTGTCTCCGTCTCTGATCGGCCGGGCTCGGGCACAGGAATGCCCGAGCCCGGTGTGGGCGTACGGAACTTCGGGGTGCCGCCCGGACCAAGGGGGAGCCTGGATCACGGTCGCGCCGTTCCGGGCGGCTACTGACAAGTGAACCGGTGGTCACGCTCAGTGGGTACGGTGGAAGGCAGTTGGAGCGGTATACGCGGTTTACAGCTCCAGGACGGAGGCGATCGTGGCGGCGCCGAGAGAACCCAACTCCCGTCTGCGTGAAGTCATCGCGGCGGTCGCCTGCACCTACGAGGCCCTCTCCAGAGACGTGCGGCGCATCGCCGCCGAGAATGGCGAGGTCCTCCAGACCAACAAGTCGGCCATCTCCCACTGGGTGAACGGCACCAGGGTCCCGTCCGGCCGGGTAGGCCAGTACCTCGCCGAGGCGCTGTCCCGCCGAGCGGGGCGCACAGTCACCCAGACCGAGATCGGCCTGCCCGTCGGTGATGCCGAGGAGCCGGCGGAATCCGACCCCGTCCTCGCCGCCACCGACCTGGGCCGCGCCGACGTCGAGCGCCGCCGCTTCCTCGCCATCGCGGCCTTCACCACCGTCGGCGTCGCCATGCCTCTCGGATACGACCATGAAGCCACCGCGCGCATCCTCCGCGCCCGCACCGGCACGTCCCTGGTCGGGGCAGAGGATGTGGACGTCGTACGCCAGATCACCGCGGCCTTCAGCGCGGCCGACGAGCGCCTCGGCGGCGGCCACGGCCTGACCACCGTCACCGCGTACCTCGCCGACACCGCCGCCCCCATGCTGCGCGGACGCTTCCCCAATGAAGCCTTACGCCGGGCAGCCTTCGGTGCCGTCGCCGAACTCGCTTATCTCGCAGGGTGGAAGCACCACGACCTCGGCCAGGAAGGCGCCGCCCAGCGCTATTACCAGGTCGGCTACAAGCTCGCCTGCGAAGCCGACCCCCATGGCCACGCCGCCTGGATGATGCGCGCCCTCGCCCACCAGGCCCTCAGCCTCAAGCAGCCCCACCACTGCGTCGACCTCGTCGAAGGCGCCCTCCGCACAGGTCTCGGCCATGTCGACGGCCAGACCGAAGCCCTCCTCCACATCACCCACGCCCGCGCCTACGCCGCAGTCAACGAGAATCCCTTGGCCGCGCGCGCCCTGCTCGCCGCCGAAGACGCCCTCCTCCGCGACGACGGCCCCCAGCCCAGCTACTCCCGAGTGAGCGGCCCCGCCGCTGGCACCGTGGCCAGCCACACCGCCCGCACCCTGACCGACCTCGCCGACCACATCGGCACCGAGCAACAGCACCGAGACGCCCTCACCCGCTGGGACCCCGAGAAGTACAAGCGGGTCCACGCGCTCACCCACGCCGACCTCGGCGACAGCCTCGCCGCCCAGGCCCGCGCCGACGAAGCCGTCGCCTCCTGGACCCAAGCCCTGGCCCTCATGGAAGGCATGACGTCCGACCGCACCCGCAAGGCGATCACCTCGATCCGCTCCACGCTCGCGGTCTACCAGCGCCGCCGCGTTCCCGGTGCCGCCGATCTCGCCCGCCGCGCCCGCGAGGCCCTCGCCTAACATGCCCAACAACCCGCCCGACGAAGGGAACACCGTGGCCCAGCAGACCGACGACCAGCCGAAGACCCTCAAGCCGGCGCTCGAATCGATGACCCTGCTGGTCGCCGCCGTCATCGTCCACGACAAGGCCACCAACCGCGTCGTCCTCCTCCAGCGCAGCGAAAACGCCAAGTTCGCCCAGGGCATGTGGGACCTCCCCGTCGGCAAGAGCGAGCCGGGCGAGCCCATCACCGAAACCGCGGTCCGCGAGCTCTACGAGGAGACGGGCCTCACGGTGAAGCCCGAGTCCCTCAAGGTCGCCCACATCATCCACGGCGCCCGGGGCGTCGAAGCTCCCAACGGCTTCCTCACCGTCGTCTTCGCCGCCCATGAGTGGACCAGCGAACCCGAAAACCGCGAACCGCACAAGCACGCCCAAGTCCGCTGGGTTGACGCCGCATCCATCCCCGGAGACTTCGTCGACACAACCGCCAGCGCCCTCCACCGCTACCTCGCGGGAGGTCCGGAGGTTTCCCTCGATGGCTGGCAATAGCGGCGCATTCGTCGTCTTGGACATCTGAAAGCCACTCGCCCAAAAGAGCCAGCGATTGACTTACCGTCACTCGTAGGGTGAGTCCTTGGCCAACAGTGAGCTCTTTCGATGAGGAACCCAAGTGACAATAGGCAGTGATCGAGATCAGGTTCGCACTGTTCCCCAAACAGGTGGAAACCATGCTGGATCTGGACAACCACGCTGGGCGTGGTGGGTCGTTGGGATTGTCATCCCCATCATCGGCATTCTCGTCACACTACTCGCCAACGGAACGGGCGATCCGACCCCAGAAGCTCGCGGAGACAGCGGAAAGCCTCCCACGGGGAGTTCCGACTCGGAGAGGCTACCGGCACCCGACCTACAGCAGACTCCGAGCATCATGTACGGGCCGGAAGTGATCGCAGTCAAGGTAAGCGCCTACGGCTCGAACCTGGAACTGGACTCGTCGAAACCAATGCCACTGGCTTCGGGAAAGGGCTCAGATCTCACCGCAACGTCAGCCGGCGACGGCACAAACGCCAGCACTAAGTTCTTCGCACCCCCTGCTGAGGACCGGCTCGCACCACTACCTCAAGGGTCCCCCAAGCCCACGGCCGCCGCGTGCGGTGAAGCCGTTCGACGGAACGCCTCCTACGAGCTAGACAATCTCATCTCGGGACGGCAGTTCTGCATGCACACGGACGAAGGACGAACGGCTTACGTCCGGGTGATTTCAGCACCGGCAGCCAGCAATGTGATCAAGATAGAGGTGACCGTCTGGAACCTGGCCCCCTAATTTCCCGACGGGCCATGTTCCGCCTTGATCGGCAACTACCTCAGCCAAAGGCAGCCCAGCCAGTCCGCCCACAGTCCGCAGGACACCCGATCAAGACCGTCGCTCCCCATCGCCACCCAACAACAAAAGGCCAGGTCAGCGACCTGCGGCCGTCACCACCGCAGGTCACCAGCTGGCCCGCTACTGGGAGACGAAGAAGGCCTGACCTCAGGTCCCTCTTTTCCCGAAAGACCGCACCCAGCCTCCTATGGGGGCCGGGTGCGGCCTGGTTTCGCCCGCCCCCTCGCCGACCCCACCGCCCGCCCGCCGTGCACGACGGGCGACGGCCTCCGCTCATCTCTGTGGCCTGATCACCGACGGGGCCAGCCGGCGTACGCCAGGGGGAACAGCGCGCGGGCGCCCAACGGCACCGGGTCAGCGGGCGGGGACAGGTAGGAGCAGCAGGGCGGCGGCGATGATCAGGATCGGCGCCGACAGCAGTTCGACGATCCTGTGCAGGCGATCGAGGTCGGTCCCCGTTCCGCCGCGCCGGGCGTCGGCGCCGGATCGGGCCCTGGCGGCCAGGGTCGCGTCGACGCGCAGCTTGACCGCGAGCAGTGCGGTCATGACCAGCCCGCCGCAGAGGTAGAGGACGGCGAGGCGGCCCCCGGCCAGGAGCCGGGCGGACTCGGTGGCCGCCAGGGCGAGCGCGGCGATGAGAGCCAGGCGGTTGTAGCGGGTCCAGGCGCCCACCGAGATCTGCTCGGCGGCGGACGCGACGGCCGGGTCGCCGCCGGGACGCTGGGCCGCCAGCAGCAGCGGGCGTACCGCCGTGGCCATGACCAGGCCCCCGGCGGCGACGACACCCCGGGCGAGTCGTTCGAAGGCGAGCAGCAGAGCATCCATGGAACCGCCCAAAATAACGTGAGCGCGCACCGCACTCGGTCCGCGGTAGTGCGGTGCGCGCTCACGTCACTTGTCAAAGGAGGCCCAGCCCCATGGTCCCGCCCGCACGGCAGCGCATCCTCGACGCGACCGCACGCCTCATCCGCGAGCACGGTGTCGCCCGGCTCACCACCCGGCAGATCGCCGAGGCCGCCGACGCGGCGGAGGGCAGCATCACCAAAAACTTCGGTGGCAAGGCCGGGCTGCTCCGAGCCCTCTTCTCGGAAGAACTCCCGGAACTGCGTGCCTGGCAGGCTGCGGCCACCCCGCCCGGCCGGCGCCCCCTGCGCGCCGCGCTCACCGACCTGATCGCACGGGGCATCGACTACTACACGGCCGCCCTGCCCCTCCTGGCCATGGCCCAGGCCGACCACGACCTGCTCGCCGCGCACCGCGAGGCCGACGCCGCTCACGGCACCGGTCTGCAGCTGGCCATCGACCAGATCACCGCCTACCTGACCGCGTGCCAGGACGCTGGGCAGATCACGCCCTCAGCGGACCCCTACGCCCTGGCGATCACCCTGTGCGGCGCCGCCGACCTCCAGGCCTACACCGAGCACCTCGCCGGCCCCGGGGCCCTCCGCGGCACCCGCGAGCACCGCGTCGCCGCGCTCGTCGACACCCTTCTGCCCGCCGCGGCACCGCCCGTCGCGCCGGCGTGACCACCGCTGCCGACAGAAAGCCGCCGAAGATGACCACCCAGCTGACCCTGGAAACCGCCAGGACCCTCCACCACATGCTCGGGGCGGACATCGCTCCCGGTCTCAGCGAAGCGGAGCTCGACGCGGTCGAGGAGCGGTTCGGCTTCACCTTCGCCGCGGACCACCGGGTCTTCCTGGCGGCCGGTCTCCCGCGGGGATCGCGACACTGGCCCGACTGGCGCCACGGCGATCCCGAGGACCTGACCGAGCGGCTGGCCAGACCGGTCGAGGGGGTGCTCTTCGACGTGGAGCACAACGGGTTCTGGCATCCCGCCTGGCCGTCGAGGCCGGCGGAGACAGCCGAGGCACTGCGCGCCGCGAGGGCCGAGCTGGCGAGCGTGCCGCAGCTGGTCCCGGTCTACAGCCACCGCTACCTGCCCGGCACGGCGGGCGAGCACGGTCATCCCGTTCTGTCCGTCCACCAGACCGACATCATCCTGTACGGCAACGACCTCGCCGACTACATCCGCCACGAGTTCACCGGCCGCGCAGGCTCCCTTTCCGCCCGCGCGACCGTCGACTTCTGGTCGTACTTCGTCGAGGGCGGCCCCGACTTCGACGCCACCGCGCCCACGCCGTACGCCCCGTACGCCGCGACCGTCCCGGAGGCCGTCGAGTGCCTCCGCATGCTGGCGCTGGAACGCCTGATCGGCCGCCGCCCCTCCCCGGAGCAGCTGATCGAAGCCGGCCTCACGGCCCTGGTCCTCGACGTCGAGGCCCCGTCCCTCCCACTGCTCGCCGGCCTGTTGCGCGCCGAGCGTGACAAGGCGGATGCCCTCTTCGACGAGGTACTCGCCGAGCTGGACCTGGTTCAGGACCTCTCCGCCGAAGCGGCCCGCCGGCAGCTGGTGCACTGGTGGCTCCGCCTCATGGTGTCCGGCAGCCTGGCCCCCGGCCCCGGCGGCGACCTGGTCAAGCACGAGGGCTGGGCCGCCCTCGGCCACCCCGAAGGGCTCAGGCCCCTGGTCGACGCGGTCGACGCGTACAACGCCTGGGCGGCGCAGCCGCCGAGCCGCCGCGAGCACCTGGCGGAGGCGATCGTCACCGAGGCCGAGCGGCTGCTCTCGGGGGCTTGGCCTCTGGGGGCCTGACACCGCCGGGGCCTGACTCCGGCGTCGCCGTAGGAGCCGCCGCCGCCCGTCCCGCAGGACTTCGGCCACATCGCGGGACGGAACCCGCCATCCCCCCGGCGGGCGGTTGAAGGTGCGACGAGTCATCGACTGAACTGGGGCGCGGGCCCGCCGCCTTGCCGCGTCTCACGAGGACGCGCCCGCGCCGCTCCCACACACGTGTGTGGTGACATCGCCTCCTCCCACACGTTGGACAGTGCGCACGTACGCACCCCCAGTCCCACCGACGTCAGGAACCGCCCGCATGACGACCGACGCCGTCACCACCCAGCTCGCCGAACGCCGACTGACGCTCGGGATCGACCCGGAGATCGCCGACCGCTACCCCGACTGCCGGACCGCCGTCGTCCTGGCGCTGGGCGTGGACAACTCCCGCCCGTGGACGCGGACCGAGTCGGAGCTGGCCGCCCTCGAGACCGAGGTGGCCGACGGCCGGCGTGCCATGCCCGGCGAGGACCACCCGGCCATCGCCGCCTGGCACAGCCTGCTGCGCAGCTTCGGGACCAATCCGCGGCGGATGCGGCCGAGCGTCGACGCGCTGGGCCGGCGCCTCGCCAAGTCCGGGCGGCTGCCGCGGATCTCGCCGCTCGTCGACACCTGCAACCTCGTCTCCCTGCGGTACACCCTGCCCACCGGCGGCTACGACCTGGACCACATCCGCCACGGCTTCACACTGCGCTACGCCCGCCCCGGCGACGTACACATCCCCCTGGGGCAGCCGGACGTGCGCGAGACCCCGCTGCCCGGGGAGATCGTGTACGCGGACGGCGGCCAGGTGCTCACGCGTCACTGGAACCACCGGGACGCCGACAACACCAAGGTCACGGAGGCCACCGTCGACGCCGTGCTGTTCCTGGAGGGCATCTCCCCCGCCATCGGGCCGGAGGTGCTGGAGCGGGCGCAGCGGGAGCTCGCCGACCGGGTCGCCCCGTACGCCGCGTCGGTCACCCTGCACGCCTTCGACCCGGCCCGGGAGACGACGGTCGCCTGGTCGCCCACACGCTGACCCGTGGAGACCTACTTCGCGGGGATGCTGCTCGGGCTGGCCATGATCACACCGATCGGGCCGCAGAACATCTTCCTCATCAACCAGGGCTTCACCTTCGGCGTGCCGCGCGTCTTCGTCGCGGTCGTGGCCGCCGGGGTCTGCGACACCGTGCTGATATCCCTCGGCGGTGCCGGGACCTCGGCGGTCCTGACCCGCATACCGGGCCTCAAGACGTTCCTCCTGGCCGCCGGGGTGGTCTTCCTGACCTACCTGGCGGTCAAGTCGTTCCGCGTCCGGCCCGAGGACTTCGACCAGTCCGCCGCCCCCGAGATGCGCTGGCGGCGGGTGGTCGCCCAGTGCGCCTCGGTCACCATCCTCAACCCCCACTCGGTGCTGGACGTCGTCGGCATCCTCGGCGTGGCCATCGCCGCCCAGGACCCCGCCCTGCGCCCCGTCTTCGCCGCCGGCACCGTGAGCGCCTCGTGGGTCTGGTTCACCCTCCTCGCCCTGGGCGCCGCCACGCTCCGGCGCTGGCTGACGCCGTACCGCCGGATGTGGATCGACCGGGTCTCCGGAGCCCTGCTCCTGCTCTTCGCCGGGCTCTTCGCCCTCGAACTCCTCCGTTCCTGACGTACGCACCCACGCACTTACGCACCGGAAGGGATTTCGCCATGCTCAAGATCGGCTTAGTGCAGCAGAGCGCCTGGGACCTCCCCATCGACTCCATGCCGCTCGCCGCCGGGTACCTGAAGGCCGTGCTGGACGCCGACTCCGACCTCGGACCCGAGACGGACGTGCGCATCCACAACCTGCGCGGCGGCTGGTCCATCACGCAGATGGCGCGCATCATCTTCGGCGACGGCGACATACCGGATGTCCTGGCCTTCTCCGTACTGGGCTGGAACTACCGCAACTTCGCCTGCCTCGCCGAGCTGTTCAAGCAGCTCAAGCCGGACGGCGTCACCGTCTTCGGCGGCAACCACGTCAGCAACCAGGGCACCAAGGTGTTCCGCGAGTGCCCGGCCGTCGACATCGTCGTCAACGGCGAGGGCGAGCTGACCTTCCGGGACCTGACCGCCGCCCTGCTCGCCGACCGCCGCCGGCCGGACCTCGCCGGTGTCGCCGGGCTCTCCTTCCGGTCGCCGGAGGACGGCACGAGCTGCGTGACCACGGCGGACCGCGACCGGATCGACGACCTGGACGTCATCCCCTCGCCGTTCCTCACCGGGGCGATCCCGCTCCTCGACCGCGATGGGCACTTCCCGTACGAGTTCGCCCTCCTGGAGACCAACCGTGGCTGCCCGTACAAGTGCTCCTTCTGCTACTGGGGCGGCGCCACCGGCCAGCGCGTCCGGTCCTTCTCGCGCGAGCGGCTCGCCGCCGAACTCGACCTGTTCGGGTACCACGAGGTCCCCACCGTCTTCCTCTGCGACGCCAACTTCGGCATGCTCCAGGCCGACGAGGAGTTCACCGAGGACCTCCTGCGGATGAACGAGAAGTACGGCTTCCCCACCGCCCTGGAGGCGAACTGGGCGAAGAACAAGTCCGAGCGCTTCCACCGCATCGTCCGCACTCTCAAGGAGCGCGGCTTCAAGAGCTCCTTCACACTGGCGCTCCAGACCCTCTCCGACGAGGCGCTCACCGACATGAAGCGCCGCAACATGAAGCTGAACCAGTGGGAGGAGCTGACCGACTGGCTGGCGGAGGAGGAGATGGAGGCGTTCGTCGAGCTCATCTGGGGCGCCCCCGGCGAGACGACGGAGTCCTTCTTCGACGGGTACGACCGGCTCGCCGAGAAGGTCCCCCGGATCGCCGTCTATCCGCTGCTGCTCCTGCCGAACACCGCCTACAGCGAGCAGCGCGACCTCCACGGCTTCGTGACCGTACGCGGCCAGTCGGACGACTTCGAGTACGTGCTCGCCAACCGCAGCTCCACCCTCGACGAGAACTTCCGCATGCAGCGCTTCATGTACCTGGCGCGGATCCTCGGCGAGAACCAGTACGTCAAGCGGCTGTGGCACCCGGCGCGGCGGCTGGCCGGGATGACGCAGTCGCAGGTCGTCCACTCGCTGCTGGAGTGGATCGACGCCTCCGACCACCCCTCCGTCGCCGCCTTCCGTGACGGCTTCCCGGTGATCGCCGAGTCGCCGGCCGTCGCGGCCGGCCACCGCATGCTCTACGGCGACCCGCTGCTGGACCGCGAGATCGAACGGTGGTGGACGGAGACGGTCGTGGAGCGCTTCCCGGCGGAGTGGGCGGACGCGGGCCGGTACATGTACGCCTTCGAGCGCTGGAGCCGGCCCGTCTACCAGCCGCCGGGCGCCGTGCTGCCGGCGGGATGGCGCGAGGCCGGGGACGGTACGTACGAGAGCGAGGAGGTCGCCTTCCCGTACCCCATGGCGGAGCTCCTGGACGCCGTCGCCGCCGGGGACCTCACGCCGCCGCGCGCGGAGGAGACCCGCTATGTGTTCCGGGGCCTGCGCGGCTTCTACCAGCACCTCGACAACCACGAGACCGGCGCCCACTACTTCACCCGTGCCGCCCGCGTTCCCGTGCCGGCCTGAGCCGCGCCGCGCTCTCAGCCGAGCCGCGCTCTCAGGCGGCGTGCGGGAGCGGGTTCCCGTGGCGCAGCAGCCACTGCCGGTACGGGGCCGCGCGCAGGGCCGCCTCGCGGTAGGCGGCCGCGAGCTCCGCGTACGCCGCCTCGGCGGCCTCGGCGCCCGGCCGGTGGTACAGCAGCAGGCGTACGGCGAGGGGGTCGTCGCGTAACGGGCGGATCGCCATGTCGTCGCGCGGCCCCGAGGTCGGCTGGCACGGGGCCACGACCTCGCCGGCCACGATGAGCGACGCGGCCGTGTGGTAGTCGCCGTGCAGCACGGGCGGGTCGATCCCGGCCGCCCACAGCACCCGCCGCAACCCGTCCCACTCGCCGTCCACGGTCGGGTCGACCATCCACCGGTCGCCGGCCAGGTCGGCGAGGTCCACGACGGGCGCGGCGGCCGCCGGGTGGTCCCGGGCCAGGGAGATGAACTGCGGCTCCCGCTCGACCAGCACGCGCCGCTCCAGCCCCTCCGGCACGCGCAGCGGACAGCCCTCCACCTCGTGGACGAAGGCCACGTCGAGCCGCCCGGCCGCGAGGTCGTGCAGCAGGGCGCCCGCCGAGACGTCCATGTGCAGCGAGATGTCCGTGCCGGGCAGCCGTCCGCGCAGCCGCCGCAGCCAGCCCGCGAGCGCCCGGCTGGCGGTGGAGCCGATGCGGAGCCGGGCCGTGCCGTCGGCACGCGCGGCCGCGGCACGGGTCTCGCTGACGAGCCGGTCCAGCTGCGCCACCAGGGGGCGGGCGCGGCTCAGTACGGCGAGGCCGATCGGGGTCGGCCGGCAGCCGGTCCGCTCGCGGGCGAAGAGCTCGGCGCCAAGGGCGTGTTCGATGCGGCGCAACTGGGTCGTCAGCGACGGCTGGCTGATGCCCAGGTGCCGGGCGGCCTTGTGCAGGCTGCCCGTGTCGGCGATGGCGCACAGCGCCCGCAGATGCCTCACCTCCAGCTCCATGCCCCGAGGGTAGGGCGGGCCCCTGGCGTCACACCAGACTCAAGGACCGGGCGGAAAAGGCCTGTTGAGGGGCGATGCGCTCGTCCTATCGCCCGTTGACATCATCCGTACGCGCGGTGGGCTCCTCGACACTCTGTCCCACCGACGTCCCGCCGGCGTCGGTCCGACATCCGACCGAACGCGTCCACCCAACCGTTCGGGAGCGAGTAGGAGCCCCCCATGAGACACCGCAAGGCCGTACTGGCCGCCGCCCTGAGCCTGACCGCGGCTCTGGCGGCCGTACCCGCCACGACCGCCACCGCCGCGCCCTCCCCGGCCCCCGGCTACGCGGCGTACGCCGGGTCGGCCGAGAACGCCAAGGCCAACAAGGCGTTCTACGAGGCCGTGATGCGCTCGGTCGCCGAGAAGCGCGCCGCCGACCCCGGCGCGCTCGCCGTCACCGTCGTCTACTCGGCGGCCAACGCGCCGAGCTTCCGCACCCAGATAGCCCGCTCCACGCAGATCTGGAACAGCTCCGTCAGCAACGTGAAGCTGCAGGAGGGCAGCAACCCGGACTTCCGGTACTACGAGGGCAACGACTCGCGCGGTTCGTACGCGTCGACCGACGGGCACGGCAACGGCTACATCTTCCTCGACTACCGGCAGAACCAGATCTACAACTCCACCCGGGTCACCGCCCACGAGACCGGCCACGTCCTCGGCCTGCCGGACCACTACTCGGGTCCGTGCAGCGAGCTGATGTCGGGCGGCGGACCCGGCCCGTCCTGCCAGAACGCGCAGCCGAACGCGCAGGAGCGCAGCCGCGTGGACTACCTGTGGCGCAACGGCCTCGCGGCGGCGGTCGCGGCGGCGAAGGCCTCCTGACCCTCCGGTGGGCGCCCCGCGGCCTCGCGGGGCGCCCCGTCCGCCGTCAGGCGGCTTCCAGGAGCCGCCGGTCGAACCGCGCCCCGGGCGGCAGCTGACGCAGGATGCGGTCCAGCGCCAGGTCGAAGTCGCCGCCGGCCAGGCCGGACTCGTACGCCGCGCCGCCGAAGTGCAGGGTCAGCTGAAGATCCACCCGCTCGGGTGAGCCGTCGGACAGGGCTTCACCGAGCGCCAACAGGCAGCTGAGCGTGGACTGTTGGGGCGTGCCGTCGATGACGACGGGCAGTGGCAGGTCCCACTCCAGCACGCAACCCGCCAACGGCAGGCCGCCGTTCTCCTCCGCTGCCCGCAGCGCGGCGCAGCTCGCGCCCGCGTACTCCACGCCCCTGATACGGGTGGCGATGCGCTTCCCGTCGGACGTGATGGTGATGGCTTCCGCACCCCGGCGGTCCCGGTACCAGCCGGTCCAGACTTCCGTCGACTCCGATGACATGGCGCGGACTGTAGCGGTATGACTGCCTCCGACGTGCGGCCGGACACCCCCTCAGCCGGACTTCAGCCGGTCTTCGCCGTCTTGCCCGACTCGTCCGCGGAACCCTCCTCGCGGGACTCGCGGGAGAGGCCGCAGCCGGGGTTGCGGCATGGCTGGGGCTGCCACACGGGTGCCCAGACACCGAGGATCTTGCGTCGTTTGAGCGCCGTACCGACAGGCTGTCCACAGGAGGGGCACACGTGCTCGGGCCCTTCCCGGGGGCGGCGGACGGTGGGGCGTCCTTCGCTGCTGCCCATGGACTCAGGATAGGGCGGTTTCCGCCGGCCGCACAGGCCGGTACGGCCGGCCGGGCGAGATCCGCGCGGAAGGGGCGGGAGCGTGCCCGTCCGGTGGGCCCGAAGGCTCCGGACGGGCACGCCGGGGCGCCTCAGCGCGTACGGCGGGTGACGAACTCCGCCAGGGCCAGCAGGTCCCCGGCCGCCGCCAGGTCCGGCACGGCCCGCGACAGCTGGTGCACCGCCCGGGCCATCCGGTCGGCGGCCTGCGCCTGGGCCCAGTCGCGGCCGCCCGCCCGTTCCACGGCGTCGGCGGCGCGCCGTACGCCGTCCTCGTCCAGGGCGGGCCGCCCGTACAGCTCGGCCAGCTCGGCCCCGGCCGGCGTCCCGGAGCCGAGCGCGGCGACCACCGGCAGCGACTTCTTGTGCGCGGCGAGGTCGGCCCCGGCGGGCTTCCCCGTCCGCTCCGGGTCGCCCCAGATGCCGATGAGGTCGTCGATCAGCTGGAACGCCAGGCCGGCCTCCCGCCCGAACGCGTCCAGCGCCGCCACCTCCTCCTCCGCCGCGCCCGCGTACAGCGCGCCCAGGGCGCAGGCGCAGCCGAGCAGCGCACCCGTCTTGGCGGTCGCCATGGCGAGGCACTCGTCCAGCGAGACCTCGTGGGGCCCGCGCCCCTCGAAGGCGCAGTCCGCCTGCTGGCCCGCGCACAGCTCGATCACGCAGGCGGCGAGCCGGGCCGAGGCCCGCGCGGCCGCCGGGTGGCCGTCCTCGGCGAGCAGCCGCAGCGCCAGGGCGAGCATGGCGTCCCCGGCGACCAGCGCGTCCGGCATGCCGAAGACGGTCCACGCGGTCGGCCGGGAGCGGCGGGTGGAGTCCGCGTCGACGATGTCGTCGTGGAGCAGCGTGAAGTTGTGCGCGAGCTCCACGGCGGCGGCCGCCCGGACGGCGGCGTACGGGTCGCCGCCCAGGGCCCGCGCGGCGGCGAGCACCAGCGCGGGCCGGATCGCCTTGCCGCCCTGCTGCCCGGCGGCCGGGCTGCCGTCGGCGTGCTCCCAGCCGAAGTGGTACATCGCCACCCGCCGTATGGGGCCGGGCAGCGACTCCACGGTCGCGCGCAGCTGGGGCTGGACGACGGTACGGGTGCGGTCGAGGAGCGACGCCGCGGCCTCCGCGGCCTCCGCGGTGGCGCCCCTGTCCGTGCTCGTCATGGTCATCGCCAGCGGCTGACTTCGACGTTCTCCAGCACGCCGAGGGCGTCCGGAACCAGGATCGCCGCCGAGTAGTAGGCGGTCACCAGGTACGAGATGATCGCCTGCTCGTCGATGCCCATGAACCGCACCGAGAGGCTCGGCTCGATCTCGTCCGGGATGCCGGTCTGGTGCAGGCCGATGACGCCCTGGTCGGCCTCGCCCGTACGCATGCAGAGGATCGAGGTGGTGCGGGCCTCGGAGATCGGGATCTTGTTGCACGGGAAGATCGGCACGCCGCGCCAGGCCGGAATCTGGTGGCCCGCCACGTCGACGGTGTCGGGGACGAGCCCGCGCCTGTTGCACTCGCGCCCGAAGGCGGCGATGGCGCGCGGGTGGGCGAGGAAGAGCTTGTTGCCCCGGCGGCGGGAGAGCAGCTCGTCCATGTCGTCGGGGCTGGGTACGCCGTCGTGCGGCTGGAGCCGCTGCCCGTAGTCGCAGTTGGCGAGCAGGCCGAACTCGCGGTTGTTGAGGAGCTCGTACTCCTGGCGCTCGCGCAGCGCCTCGACGGTGAGCCGCAGCTGCTGCTCGGTCTGGTTCATGGGCTGGTTGTAGAGGTCGGCGACACGGCTGTGGACCTTCAGCACGGTCTGCGCGACGCTCAGTTCGTACTCGCGAGGCGAGGCCTCGTAGTCGACGTACGTGTGCGGGACGACGGCCTCGCCGACGTGGCCGGCGGAGAGGTCGATGGCCTTCTCGCCGTACTTGTTGGTCCGCTGCTGCGGCAGGGCCGCCAGGCCGGCGAGGTGTCCGGCCAGGGACTCGGCCCGTTCGGCGAGGTTGGTGACGTCCGCGCGGCTGAGTTCGAGGACGGTGCAGGCGGTCGCCGCGCGGGCCGTCCACTCCCAGGTGGCGTCCCGGTCGGTGAGGGAGTCGTCGCCGATGTACGCCCCGTCGGCGAGGACGCCGAGGATCGCCTCGTCGCCGTACGGACCGGTGCCGATCTGCTCGATCCTGCCGTGCGCCAGCAGGAACACCCGGTCCGTCGGCGCGCCCGCCTCGGCGATGACGTCACCGGGCGCGAACTCCCGCTGGACGCACCGCTGCGCCAGCTCTGCGAGCGCCGCGTCGTCCTCGTACCCGCGCAGGGCGGGCAGCTCCCGCAGCTCGTTCGGGATCACGGCGACGCGCTCGCCGGTCTGCACGAAGGTGACCCGTCCGTCGCCGACCGCGTAACTGAGGCGCCGGTTCACCCGGTACGTACCGCCCTGCACCTGCACCCACGGCAGCATGCGCAGCAGCCACCGGGAGGTGATCTCCTGCATCTGCGGGACCGACTTGGTGGTGGTCGCCAGGTTCCGCGCGGCGGCGGTGCCGAGACTCTGCTGCGGCGCCTGCTGCTCGGTGCGGACGTCCTCGCCAACCGAACCAACCGACATGTACTTCCCTCTCGATCATTGTCCGACCTTCCGAGGAAAAGCCTTTCAGCACGTGGCGTAGTCACGCCATTACACAAATGAGCGAGACTGAATCATCCGTCACGGGGCATGACACACGTTTCATGTCCGGATCGGTTCGTACGCCGTCCGAACGCCGCCGCGGGGCGGGGCCGGCTGGGGATGGCTCCGACAGGAGCCCCGGTACGGCTCGCTCACGTAAGGAGGCGGAGTGGCCACACCCCTGTCCGCGAACAGTTTTCTCGACGCACTGCGCGACGAAGGCCTCACGGTCGTGGAGGTCGGCGGTTGGCGCACCCACAACCGCAACCACAAGGGGCCGTGGGGGCCGGTGCACGGCGTGATGCTGCACCACACCGCCTCCAAGGGCGGCGAACAGACCGTCCGCGTCTGCCGGGAGGGCCGCCCGGGGCTCCCCGGGCCGCTGTGCCACGGTGTGATCACCAAGGACGGCCGTGTCCATCTCGTCGGCTACGGCCGCGCCAACCACGCGGGCAAGGGCGACGACGACGTCCTGCGCGCCGTGATCGCGGAGAGGCCGCTGCCCCGGGACAACGAGGGGAACCGGGACGGCAACCGGTACTTCTACGGCTTCGAGTGCGAGAACCTCGGCGACGGCGAGGACCCGTGGCCCGCCGTCCAGCTGGAGGCGATCGAGAAGGCCGCGGCCGCGATCTGCCGCCGCCACGGCTGGTCGGCCCGCTCGGTCATCGGGCACAAGGAGTGGCAGCCGGGCAAGATCGATCCGCGCGGTTTCTCGATGAACACCATGCGGACGCGCATCCAGGAGCGGCTGAACTGAGCGCACGGGCCGGTGGCCGGGGCTGGTGGCCCGGGCCCGGGTACCAGGCCAGGAGCCGGGCCGGGCCGGGCCGGGCGATGGGCCAGGCCGATGGACCGGGCCGATGGACCGGGCCGGGGGCTGCGTGACAATGGCCGGGTGACCGTGCTCGACCTGCCCTCCCTCGGCCCGCTGCTCCCCTCCCCCCTGGGGGCCGTCGAGGACGAGCGCCTCGCCCGGCACGGCGTACGGCTGCTGCTCAAGCGGGACGACCTGATCCACCCGGACCTCGTCGGCAACAAGTGGCGCAAGCTCGCCCCGAACCTGGACGCCGCGGCCGGCCGCCCGGTGCTCACCTTCGGCGGCGCGTACTCCAACCACCTGCGGGCCACGGCCGCCGCCGGCCGCCTGCTGGGTTTCCCCACCGTCGGGGTCGTACGGGGCGAGGAGCTCGCCGACCGCCCGCTGAACCCGTCCCTCGCGCGGTGCGCGGCGGACGGGATGCGGCTGCTGTTCGTGGACCGGGCGACGTACCGCGCCAAGGACGACCCGGAGGTGCTCGCGCGACTGCTGGAGCGAGCGCCCGAGGGGTGCTTCGTCGTACCGGAGGGCGGCAGCAACGCGCTCGCGGTACGGGGCTGCGTGGAGCTCGGGCGCGAACTGCGCGCACCGGCCGGGGCGGACGGGCACGTGGACGTGGTGGCGGTGGCCTGCGGCACGGGCGGGACGCTGGCCGGCCTGGCCGCCGGCCTGGGCCCCGGACAGCGCGCGCTCGGCATACCGGTGCTCAAGGGCGGGTTCCTCGGCGCGGAGATACGGGCCCTACAGGAGCGGGCGTTCGGCGGCCCCTCGGGCGACTGGAGCCTCGACGAACGGTTCCACTGCGGTGGTTACGCCCGCGGAACGCCCGACCTGGACGACTTCGCCGACGACTTCGCCCAGCGGCATGGACTCGCCATCGAGCGCATATATGTCGCCAAAATGCTGTACGGACTCTTCGCCTTGGCCGCGGAGGGCGCCTTCCCGCGCGGCACCACGCTCGCCGCCGTGATCACCGGCCGCCCCGAGCCCACTCAACCCGACGAGGTCCCCTCCCGGTAGGCCGCCGCCTCCTCCAGGTCGAGCCGGCGCAGCAGCGTGCGCATCATCTCGTCGTCGATGCGCCGCGCGTCCCGCAGCCGTACGAAGACCTCGCGCTCGGCGTCGATCACCTCCCGCGCGAGACGCCGGTACGTGTCGTCCGCCGACTCCCCGGTGAGCGCATTGACCGCGCCCAGCCGCTCCCAGACGGCGTTGCGCCGCCGCTCCAGGACCGTGCGGAGCCGGTCGGCCAGGGGCTGCGGCAGCGCGTTGCGCTCGTCGGCGAGGAGCTCCTCCAGCCGCCGCTCGGCGGCCCGGGACGCCTCGCTCTGGGCCTGCGCCTCGGCGAGGGTCTCGGCGGTGGCGTCCCGCCCGGGCAGCTTCAGGGCGCGGATCAGCGGCGGCAGGGTGAGGCCCTGCACCACCAGGGTTCCGATCACGGTGGTGAAGGTGAGGAAGAGGACCAGGTCGCGCGCGGGGAACGGCTCGCCGTCCATGGCCACCGGGATGGAGAACGCGATGGCCAGCGAGACCACCCCGCGCATCCCCGCCCAGCCGACGATCACCGGCGAGGTCCAGGTGACCCCCGGCTCCCGTTCGCGCACGCGCCGCGACAGCCACCGCGGCAGGTAGGTGGCCGGGAACACCCACACGAACCGCACGACGACGACCGCGGCGAAGACCCCCAGCGCGTACCAGACGGCCTCCCCGGCGCCGTACGGATCGAGCCCCCGCACCACGTGCGGCAGCTGGAGTCCGATCAGCGCGAAGACGGACGACTCCAGCAGGAAGGCGACCACCTTCCACACCGCCTCCTCCTGGAGGCGGGTCGCGAAGTCGACCTGCCAGGACCGGTGCCCCAGGTACAGGGCCACCACGACGACCGCGAGGACCCCGGAGGCGTGGACACGCTCGGCCGCCGCGTACGCCACGAACGGGATCAGCAGGGAGAGGGTGTTCTGGAGGAGGGGTGCGCGCAGGCACCGGCGCAGCCAGTGGATCGGCACCATGAGGACCAGCCCGGCCGCGATGCCGCCGATGGCGGCGAGGGCGAACTCGGCGAGGGAGCCCGCCCAGCCGATGGACGCGCCGAGCGCCGCCGCGAGCGCGACCTTGTAGGCGGTGATGGCGGTGGCGTCGTTCACCAGGGACTCGCCCTGGAGGATGGTGGTGATCCGGCCCGGCAGCCCGAGGCGCCGGGCGACGGCGGTGGCGGCCACCGCGTCCGGCGGCGCGATCACCGCCCCGAGCACGAGCGCGGCGGTCAGCGGCAGGTCCGGCACCATCAGGTGCGCGAGGTAGCCCACGGCCAGCGTCGCGAAGAGCACGTAGCCGACCGACAGCAGCGCGACGGGCCGGACGTTGGCGCGCAGGTCGAGGTACGAGGAGTCGAGCGCCGCCGTGTGCAGCAGGGGCGGCAGCACCAGCGGCAGCACGATGTGCGGGTCCAGCGTGTAGTCCGGCACCCCCGGTACGTACGCGGCGGCCAGCCCGGCCGCCACCAGCAGCAGCGGCGCCGGGACCGGTGTCCTGCGCGCCGCCCCGGCGATCGCGGCGCTCGCCGCGACCAGCCCCACCAGGGGCAGCACGTCCATCGCCCCACCGCTCATCGTCTCCCCGCTCTCGCTCGTGCCGACTCGTCCGTCACCCGGGGCTCGTCCGTGCGCGGCCGGAACGCGCGCCCCCGTCGTAACCTGGCCATCGTGAGCCAGTGCCCCCACGTCGCCGAACTGCCGCGCCCCGAGCCGGTGCCGCTGAGCGAGACCTGCCCGGAGTGCCGGGCCGACGGTACGCACCCCGTCCAGCTGCGGCTGTGCCTGGTGTGCGGGTACGTCGGCTGCTGCGACTCCTCGGCGGGGCGGCACGCCACACGGCACTTCAAGGACACCGGCCACCCGGTGATGCGGACCCTCGAACCCGGCGAGAGATGGCGTTGGTGCTTTGTCGACGGTTCGATCGTCTGAGGCCTGGGTACGTCAACCCTCCGCCGGTTTCTCGCGATTGGGTGCCGCAAACCCCTAGCCACTGTCCGTACTCATGTGCTTACCATGAGTGACAGGCGTCGGAGCAGGAGGCCCCGGCGACACGGCACGATGGAATCGCGATAGCGTCACGGCGGACTACGCACACCCGCGTATACCGCACGGCCCGGCCCCGGGAGGAGCTTCCTTCCGCGAGCCGAGCCCCGAATGAGCTTGTGCCACCTTGGAGGTGAGGGTGTCCCAGATCGCAGGCGAGCCCGGGACCCAGGACTTCGTGGAAGTCCGGCTGCCCGCTGCGGGTGCCTACCTGTCCGTGCTGCGTACGGCCACGGCCGGCCTCGCGGCGCGCTTGGACTTCACCCTCGACGAGATCGAGGACTTGCGCATCGCTGTCGACGAGGCCTGCGCGATCCTGCTCCAGCAAGCCGTGCCCGGCTCGGTCCTGAGCTGTGTGTTCCGCCTCGTCGACGACTCCCTGGACGTGACCGTCTCGGCGCCCACGACCGACGGCCGGGCCCCGGAGCGGGACACGTTCGCCTGGACGGTGCTCTCGGCACTGGCCGGCAAGGTCGACTCGTCCGTCGCCGACGACCGGACGGTCTCCATCAACCTGTACAAACAGCGCGGCGCGGGACCCGGGCCGGCGTGAGGAACGGGGACGGTCCGGTGCGAAACGAGGAGCGCGGGCCCCGGGCGCTGAGCTCGCCGGAGGGCATCCCGGAACAGCAGGCGCGGCCCCACCCGGTGGACGGTCTCGTGGAGACGTCGGAGGGGGCCGCCACGGCGCGGGCCACGACGGCCCGGGCCTCTACGGCGCGGGCAGATCAGGTGGACCGGATGAGCGAGCAGCACGAGCCACAGGAGCCCCAGGAGTCGCACGAGCGGCCCGAGCGGCCCCGGCAGGCGGCGCAGCACGACCCGCAGGACCGCAGCGGCGCACGGGCGATGTTCATCCGGCTGCGTGAGCTGCCGGACGGCTCCCCCGAGCGGGCCGAGCTGCGCAACCAGCTCGTCCGGATGCACCTGCCGCTCGTGGAGCACCTGGCGCGCCGGTTCCGCAACCGCGGCGAACCGCTGGACGACCTGACGCAGGTCGCCACCATCGGCCTGATCAAGTCGGTGGACCGGTTCGACCCGGAGCGGGGCGTCGAGTTCTCGACGTACGCGACCCCCACGGTGGTCGGCGAGATCAAGCGCCACTTCCGGGACAAGGGGTGGGCGGTTCGGGTGCCGCGCCGGCTCCAGGAGCTGCGGCTGTCGCTGACCACCGCGACGGCGGAGCTGTCCCAGCTGCACGGCCGCTCGCCGACCGTGCACGAGCTGGCCGAGCGGCTCGGCATCTCGGAGGAGGAGGTCCTGGAGGGCCTGGAGTCCGCCAACGCGTACTCGACGCTCTCGCTGGACGTCCCGGACACGGACGACGAGTCCCCGGCGGTGGCGGACACGCTGGGCGCGGAGGACGAGGCGCTGGAGGGCGTCGAGTACCGCGAGTCGCTCAAGCCGCTGCTGGAGGACCTGCCTCCGCGCGAGAAGCGGATCCTGCTGCTGCGGTTCTTCGGGAACATGACCCAGTCGCAGATCGCGCAGGAGGTCGGCATCTCGCAGATGCACGTCTCCCGGCTGCTGGCCCGCACGCTGGCGCAGCTGCGGGAGAAGCTCCTGGTGGAGGAGTAGGACCCGGGCCCGGCGGGGGTCAGGCGCGGCGGAGCTGGTCAGGCCCGGCGGAGGTGGTCAGGCCCGGCCGCGGATGCCGAGAGCCCTCGGGGTCTCCGGGTGGAGCAGCAGCACCAGGCCGGTGACCGCGGCGGCGGCCAGGGCGATGCCGCCCGGGATGGCGGCGCTGTCCGCCTGGAGCAGGGTCCAGGCGACGGGCAGGGCCATCAGCTGCGTGATGATCGCCGGGCCGCGGCTCCAGCTGCGGCAGTGCAGCAGGCCCCGGGCGGCGAAGAACGGGATGAGGCCGAGTGCGATGAGCGTCACACCGCCGGTCAGGGCCTGGGTGAGGCCGTCGGGCTTGCCCGTGAGGCTCGTCACGAGCAGGTAGGCGCCGCCCGCGAACAGGGCGAGCGCCTCCAGCCCGGCGACGGCCGCTGCGGCCGTGACCCGGGCGGGGCGCTGGGCGTCGGCGGCGGTCTGGGCGGGGTTCGGCTCCGTACTGCTCACCCCAGCAGGGTAGCGGCCGGGCCCGTCCACGTACTGGACAGGGGTCGGGAGCGCCTGTGCCCGGTACCGCGCGGTAGGTAACCTGGCGGGCATGCGCGCACTTCTCGTGGTCAACCCGGCAGCCACCACCACCAGTGCCCGCACCCGTGACGTACTGATCCACGCGCTGGCCAGCGAGATGAAGCTGGAGGCGGTGACGACCGAGTACCGGGGCCACGCCCGCGACGTGGGGCGGCGGGCGGCCGAGTCCGCCGACATCGACCTGGTCGTCGCGCTCGGCGGCGACGGCACGGTCAACGAGGTGGTCAACGGGCTGCTGCACCACGGCCCGGATCCGGACCGGCTGCCGCGCCTCGCGGTGGTGCCCGGAGGCTCCACCAATGTCTTCGCCCGCGCGCTGGGGCTGCCGAACGACGCCGTGGAGGCGACCGGCGCGATCCTGGACGCGCTGGGCGAGCGGCGCGAGCGGACCGTGGGACTCGGGCTGGCCTCCGGCACCCCGGGCTCCGAGGACGAGGCGGTGCCGGCCCGCTGGTTCACGTTCTGTGCCGGTTTCGGCTTCGACGCGGGCGTGATCGGCCGCGTCGAGCAGCAGCGGGAGCGCGGCCGGAGATCGACGCACGCGCTGTACATCCGGCAGGCGATGCGCCAGTTCCTGGACGAGCCGCACCGCCGACAGGGCGTGATCACGCTGGAGCGCCCCGGCGCGGACCCGGTCCACGACCTGGCGCTGTCGATAGTCTGCAACACCGCCCCCTGGACCTACCTGGGCAATCGCCCGGTGTACGCGGCGCCCGAGGCGTCCTTCGACACGGGGCTCGACGTGCTCGGTCTGAGCAGGCTGTCGACGGCCGCGGTGGCGCGGTACGCGACGCAGCTGCTCACCTCGACCCCGGAGCGCGGACCGCGCGGCAAGCACGCCGTCTCCCTGCACGACCTGACCGACTTCACCTTGCATTCGAAGGTCCCGCTGCCGTTCCAGATGGACGGAGACCACCTGGGGCTGCGGACGAGCGTGACGTTCACAGGCGTTCGTCGTGCACTGCGTGTGATTGTGTGAGTGGAAGAGCCCCGGGCCCTTTATCTCGAACGTATGGGCCAGGATCCACCCCATAGAAGTACGGCTGTGACCTAGCCGACACCGAGGAATCAAAAAAAACTTCCCGGAAGGGGTTGTATCCGCAGCCGAGGTTTGCGAATCTCTACATGGCGATCGGGACGGCCCGCAGAACCGGCCTCCAGGGAAAGCCAGAACCCCTCCTCAAATCACAGGACCACACGCCCACCCGGCGGTAGGCCCTTCACTTGTTGAGGGATTCGTGAAAGCGTTCACATTCACAAGCAACCTGAATGCAACACCAAGGAGAGGTAGCAGCCATGGACTGGCGTCACAACGCCGTTTGTCGTGAGGAAGACCCCGAGCTGTTCTTCCCCATCGGCAACACCGGTCCTGCGCTGCTGCAGATCGAGGAAGCCAAGGCTGTCTGCCGTCGCTGCCCCGTCATGGAGCAGTGCCTGCAGTGGGCGCTCGAGTCCGGCCAGGACTCCGGCGTCTGGGGTGGCCTCAGCGAGGACGAGCGCCGCGCGATGAAGCGCCGCGCCGCCCGCAACCGGGCGCGCAACGCCAGCGCCTGAGCGACGCCACCGCGACGAGCCTGAGGCCCGGCGGCGCGTACAGCGAGTACGCACCCACCCGCCTCCCGAGCCGCAGCGCGCAGCAGTAACCCCAAAGCGTTCGAGCCCCGGACCGTTCCCACGGTCCGGGGCTCGCTGCTGTTCCCGCTCGCTACTTCCTCTACTTCTGCGCTTTTACGGGGACGTCGAGCACCACGCGCGTGCCGCGACCCGGTGCGGGCTGCATGTCGAACGTGCCACCCAACTCCCCCTCCACCAGCGTCCGTACGATTTGCAGACCGAGGTTGCCGGCGCGCTGCGGATCGAAGTCCTCCGGCAGCCCGCGCCCGTCGTCCTGAACGGTGATCAGGATGCGGGCGTCGGCGGCGCGCGAGTCGCCGCGTACCGCGGAGACTTCGACGGTGCCGAGCTCGCCGGGGGCGAAGGCGTGTTCGAGGGCGTTCTGAAGAATCTCGGTGAGGACCATCGACAGCGGGGTCGCGACCTCGGCGTCGAGGATGCCGAAGCGGCCGTTGCGGCGGCAGGTCACCTTGCCGGGTGAGATCTCCGCGACCATCGAGATGACCCGGTCGGCGATGTCGTCGAACTCGACGCGCTCGTCGAGGTTCTGCGAGAGCGTCTCGTGCACGATCGCGATCGAACCGACGCGCCGCACCGCCTCGTTGAGCGCCTCGCGGCCCCGGTCGGAGTCCATGCGGCGGGCCTGGAGGCGCAGGAGCGCGGCGACCGTCTGGAGGTTGTTCTTCACCCGGTGGTGGATCTCCCGGATGGTGGCGTCCTTGGTGATCAACTCGCGCTCCCGGCGGCGCAGTTCCGTCACGTCCCGGAGCAGCACGAGCGAACCGATGCGGGTTCCCTTGGGCTTGAGCGGGATGGCGCGCAACTGGATGACGCCGCCGCTGCCCTCGACCTCCGTCTCCCGCGGGGCGTACCCGCTGGCCAGTTTGACCAGCGCTTCGTCGACGGGGCCGCGGGAGGGGGCGAGTTCGGCGGTGATCTGGCCGAGGTGCTGGCCGACGAGGTCGGCGGCGAGGCCCAGGCGGTGGTACGCGGAGAGGGCGTTGGGTGACGCGTACTGGACGACGCCGTCCGCGTCGAGCCTGATCAGCCCGTCGCCGGCGCGGGGCGAGGCGTCCATGTCGACCTGCTGCCCCGGGAAGGGGAAGGTGCCGTTCGCGATCATCTGGGCGAGGTCGGACGCGGACTGGAGGTAGGTGAGCTCCAGTCGGCTGGGCGTGCGGACGGTGAGCAGGTTGGTGTTGCGGGCGATGACGCCGAGGACGCGGCCCTCCCTGCGTACGGGGATGGACTCGACCCGGACCGGGACCTCCTCGCGCCATTCGGGGTCGCCCTCGCGGACGATGCGGCCCTCGTCGAGGGCGGCGTCGAGCAGGGGGCGGCGGCCGCGCGGGACCAGGTGGCCGACCATGTCGTCCTGGTAGGAGGTGGGGCCGGTGTTGGGCCGCATCTGGGCGACGGAGACGTAGCGGGTGCCGTCGAGGGTGGGGACCCAGAGGACGAGGTCGGCGAAGGAGAGGTCGGAGAGCAGCTGCCACTCCGACACCAGCAGGTGGAGCCACTCGAGGTCGGAGTCGCTCAGGGCGGTGTGCTGGCGTACGAGGTCGTTCATGGAGGGCACGTGTGCGAGCGTACCCGTGCGGCCGCGCCTGGTGTTCTGTCGGCCGGTGAGGGAGGATGGGCGCGGGATTACCATCTGCTTACCGATGGACAGACCCGATTGGTCTAGTCCACAATGCGACACACGACCTCCGCCCTCCCCGCACAGGAGGGTGGATCGAGGACCCGGCGCTCTCTGCCCTGACTGCGCCCGGGACCTCCCATACGGCCGCGGGACCGCACACCCGACGGCCGGGCAACTCCGGGCTGCGGTGCCGGACGGGTTGAGGGTCCCGTCGGGCGCCGCGGCCCGCGGGTGCTTTCGGGGCCGTGTTCACGCGCCCAGGGTGCGCGCAGGCCGCTACGCCGGCCAGGCGCGCATCGCGGCTTCGGCCACCGCCTCCAGCTCCTCCTTCGTCGCGCCGTCGCGCGCCTGCTGCGACATGCCCTGCAGCACGGCTCCGCTGAGGCGGGCCAGCGCGGCGGCGTCCGTGTCGGCCGGGATGCGGCCCGCCGCGACGTCGGCGCGTATGCGGGACTCCAGGCCGGCCAGGTTGGCGTTGCGGCGCTCGCGGAGGTCCTGCTCCACCTCGGGCGTCGAGCAGTTGATCGCGGCCGAGATCACCAGGCAGCCGCGCGGGTGCGCCGGGTCGGTGTACTCGCTCGCCGCGTCCCGCAGCATCCGCGCGACGCCGGCGCGGGCGGTGGGCTCGGCGTCCAGGGCATGGCTCACGAAGGAGCCGTACGTCTCCACGTACACGTCGAGGGCCTCTTCGAACAGCGTCTTCTTGTCGCCGAACGCGGCATACAGGCTCGGCGCGCCGATCCCCATCACCTGGGTGAGGTCGGCCACCGACGTCGTCTCGTACCCGTGCTCCCAGAAGGCCATCACCGCCTTCTCCAGCGCCGTGGCACGGTCGAAGGAGCGGGGCCTGCCGCGCTGTTTCGTCGCCATGGCTTCATTCTATAGCGCACACTAAAGAAAGTCTGGTACCGTCTTTCTGTACCGACCGCTATAGAAATTCGGGGGGTGGCGTCATGGGCGCACTCACGGGCAAGACCGCGCTGGTCACGGGCGGGAGCCGGGGCATCGGGCGGGGCATCGCGGAGCGGCTCGGCCGCGACGGGGCACGGGTCGCAGTGCACTACGGCACCAACGAGGTGGTCGCGAAGGAGACGGTCACCGCGATCGAGGCGGCCGGCGGCTCCGCCTTCGCGATCGGGCAGGAGCTCGGCGTCCCGGGGGACGCGGAAGCACTGTGGGCGGATTTCGACCGGCACGCCGATGGCCTGGACATCCTCGTCAACAACGCGGGCATCGGCCCGTCCGAGCCGTTCGGCGCGATCGGTGAGGCCGAGTACGACCGGGTGTTCGCGGTCAACACGAAGGCGCCGTTCTTCGTGACGCGGCTGGGCCTGGAGCGGATGCGGGACGGCGGCCGGGTCGTCAACGTGTCGACGGGTCTGACCCAGGCGGCGGTGATGCCGGACGCGATCGCGTACGCGATGAGCAAGAGCGCGCTCGACACCTTCACGCGGTACCTGGCGAAGGTGGTGGGCGCGCGGGGCATCACCGTCAACACGGTGGCGCCCGGCATCGTCGACACGGACATGAACGCGGCGTGGCTGCGCGCCGATGAGGCGGCGTGGGCGGGCGCGGAATCCTTCTCGGCCCTGGGGCGCGTCGGCGCACCCGCCGACATCGCGGACGTGGTGGCGTTCCTGGCGTCGGACGACGCCCGCGCGATAACGGGGCACTGGCTGGACGCGACCAACGGCTCCCTGCCGTAGAAGCGCTCACCGGACCGCTCAGCGGGTCTCGGTGACCTTCGCCAGGGCGCGCGGGGCGTCCGGGTCCTGACCGCGGGCGATGGTGACCTCGTAGGCGAGGAGCTGGAGCGGGAGGATCTCCAGGATCGGCTGGAGCTCCTCGGGGATGCCCTCCGTCGGGAGGACGAAGCCCGCGGAGGCCGCCGCGACCTGGGGGCGGGGGCCGACGACCACCAGGTCCGCGCCGCGGCCGCGGAGGCGGTCGAGGACCGGCTGGAGGGCCTCGCCGCCCTTGCCGTCCGGGACGACCGCGATGACGGGCGAGATGTTGTCGACCATGGCGAGCGGGCCGTGCAGCAGATCGGCGCCGGAGTAGGAGAGAGCCGGGATGTAGCTGGTCTCCATCAGCTTCAGGGCCGCTTCCTTCGCGGTGGGGTAGCCGTAACCGCGTGAGGTGATGACCATCCGCTCGGCGAAGCGGTAGCGGGCCGCGAGGGCGCGGACCTCATCGCGCCGGTCCAGGACGGACGCCGCCCGGTCCGGGAGGGGCGCGGCGGCGCTGGGTCCGCCGTCCCCGGCCAGGCCCTCGACCAGGAGGTAGAGCGAGAGGAGCGAGGCGGTGTAGGTCTTGGTGGCGGGCAGCGCCTTCTCCGGACCCGCCAGGATGTCGATGTGGTGCTCGGAGACCGCCGCGAGCGACGAGTCCGGGTTGTTGGTGACCGCCAGGGTGATCGCCCCCGCCTCCCGGGCCGCGCGCGTGGAGGCGACGAGGTCCGGGGAGCCGCCGGACTGACTGACGGTGACGACCAGGACGTCGGTGTAGTCGGGCTTGGCGCCGTACGCCGTGGTCGTGGACATGGACGTCAGGCCGCAGGGCATGCCCAGCCGGATCTCCAGCAGGTACTTGGCGTACAGCGCCGCGTTGTCCGACGTGCCGCGCGCCGTCAGCAGGACGAAGCGCGGACGGCGCTCCCGGATCGCCTGGGCCACGGCGCGGATCCGCGGCGCGCCCTGGTCGAGGATCCGTCGCAGCACCGCGGGCTGCTCCGCCATCTCCCCCGCCATGATCCGCCCCGGCTGCTCGCTCATGCGCACCAGTCGAACACGGGCCGCCGAGAAGCCGCCAGCGGAGAGGGCCATTCTGCTAGATTGGTCTATACCACCTTGTCATCCGTCACCCATCAGATCGGCAGGCCCAGCGTGGAAGTTGTCATCGTCCAGGACGCCAAGGCAGGCGGCGAGCTCATCGCCGAGGGCATCGCCGCCCTCCTGCGCCGCAAGCCCGACGCTCTGCTCGGCGTGGCCACCGGCTCGACCCCGCTGCCCATCTACGACGCGCTGATCGCCAAGGTCCGCTCCGGGGCCGTGGACGCCTCGCGCGCCCGCATAGCCCAGCTGGACGAGTACGTGGGGCTGCCCGCGGGCCACCCCGAGTCGTACCGCTCGACCGTGCTGCGCCAGGTCGTCGAGCCGCTCGGGCTGAGCCCCGACGCCTTCATGGGCCCCGACGGCTCCGCCGAGGACGTCCAGGCCGCCTGCGAGGCGTACGACAGGGCGCTCGCCGAGGCGGGCGGCGTGGACCTGCAGATCCTCGGCATCGGCACCGACGGGCACATCGGCTTCAACGAGCCGTGCTCCTCGCTCGCGTCCCGCACCCGGATCAAGACGCTCACCGAGCAGACCCGCGTGGACAACGCGCGCTTCTTCGACGGTGACATCGACCAGGTGCCGCACCACGTCATCACGCAGGGCATCGGCACCATCCTGGAGGCCCGCCACCTGGTGCTCCTCGCCACCGGCGAGGGCAAGGCGGAGGCGGTCGCGCAGACCGTCGAGGGGCCGGTCGCCGCGCTCGTACCCGCCTCCGCGCTGCAGCTGCACCCGCACGCCACGGTCGTCGTCGACGAGGCCGCCGCGTCCAAGCTGAAGCTCGCCGACTACTTCCGGCACACCTACGCCAACAAGCCCGCGTGGCAGGGCATCTGACACGCGCACACGCGCACACGCACAACGCACGAAGGGCCCGGTTTCCCCCCGGAACCGGGCCCCTCGACGTACGCGCGACGCTCAGACGGCGCCCGCGATCACCTCCGCCGCCGCGGTGCCGCAGACCCGCGCCGCGCCGTACGTGGCGATGTGCAGCGCCCCGCGCGCCGGCGCCTGGTTCAGGCCCATCTCCACGACGATCGTGTCGGGCCGGGCCACCAGCAGGGCGTCCAGCGTCCGCCCCATCCACGGGTGGCGGTGGGTGTCCCGCACCACAGCGACGATGGGCCGCTCCCCCGCGTCCCGCAGCACCCGGTCCACGGCCGCGTCGGAGGCGTACGTGCCGGTCGTCGTGGACGGCAGCAGCCGCGCCAGCTCCGGGCCGACGCCCCACGGGGTCTCGTCGCCGACCGCGATGTTGGTGGCGGGGGTGAAGGCGGCGACGTACGCCGGGCCGGTGAGCGGCTCCCGCGTGCCCGTGACGGTCAGCGCCCGCCGGGCCGCCACGAGGCCGATGTCGGCGCCGGGCGCGGTCCCCTCCTCTGAAGCCGCGCCCGGCCCCGTCTGAGCCCCCCTGGCCCGGTGCGCCCGGGTCCACGACGCCAGCGCGCGTACCCGCGCGGCCGCGTCGGCCAAGCGCTCCTCGGGCAGTTCGCCGGTCCGTACCGCCGCCACCAGCGCGTCGCGCAGCCGCAGTACGGTCCCCTCGTCCGCCAGGCCGCCGCCGACGCAGATCGCGTCGGCGCCCGCCGCGATCGCGAGGACGGAGCCGCGCTCGATCCCGTACGTCGCGGCGATGGCCTGCATCTCCATGCCGTCGGTGACGATCAGGCCGTCGTAGCCCAGCTCCTGGCGCAGCAGACCGGTGAGGATCTGCGGGCTCAGGGTGGCCGGGCGGTCGGGGTCGAGCGCGGGAAGCAGGATATGCGCGCTCATCACCGATTTGGAACCCGCCGCGATGGCGGCGCGGAAAGGTACCAGCTCACGGGCGTGCAGTGTGGCGAGGTCCACATCGATGCGGGGAATCGCGTGGTGCGAGTCGACATTGGTGTCGCCGTGCCCGGGGAAGTGCTTGGTGCACGCGACGACGCCGGCGGACTGCAGGCCCTCGATGTAGGCCACGGTGTGGCGGGCGGCCAGCCGCGGGTCGGCGCCGAAGGAGCGGACGCCGATGACCGGGTTGTCCGGGTCGGAGTTGACGTCCGCGGAGGGCGCCCAGTTGAAGTCGACGCCGCAGGCGGCGAGCCGGCGGCCGAGCTCCGCCGCCACGGCCCGGGTCAGGCCGGTGTCGTCGACCGTGCCGAGCGCGTAGTTGCCGGGGAAGGACGAGCCGGTCCGCACCTCCAGGCGCGTGACATCGCCGCTCTCCTCGTCGATCGCGACGAGCAGGTCGTCCCGCTCGGCCCGCAGCCGGGCGGTCAGCGCGGCCAGCTGCTCGGGGCCGGTGACGTTGCGCCCGAACAGGCCGACGGAGGAGAGCCCCTCGCCGATGCGGCGCAGCAGCCAGTCGGGCGGCGTGGTGCCGGCGAAGCCCGGCTGCAGGACGGCGAGCGCGTCCCGGACGAGGGTCGGGGAGGCGCCGCGTACGAGAGTCGTCATGGGGGCCGTTATCCCTTCACTGCGCCGGCGGTCAGACCCGCGGCCATCTTGCGCTGGACGAGGAGGAAGAGGATGACGACGGGGACGGCCATCATCGTGGCGCCGGCCATCATCGGGGCGTACTCGGTCCCGTTCTTGGTGGTGAAGTTGCCCAGCCAGACGGTGGCCGTCTGGTTCTGCTGGCTCATCAGCATCAGGGCGTACAGGTACTCGTTCCAGGCCTGGATGAAGCCGTACACGGAGGTCGCGACCATGCCGGGGGCGAGCAGCGGGAACACCACCCGGACGAAGGCGCCGGTGCGGGTGCAGCCGTCGACCATCGCCGCCTCCTCCAGCTCCTTGGGGATGTTGACGATGAAGCCGCGCAGCGTCCACACCGTGAAGGGGAGGATGAAGGTGAGGTACGTGATGATCAGGCCGGTGAGCTTGTCGTACTGACCGAGGTCGTTGAGCAGCAGGAACACCGGGATGATCATCGCGACGAGCGGGACCATCTGGACCGCGAGGATGCCGACGATGACGATCTTGCGGCCGCGGAAGGCGAAGCGCGAGATGGCGAGTGCGGCCAGCATGCCGACGACGATGCCGATGAGGACGACGACGAACGAGACGATCAGCGAGCGGCCGACCGGGCCCCAGAAGTCCGCGACCTGGAGGGCCCGCTCGAAGTTCTCCAGGGTGAACGTGCGGGGGAAGAAGTGCGGATCGGGGTCGATGGCGTCCTTGGCCGGCTTGAACGCCGTGTTCAGCATCCAGTAGACCGGGAAGCCGATGGAGACGAAGACGAGCAGGCCGATCAGGTTCCAGCCGAGCTTGCGGCCGGGCCTTCCCTCCGGCGTACGCCCGGGCCTGCCCGCGGAACCGGCCCCCGGCGTGGCCCCGGACGCGGCGCGCGGCGCGGTGGTCGTGGCGCTCACTCGACTTCTCCGATCTTGAGCATCTGACGCATGTACACGGCGACGACACCGAGCAGCAGGACCACGGTGACGACCGCGATCGCCGAGCCGCCGCCGTAGTCGTTGACCACGAAGGCCTTGTCGTACGAGTACGTCGTCAGGAGCTGGAACTCGGCCTCCGGGTGGCCGTTGCGCATCACGAAGACCTGCGGGAAGACGCCCATGTCCCAGATCACCGAGAGCGTCGTGAGCATCACGATGATGGGCTTGAGGATCGGCAGGGTGACGTACCGGAAGACGCCCCAGGCGCCGGCGCCGTCGAGGCGGGCGGCCTCCTCCAGCTCCTTGGGCACCTGGGTGAGGCCGGCGCTGAGCGTGATGACGACGAAGGGCACCGCGCCCCAGACGACCAACAGCATGATGACGGCGAGGCCCTGGGGGCCGCTGGCGAACCAGTTGTGCCCGATCATGTCGACGCCCGGCACCTGGCTGAGCAGCCAGTTCAGCACGCCGTAGTCGGCGTCGAAGAGCCACTTGAAGATGGCGGTGGCGACGATGATGGGCATGCCCCAGCTCGCGACCAGCGCGATGTTGATCAGGGTCTTGACCCAGCCGGAGACCCGCTGGAGCAGCAGGGCGATCAGCATGCCGATGACCATGGTGAAGATCACCGCGCCGGCGGCGAAGAGCACGGTCCGGAGTACGACGGTCCAGAACTCGCCGTCCCCGAGGATCTTGGCGAAGTTCCCGAAGCCGACGGACTCGGGCTCCTTGAAGCCCCAGAGCTGGGGCTGCTCGAACTTCTGGAAGGCGAGGGTGACCAGCCGCACCAGCGGATAGCCGAGGACCAGCAGGAGGACGAGCAGGCAGGGCGCGAGCAGCGCCCACGGCACCGCGGCTCCCCCGGTCCCGGGCTTCCCGGGCTGTGCGGCCCGCTTCGCGGGGCCACCGGGCGGGGCGGACTTCCGTACCCGCGATGGCCGCGTGGGCGGCACCTTGGCAGTGGTTGTGTCGGCGGCACTCATCGCGACAGCGGTCCCTCTTCTCGTACGGGCGCCGGGGCCCCGCCCGGCGGTGGCGGGGCCCCGGCGTCAGGTCACTTGGTGTTGATGACCTTGTCGATCGCGGCGTCCGCGTCCTTCGCGGCGGCCTCGACCGACTTCTTGCCGGTACCGATCTCCTGGAGCAGGGTCTTGAGGGTCTGCGCCTTCTCGACCTGGCCCCAGCCGGGCGCCATGGGGACGAACCAGTTGGACTCGGCCGCGGTGGCGGCGACCGTCGTCTTCGGGTCGGCCTTCAGGGTCGCGAGGTCCGTCTTGTTGTTGGGCAGGTTGCCCTTGGCGAGCAGGCCCTTCTGGCCCTTGGCGCCCGTGTAGGCGTTGATCCACTCCGCCGCGACGTCCTGTGCCTTGGACTTGACCGGGATGGCGAGGTCGGAACCGCCGAGGAAGACGGGGATGTTCTTGCCGGACGGGCCGGGCATCACGAAGTTCTCGAGGTTGTCCTTGAGCTTGCCCGTCTTGTCGTTCTTCGGGTCGGCGGCGGTGCCGCCCTCCCAGCCGGCCGCGAAGATCATGGCGGCGTTGCCCTGGCCGAAGACGATGGGACGGTCCGACTCGTCCTTGGTCTTGTCGGCCTTCATGTAGGTGTCGAGGACCTTCTTGTACTCGTTGAGTCCCTTGAGGGACTCGGGCGAGGACAGGTTGGCCTTCCAGGTGTCGCCGTCCTTCTTGGCGATGGAGCCGCCCGCGTCGTACACGAAGGACATCGCGGCGTACCAGTCCGGCGAAGGCTGGTACCAGGCGCTGAACTTGCCGCCCTTCTTCGCCTGGATCTTGTCCAGGGCGGCGGTGAGCTCGGCGTACGTCTTCGGCGGGGTCTTCACGCCGACCTCGGCGGCCAGGTCCTTGCGCCAGGTGGCCACGCGGCCGCCGGCGTAGTAGGGGACGCCGTAGGTCTTGCCCTCGTAGGTGACGGACTCCTTGAGTCCGTCCAGCCACTGGTCCGACTGCTCGAACTTCTTCGGGTCGACCTCGGCGAAGGCGCCCTTGACCATGTAGCCGAGCATCTCGGTGTTGCCCATCTCGACCACGTCCGGCGCCTTGTCCGTGGCGAGTACGGCGTCGAGCTTGGCGTTCTTGTCCGGCCAGCCGTAGTACTCGTGCTTGATCTTGATGCCCGGGTACTTCTTCGCTATCGCGTCGTCGGCCGCCTTCACCAGGTCCGGCCAGTTGTTCTGGGCGTCGACCGTCAGCCAGACGGTGAGCTCCTTGGCGCCGCCCCCCGCGGCGTCCCCGCCCTTGTCGGAACCACACGCCGCCACGCCGACCACCATGCCCGCGACGCCGATCGCCGCGATGAGCTTGCGCTTCACGCCACCCTCCTCAGGGATGCCTGCAACCCTTGCCCCCACCGCGAAGCCATACGACGGCCATACGACGTGTACTGGTGTACGTGTCCTGCCTGTGCTGCCCGTGGGACTGGGACCGGCCTTTAATGGTTTAGACCAGTAACCGGGAGCTTGGCCTAGACCTTTAGGGGTGTCAAGGGTGTATAAGAAGGGCAGTCGGCTCCGTTACGAGACCGACACCTGAGGAGGGGCGACGACCCGTGACCGGTCCGTGCCACCATGTGAGCCGCAAGGGACGGAGGAGCCGGTGACGGCAGCAGCACAGGAGTCGGGAAGGCGGGCGGCCATGGCCACGGACGGGGGCGGCAGCACCGAGAGCGAGAGCGGAACGGCCACTCGCACCGCACGCGTGCCCAAGTACTACCGGCTCAAGCGGCATCTGCTCGACATGACGCAGACCATGCCCCCGGGCACCCCGGTGCCCCCGGAGCGCACGCTCGCCGCCGAGTTCGACACCTCTCGCACCACCGTGCGCCAGGCGCTCCAGGAGCTGGTCGTCGAGGGCCGGCTGGAACGCATCCAGGGCAAGGGCACGTTCGTCGCGAAGCCGAAGGTCTCGCAGGCGCTCCAGCTCACCTCGTACACCGAGGACATGCGCGCCCAGGGCCTCGAACCCACCTCGCAGCTCCTGGACATCGGGTACGTCACGGCCGACGACACCCTCGCCGGGCTGCTCGACATCTCGGCCGGCGGCCGCGTGCTGCGCATCGAGCGGCTGCGGCTGGCGAGCGGCGAGCCGATGGCCATCGAGACGACGCACCTGAGCGCGAAGCGCTTCCCCGCGCTGCGGCGGTCGCTGGTCAAGTACACCTCGCTGTACACGGCACTGGCGGAGGTCTACGACGTCCGGCTCGCGGAGGCCGAGGAGACCATCGAGACCTCGCTGGCCACGCCGCGCGAGGCCGGGCTGCTCGGTACGGACGTGGGCCTGCCGATGCTGATGCTGTCGCGCCACTCGCTGGACGAGGACGGCAAGCCGGTGGAGTGGGTGCGCTCGGTGTACCGGGGCGACCGGTACAAGTTCGTGGCGCGGCTGAAGCGCCCGAACGACTGACGGGCGGACGCCCGCCGCGGCGACGACGCGGACGAGGTACGAGGGAGGGGCCGGCGCCGTGTGCGCCGGCCCCTCCCGTCGCCTTCCGCCCGCTCCACGACACCCTGCAACGCCCCGCGACGCCCCCCCCAACGCCCCGCAACGCCCGCCCGAGACACGTCCGTTATGCGGACTGGGGTTCCATGGGGCGGGACGGTCCCTTAGATTGCGTGCGCATGACGCCAGGTGATCAGTGAGGGGACGGAACGCCGTATGACACAGGAGAAACAACCAGTGGTCACCCCCGTGCGGGTGGTGGTGGCGCTCTGCCTGTTCGCGCCCTTCGTCGCGATGCTCTGGGTCAGCTCGTACGCGAAGGTCGAGCCGAAGCTCGCAGGGATCCCGTTCTTCTACTGGTACCAGATGGCCTGGGTCGTCATATCGACCGTGCTGACGATGGTGGCGTACAAGCTGTGGCACCGTGACCAGCGGTCCCGCAAGGGGGGTGCGTCGCAGTGAAGGACGGCGTGAACGGCGTCGCGCTCGCCGTCTTCATCTTCTTCTTCCTGGCCGTCACGGTGATGGGCTTCATGGCCTCCCGCTGGCGCAAGGCCGAGAACGAGCACAGCCTGGACGAATGGGGCCTGGGCGGCCGGTCGTTCGGCACCTGGATCACCTGGTTCCTGCTGGGCGGCGACCTCTACACGGCGTACACCTTCGTCGCCGTCCCGGCGGCGATCTACGCGGCGGGCGCGGCGGGCTTCTTCGCCGTCCCGTACACGATCCTCGTCTACCCGCTGATCTTCACCTTCCTGCCGCGCCTGTGGTCGGTGTCGCACAAGCACGGCTACGTCACCACCTCGGACTTCGTGCGCGGGCGGTTCGGTTCGAAGGGCCTGTCGCTGGCGGTGGCCCTGACCGGCATCCTCGCCACCATGCCGTACATCGCGCTGCAGCTCGTCGGCATCCAGGCGGTGCTGGACGTGATGGGCGTGGGCGGCGGCGAGACCACGCACTGGTTCATCAAGGACCTGCCGCTGCTGATCGCCTTCGGCGTCCTCGCGGCGTACACGTACTCCTCCGGGCTGCGGGCGCCCGCGATGATCGCCTTCGTCAAGGACACGCTGATCTACATCGTCATCGCGGTGGCGATCATCTACATCCCCATCAAGCTGGGCGGCTTCGACGAGATCTTCAGCAAGGCCGGCGAGGCGTACGCGCAGATCAACCCGGCGACCGACAAGCCGCGCGGCGCCCTGGTACCGGGCGAGATGGGCCAGTGGGGTTACGCGACCCTCGCGCTCGGCTCGGCGCTGGCGCTCTTCATGTACCCGCACTCCATCACGGCGACGCTCTCCTCGCGCAGCCGTGACGTGATCCGCCGCAACACCACGATCCTGCCGCTGTACTCGCTGATGCTGGGTCTGCTGGCGCTGCTCGGCTTCATGGCCATCGCGGCGGGCGTGAAGGTGCAGAACGGCCAGCTGGCCATCCCGCAGCTGTTCGAGAACATGTTCCCGGACTGGTTCGCGGGCGTCGCCTTCGCGGCCATCGGCATCGGCGCGCTGGTCCCGGCGGCCATCATGTCCATCGCCGCCGCCAACCTCTTCACCCGCAACATCTACAAGGACTTCCTGAAGCCGGACGCCACACCGGAGCAGGAGACCAAGGTGTCCAAGCTGGTGTCGCTGCTGGTGAAGGTGGGCGCGCTGGCCTTCGTCCTCACCATGGACAAGACCGTCGCCATCAACTTCCAGCTGCTGGGCGGCATCTGGATCCTCCAGACCCTGCCGGCGCTGGTGGGCGGCCTGTTCACCCGCTGGTTCCACCGCTGGGCGCTGCTCGCCGGCTGGGCGGTCGGCATGGTCTACGGCACGGCGGCGGCGTACGGCGTCGCCAGCCCGACGCAGAAGCACTTCGGCGGCTCGTCCGCCGAGATCCCCGGCATCGGCGAGATCGGCTACATCGGCCTGACGGCCTTCGTCCTCAACGTCCTGGTCGTCGTCGTCCTCACCTTCGTCCTCAAGGCCGTCAAGGCCCCGGAGGGCATCGACGAGACCTCGCCGGAGGACTACACGGCGGACGCGGGCGACCCGGGCGTCCAGGTGGAGCTCCCCAAGGCCACGGCGGGCTCGGGCCACTGACCCATCCGCGTACGACGGGCCGTCGTGCCTCCCTCACGGAGGCGCGGCGGCCCGCTTCTTTGTGCACTCTGGCCCCATGGACATCACCATCAGGGCGGTACGGCCGGAGGAGCACGCGGCGCTGGGCGAGCTCACGGCGCAGGCGTACCTCGCCGACGGGTTGCTGGCCTTCGCCGACAGCGACGAGTATCTGATCGAACTGCGGGACGTGGCCGGGCGGGCCGCCGACGCCGAGGTCCTCGTGGCCGTGGAGCGGGGCGGCGTGGAGCCGGGCGCCGCGGAGCCGGGCGTGCCCGGACGGGGCGAGCGGCTGCTGGGCGGCGTGACGTTCGCCCCGGGCGGCGGGCCCCTGGCCGAGCTGGCGGGGAACGGCGAGGCCGAGATCCGGATGCTCGCGGTCGCGTGCGAGGACCGGCGGCGCGGCGCCGGGGAGGCGCTCGTCCGGGCGTGCGTGGAGCGGGCACGGGCGGCGGACGGCTGCCGCCGGGTGGTGCTCTCCTCCCAGCAGGCGATGCGGACCGCACACCGCGTGTACGAGCGGCTGGGGTTCGTACGCACCCCGGAGCGCGACTGGACGCCGGTCCCGGGGGTGACGCTGCGTACGTACGCGCTCGACCTCTGACCGGCCCGTCTTGTGGCGGCCGACACAAGATGTGGGGGGTGGCTCAGCGGCCGCCCCCCACATGTATGCTCATCTCGCTGTCGTCGCAGGGGAATCCGGTGCGAATCCGGAACTGTCCCGCAACGGTGTGTTGGTGTGCCTTTGGGCACCCATGAGTCCGAGCACCTGCCGGCAGCGCGCCCGGACCGTCCGGCCCGGGTGCCCAGACGTCCGGGCCTCGCGGAATGGGCCGGTGGACGCGGATACGTGCGCCCCTGTGCCGGAGGCGCCCCGCTCTGCCGTGCCCCGCCGCCGGTGGCCCCGAGCCGAGCGAGGGAGAGCCCCACGTGACCATCGCGCCAGCCGATCCGGTGTCAGCGAGCCAGAGCGACGGGAACGACGCCGGCGACGGTCCCGGGACCGTCCTGCTGCGCACCCTGACCGACCTGACCGCAGACCTCCCCGACACCGACCCCGGCCGGGTCGCCGCCGCCGCGCTGCGCGGCCGGCACGCCGGCTCGGACGAGGCGGAGCTGCGGGAGCTCGCCACCGAGGCGGCCGCCGGGCTGATCGCCGAGGACCCGGCGTACTCGCGGCTCGCGGCCCGGCTGCTGACCATCGGCATCGCGGCGGAGGCGGCCTCGCAGGGCGTCACGTCGTTCTCCGGCTCCGTCGCCGTGGGGCACCGCGAGGGGCTGATCGCCGACCGCACCGCCGACTTCGTCCGCGTCCACCGCGAGCGGCTGGACGGGCTGGTCGACCCGGCGGCCGACGACCGGTTCGGCTACTTCGGGCTGCGGACGCTCTACTCCCGTTACCTGCTGCGCCACCCGATCACGCGCAAGGTCATCGAGACGCCGCAGCACTTCCTGCTCCGGGTGGCGGCCGGGCTGGCCGAGGACGACAGCGTCCGGGCGCTGGACGAGGTCGCGGCGCTGTACGGCCTGATGAGCCGCCTCGACTACCTGCCCTCCTCCCCCACGCTGTTCAACTCCGGTACGCGCCACCCGCAGATGTCGTCGTGCTACCTGCTGGACTCGCCACTGGACGAGCTGGACTCGATCTACGACCGCTACCACCAGGTGGCGCGGCTCTCGAAGCACGCGGGCGGCATCGGCCTGTCGTACTCGCGCATCCGCGCCCGCGGCTCGCTGATCCGGGGCACGAACGGGCACTCCAACGGCATCGTGCCGTTCCTGAAGACCCTCGACGCCTCCGTCGCGGCCGTGAACCAGGGCGGGCGGCGCAAGGGCGCGGCCGCCGTGTACCTGGAGACCTGGCACGCGGACATCGAGGAGTTCCTGGAGCTGCGCGACAACACCGGCGAGGACGCCCGGCGCACCCACAACCTCAACCTCGCGCACTGGATCCCGGACGAGTTCATGCGCCGGGTCAACGCCGACGCCGCGTGGTCGCTGTTCTCGCCGGCGGACGTGCCCGAGCTGGTCGACCTGTGGGGCGAGGAGTTCGACGCCGCCTACCGCGCCGCCGAGGCCAAGGGACTGGCCCGCAAGACCATGCCGGCCCGTGACCTGTACGGGCGGATGATGCGGACCCTCGCACAGACCGGCAACGGCTGGATGACGTTCAAGGACGCCTCGAACCGTACGGCCAACCAGACCGCCGAGCCCGGCACGGTCGTCCACTCCTCGAACCTCTGCACCGAGATCATCGAGGTGACGAACGACGGCGAGACGGCCGTCTGCAACCTCGGGTCGGTCAACCTGGGCGCCTTCGTCAGCGGCGGGGACATCGACTGGGAGCGGCTCGACGCGACCGTCCGCACCGCCGTGACCTTCCTGGACCGGGTCGTGGACATCAACTTCTACCCGACCGAGCAGGCCGGGCGCTCCAACGCCAAGTGGCGGCCGGTCGGCCTGGGCGCGATGGGCCTCCAGGACGTCTTCTTCAAGCTGCGCCTGCCGTTCGACTCCCCCGAGGCGCGCGCCCTGTCGACGCGCATCGCCGAGCGGATCATGCTGGCGGCGTACGAGGCCTCCGCCGACCTGGCCGAGCGCAACGGCCCGCTGCCCGCCTGGGAGCAGACCCGCACCGCGCGCGGTGTGCTGCACCCCGACCACTACGACACCGAGCTCACCTGGCCGGAGCGGTGGGCGGCCCTGCGCGAGCGCATCGCCGCCGTCGGCATGCGCAACTCGCTGCTGCTCGCCATCGCGCCGACCGCGACCATCGCCTCGATCGCCGGTGTGTACGAGTGCATCGAGCCGCAGGTCTCCAACCTCTTCAAGCGCGAGACGCTGTCCGGCGAGTTCCTCCAGGTCAACTCGTACCTGGTGGAGGACCTGAAGCGGCTGGGCGTCTGGGACGCGCAGACCCGTGAGGCGCTGCGCGAGTCGAGCGGCTCCGTGCAGGGCTTCTCGTGGGTGCCGGAGGAGATCCGCACGCTGTACCGCACGGCGTGGGAGATCCCGCAGCGCGGCCTGATCGACATGGCGGCGGCCCGTACGCCGTTCCTGGACCAGTCGCAGTCGCTGAACCTGTTCATGGAGACGCCCACCATCGGCAAGCTGTCGTCGATGTACGCGTACGCCTGGAAGCAGGGCCTGAAGACGACGTACTACCTGCGTTCGCGCCCGGCGACCCGGATCGCCCGCGCCGCGTCCGCGGCACCCACCATCCCCGTGCAGCAGGCCGCCGACCCCGAGGCCGTCGCCTGCTCCCTTGAGAACCCCGAGTCCTGCGAGGCCTGCCAGTGATGAGCTCTACCGAAAAGAACCTTCTCGACCCGGGCTTCGAGCTGACCCTGCGCCCCATGCGCTACCCGGACTTCTACGAGCGCTACCGGGACGCCATCAAGAACACCTGGACCGTGGAGGAGGTCGACCTCCACTCCGACGTCGCCGACCTCGCCAAGCTGACGCCCGGCGAGCAGCACCTGATCGGCCGGCTGGTCGCGTTCTTCGCGACCGGTGACTCGATCGTCGCGAACAACCTGGTGCTGACGCTCTACAAACACATCAACTCGCCCGAGGCGCGGCTGTACCTGTCGCGGCAGCTGTTCGAGGAGGCCGTGCACGTCCAGTTCTACCTGACGCTGCTCGACACCTACCTGCCCGACCCGGAGGACCGCGCGGCGGCGTTCGACGCCGTGGAGAACATCCCCTCCATCCGTGAGAAGGCGCAGTTCTGCTTCCGGTGGATGGACTCCGTCGAGAAGATCGAGCGGCTGGAGACGAAGGCCGACCGCCGCCGCTTCCTGCTGAACCTGATCTGCTTCGCCGCCTGCATCGAGGGCCTGTTCTTCTACGGTGCCTTCGCCTACGTGTACTGGTTCCGGTCGCGCGGTCTGCTGCACGGCCTGGCGACCGGCACCAACTGGGTCTTCCGTGACGAGACGATGCACATGAACTTCGCGTTCGAGGTCGTCGACACCGTCCGCAAGGAGGAGCCGGACCTCTTCGACGACGAGCTCCAGCAGCAGGTCACCGACATGCTGAGGGAAGCGGTGGAGGCGGAGCTCCAGTTCGGTCGCGACCTGTGCGGCGACGGCCTTCCGGGCATGAACACCGAGTCGATGCGCCAGTACCTGGAGTGCGTCGCCGACCAGCGCCTGATGCGCCTCGGCTTCGCGCCGGTGTACGGCTCGGAGAACCCGTTCTCGTTCATGGAGCTCCAGGGCGTCCAGGAGCTCACGAACTTCTTCGAGCGCCGCCCCTCCGCCTACCAGGTGGCGGTGGAGGGTTCGGTCGACCTCGACGAGGACTTCTGAGACGACGGCGGGCCCCGCTCACCGGGTGAGCGGGGCCCGTCGAGCCGGACGGCTCAGTCGTTGGCGACGACCGGGTAGCGCGGCGTACCCGCCTCCATCTGCTTCAGCGCGTCCTTGCGGTCACGCTTCGACAGGCGGTCGATGTACAGGTAGCCGTACAGGTGGTCCGTCTCGTGCTGGAGGCAGCGGGCGAAGTACCCGGTGCCGCGCACCTTGATGGGGTTGCCCTTGGCGTCCTGGCCACGCACCACGGCGTAGTCGGGCCGGGCCAGCGAGGCGTACGCCGTCGGGACGGACAGGCAGCCCTCGTTGGAGTCGTCGAGCACGCGCAGCTCCGGCGGCAGCTCCTCCAGCACGGGGTTGCAGACGACACCCACGTGCCGGACGCCCTCGTCGTCCGGGCAGTCGTAGACGAAGACCTTCAGGTCCACACCGATCTGATTGGCCGCCAGGCCGACGCCCTCGGCGGTCCGCTGGCTGGCGAACATGTCGTCGATCAGCCGGGCCAGCGAGTCGTCGAACTCGGTGACGTCCTTGCACTCCTTGTGGAGCACCGGGTTCCCGACGACGGTGATCGGGCGGGACGTGCCGCGCTCCCGGTGGGCGCGCTCGCGCTCCTCGCAGCCCTCCGTGTCGATGATGAAACCCTCGTCGTCGACGTACGGATCCGTCTCCTGCTGCGCCATGTCCGCCTCTGCGCCTTTCTCAGTACCCGATGCATGCATGCCTGATGTGCTGGTACAGCCTACGACCCGGCTCAGCAGACTTCTTCGAGATCCCGCCACTCGCGGCTGTCCGGGCTGTCCGCCACCCAGCCGTCCAGCAGCCCGCGGACCAGTCCGGCGGGCGCCGCGATGCCGCACTCGCGCTCCGGCACCCACAGTTCGCCCGGCGAGCGGTGCCCGAGCGGGCCCGGGTGCCCCGGCTCGCTGTGGTCGTGCGGGTCCAGGTGCTCGCCCTCGCCCTCGGCGCTCGGCATCCGCGACTCGGAGCAGGGCCGGCACAGCAGCCGTACGGACGAGGACCAGTCCTCGGCGGCGAACCCGGCGTCGGCCGCGAGCCGTTCCAGGGCGTCCCGATCGGCCTCGGTCGCCGCCTCCAGGAGCACCACCCAGGTCGGTACGGGGGACGGCGCCCACAACTCGATCTCGTCGAACACCGGGAAGCTGTGCCCGGCGGACGTGGTGCGCTCTCCATGGGGGACACCGTCGTGCAGCACGACCTCGCCCCAGCGCCGGCCCGAGGACGGCAGCGGAATGGAGAGCACCTCTATCCGGGCCGGGTCGAGCCGGCGGCCCCACACCACCTCGGCCTCGCCCTCCGGCGACAGCCGTACGGCGGCGCTGCCCAGCTCCATCCCGGTCGGCTCACCGCCCGCCGCGGCGGCCCCCGGCACCTTCAGGCCGTACGCCTGCCAGGCGCGGCGCGCCAGCGGCCAGTCCTGGAGCGCGGTGGCGGCGATGCCGACGTTCCACCAGTCCGGGGCGCCGGTGTCCTTGTCGAGCAGCGCGACCGCCCGCAGGCCCGCCGCGCGCGCCTGCTCCCAGTCGTGCCGGAACTTGTGCAGCAGCGCCAGGTTGAACCAGGACTCCGAGAGCCAGGGCTCCAGGTCCGCCGCCCGCGTCAGCAGCGCGCCCGCGTCCTCGTACCGCCCGTCCCCGATCAGCGTGAACGCGCGGTCGGTGGCCTGCCGCCACGAGGCGGAGGGCCGATGCCGTACCTTCCCGAAGATCCTCACGATTCCCGCCTGCCGGTCTGCCGGTCGCTTTCGCTGAAGGTCTCTGCCCCCGGACACCCTCTTGTTCGCATCCAACCATGCCGGGTCGGGCGCCCGCTCATTACCCATGGGTTACCCAGCTGCGCGACCCGTGACGCAGCCCCGGGCCACCACCCTGGCCAGGGCTTCCACCACCGCGGGGTGGTAGTCGCGCGCGGTGCCCAGCCTCAGCTGCTCGAGGGCGGTGAGGGATCCCTGGGCGGTTTCCCCGGCCAGATCGTCGTACGCGTTGACGGCGCGGACGATCCGGGCGGGCGGCGGCTGCTCCCGGTACGGGTCGGCCTGCCGCTCCACGACGACCGCGACGGCCGCCGGCACGCCGGTCTGGCGCACCACGGCCCCGCCGAGGAGGGCGATGCGCCGCTGCTCGGCGGCCGGGAGGAGGGCGGTGGCCCCCTCCGGTACGGGGTCTACGAGGGACAGCTGTCCGATGTCGTGCATCAGCGCGGCGTACTCCAGCACGGTCAGGTCGGGCTCCGACAGGCCCAGCTCCCGCCCCACGGCGAGGCTGAGCGCCGCCACCCGGTGGGCATGTCCCGGGGTCGTGTACCCGGCGATCTCGGTGGCACGCGCGAGGGAGGCGATGGTCTGGCGGTACGTCGCGCGGACGGCGGCGTACCGGCGGAAGGACAGCTGGGTGAGGAGCAGGGGTACGCAGAAGAGGGGAAGCGCCCACAGTCCGGCGGCCGCGACGGCGAGGGCGATGACGGCGCCGGTCGCGCACACCGCGGAACCGACGCCGAGCAGGGCGCGCAGTTCGTCGCGGAGGAGGGGCCCGTACCGGTAGCCCGTGCGGGCGCGCAGCATGAGGGCGGCGAGGACGGCGTCGCACAGGGCGGTCAGGACCAGCAGGAGCGCCAGGAACAGGGCGTAATAGGGGCCCTGTCCGACGGTCTCGTCCAGTCGTCCGGAGTTGTAGAGGGGCTGGAAGCAGACGGCGGCGAACGCCGTGGTCAGCACCCGGCGGGCCAGGTGGTCCAGCGCCGGCCCGCAGCCCCGGGCGACGTGCGGTACGGCTCCGACGAGCGCCCCGGCGAAGACGACGGCGATCGTCTGGAGCACGCCGTGGGTGGTGGGCCGCCCGGCGGACTCGCCGAGCAGCGCGTACGCGAGGGCCCCGGCGGCGCCGAGGGGCGCGGCTTCCCGGCCCCAGGGCTCCGCGAGCACGGGCCCGGCCGCCACGCCGGGCCGGGCGGCCCAGCGGGCGAGCTCCCCGACGGCGATGAGCAGGCCGAAGGCGAGCGCGGTGCCGGGCTCGGCGACGCCGTGCCACAGCGTCCAGGCGAGTCCGGCGGCGGTGAGCGCGGCGGCGGCCGCGTGGGCGGCCCCGAGCGCCCTCACCGGGCCCGGCCCCGCGCGTCGCGGCCCCGCACGTCTCCGTCCCGCACGGCGCCGTCCCGCACGGCGCCGTCCCGCACGGCGCCGTCCCGCGCGTCGCCGTGCCCTGCGTCGCCGTCCCGGGCAGCGGCGTCGGGCACGTCCTCGGGCGCCGGTCCCGGGGGGTGCGGCAGGTCGCGTGGTGGAGGGACGTTTCGGCGCGCTGGGTCGCGGGAGTCGTCGGCGGTGACCGCCGGCTCCCAGCCGTGCCGCTCCAGCGCCCGCACCAGGGCCCGCACCATCCGGGGGTCGAACTGCGTGCCCGCGCAGCGCTCCAGCTCCGCGAGCGCCGTGGCGACCGGCCGCGCGCGCCGGTAGGAGCGGGTCGACGTCATCGCGTCGAAGGCGTCCGCGACGGCCACCACGCGCGCGAACTCGGGGATCTGGCGGCCGCGCAGCCCGTACGGGTAGCCGCTGCCGTCCATCCGTTCGTGGTGGTGGAGGATCGCCGCCCGCGCCTCGCCCAGGAACCCGATGCCGCGCACCATCTCGTGCCCGTACTCCGGGTGCAGCTCGATCACCCGCCGCTCCTCCGGGGTCAGCGGTCCGTCCTTGCGCAGCACCCGGGTCGGCACGCCGAGCTTTCCGACGTCGTGAAGGATCCCGGCGAAGCGGATCACCTCCAGGCGCGCCTCGTCCATGCCCAGTTCGCGGGCGATCAGCACCGATGCGTGGCCGACGCGCTCGCTGTGGCCGCGGGTGTAGGTGTCCTTGATGTCGACGGCCTGGACGAGCGCCCGGATCGTCGCCTGGTGGGCGGCGCGCTCGCGGTGGTACTGCGCGAACATCCAGCAGGAGACGTACATCGGCAGCAGCACGAAGAGCGCGGCGGGCCAGCCGTACGGGCTGCGCCACAGCACGGCCATCATCAGCCCGGCCAGCCCGTGCACGGCGTGCGGCGCCAGCGAACGCGGCAGCAGCCCGCGCCAGGCGCTGCGCACCGGCAGGCGTTCGGCGGTGGCGAGGATGCCGCCGTCGAGGGCGGTGAGGACGAGGCAGAAGGCGAGCGCCGAAAGGCCGGCGGGGAGCAGGACGTACGGGAAGCCGGGCGCGGCCGACAGGGCGTCGGGGCCGCCGCCGAAGGCGACCGCCGTCTGCCCGGCGGCCCACGCGGCCGCCCAGGCGGCGATGGCCAGCCGTGCGGCGCGCCAGATCCGGCGAGGGGTGGCGGGCCGGTGCTCGACGGGGGCGGTCAGCGCCCCGGGCACGGCCACGAGGGCGGCCGCGGCGGGTGGCAGCAGCAGCGCGGCGGCGAGCAGGACGGGGAAGAACGACCCGGCGCTCACCGGTACGGCGGAGCCGCCCGGGACGCGCCCGGTCGCCCGCCCGGTGACCGACCACCGGGCGGGCCACTCGCAGAAGGCGTAGAGCGCGGCGAGGAGCACGACCGCGCCCCAGGGGGTCTCGGCGGCCGGGTCGAACGCGGGCAGCGCGGACGCGGAGGCGCACAGGACGGCGCCCGCGATGTATGCCCACGCCCCCACCGGAATGCCCGCCACCGTTTCCGCCTCCCGCCGGCCCTCCGAATCGAGCGCCAGGCTACGAGCCGGTGCCCTCCCGGTGGCGGCGGACGGAATCGATTAGCCCCTTCGGGTGACCACGCCGCGCGGTCGACCGGCGCGTGCGGTCGACCGGCACGGCCGACCCGGGCCTACTCCTGGGTGGCGGGGGCGGGCCCGGCGGACACGTCGTGGTCGGGCACGGTCTCGCCCGCGCGGATCAGCTCGATGCGCCCCATGACCTTGGCCCGCAGGTCGCTCGGTACGTCGTCATGGCCGCAGCACCGCTTGACCAGCTTCTTCACGGCCTGTTCGAGCCCGTACTTCTCGAGGCACGGGGAGCACTCCTCGAAGTGCACCTCGAACTTGGTGCAGTCGCTGTCGGGCATCTCACGGTCGAGGAACTCGTAGAGATGGTCCAGGACCTCTGCGCATTCCGTCTCGTGCGGCTCTCCGCAGCTCATGAGCCCGAGCCTTTCCCGTTGTTCGACGACTCTCCGGCGCCCGCGGGGACCAGTCCGCGTTCGCGGGCGTAGTCCTCGAGCATGCCGCGCAACTGGCGGCGGCCACGGTGCAGTCGGGACATCACCGTACCGATGGGCGTCCCCATGATGTCCGCGATCTCCTTGTACGCAAAGCCCTCTACGTCGGCCAGATACACGGCGATGCGGAACTCCTCCGGGATGGCCTGGAGGGCTTCCTTCACATCGGAGTCGGGCAGGTGGTCCAGCGCCTGCGACTCGGCGGACCGCAGACCGGTGGACATGTGCGACTCGGCGCGGGCGAGCTGCCAGTCCTCGATCTCCTCCGCGGCGCTGCGCTGGGGCTCGCGCTGCTTCTTGCGGTACGAGTTGATGAAGGTGTTGGTGAGGATCCGGTACAACCAGGCCTTGAGGTTGGTCCCCTCCCGGAACTGGTGGAAGGACCCGTACGCCTTGGCATACGTCTCCTGGACCAGGTCCTCGGCGTCGGCCGGGTTGCGCGTCATGCGCAGGGCCGCCGAGTACATCTGGTCGAGGTAGCCGAGGGCGTCCCGTTCGAAGCGCGCGTTGCGCTCGGACTCCGTCTCCTCGGGGCCTTCGTTGGTCCCTGTGTCGGTCCCAGTGACCGGACCCACCTCCTCCAGCGCTGTGGCGAGACCGAGTGCGGACCCGCTCGAATCGGAGAATAGTCGACCTTCCGGCGCCAGTCCCTTCAGATTCGCTCCGCCCGATGCCCGGACAGGGACGGTCCTGGCCGCGGGAAGCACGGTCCAGTCCAGCTCAGTGGCCTCGGACCGGCTCGGGCAGCTGATCGAACCCATGCGACGGACTCCCTCTCCTGGCTCTGCTCTGTACACCGACGCCCGTCACAACAACGCCCCGGCCGCTTCTCATTCCCGCAGGCCACTCACCCACTTCCCGACCGCCCCGGTGATGACCGCGAGCGCCTCCTCCTGGGTCACCGCCGCCCGCTTCGGCACGGCGAACCCGTGGTCCCCGTAGGGGACCTCCACGAGCTCGTACCGCTCCCCGGGCCCTGCCTCCGGGAACTCCCCCGGCCTGCCGAAGGGGTCGTTCCCGCCCTGGACGACGAGGGTCGGTACGCCCGCGCCGAGGAGCTCCTGTGCGCGGGAGCTCTCCGGCCTGCCCGGCGGGTGGAGCGGGAAGCTCAGCGCGAGGACGGCACGGGCGCCCAGCTCACCGGCGGTGCGGCAGGCGACGCGGGCCCCGGCGCTGCGCCCACCGGCCACGATCGGCAGGCCGGGCACGCGCAGGGCGGGCCAGAGGTCCCGCCAGGCGGCGTCCAGGGTCTTGGGCGCGGGGGCGAGCTTCTTCCCGGCGACGCGCCACGGTTGTTCGACGAGGGCGACGGTCACCCCGGCGGCCGGCAGGCTCGCGGCGAGCGCCCGCAGGTCCCGCGCCTCGACACCGCCCCCTGCGCCGTGGCCGAGGGCCACGACGAGGCGGGCGTCGCCCTCGGCGGCGTACCAGGTGATACGGGCGTCGCCGACGCCGGTCGGCACGATCTCACTGTTGGTCACGGTGCCATGGTGCCAAGCCGGGGCCCTGGAACCCGGTCCTCAGAAGAGGGTTTCCTCCACCGGGCCGGGCAGCTCCTCGACCAGCTCGGGGCCGTTGTTGCGGACGTTGCTGACGGCGGGCGTCACCGGATAGGCCCGCATCAGGCCGGCGGGCGGCGGCGTGAGCAGCGAGCGCAGGTCCTCCACCTCCGTACGGGCCGGGTCCAGCCAGGCGTCCCAGCGGTCGGGCGTCAGCATCAGGGGCATGCGCGGGTGGATGTCCGCCAGCGAGCGCGGGCCCTCGGCGGGGGCCACGCCCAGGGGGTCGGTGTCCGCCTCCGTGGTGATCACCGAGCAGGTGGCCCACCAGGCCTGCGGGTGGTCGGGCGGAAGGGTGGGGTCGCGCCAGAACTCGTACAGTCCCGCCATCGCGAAGACCGAGCCGTCGGCGGGCGTGACGAAGTACGGCTGCTTGCGCGTGCGCTTGCGCTTGCCCTGCTCCTCCAGCTGCCGCTCGTCGGCGCCGGTCACCCACTCGTAATAACCGTCGGCGGGCAGGATGCACCGGCGCGTGGTGAAGGCCTGCCGGAAGGAGGGCTTCTCGTGGACGGTCTCCGCCCGCGCGTTGATCATCCGGGCGGCACCCTCCGGGTTCTTCGCCCAGGACGGGACGAGCCCCCACTTCAGGGCCCTCAGCTGCCGGACGGGGCGTCGGGAGTCCGCTCCCTTGAGGGGGCGTTCGAGGACCGCGTAGACGTCCTTGGTGGGAGCCACGTTCCAGTCGGCGTCCAGGGTCTCCTTGGGATCCCACTTCTCGACGCCGAAGAGACCCGTCAGGTCCTCGGGCCTCCGGCTCGCCGCGTACCGTCCGCACATCGTGTGACCACCCCTCCTGTGTGTGCGGATACGAGCCTAGGGGGCGTGCGCGACGGGCGGGGCTTGAGTCCGTGCCCGCCGGACGCGGAGGATGCTCCGTACGCCCACGACTCCAGGGAGCCGCCCCACCATGGACAGCACGAGCCTCGCCGCCCTCTGGGACCGCCTCATCGGTACCCAGCCGGCCCCCGACAGGTGGCTCGTGATCGCCACGGCCGTCGCCGCCCTCGCCGTCACCGCGCCGCCCGGGATATGGCGCCTCGCCCGCAACGCCATCACCATCGCCCACGAGGGCGGCCACGGCCTGGTCGCCCTGGTCAGCGGCCGCCGTCTGCAGGGCATCCGGCTGCACTCCGACACCAGCGGCCTGACCGTCAGCCGCGGCAGGCCGACCGGGCTGGGCATGATCCTCACGGCGGCCGCCGGCTACACCGCGCCGCCCCTGCTCGGCCTCGGCGGCGCCTGGTTGCTGGCGGCGCACCGCGTCACGCTGCTGCTGTGGGTGGCGACGGCGCTCCTCGCGGCGATGCTCGTGATGATCCGCAACGCGTACGGGGCGCTCACCGTGATCGTCACCGGCGCGGCCTTCCTGCTGGTGTCGTGGCTGACGGGACCGGACGTCCAGGCGGCGTTCGCGTACGGCGCGGTGTGGTTCCTCCTTATGGGCGGTGTACGCCCCGCCTTCGAGCTCCAGGCCAAGCGGCGGCACGGCGGTGCGCCGGACTCGGACGCCGACCAGCTCTCGCGGCTCACCCACGTACCGCCCGTTCTGTGGCTGTTCTTCTTCCACACGGTGTCGGTGTGCTCGCTGATCGGCGGGGGGCGCTGGATGCTGGGGCTGTGAGCACCGCGGTCGGCCGGCCGGTCAGCTGATCATGAGAATCCGGCGCAGGTGACCTCTGGCCATAGGGCCCGTCTAAAGTGAGGGGCATGACCGATAGCAGCCCCGTGCCCTCCGATCTCTGGCCCGCTCCCCACGCGCGCGGAGCCGTCGACGCGACCGTCACCGTGCCCGGGTCCAAGTCGGTCACCAACCGCGGTCTGGTCCTCGCCGCCCTCGCCTCCGAGCCCGGCTGGCTGCGCCGCCCGCTGCGCTCGCGCGACACCCTGCTGATGGCCGAGGCCCTGCGCACCCTGGGTGTCGGCATCGAGGAGGGCGTGGGCCCCGACGGCACCGGCGAGCGGTGGCGGATCATCCCCGCGGGCCTGCACGGCCCGGCCACCGTCGACGTCGGCAACGCCGGCACGGTGATGCGCTTCCTGCCTCCCGTCGCCGCGCTCGCGGACGGCCCGGTCCACTTCGACGGCGACCCGCGCTCCCACGAGCGGCCGCTGCACGGCGTGATCGACGCCCTGCGCGCCCTGGGCGCCCGCATCGACGACGACGGGCGCGGCTGCCTGCCGCTGACCGTGCACGGCAGCGGCGCCCTGGACGGCGGCCCGGTGGAGATCGACGCCTCCTCGTCCTCTCAGTTCGTCAGCGCCCTGCTGCTGTCGGCGCCGCGCTTCAACCAGGGCGTCGAGGTCCGGCACACCGGCTCCAAGCTGCCGTCCATGCCGCACATCCGGATGACCGTCGACATGCTGCGCGCGGTCGGCGCCCAGGTCGACGAGCCGGAGACGGGCGGCGAGCCGAACGTGTGGCGGGTCTCCCCCTCCGCGCTGCTCGGCCGCGACCTGACCGTCGAGCCGGACCTGTCCAACGCGCAGCCGTTCCTGGCCGCCGCCCTGGTCACCGGCGGGCGGGTCACCATCCCCGACTGGCCGTCCAGCACCACCCAGCCCGGTGACGCGCTGCGCCGGATCTTCACCGAGATGGGCGGTTCCTGCGAGCTCACCGAGCAGGGCCTGACCTTCACCGGTACGGGCGCGATCCACGGCATCGACGTGGACCTGAGCGAGGTCGGCGAGCTCACGCCCGGCATCGCCGCGGTCGCCGCGCTCGCCGACTCGCCCTCGACCCTGCGCGGCGTGGCCCATCTGCGCCTGCACGAGACGGACCGCCTGGCCGCGCTCACCAAGGAGATCAACGAGCTGGGCGGCGATGTCACCGAGACCGCGGACGGGCTGCACATCCGCCCCCGCCCGCTGCACGGCGGCGTCTTCCACACGTACGACGACCACCGCATGGCGACGGCCGGTTCGATCATCGGCCTCGCCGTCGACGGCGTACTGATCGAGAACGTGGCGACGACCGCCAAGACCCTGCCGGACTTCCCGCAGATGTGGACCGGAATGCTCGAGGCCTGACGACATGCGCCGCTACGGCAAGCACACGGACGAGGACGACATCCGTTCGCGGCCCAACCGCAAGGGCAACCGCCCCCGCACCACCATCCGCCCCAAGCACGAGGACGCGGCGGAGGGGATGGTCCTGACCGTGGACCGGGGCCGTCTGACGGTGCTCGTCGACGGCCGTTCGGTCATGGCGATGAAGGCCCGGGAGCTGGGCCGCAAGGCCGCCGTGGTGGGCGACCGGGTGTCGCTCGTCGGTGACCTGTCCGGCAAGAAGGACACGCTGGCCCGGATCGTACGGATCGAACCGCGCTCGTCCGTCCTGCGCCGTACGGCCGACGACGACGATCCGTTCGAGCGGGTCGTGGTCGCCAACGCCGACCAGCTGGCCATCGTCACCGCCCTCGCCGACCCCGAGCCGCGGCCCCGGCTGGTCGACCGCTGCCTGGTCGCGGCGTTCGACGGCGGACTCGAACCGCTGCTGGTGCTGACCAAGTCCGACCTCGCCCCGCCCGAGAAGCTGCTGGAGCTGTACGGCGCGCTCGACATCCCGTACGTGGTGACCAGCCGCGAGGAGCTGTACGACGGGCACACCGCCGCCGACCGGGTCCGCGAGTACCTCGCCGGCCGCACCACCGCGTTCGTCGGCCACTCGGGCGTCGGCAAGACGACGCTCGTCAACGCGCTGGTGCCGGAGGAGCGGCGCCGGCTCACCGGTGACGTCAACGCGGTGACGGGACGCGGCCGGCACACCACCACCTCGGCGCTGGCCCTGCCCCTCGACCGCGCGGACGGATGGGTGATCGACACCCCGGGCGTGCGGTCCTTCGGGCTGCACCACGTGGACCCGTCCCGGGTCATCAACGCCTTCCCCGAGCTGGTGCCGGGCACCGAGGGCTGCCCGCGCGCGTGCAGCCACGACGAGCCGGACTGCGCACTGGACGAGTGGGTGGCCGAGGGCCACGCGGATCCGGCGCGGCTGTACTCGCTGCGGCGACTTCTCGCCACGCGTGAGCGACGCGAAGGCGACTGAGTCGCGCACGTCTGCGTTTCGCGCCGCCCGGCGAGTGCATAATCGCACCAAGTCGGGCCAAGTCCGGCGAAGCAGTCACGGATCACCACGGACGCGGGAGGCACTGTGAGGACGGCGTGGCTGCTGGTGATCGTCGCCGGTTTACTGGAGACGGGTTTCGCGGTCTGCCTCAAGCTCTCGCACGGCTTCACCCGGCTGTGGCCGACGGTCGCCTTCGCCTGTTTCGCGCTCGGCAGCTTCGGCCTGCTGACCCTCTCACTGCGGAAGCTGGACGTCGGCCCGGCGTACGCCGTGTGGACCGGCATCGGAGCGGCGGGGACCGCCATCTACGGCATGATCTTCCTCGGTGACCTGGTGTCCGTGCTGAAGATCATCTCGATCACGCTGGTGATCGTCGGCGTCATCGGCCTCCAGCTGTCCGGCTCCTCCCACTGAGGCGCGACGACGTACGACAGCGCGAGGCGTACGAGCAGCTCGCAGGCGTCCCGGTCCACGCCCGGGCCCGCCGCCGCCCGCAGCCGGTCCCGCACCGCCGCCACCAGCTGTCCGGGCGCCGGGGGCCCCTCGTCGGCGCGGCGCTGCGCGGGCGGAGCGGCCGCCACGCGCGTACGGGGACGGGCGGGGCGGGGCGCCGGGAGCCGTTCGGTCCAGCAGCCGGTGAGCAGGGCGCGCAGCAGGGGTTTCGCCCGGGCCTCCCGGACGGTCCATTCGGTCAGCGCGAGGAACCGGTCGACGGGGTCGGTCCGTTCGGCGAGGACCCGTTCGACACCGCTCAGGTACGCGTCCGTCTCGTGCCGCACCAGGGCACGGGCCAATCCCTCCTTGCTGCCGAACTCGTTGTAGAGCGTCTGCCTGGACACCCCGGCGGCGGCCGCGACCTCGACCATCCGGACCGCCGGCCAGGGCAGGTCCGCGAGCGCCGCACGGGCGGCGTCGAGCAGGGCGTCTCGGGCAGTGGGCATCGTCGCCTCCCAGACCAGCGGCTCACCACCAGGCGGCTCTGCGCACAGAGTTGACGGGTGGCCACGCACTGTCAAGACTCCCTGCGGAAGGTGCCGGTCCGCCGGGATAGAGTGCGGGCCATGGCCGATTACCACGATGATCTGCGTCTTGCCCACGTCCTCGCGGATGCCGCCGACGCCGCCACCATGGACCGGTTCAAGGCGCTCGACCTCAAGGTCGAGACCAAACCGGACATGACGCCGGTGAGCGAGGCCGACCGGGCCGCCGAGGAGCTGATCCGGGGCCAGCTGCAGCGGGCGAGGCCGCGCGACGCGATCCTCGGCGAGGAGTACGGCGTCGAGGGCACGGGCCCGCGCCGCTGGGTGATCGACCCGATCGACGGCACCAAGAACTACGTCCGCGGCGTACCCGTGTGGGCGACGCTGATCTCCCTCATGGAGGCGGGCGAGGGCGGCTTCCAGCCGGTGGTGGGCGTGGTGTCGGCCCCCGCGCTCGGGCGCCGCTGGTGGGCGGCGAAGGGGCTGGGCGCGTACACCGGGCGGAGCCTGTCGTCGGCCACGCGCCTCCACGTGTCGAAGGTGGCGGACGTGTCCGACGCGTCGTTCGCGTACTCCTCGCTCAGCGGTTGGGAGGAACAGGGCCGTCTCGACGGCTTCCTGGACCTCACGCGTGCGTGCTGGCGTACGCGCGGCTACGGCGACTTCTGGCCGTACATGATGGTCGCCGAGGGCTCGGTGGACATGTGCGCGGAGCCGGAGCTGTCGCTGTGGGACATGGCGGCGAACGCGATCGTGGTGCAGGAGGCCGGCGGTGTCTTCACCGGCCTGGACGGGAAGCACGGCCCGCACAGCGGGAACGCGGCGGCGTCGAACGGCCTGCTGCACGAAGAGCTGCTGGGGTACCTGAACCAGCGCTCCTGACGACCACCGGCGCGCACGGAGCGTCGTGGCGTATGTGCGCCAGGTGATGCAGACCCCTTGTTGCGGCACCACCGGACTGCCACTCTAAGAGTCCCCCCACTTGTGAACTTGTGAATCCGTTCTCGAAGAGACGGTTCACCCAAGGAGGTGGCTCCATCCATGCTCGTCCGTGACGCCATGAGCACGGTGGTCCTCACCATCGGACCCGCGCACACACTCCGCCAGGCGGCCGCCCTGATGGCGGCGCGCCGCGTCGGCGCGGCCGTCGTCCTGGACCACGACACCAGCGGCCTCGGCATCCTCACCGAACGCGACATCCTCGTATCCGTCGGCGCCGGCCAGAACCCGGACCTGGAGACCGCCGGTGCGCACACGACGACCGACGTGGTCTTCGCCGCACCGGAGTGGACCCTGGACGAGGCCGCCACCGCCATGGCGCACGGCGGTTTCCGGCATCTGATCGTGCTGGACGGCACCGGCCCGGTCGGCATCGTCTCCGTGCGCGACATCATCCGCTGCTGGGCGTCGCCCGTACGGCGACGTGAGGCGGCGGCCGTCCTGGCGTAGGCCGCTGCCGGCAGGCGGCCGACAAGTACCGACGGGCACCAAAAGGCACCGAAAGGCCGGAGGGCCGGCCCCCCTGCGGGAGCCGGCCCTCTTCCTACGACAAGCGATCCAGTGCTGTTCAGCCGCGCAGGGCCTGGACCGCGGCCTCCAGCCGCTTGCCGAAGTCTCCGTCGGCCTGACGGAAGTTGTTGATCGCGCGCTCGACGATGTCGTCGCGCGAGACCTTGGCGATGAAGCCGGAGAGGTTCTCGATCAGACGGTTCTTCTCGTCCTCCGACATCAGCCGGTAGAGGTTGCCCGCCTGGACGAAGTCGTTGTCCTCGGCGTGGACGGGCGCCGGCTGCTCGCCGGTCGCGCCGGTCACCTGGATCGGCGCCCACAGCGGGCGGTCGATCTGGTGCGGGCCGCCGAAGCTGTTCGGCTCGTAGTTCTTCGCACCCTTGTGGCGGCCGTCGTACAGGAAGCCGTCACGGCTGTTCGTCCGCGCCTCGGTGGCGTGCGGGCGGTTCACCGGCAGGTGGTCGGCGTTGATGCCGACGCGGTAGCGGTGGGCGTCGCCGTACGCGAAGAGGCGGCCCTGGAGCATCTTGTCCGGCGACGGGCCGATGCCCGGCACGAAGTGGGCGGGGCTGAAGATCGACTGCTCGACCTCGGCGAAGATGTTCTCCGGGTTGCGGTTGAGCTCCAGCTTGCCGATCTCGATGACCGGGTAGTCCGCGTGCGGCCACACCTTGGTCAGGTCGAACGGGTTGAAGCGGTACGTCGCGGCGTCGGCGGCGGGCATGATCTGCACGCCGACGGTCCAGGACGGGTACTCGCCGCGCTCGATCGCCTCGCGCAGGTCACGCTGGTGCGAGTCCGGGTCCTCACCGGCGAGCTTGTTGGCCTCGGCCTGGGTGAGGCACTTGATCCCCTGGTCGGTCTTGAAGTGGTACTTGACCCAGAAGACCTCGCCGGCCTCGTTGTTCCACTGGAAGGTGTGCGAGCCGAAGCCGTCCATGTGGCGGTACGAGGCGGGGATGCCGCGGTCACCGAAGAGCCAGGTCACCTGGTGCGTCGACTCGGGCGACAGGCTCCAGAAGTCCCAGACGTTGTCCGCCTCCTGCGAGCCGGTGTACGGGTCGCGCTTCTGGGTGTGGATGAAGTCGGGGAACTTGATGGCGTCCTTGATGAAGAACACCGGGGTGTTGTTGCCGACGAGGTCGTAGTTGCCCTCTTCGGTGTAGAACTTCAGCGCGAAGCCGCGCGGGTCGCGCACGGCGTCGGCCGCACCGAGGTTGCCCGCGACGGTCGAGAAGCGGAGGAAGACCTCGGTCTCCTTGCCGACCTCCGAGAGGAACTTCGCGCGGGTGTACGGGGTGACGTCCGCCGTCACCTTGAAGGTGCCGTACGCACCGGCGCCGCGCGCGTGGACCACGCGCTCCGGGATGCGCTCGCGGTTGAAGTGCGCGAGCTTCTCCAGCAGCAGCTGGTCCTGGACCAGAACCGGACCACCGACGCCCGCGGTCTCGCTGTTCTGGTTGTCGGCGACCGGCGCGCCGGCCTCCGTGGTAAGCGGTCCCTGCGTCACGTGCGCCTCCTGCGTCATTCCTGCAAGTCCTGTCCCTTGGCTAATGCCGTTCCCGATCCTACAATGGACATTGTCTAAGTCAAGCGTCTATCCAAAGCCACACCCGTTCGGGACTGAGTCCCCTCCCTGTTAGGCTGGTCTGCATGAGCGACCTGTTGGAACGACTGCGCGGACGCGGCTGGCGTATGACCGCGCAGCGCCGTGTCGTGGCCGAGGTCCTCGATGGCGAACACGTCCATCTGACGGCTGACGAGGTCCACGCGCGCGCGGTGGAGCGACTCCCGGAGATCTCCCGAGCGACCGTGTACAACACGCTGGGTGAGCTGGTGTCACTGGGTGAGGTCCTGGAGGTCTCTACGGACCGCCGCGCCAAGCGGTACGACCCGAACGCCCACCGCCCGCACCACCACCTGGTCTGCGCGCAGTGTGGCGCGATCCGCGACGTGCACCCGTCCGGTGACCCGCTGTCCGACCTGCCGGACACGGAGCGCTTCGGCTTCACGATCTCGGACGTGGAGGTCACGTACCGCGGCGTGTGCCCCAACTGCGCGACCGCCTGACTCGTCCTGACTCGTCTTGCTGAAAAGGCCCCCGGAAAACCGGGGGCTTTTCGCATGGCGGTTGTCGCCTGGCGCTTGCCACATGGTGCTTTCGCATGGCGGGCGACGGGCGCGATGCGCGCACATGCCGAAGGCCCGGATCCATCAGGATCCGGGCCTTCGGTTTCAGTAGCGGGGACAGGATTTGAACCTGCGACCTCTGGGTTATGAGCCCAGCGAGCTACCGAGCTGCTCCACCCCGCGTCGTTGAACACAACCTTACGGGACGGCGTGGACCAGCGCAAATCCATAAGGGGGCCTTGGGGAGTGACCCGCGTTACCCGACGGGTCGCGCTACGCCGTGAGCTCCTGGTGCAGTGCCTCGCTCAGCCGCGCCGCCCGCTCGGCCACCTCCGCCGGGCCCAGCTCGACCGCGCGCGAGCACCAGCGGCGCCCCTCGGCCAGCTCGCCCCGGCGGGCGGCGAGCAGCGCCAGGCGCAGGGCCGCCCGACCGTGCCCGGCGCGGGCGGCGCGGGTCCACCACAGGGCCGCCTCGCGCTCGTTCCCGTCGCGGGCGAGGAGCAGGCCGAGGTTGAAGGCGCCGTTCCGGCTGCCCGCCTCGGCGGCCACCCGGTACCAGCGGGCCGCCTCGGTGGTGTCGCCGCGCGCGGCGGCGAGCATGCCGATCCGCACCTGGGCGCGGCGGTGGCCCTGCTCGGCCGCCCGCTCGTACCACTCCTCGCACTCGCTCTTGGCCGCCTGCGGCTCGCCCAGTGCGGGCGCGCCCGGCGGCGGCTGGCGCGCGTCGAGGACGCTGGCCAGGCGGAACGCCGCCTCGGCGCTGCCGCCGCCCGCGGCGATCCGCAGGTGGCGCTCGGCCTCCTGCTCGTCGCCGTCCCGGAGCTTGGCGATGCCGACCTGGAGCGCGGCCTCGGTGTGGCCGGCCGCGGCGGCGCGCTCGTACCAGGTCAGCGCCGTACGGTCGTCGTCGCGGCCCGCGTAGAGGATGCCGAGGTTGAAGGCGGCGTCGACGCTGCCCGCCTCGGCCGCCTTGGAGAACCAGGGCTCGGCGCCGTTCGGGTCGCCGCTCTGGAGGAGCAGGATGGCGAGGGCGTTGGCGGCCTCGCGGTGGCCGGCGTAGGCGGCGCGGCGGTACCACTGCTCGGCCTGGGCGACGCGGTTCTGGGCGGCGTACAGCAGCCCGAGGTTGTACGCGCCGTTGACGTCGCCCGCGTCGGTGGCCGCGCGGTACCAGCGCTCGGCGGTCTGGTGCTCGCCGCGGGCGGCGTGCAGGGCGCCCAGCGCGTTGGCGGCGTTGCCGTCGCCGTCCTGGGCGGCGCGCAGCCACCACACGGCGGCGCTGTCCTCGTCGCCGGCGTCGCGCAGCAGGAAGCCCAGCGCGCAGGCGGCGCGGGGCTCACCGTCCTTGGCGGAGGTGAGGTACCAGCGGCCGGCCTCCTTGAGCTCGCCGCGCTTTTCGAGGATGGCGCCGAGGTGGAGCGCGGCACGGCGGTGCCCGCGTGCGGCGGCCTGCCGGTACCACTGCTCGGCGGTCTCGGTCGCGGCTCCGGCGCTGAAGCGGGTGCCGGTTCCGGCGCTGAGGCGGGTGCCGGTGCTGGGGCCCGTGCCGGTACCGAGGCGGGTACCGGTGCTGGGACCCGTGCCGGTCGTGGTGGCGCTGTCGCCCTGCTCCTCCGCCTTGCGCTCCAGGGCGCGGGCGAGGCGGTAGGCGGCCTCGCGGTGGCCCTGTTCGGCGGCGGCGCGCAGCCAGCGCTCGGCGCCGACGTCGCTGCGGTGCTCCAGCAGGTCGGCGAGGGCGTACGCGCCGAGGGCGTGGCCCTGCTCGGCGGACTGGCGCAGCCAGTACTCGGCGGCGGGTTCGTCACCGCGCTCGCGGTGGTAACGGCCCAGCGCGTGTGCGGCGGCGGCGGAGCCGGCCACGGCGGCGATGCGCCACCAGCCGGCGGCCTCCTCCGCGTATCCGCGCTGGTGCAGCAGGACACCCAGGTTGTTGGCGGCGGCACGGTCGCCGTCGGCGGTGGCCGCGCGCAGGTACGGCTCGGCGCCGTCGAGGTCGCCGCGGCGCAGCAGCATGGCTCCGAGGATGCTCATCGACGCGGTGTCGCCGGCGTCGGCGGCGCGACGGTGCCGTGCCTCGGTCTCGACGGCGTCGCCGGTCTCCGCACCGTCCACAAACCGCCCTGTTTCCAAAAGCGTTGCCCTGTCCCCCATGAATTCCATCGTCGCACCACCCGCAAACCGCGTACACCTGGTATACCGCAGCCAGTGAGGTCACTTCAGCGTTTTGTCGACATGCCCACAGGGAGACAAGTCAAACACGAGTCACTCCAACTGCCCCCACCCGGCCGCCGCTTGGCGCGTCGTACCTTGCACTCCCCCGGCACACACCAAGGGCCCGGATCTCGAAAGATCCGGGCCCTTGACTTCAGTAGCGGGGACAGGATTTGAACCTGCGACCTCTGGGTTATGAGCCCAGCGAGCTACCGAGCTGCTCCACCCCGCGTCGGTGAAACCACAGTATCACGACGCGGGGTGGGCCTTTAACCTGCGGGTTTCTGGTCGGCGGGCTTCTGGTCCGCCGGCTTGCCGTCGGCCGGCTTCGGGTCGGCCGGCTTCGGGTCGGCCGGCTTCCCGTCCGCCGGCTTCTGGTCGGCCTTGGCCGCCGCGTCCGCCGCCGCGGCGCGCCGCAGGGCGTCCGCGAGGGCCTCCTGGGCCTTGCCGTACGCCGCCCAGTCGCCCTTCTTCAGCGCCGCCTCGCCGTCCGTGAACGCCTTCTGCGCGTCCGCGATGGCCTGCTTCAGCGCCGCGTCGCCGGTGGCCGGCGGCGTGGTGGTGTCACCCGGCGGGGGCGGCGTGGTGGGCGTGCTGCCCTCCACCCCGAAGACCGCGTTCAGCGCCTTGGCGAGGTTGTCCTCGAACACCGTGGTGTCCTTGGTGGTGTCGCCTTCCGGCTGGTCCGCGTCGACGTACGACACGGCCACCTTCTTCAGCAGCGGATAGAGGGCGTTGCGGCCCTGCGCGTACACCGGCTCGACGTACAGGAACCCGCCGTCGAGCGGCACCGTCAGCAGGTTGCCGTACTGGATGTCGGAGTCGGCGCCCTTCATGTCGCGGACGAACTGGGCGACGGACGGCAGGCCGTTGAGCTTGCTCTGGACCTGCGCCGGGCCGGGCACGTCCTGCGTCACCCGCAGCAGCCTTATCCGGCCGTACTCCTTGCTGTTGGCGTCGGCGTCGACCGCCATGAAGCCGCCCAGGTTGGGCCGCCCGTTGGGGGTGAACGTCGTCGTCAGCGAGAAGCGCTGCGCCGTGTCACCCGGCATCTTCATGCTCAGGTAGTACGGCGGAACGGCTTGGCCGTTCTTGTTGGTCGGGTCGTCCGGCACCTGCCAGGCGTCACTGCCGCTGTAGAACTGCGCCGCGTCCTTGACGTGGTAGCGGGTGAGCAGCTCGCGCTGGACCTTGAACATGTCCTGCGGGTAGCGCAGGTGCTCCTTGAGGTCCGCCTTGATGGCGTCCTTCGGCTGGACGGTCCCGGGGAACGCCTTCATCCAGGTCTTCAGGACCGGGTCCTCGGTGTCCCACTGGTACAGCTTCACCGTGCCGTCGTAGGCGTCGACGGTGGCCTTCACCGAGTTGCGGATGTAGTTGACCTGGTTCTGCTGGGCGACCACCGCGCGGGTCTCGTTGCCGGCGGTCAGCGAGTCCGTGGTCGTCGCCCCCAGGGTCGTACGGGACGCGTACGGGTAGCCGTTCGTCGTCGTGTAGGCGTCGACGATCCACTGGATGCGGCCGCCGACGACCGCCGGGTAGGCGTCGCCGTCGATGGTCAGCCACGGGGCGACCGCCTCGACGCGCTGCTTGGGCGTGCGGTTGTAGAGGATCCGCGAACCGTCGCCGATGGCTCCGGAGTAGAGGATCTGCGGCTCGCTGAAGGCCACCGCGTACGCCGCGCGGTTGAAGGTGTTCTCGAGGCTGACCCCGCTCTTGCCCTTGTAGCTGGTGGTCTTCTCGCCGTTCTGCTCGTAGTCGAGCTCCTTCTGCGGGCCGCCGACGATCGAGTACTGCTCGGTCTTCTCGCCGTAGTAGATCCGCTGCTCGTACGTCTTGAGCTGGCCGGAGGTGGGCAGACCGGCCTCGGTGAAGATGGGCGAGCCGTTGGCGTCCGTCCCCGTGCCCGTGGCCATGATCGCGCCATAGCCGTGGGTGTACGTGAAGTGGTCGTTGATCCAGTTCCGCTTCGGGATGCCGCGGATGTTGAGCTCGCGCAGACCGACGACCGTGTCCTTGCCCTGGTATCGGTCGACGTCCAGGGTGGTCGGGAACTGGTAGTACTTCCGGCGCTGTTCGAGCTGCTGGAAGGTGGGCGAGACGATGTTCGGGTCCACCACGCGGTAGCTGGCGGCCGAGTCGGCGTCGCTGCGCAGCTTGTCCTTGGCCTTGACGGTCGACTTGCCGGAGTAGTTCTCCGGCTCCGCCTCGTCGATGTCGTACGCCTTGCGCGTCGCCTCGATGTTCTTGGCGATGTACGGGGCTTCCTTGGCCTGCTCGTTCGGCTGGACCTGGAACTTCTGCACGATCGCCGGGTACAGCCCGCCGATGAGGATCGCCGACAGCACCATCAGGCCGAAGCCGATGACCGGCAGCTGCCAGGTGCGGCGCCAGAGCGTCGCGAAGAACAGCACGGCGCAGATGGCGGCGATGCAGAAGAGGATCGTCTTGGCCGGCAGGTAGGCGTTGGCGTCCACGTACCGCAGGCCCGTCCAGTTGCCGGTCGCCTTGAAGTCACTGGACTTCACGGCGAGGCCGTACCGGTCGAGCCAGTACGCCACGGCCTTGAGCGAGACGAAGATGCCGAGGAGGACGGAGAGGTGTCCGGTGGCGGCTCCGGTGGCACGCGCGCCGGGGCTGGTGATGCGCAGCCCGCCGTACAGGTAGTGCGTCAGGGCGGCGGCGATCAGTGACAGCACGGTCGCGGCGAAGCCGAAGCCGAGCAGGAACCGGTACCAGGGCAGGTCGAAGGTGAAGAAGGAGACGTCCAGCCCGAACTGCGGGTCCTTCTGGCCGAACGACACGCCGTTCACCCACATCAGCCAGGTGCGCCACTGGCCGGAGGCGGAGGCGCCGGCGATCAGCCCGACCAGGGCGGTGATCGCCAGGAACACCCACTTCTTGTAGGGCGCCACGCCCATCCGGTAGCGGTCCAGGCTCTGCTGTTCCAGCGACATGGCGCTGAGTGGCGGGCGCAGCCGGTGGGCGAGCCAGATGTTCAGCCCGACGGCGGTCGCCATGAGCAGGCCGAAGACGGCGAACAGGCCGATCTTGGTCCACAGGGTGGTGGTGAAGACGGAGGAGTAGTGGACCGACCGGTACCAGAGCCAGTCCGTCCAGAACCCGGCGAACATGACGAAGAGCATGGCCAGCACGGCCAGCACCCCCAGCGTCATGAGCAGGGTGCGGGCCCGCCGGGACGGCCGGCCGACTCTGATCCGTGGCCCGGTCGGGCCTCCGCCGCGGTCCGGCATCTGGAAAGCCAACGTGCGCCCCTCGAAGTTCGCGGTCGTGTCTGAGCGGGCCCAGCGAGCGTAGGGCCCACTGATGCAACTTACTCAGGCTTTACCTAGTTCCCGTATCCGGGTGGAAAGGAGGCAGGATATTGCCCATGTCCAACGTTTCTCCCTCCGGCCCCCCGATGGCCGCCAGTCCGCTCACCCGCGCGGTGCTCGAAATCGACGAGTACGCCTCCGGTCTCGGCTGGGACCAGCCGGCCCGGCTCTTCGCCCTCGTCGACACCGCACGGCTGCGCTCCCAGGAGCCGGGGCTCGCGTCCCAGCTCGGTCTCGACGCGGACGAGGCCGCCGCGCCGCTCACCCCGATCGAGCAGGACGAGATCCCCGCCGACCGGCCCCTCGACGAGTTCCTCGCCACGATCGCGTGGCCGGATGCGGTCGCCGGGTGCGCGATGACGGTGGAGCGGCTGATGCTGCCGCCGTCCGCCGAGGCGTCCGTGCCGGAGGGGCTCGACGAGGCGGCGCTGGCGAAGTGGGTCGCCGGTCACCCGGACCGCCAGGAGGTCCGGATGACGGTGGCGGTGCTGCGCAACGGGGCCCGGGAGTCGGCGCTGCGGCTGCGCGAGAAGGACTCCCCGACGGAGGTCCTCACGGGCGCCGACCTGGTCCCCGGCTTGGCGGAGGCCCTGGCGGCGACGTTCGAGGGCTGAGGCGGCCGCGCTGTGGCGGCGCGGGTACGGAGGGGGCGCGGCGGATGCCGCGCCTCTCGTATGTGCGCCGTTCACGGCGCAAGCGACCTCTCTACGGCGTTACAGCGCGTACGGCGCTTACGACGCATACGACGCATACGACGCATACGACGCATACGGCGCATACGGCGCATACGGCACGTACGGTGCTTTCGACGCTTACGACGCCGAGCAGCTCGGGAGGCCCGCGGTGTCGCCCTTGCGGACCTTTTCCAGGGCCTTCACCGCGCCGTCGATCGTCTCCACCTTGATCAGGGTGAGGCCGTCGGGCGTGTCCGAGGCCGCGGCGGCGCAGTTGTCGGCGGGCGTCAGGAAGTAGCGGGCGCCCGCGTTCCGCGCGCCGACCAGCTTCATGTCGATGCCGCCGATCGGGCCGACCTTGCCCTTCTCGTCGATGGTGCCCGTACCGGCGACGAACGTGCCGCCCGTCAGGTCGCCGGGCGTCAGCTTGTCGTAGATGCCCAGCGAGAACATCAGGCCCGCGCTGGGGCCACCCACGTCGGCGAGCGAGATGTCGATGGGGAACGGGAACGCGTGATCGACACCGGCCTGGATGCCGACGATCGCCCGGTCGCCCTCGGGCGACTTCTTCGTGGTGATCGCGAGCTGCTCGGTGGTGGTGGGCTCCTGGCCCGCCTTCTCCGCCGCGGCCGCCGCCTTCGCAGGGACGATGGTGAAGACGACCTTCTCGCCGGGCTGGTGCTTGGTGACCAGCTTCGCGACGTCCTGCGGCTCCTTGACGGCCGTGCCGTCCACCGCCTTGATCACGTCGCCGGCGTGGAGCGTGCTCTCGGCGGGGCTGTCCTTCTGGACGGAGGAGACCACGACACGCGACGCCACCGGGATCCCCAGCTGCCCGAGCGCGGCCACCTTGGCGCTCTCCTGGGACTGGCTGAACTCCTCGGCGTTCTCCTGGGAGGACTGCTCCTCGGTCTTGCCGTTCGGGTAGAGGGTCTCGTGCGGCACCACGACACTGTCGTGGGCGAGCCATCCGTACACGGCCTCGACCAGGTTCATCCTGTAGTCCGCACCGGTGACCCTGACCGTCGTCATATTGAGGTGCCCGGAGGCCGGGTACGTCTTGTGGCCGGAGATCTGCAGCACCGGCTCGCCGCCGGACTCACCGAGCGTGTTGACCGTCGGCCCCGGGCTCATCTCGGAGTACGGCACCTTGATGAACACGCCCGCGCAGAGCAGCGCGATGAGGATGAGGGTTGAAGCGAGCATCGTCGCAGTGCGGCGTGGCATGGAACGACAGTACGGGACGCGTCTGTCAGTGCACCCCTGGGGCCGGTCCGTACGGGGTGACTCCCGGGCCCTCAGACGGGGCCGCCGCGGGAGTGGGACTTCTCCATCGCGTCACGGAAGCGGGCGTACCCGGCGAGCTCGGCCACGTCCTCCGTGGTACGGGTGCGCGAGGCCCAGCTCCCCCATATCGCGGCACCGATGGCGGCGAACAGCGGAATCAGCAACCACGCCAGAACCGCCATCGCGACCTCCCGTCCCCATGAACGAACGCCACCGGCTCACTCGCCACTGGCTGATCAGCAGATTAACCATCCGCCATTTCAACGCTCGTGCCCGGGGTGCGGTTACGCAAATCGGACGATCGTCCCACCCGACGGATGCGACCACCCGCCGACGGGTCCGCTCAGCAGGCCCCCACCCACTCCTCGGTGCCGTCCGAGAAGCGCTGGTGCTTCCAGATCGGCACCTCGTGCTTGAGGTCGTCGATCAGCTTGCGACAGGCCGCGAAGGCCTCCGCGCGGTGCGGGCACGACACGCCCACGACCACCGCCAGATCCCCGACGGCCAGATCGCCCACCCGGTGCACGGCGGCCAGCGCACGGACCGGGAACTCCGCGACGACCTTCTCGGCGACCCGGCGCAGCTCGGCCTCGGCGCTCGGGTGGCTGGAGTACCCGAGGGCGTCGACGTCGGCGCCGCCGTCGTGGTTGCGCACGGTGCCCACGAAGAGCGCGGTGCCGCCGGCCGCGTCGTCACCGACGGCCTGGAAGACCTCGTCCAGGGACAGCGGGGTGTCGCGGATCTCCAGCAGCCGGATCGGGTCCGCCGCCGCGTGCTCGCCGGGGTGGTCGTACGTGGGTGCCATACCGCCCATCGTGCCGCACGGCACTGACATCGCGGAATAGCGCTTTCGCCCGGCCCGTCCACGCGCGCGTTGGAGCCTTCTACAGCTCCGGCCGGTCGGCGCTACAGGCCGCGGCGCCTGCGGGCCCGCCGTACCAGTGCCGCCGTGCCGAGCAGCGCCACCGTCGCGCCCGCCGCGCCCGCCGCGGTCGCGTCCTTGCGGCCGAGGCGGCGTCCGGCGACCGTGTGGCGGCCCTGGACCTCCTCCAGGAGCGCGGCGAGGACCTCCTCGTTGGTCCAGCGCGGGCGCCAGCCGGCGTCGTGCAGCCGTCCGACGCTCACCACCCAGGGATGCATCGTGTACGCCAGGTCACCGGCGGGCGACGGCGTGAGGCCGATCCGGTGCAGGCGGGCCGCCGCGCCCAGGGCCACCGCGGACGGCAGCTCCATGCGGCGGATGCCGCTGAGCTCCTCGACCTCCTCCTGCTCCAGCCAGCCGTCGCAGCCGACGGCGAACTCCCCCTCGACCTTCTCCAGCGCCGCGTACTCCAGCGCGCTGACCAGGTCCTCGACGTGGCAGAACTGCCAGGTCGGGTGGGACCCGGCCACCACGAGCAGGCGCGGCGACTCGAAGTAGCGGGTCAGCGCCGTGTCCGTACCGCCGCCGACCAGGACGGTGGGGCGCACGACCGTGACGTTCAGGCCGGGGTGCGCGCGGGGCGCCCGGCGTGCGAGGCGCTCGATCTCCAGGAGGTCTCCCACCCCGGTGGCCTCGGCGGTGGCCCGCAGCTCGGCGTCCTCGGAGAGCGGGACGTCGTTGTCGGGCAGTGCCCCGTAGACCATGGCCGACGTGCACAGCACCACCCGGTGCACGCCCGCCGCCGCGGCGGCGGTCAGCACGGTCTGGGTGCCGCGGACGTTGTACGCCGTGCGGGCGGCCGCGTCGGTCTCCAGGTCGAGGTCGAGGGCGAGGTGCACCACCACGTCCGCGCCGCGCAGCTTCTCGGCGATGGCCGGGTCCCGGACGTCCAGGATGTGCCAGTGCGCTTCGGAGACCTCGCCTCTGCGCTCGTCGATGGCGATGACCTGCTTGATCTGCTCGGACTCGACGAGGCGCCGGGTCAGCAGGTCACCGACGCCGGAGGCGGCACCGGTGACCGCGACGACGGGCCGGCGGGCGGCGGACTGGGTTGAGAGGTTTCGCGCTGCGCGAACCTGCGGATCTGGGGAACTCACCGGGCGTCTCCAGCGGTTGTCTTCAGTACGTACGTGAATGACGCGTACGTACCAGGTGGCGTCCATCCTGCCGCAGGCCAGGACTCAGTGAAGCACCGAGCCCATGTCCGGCTCGGATGTCTACGCTGGTGGTGTTGTCGGGCAGCCGCCGTCGGCAGAAGCCGGCGGCCCTACGAGCCGAGGAAACCCGTGAGTGACACCCCATTCGGATTCGGCCTTCCGCCGGAGGAGCCGGAGGACGGCGACGAGGGCAAGAAGAAGCCCTCCGAAGGTGACAAGGGTGCCGGTGCCCCCGGCAACCCCTTCGGGTTCGGCGGTCTGCCAGGTGGCATGGGCGGCGCGGACAACCCGTTCGCCGCGATGTTCGGCTCGCTGAACCCCAACGATCTGGGGGCGGCCTTCCAGCAGCTCGGCCAGATGCTGAGCTACGAGGGCGGTCCCGTCAACTGGGACATGGCCAAGCAGATCGCGCGCCAGACGGTCGCCCAGGGCACCTCGGACGGCACCAAGGACTCCAGCGTGGGTCCGGCCGAGCGCGCCGCGGTCGAGGAGGCCGTGCGTCTGGCGGACCTGTGGCTGGACGGTGTGACGTCCCTCCCGTCCGGTGCCCACTCGGCCGTGGCGTGGAGCCGCGCGGAGTGGGTCGAGGCGACGCTCCCCGCCTGGCAGCAGCTGGTGGACCCGGTCGCCGAGCGCGTGGGTGCCGCCATGGGCGACGTCCTCCCCGAGGAGATGCAGGCCATGGCCGGGCCGCTGCTCGGCATGATGCGCTCCATGGGCGGCGCCATGTTCGGCCAGCAGATCGGTCAGGCCGTGGGCGTGCTGGCGGGCGAGGTGGTCGGCTCGACGGACATCGGCCTGCCCCTGGGCCCGGCCGGCAAGGCCGCGCTGCTCCCGCTGAACATGGAGGCCTTCGGCAAGGACCTCGGCGTCCCGAAGGACGAGGTGCGGCTCTACCTGGCGCTGCGGGAGGCCGCCCACCAGCGGCTCTTCGCCCACGTGCCGTGGCTGCGCTCGCACCTGTTCGGCGCGGTCGAGGGGTACGCACGCGGGATCAAGGTCGACACGACCAAGCTGGAGGACGCGGTCAGCGGTCTGGACCCGTCCAATCCGGAGCAGCTGCAGGAAGCGCTCCAGCAGGGCATGTTCCAGCCGGAGGACACGGCCGAGCAGAAGGCCGCGCTGGCCCGCCTGGAGACGGCGCTGGCGCTGGTCGAGGGCTGGGTGGACGCCGTGGTGCACGAGGCCGCGAAGTCCCGGCTGACGTCGGCGGCCGCGCTGCGCGAGACACTGCGCCGGCGCCGGGCCTCGGGCGGGCCGGCCGAGCAGACCTTCGCCACCCTGATCGGCCTGGAGCTGCGTCCGCGCCGCCTGCGGGACGCGTCCCGGCTGTGGGCGTCGCTGACGGACGCGCGCGGCGTGGACGGCCGCGACGACCTGTGGCAGCACCCGGACATGCTGCCGACGGCGTCCGACCTGGACGACCCGGACGGCTTCGTCCACCGCGAGCACCTGGACTTCTCGGAGCTCGACAAGATGCTCGGCGAGGCCGCGGGCAACCAGGACCGGCCCGAGGGGCCTCAGCGCGACGACGAGGACGACACCGACAAGTGAGCCTGCACGACGACGCCGTCCTCGTACTGAAGGCGTACGAGGACCAGCCCGAGCTGCGGCAGCTCTATCTCGATCACCTGGCGGCGCACCCGGACGGCATGTGGAAGGCGTGCGAGGCCGGGCATCTGACGGCGAGCGCGCTGGTGGTCGATCCGGCGCGCGGCCGGGTGCTGCTGACCCTGCACAAGAAGCTCGGGATGTGGCTGCAGATGGGCGGGCACTGCGAGCCCGGCGACGAGACCGTGGCCGCGGCGGCGCTCCGGGAGGCGACGGAGGAGTCGGGGATTCCGGGGCTCGCTCTGCGTCCGGGCGGCCCGGTGCGGCTGGACCGGCACCCGATCCCGGCGCCCTGCCACTGGCACCTGGACCTGCAGTACGTGGCGGTCGCGCCGCCGGACGCGGTGGAGGCGATCAGCGAGGAGTCGCTGGACCTGCGCTGGTTCGCGTACGACGAGGTGGCGGCGGTGGCCGACGACTCGGTCGTACGGCTGGTGGAGGCGGCCCGGGCGGTTCCGTAGCGGTAAGGGGCGGCCGGCCCTGGCCGCCGCCCCTCACCCGCCCACGGCGCTCAGTTCCAGGCGTTGTTCTGGTTCTGGGCGTGTGCGCCGTGCTGGCCCACACCGAACTGCGCGCCGACGCCCTGCCCGATCTGGGCCGCCTGGGGCGGCATGACCTCGCTGGGCTGGACGAGCACGAAGCCCTGCCCCAGGAAGCTCAGCTCCCAGCCCTCCCCCGTGGAGCCGCGGCGGCGGCGCACGCTGGAGGAGTGGGTCTGGGCCTGCATCTGGACGCGCAGCGACGACGACCAGGCGACGATCGCGTCGGAGTCGACGCTGACGTACTTCTCCGGCGTGACGTGCATCATCAGCGGCTGTCCGGAGGTCATCAGGGCGACCTGGCCGCGGCCGGAGATGTTCAGCTGGTACTTGCCGGAGCCGGAGATGCCGTACTGGCTGTCCACGGCGATGGCCTCGGTGTGCAGGGTGGAGTCGAGCGCCAGCACATAGGCGCTGTCCACGGTCATGCCCTCCTGGTCGACCTCCACGACGTGGATGTACTGCGCGAGGTTGGCGAAGTAGACGGTGCCCTGGCCGGAGCAGCGCATCAGGTCCAGGCCCTCACCGGTGTTGGCACGGGCACGGCGCTGCGTCTGGTTCTGGTACTCGCCGTCGAAGTCGATCAGTCCCTGGTAGGCGACCATGGCCCCCTTGCGGGCGAGAACGTCGTCGTGGCCGGTGAGCGCCACCCGCAGGAGCTGCGGGTTCTGGACGGCGTACCGGTCCTGGGTCTGCTGTTCCGTGTAGCTGAAAAGCGGGCTCTGCATGGTGTGTTCTCGCTCCCCCTCAGCCCCGGATCCGCAGGCGGTCGGTGCTGTCCTCGCTCGGCTGTACGACGACGATGCCCTGGCCGGAGAAGGCCATCTGGTACGCCTCCCCGCTGCCCCGCCCGATCAGGGAGGAGGCCTTGAAGCTGCGCTTGCCCTTCACCTTGAGCGTCGGCGACCAGGCGACGAGCGCGTCGGGGTCGACGTACGTCTCGTCCTCGCCGCGGCCGCAGTCGACCACGATCGGGGTGCCGCGCGAGGTGAGGGCGACCCAGCCCGTACCGGCGATCTGTACGTTCCACAGGCCCTGTCCGGCGAACTTGGCCAGGCCCTTGACCCTCTCGGCGCCCCACTGGAGGTGCGCGTCGAAGGCCAGCACGTTGGTGCCGTTGACGGAGATCGCGTCGTTGTTGAGATTGATGACGACGACGTCGGCGCCGTAGTCGGCGAGGTACAGCAGGCCGTCGCCGGAGCACTTCATGATCGGTGCGCCTTCGCCGGTGATCCACTGGGAGGCGATCTGGCGGACGGCGGGCGGGTTCGGCTCGTACTGGACGAAGCCCTCGTAGGACACCATCGAGCCGGTGCGCGCGTACAGGTCCTGGCCGGAGGCCATGGCGACCTTGAGCATGTGGCGGCCGTGGTTCTCCATCCGGGCCGCGACGGGGGTGGGGGCGTAGCCCGCGAGTTGCTGGTTCATTCTTCGGGCTCCCTCAGACCTCGTACGGCTGGACGATGATGAAGTTGCCGGGGGCGCCCCGGAACTGCAGGTTGACGGTCTCCCCGCTGTGGCCGGGGTAGGCGTTGCGGCGCAGCCGGACCTGGCTGGAGAGGATCACCTGGGACGCGGACGACCAGGCGACGACGGCGTTGCAGTCGGCGAAGGTGGTCGGTGTGACGGGAAGGACGACGGGGACGCCGTGCGTCTTGACGACGACCGTGCCGGTGCCGGTGAACTGCATGGTGAACAGCGCGCCGCCCGGAATGCCGTGGCCCTCGATGCGGCGGACCTCGTACTGCAGCGACTCGTCGAACGCGAGGACGTTCTCGGCGGAGACGCAGATGCCGTCGCCCTGGAGCTCGATGGGGTGCAGGTGGGCGCCGTTCTCGGCGAGGAAGACCTGGCCGCGGCCGGTGCAGCGCATCAGCTGCATCTCCTGGCCGGTGGCGTTGCCGACGATGCGGCCGGAGAAACCGGCGCCCTTGTAGCCGAATTCGACCTTGCCCTGGTACATGACCATGCTGCCCTGGCGGGCGAGGACGGGCATGCCGCCCATGGCGAGGTCGACCCGCATGAGCTGCTGGTTCTGCGGGGTCCAGCGCTGACCGGTGGCGGTTTCGCGGTACTTCTGGAGCGCCGCCTCCAGTCCGGCGCCGCCGCTCGGCGCCATGCCGGCGGGCGGCTGCTGGCCGTACTGCGGCTGACCGTAGGCGGGCTGTCCGTACTGCTGCTGGCCGTACGGGGCCGGGGCCGGCTGACCGTACGGGGGGGTCTGGCCGGGGACCTGGCCCTGGCCCGGGCCGAAGTGCGGCTGCTGCGGCGGCTGTCCGTACGGCGACTGCCCGGGCGGCGGCGTCGGCGCGGTCGGCGGGGCCATCGGTGCGGCCATGGTCGGGGCGGCGTGCATGGGCTGCGGCGCGGGCGCCGGGGGTTCCGGGGCGGGCGTGGGCACCGGGGCAGGGGCGACCGGGGCGACCGGCGCGACCGGGGCTCCGAACGACGGTGCCGGCTGCGGCGGCTGAGCCTGCGGCTGCGCAGGTGGTGCGGAGGGCGCGGGAGCGGCAGGTGGGGCGAACGCGGGCGGGGCGAAGCCCGGCGCCGCGCTCTGCGGGGCCTGCGGGGCGGCGGGCTCCTCCTCGGCGACCTCGCCGCCGAAGTTCTTGAGCAGCGCCTCCAGGCCGCCGTCGAAGCCCTGGCCGACGGCGGCGAACCGCCAGACGTCCTTGAGGTAGAAGTCGCCCAGCATGACCGCGCGCTCGGTGCTGAACTCGGCGCCCGTGAAGGCGTACCGGGCCACTTCCTCGCCGCCCGCGACGATGCGGATGTGTCCGGGCCCGACCTGCGACATCTGTCCGGCGCCGTCGATCGTCGCGGTGAAGGACAGCTTGTGGATGTGCGCCGGGACGCGGTCGAGCGTGACACGGAAGGACTCGGTGTCGCCGGCCTGCGGGCCCAGCAGCTGGATGGACTCCTCGGGCGACTTCGGCTGGTTGAAGAAGATGAAATACCGGTCGTCGGACAGCCGTTCGTCGGCGTCGAGACCGAAACAGCTGATGTCGAAGGTGAGACCGGGCGCCGCGATCTGCACACCCACGTACAGATCGGTCCCGGGCGTCAGATCACTGATCTTGGCCTTGTGGCCGCGTTGGAATTCCCTGGCCATGCGTAACGACCGTCCCCCATCCCGAAACATGAATCCGTCGCGCCAGGCTAACGGCTCCCTACGACATCGAGCCAAGCCGGTACACGTTCGGTACAGGATCGGTGAATATCACTCTCCGCGACCGGGCGGTGGATGCGGCAGGCGGGCCGCCGCGACGACGCCTTCGAGGTAGCCGCGGGCCCGCTCGGTGCGGGGGTACGCCTCCAGCAGCCGCCAGAACCGCGGCCCGTGGCCCGGCACCAGCAGGTGGGCCAGTTCGTGGACGAGTACGTAGTCGATGACGTACTCCGGCATGCCCTGCAACCGGTGCGAGAGGCGGATGCTGCCCTCCCCGGGTGTGCAGGAGCCCCAGCGGGTGTTCTGATTGGTGACCCACCGCACGGACGTCGGCCTGGCCCTGCCCTCGAAGTACTGGCCGGACAAGCGCGCGGCGCGCTCGGCCAGTTCACCGTCGCCCGGGGTGCGCTTGCTCTCCTGGGCCGCGAGTTTGTCGAGCATCACGGTCACCCAGCGGCGCTCCTCCGCCTCCGACATGCGGGCGGGGATGAGCACGATCGTCCGGTCGCCCTCGCGGTAGGCGGATACCGTCCGGCGGCGCCGGGAGCTCCTTCGGACCTCGACCGCGCCGGCCCCCGGGGGGCGTGACGGGTCGCTGGTCAGGCTGGGCTGCGGGTCGGCGGGCACGCCCCGACGTTACCCGCTGTCAACGGGGGAAGTCCTCCCTCCGGCCGGGTTCCCGCATGATCCATCCATAGCCCGCACCATTTGAACGACTAAACGACTAATACCTCGGCCCTGTGGACAACTTTCCACCGGTATCGGCCGCGACGGGCATTCTGGCCGCAACGGATCAACGGGGATTCAGGCAGGGATCACGGGGGCGGATATGCATCCGATGGTGAAGCCCGCACTGCGGCGGGCATGGCGGAATCTGCAGTACGTGCAGTTCGGGACGACACCGGCACACGCGGTGGTGCTGGGTCCGGTGGATACGACGACGGGCAGTCTGCTCGGCCTCTTCGACGGGACGCGGGGGCTGGGGCTCCTGCGTGAGGAGGCCCGGGCGCTGGGGCTGCCGGAGGGCCGGATGGAGGCGCTGGTGGCCCGGCTGGCGGAGGCGGGACTGCTGGACGACGCGGCGGCGGGCGATCCGGCGGCGGACGCGCTGCGCAAGGAGGACGGAGCGCTCGACCGGCTGCGCGCCGATCTCGCGTCGCTCTCCGTCGTCCACCGCGAGCCGGGCGGCGCGATACGGCGGTTGGCGGCCCGGCGATCGATGCGGGTGCAGGTGCGGGGCGCGGGGCGGGTGGGCGCGAGCATCGCGGCGCTGCTGTCGGCGTCCGGGGTCGGCCGGGTGGAGGTGCTGGACGGCGATCGCGTGGAGCCGTGGGACGTCGCACCCGGCGGGCTGCCGGCCCAGGCGGTGGGCGAGCGGCGGGACGCGGCGGCCCGGCGGCTGGTGAGCCGGGCGGCACCGGCCGGCCGCGCGCCGCGGACCGTACCGCGGGCGGGGCGGCCGGCGGGCTCGGAGCCGGGTCTGTCGCTGGTCGTGGTGGCTCCGCGGGACGGGCTGTCGGCGTACGCCCCGGACCCGTTGACGGCGGACGACTGGGTGGCCACGGGCACACCCCATCTGTACGCGGGGGTCATCGAGGCCACGGGTGTGGTGGGGCCGCTGGTGCTCCCAGGTGGCACGGCATGCGCACGGTGCCTGGATCTGGAGCGGGTGGACCGCGACCCTGCGTGGCCGCGGATGCTGGCGCAGTGGCGCTCGGGCCGGCGGAGCCGGGTGCCGGCCTGCGACCTGGGCCTGGCGACGGCGGCCGCGGGGCTGGCGGCGGCGCACGCGCTGGCGTTCCTGGACGGGGAGCTGCCGACGAGCACGGGGACCCGCTGGGAGACGTCGCTGCCGCTGCTGGACTGGCGGGCGCAGCGGATCGCCCCGCACCCCGACTGCGCCTGTGGTGCGGCGGGCCGCGGCGAGGGGGAGCGCACCTCGGAGGCCGGGGCCGAGCAGGACACAATGGCGGGGTAACGGCGTCAACGCAGTCATGCCGGAGGCAACGCGGCACGGCAGCCTGGGATGTGGAGGGGCAACATGTCTGATCTTCCCCGGAAGGCGGTCACCCGTACCGCCAAGTTGGCCGCGTTGCCGCTGAGCTTCGCCGGTCGGGCCACATGGGGGCTGGGCAAGCGGATCGGCGGCAAGTCGGCGGAGATAGTGGCCCGGGAGCTGCAGCAGCGGACGGCGGACCAGCTGTTCCGCGTGCTGGGCGAGCTGAAGGGCGGCGCGATGAAGCTCGGGCAGGCGCTGTCCGTCTTCGAGTCCGCGCTTCCCGAGGAGGTCGCCGGCCCCTACCGTGCGGCGCTCACCAAGCTCCAGGAGGCGGCTCCGCCGATGCCGAGCCGTACGGTCCACTCGGTGCTGGAGGAGCGGTTGGGCGCGGAATGGCGCGAGTTGTTCCTGGAGTTCGAGGACAAGCCGTCGGCGGCCGCGTCGATCGGTCAGGTGCACCGGGCCGTGTGGCACGACGGCCGTCAAGTGGCGGTGAAGGTGCAGTACCCGGGGGCGGGCGACGCGCTGCTGTCCGACCTGGCGCAGCTGAGTCGCTTCGCCCGGCTGCTGGGGCCGTTGGTTCCGGGCATGGACATCAAGCCGCTGATCACCGAGTTGCGCGACAGGGTCGCGGAGGAGCTGGACTACAGCCTGGAGGCGGAGGCGCAGCGGCAGCACGCGGCGGAGTTCGCGGACGATCCCGATGTGGTGGTGCCGGATGTGGTGCACCAGTGCGAGCAGGTGCTGGTGACCGAGTGGATCGAGGGCATACCGCTGGCGGAGATCATCACGGACGGTACGCCGGAGCAGCGGGACCGGGCGGGGCAATTGCTGGCGCGGTTCCTGTTCTCGGGGCCCGCCCGCACGGGTCTGCTGCACGCCGATCCGCACCCGGGGAACTTCCGGCTGCTGCCCGCGGCGGACGGCGGCGAGGGCGAGTGGCGGCTGGGGGTGCTGGACTTCGGAACGGTGGACCGGCTGCCGGGCGGTCTGCCGGACACCATCGGAACCTGCCTGCGGATGACCCTCGAGGGAGAGGCGGAGACGGTCTACGAACTCCTGTGCGCCGAGGGGTTCGTCAAGGAGACGATCGAGCTCGAGCCGGACGCGGTGCTGGAGTATCTGCTGCCGATCATCGAGCCGGCGGAGGTGGACGCGTTCACCTTCACACGCGGCTGGATACGTGCCCAGGCGGCACGGATCGCCGATGTCCGGTCTCCCGCCTACCAGTTGGGTAAGCAGCTCAACCTGCCGCCGTCCTACCTCCTGATCCACCGGGTGACCTTGAGCACGATCGGGGTGCTGTGCCAGCTGAACGCGACGGTGCGGCTGCGGGACGAGCTGGAGTCGTGGCTGCCGGGCTTCCTGCCGGAGGACGACGGCGAGGACGACGCGGCCGTGGTGGAGGTGCAGGCCTGAAACGGCCGGCGGGGCGGCGCCGGGCCGCGCCGGCCGGCGGGCCCCGTCACCACCAGGCGGAGTCGAGTCTGCTCTCGATGGCTCTGAGGTGGGCGCGGGCGCAGTCGTCACAGAAGTAGCGGCGGCTGCCGTTCTCCACGGAACAGGTCCAGGTCACCGGCAGCTTGTCGGCGGTCTTGCCGCAGCGGGAGCACACCACGCTCTGCTTGCCCCGCGGCTCGGGGGGAGGAGTCCGCTCGTTCACTACGAGACGATAACCCCGCACGGGCCGGGGCCGCGTGCAACGCACCGCGGGGGCCGGTCCGTGCGGACCGGCCCCCGCGAGGTTCCACTGTCTGGCTCAGTGCCGTGGGGCACTTAGTGCATAACAGCCATGGCCAGAGCGCGGCGGGCGCGCAGCGAGACACGCTCGGCGCGGCGCTGCATACGGCGGGCGGCGACCAGGCGCACGGCCTGGCGTTCCGCGTTCACTTCCCGCATGCGCTCGTGCATATGGGCACGGGCCAGGGCTTCTTGGAGGAGTTGCATCTCACGGTTCCTGTTCTGACGCGAGACGTTCGCGCCGATGGTGGTGGCAGCTGGGGTGGTGGCGGAGCCGTTGGGCTCGCTCGCGGAAGAGGACATGGGGGCCTGCTTCTGGGGATCGTGCGTCAGAGGGCGGTCGATGGTTCCGGCAGTGGCGTTCATGCCACGACCGGGTTCTTGCGCGGGCGGCCACGCGGCCGCTTGCGGGCGACGACGACGCCCTGGACGAAGAGCTCACCGCCCCAGACGCCCCACGGTTCGCGCCGCTCCTTGGCGCCCGCCAGGCAGGCCTCCATGAGGGGGCAGGTCCGGCAGAGGGACTTGGCGTACTCGACGTCGGCCGGCGACTCGGCGAAGAAGACCTCGGGGTCGTAAGCACGGCAGGGAACGGGTACGCCCAGGTTCTCGATGGCGTCGTCGAGCGCGGTGAGCGCGGTGAGGGGGGTCAAAGCGGGGTCCTCCGTGAGGCCGGGCGGTGTGATCGTCTGTGAAGGCGGTACGGACGGGGCGTGCGCTTCGAGTTGCACGGTTCTGTCTTCCTCGTCTGGTCGGTCCGGCCTGTTGGCCGGTGGGCTGGTACCGGGTTCTGCCTTGTCCCGAGGCCCCTTCGCTCCGTCTCCCTCATCAGGGAAAACAGAAGGGCCGCGGATCCCGGGTGGGGTTCCGCGGCCCTGAAGGCGCCGGCCTGATGCTGGATCAGGCTGGATCACTCCAGGGTTCGAGCCCACGGAAGGCCCACATCGTGTGGTGGTGCTGCGTCTGCTTCTTGGTTTCGGCACCGGCCGCCGCAAAGGCATAGGCCTGGGCCTGTGCCTTCACTACTGCTGCTTCCAGTGCCTTGGTCGGTCGCTCATTGCGCTCTCGGACGGGAAGATCCGTCGGAAGCATGGCGGGACGCTCGGCCACGAGGCCGGACATACCGGTGCCAATGAACGCCGAACCGGAGAGGCCGAGCGAGCAGGCGGAGACGACCGAGTGACCGGCCAGTTTGGCGGTGGTGCTGATGGGGCTGGTGTTGATGCTGATCACTGAAATCGCCTCCTCTCGGCGTCTTGGGGGGATCGGTTGGAGCCGGTCCCACGCGTATTCGGATAAGTACAGCACAAGGACAGGGCTTCAGAGAAGCCGCTGTTCTCGTGGTTAAGAACCTATGGGGATCACTGCTGTGGGCGCAAACTATTTTTCCGACGAGTTTTCAGGAGTCTTCCCCTCCGCTCTCACCGACCTCCTGACCTGCACAAATGGCCAGAACGTCGGCGCCGAAGCGGTCCAGTTTGCGCGCCCCGACGCCCGAGATGGCGGCGAGCTCGCCATCGGTCGACGGCACGGCCTCCGCGATCGCCATCAGGGTCTTGTCCGTGAAGACGCAGTACGCGGGCTGGCCGAGCTCCCTGGCCTGATCCGACCGCCACTCGCGCAGGCGCTCGTAGAGGCCCTCGTCCATGTCGGAGGGGCAGCCCTCGCAGCGCATGAGCTTCATCTCGCCGGCGTCGGTGAGGGTGCTGCCGCACACCCGGCACTGCACCGGGCCCCGGCGCTTGCGGCGGGAGCCGCCGCTGCCGCGCTCGACGCCGCCGCCCCCGCCGGCGGTACGGGTGCCGGGGGACGCCGAGCCGGGGCGCAGTCCGGCGAGGAACCGGGTGGGGCGGCGGGAGGCGCGGCCGCCGGGCGAGCGCGACAGCGCCCAGGACAGCGACAGGTGCAGCCGGGCCCGGGTGACGCCGACGTACAGCAGGCGGCGCTCCTCCTCGACCTGCTCGTCCGTCTTGGCGTAGGTGATCGGCATCATGCCCTCGGTGAGGCCGACCAGGAACACGGCGTCCCACTCCAGGCCCTTCGCCGCGTGGAGCGAGGCGAGGGTGACGCCCTGGACGGTGGGGGCGTGCTGGGCGGCGGCCCGCTCGTCGAGCTCGGTCACCAGGTCGCCGAGCGTGGCGTCCGGGCGGGCGCGGGCGAAGTCCTCGGCGAGCCGGACCAGGGCGGCCAGCGACTCCCAGCGGTCGCGGACGGCGCCGGAGCCGGCCGGGGGCTCGGTGGTCCAGCCCTTGGTCGACAGCACGGCCCGCACCTGCGAGGGCAGGTCATCGGCGTCGTCGAGCAGCGAGTCGTTCCCGCCGGCGCGGGCCGCGCCGCGCAGGGCGACGCCCGCCTCGCGCACCTCGGCGCGCTCGAAGAAGCGCTCGGCGCCGCGCAGCTGGTACGGCACGCCGGCGTCGGCCAGGGCCTGCTCGTAGACCTCGGACTGGGCGTTGATCCGGTAGAGCACGGCGATCTCGCCGGCCGGGACCCCGGCGGCGATCAGGTCGCGGATGCGGCGGGCGGTGCCCTCCGCCTCGGCGGGCTCGTCGGCGTACTCCGTGTAGGCGGGCTCGGGGCCCGGATCCCGCTGGGAGACCAGCTCCAGGCGGTGCTCGGCGGCCCGGCCGCGGGCCTGGGCGAGGAGCCCGTTGGCCAGGTGGACGACCTGCGGCGTCGAGCGGTAGTCGCGGACGAGCTTCACCACGGTGGCGTTCGGGTGGCGGGCGCGGAAGTTCAGCAGGTGGTCGGGGGTGGCCCCGGTGAAGGAGTAGATCGTCTGGCTGGCGTCGCCGACGACGCACAGGTTGTCCCGGTCGCCCAGCCACAGGTCGAGGAGCCGCTGCTGGAGGGGCGAGACGTCCTGGTACTCGTCCACCACGAAGTGCTGGTACTGGCGGCGGATCTGCTCGGCGATGTCGTGGCGGTCCTGGAGGATGCCGACGGTCAGCAGCAGCACGTCCTCGAAGTCGATGACTCCGCGGTCCCGCTTGAGCTGCTCGTACATGGCATAGATCTGGCCAATCTCGGCAGGGTCGCGCGGGGCGTCGCGCTGGGCCTTGGCGACCGCGGCCGGATAGTCGGCGGGGACCGTCTGGGTGACCTTGGCCCACTCGATCTCGCTGGTGGTGTCGCGCAGCTCATTGCGGTCGAGCCGGATGCGGCAGCGCGCGGCGGCCTCGGCGACCAACTGGATCTTGCGCTCCACCAGGCGGGGCAGGTCGCCACCGACCACTTTCGGCCAGAAGTACTGGAGCTGGCGCAGGGCCGCGGAGTGGAAGGTGCGGGCCTGGACGCCGCCCGCGCCGAGCTGGCGCAGCCGCCCGCGCATCTCTCCGGCGGCCCGGTTGGTGAAGGTGACGGCCAGCACACTGGCGGGCGCGAGTATGCCCGCCCGCACGCCGTACGCGATCCGGTGGGTGATCGCGCGCGTCTTGCCCGTGCCGGCACCCGCCAGCACGCACACCGGACCGTGCAGGGCCGTCGCCACCTCGCGCTGCTCGGGGTCGAGCCCGTCGAGCACCGCGTCGGCCGTCTGAGGGACCTGCGGGAAGAGAGTGGAGTCCGTTGCTGCTGTCACCCTGCCATGCTGCCAGGTCGGCGACGGCGGTCCCGCCCGGTTGTCCACAGGACGGGGGTCCCGGTCGTATTAATCCTCTCGCTCGGCCGCTCGGTGCGACCCCGGGAATGACGGGCGGAGGGCGTACGTTCTGTCTCCTGGTGCCGCAACCGGCCGGCACCACCCCCAGTGAACGCGAGGAGCGCAGAGACGATGCAGGGCACCCTGACGATGTACAGCACGACGTGGTGCGGTTACTGCCGGCGGCTGAAGAGCCAGCTGGACCGCGAGGGCATCGCGTACACCGAGATCAACATCGAGCTGGACCCTGAGTCGGCCGCGTTCGTCGAGAAGGCCAACGGGGGCAACCAGACCGTGCCGACCGTGCTCTTCGCGGACGGCACGACGCTGACGAACCCCTCGCTGGCCCAGGTCAAGCAGAAGATCGGCGCCTGACCGAAACCGGTCCGGCCCAACCGGTCGAGCCGAAACCGGGCCGAAACCGGTCGGGCCGAAACCGGTCGGGCCGAGCCCGATCAGGCCGCATTTCCGGGCCTCGGGAGCGGCTTGCCGTACCAGAGCTCGATCAGTCGGGCCGCGATCGAGATCCCGTACGGGGGAAGAACCTCGCCGGACTCGAACGCGGCCCGCAGCTCGTCACGGGAGAACCAGCGGGCCTCCTCGATCTCGTCGCCGTCCACGTTGATCTCGTAGGAGGTGGCGCGCGCCATGAACCCCAGCATCAGGCTGGAGGGGAAGGGCCACGGCTGGCTGGCGACGTACTCCACCTCGCCGATCGTCACGCCGGCCTCCTCGTAGACCTCGCGCGCGACCGACTGCTCGATCGACTCGCCCGGCTCCACGAAGCCCGCCAGCGTGGAGAAGCGGCCCTCCGGCCAGTGGACCTGGCGGCCCAGCAGCGCACGGTCCTGGTCGTCCGTGACCAGCATGATCACCGCCGGGTCGGTGCGCGGGTAGTGCTCGGCCCCGCAGGCGGGGCAGCGGCGGATGTGGCCGGCGGCCGCGATCACCGTGCGCTCGCCGCAACGGGAGCAGAACCGGTGCATCCGCTGCCAGTTCTCCAGCGCCACCGCGTGCACCATCAGCCCCGCGTCGCGCGGCGACAGCAGCAGTCCCGCCTCGCGCAGACCGGCCGGGCGGGCCGACTGGTCCATGCGGCCCGGCAGCGCGTCCTTCTGCAGCGCGAAGTAGCTGACGCCGTCCTCGTCCGTGCCCAGGAAGTACCGGTGGGTCTCCGTGACCGGGGCCTCGAAGGACGGCGTCATGACCAGTTCGGTGCGGCCGTCGGGGGTGTCGTCGATCAGGGCCTGGCCGCCGGAGACCACGAACACCCGGGTCGTCGGGTGGCTCCACGCCGCGGCCAGCCACGCCTCGTCGAGGCGGTGGTGTGCCGCGCGGTCGATGCCGCTCGGGGCCGTCAGGCTGATCGGCCGGTGGGCTTCGTTGCTCATGGTGGTCACTGGTGGTTCCAACTCCCCCGGGTGAATGGGTGTCTGTTCAGCGGAGCGCGGCGGCGGACTGTGCTGCGGACGGCGCTGCGGGCAGTGCCGTGGAGAGGTCGCTCCAGAGGTGGGCGGTCGCCTCCACGCCCTTGAGCAGCAGGTCGAGCTCGACCTTCTCGTTCGGCGCGTGCCAGCCGTCGGACGGTACGGAGATGCCGAGGAACAGCACCGGTGCCCCGAGGACGTCCTGGAGGTCGGCGGCCGGGCCGGAGCCGCCCTCACGCGTGAAGCGGATCTTGGCGCCGTCGAAGGCCGTGCTCATCGACCGTGCGACCGCCTGGAGGGCCGGGTGGCCCAGCGGCGTCAGGCACGGACGGGTGGGGGCGCCGAAGACGATCTCGTGGCGGATGCCCGCCGGGAGGCGGGCGGCGACCCAGTCGCGTACGGCCGCTTCGAGCTTGTCCGGGTCCTGGTCCGCGACCAGCCGGAACGACAGCTTCACCTGGGCTGTGGCCGGGACGATCGTCTTGCCGCCGGGGCCCTGGTAGCCGCCGCCGATGCCGTTGACCTCGGCGGTGGGGCGGGCCCAGACCCGCTCCAGGGTGGTGTAGCCGGCCTCGCCGAGGGTGGCGTACGACTTCGCCGTGGTCAGCCAGGACGCCTCGTCGAAGGGAAGCTCCGCGATCAGCTCGCGCTCGCGGTCGGTGAGCTCCGCGACGTCGTCGTAGAAGCCGGGGATCGTGACGCGCTCGTCCTCGTCGTGCAGGGCGGCGACGAGGCGGGCGGCCGCCGTGGCCGGGTTCGGGACGGCGCCGCCGAAGGCGCCCGAGTGCAGGTCCTGGTCGGGCCCGTACAGCGTGATCTCGCAGTCGGCGACGCCGCGCATGCCGGTGCAGACGGTGGGCGTGGTCTCCGACCACATGCCGGTGTCCGAGACGATCACGGCGTCGGCGGCGAGGCGGGCACGGTGCCGTTCGACGAGCTCCCGGAAGTGCGTCGAGCCGGACTCCTCCTCGCCCTCGATGAGCAGCTTGAGGTTGACGGCGGGGGCGGTGCGGCCGGTCAGCGCGAGGTGCGCGCGGACGCCCAGGGTGTGGAAGAACACCTGTCCCTTGTCATCGGCGGCACCGCGCGCGTAGAGGCGGTTTCCGAGGATGACGGGCTCGAAGGGGTCCGTGTTCCAGCCGTCCTCGCGGGCCGCGGGCTGGACGTCGTGGTGGCCGTAGACCAGGACGGTGGGTGCCGTCGCGTCCCCGGAGGGCCACTCGGCGAAGACGGCGGGGGCGCCCGCGCCGTCCCCGGTCTCCCAGACCTCGGCGACCGGGAAGCCGGTCTCCGTCAGCTTCGCGGCGAGCCACTCGGCACTGCGCCGTACGTCCGGGGCGTGCGCGGGCTGCGCCGACACGGACGGGATGCGCAGCCACTCGGCGAGGTCGTCGAGGAAGGCTGCGCGGTGCTGCTCTATGTACGCACGTACGTACTGGACGGCGCTGTCCGGGGTGTCGCTCATGCCCTTGAGCCTATCCGGGATCGGGGGTCGGCCCGCCGGGCGTCCCACGGAGCAGGATGCGCTCGATCTCGGCGCGTCCCGGCAGGTGGTCCGGGCGGACGACGTCGCCCGTGCGGACGTAGACGAAGGCCGCGCCGACCGCCTCCGGGGCGAGCCCGTGCCGCTCGGCCCAGGCGAGGCGGTAGACCGCGAGCTGGAGGGGATCTCCGGTGTGGGAGCGGTTCGTCTTCCAGTCGACGATCTCGTACGCGCCGCTGTCGCGGTCCCGGTACACGGCGTCGATGCGGCCGCGGACGACGCGACCGGCGAGGGTGAGCTGGAAGGGCGCCTCCACGCGGTACGGGGTGAGGTGGGCGTACGGGGTCCGCTCGAACGCCTCCTTCAGCGCGGCGAGGTCCCGTTCGTCGGCGATCTCGGGCTCGTCGGCGTACGCCTCGCCGCCGGGCAGCTCGTCGGGCCCGAGCATCGGGAGCGGCACCGCGTCGAAGCGGGACTCCACCCACGCGTGGAACCGTGTCCCGCGGCGCGCGGCGGGCTGCGGGGGGCGCGGCATGGGCCGGGCGAGCTCCTGCGCGAAGCCGTCGGGGTCGGCGGCGAGGCGCAGCAGCTGCGAGGCGGACAGGGACGCGGGGAGGTGCACCTCGCGCGTGGTGGCGCGGGCGCGGAGGAGCTCGGCGGTGAGGGCGTCGAGGTCGCGGTCCCAGGAGGCGATGGTGCGGGCGTCCTCGGGGGTGAGCCCCTCCCCCACCCGTCCGCCCCTTCCCGGAACCGGGGGTACGCCCCCGGGGCGCGCGGCGGGGCCGTCGGCGGCTCCCGCGCGCCGGGGCGCGGGCACGGCTCCGGCACCGGTGCCGGTGGCGGTGCCGGAGCCGGAGCCGGAGCCGGTATCGGCGTCAGCCCCGGGTCCGGCCCCGCGGTCGGTACCGGCGGAGGGCGGCCCGGGTGCCACGGCGTCCCAGTCGTCCCAGTCCGCGAGGCCGTCGGGCCAGGCTTCGTCGAGGTCGACGGGCTCGTCCGGATCAACGGGTTCGTCCACGTCGGCGGGTTCGTCCGGGTCGACGGGCTCGTCGGGCCACGGCTCGTCGGGGTCGGGGCCCGCGGCGGTCGGCGACGGCGGCGCCGCATCGCCCTCGGTGTCCAGGTACCGCAGCACCCGCTCCGCGGCCGTGCGGCGGCGGGTGAGGGACGCCGGGTCCAGCGGCAGGGGCCAGGGGCGGTCCGCCGCGGACTCCTCCAGGGAGGGGTTCTCGGCGCCCTCCTCGGGTTCGTCGGCCCAGGCCTCGATCTCGCCGAAGCCCGCCGCGCAGTGGTCGTACAGGGCGTGCAGGAACGGGGACGGGCCGCGCGGGCGCTTCTGGGTGGGGCCCCACCAGTGCGCGGAGGCCAGCAGGAGGGAGCGGGGGCGGGTGAAGGTCACGTAGCCGAGGCGGAGCTCCTCGGTGTGCTGGTGATCCTTCATGGCGTTCTTGAAGGACGTGAGCGACTTCGCGTCCCAGTCCTCGATCGCCGGGAGGGTGGGGGCGTCACCGCGCAACGCGTGCGGCAGGACCTGCGGCTGGGCCGTCCACGACTCGCGTGACCTGGTGCTGGGGAACTGGCCGGTGACCAGGCCGGGGACGGCGACGACGTCCCACTCCAGGCCCTTGGACTTGTGGGCGGTCAGGACCTTGACGGTGTTCTCGCCGCCGGGCAGGGCGTTGTCGAGGCCCTTCTCGTACTGGGCCGCGGTGCGCAGGAAGCCCAGGAACGCCAGCAGCGTCGCCTCACCGTCCAGGGACGCGAAGCGGGCGGCTATGTCGAGGAAGTTCGAGAGGGTCTCGCGGCGGCGGGCGGCCAGGGCGTGCGGAGAGGCGGAGAGCTCGACCTCCAGGCCGGTGGTGGCGAGGATCCGGTGCAGGACGTCCATCAACGGGTCGGCGAGGGAGCGGCGCAGGTCGCGCAGCTCGGCGGCCAGGCGGGCGAACCGGACCCGGGCGTCGGCGGAGAAGGGCAGGCCGTCGTCCGCGCCGCCCCCGTCCAGGAAGGTGTCGAGGGCGTCGGCGAGGGAGACGACCTCGGCCGGGTCCACGCCCTCGACCGCCGCGGCCAGCCGCTCGTCGGGGTCCGTGGCGCCGTCGCGGTCCCGGTGGACCAGGAGCCGCGCGCGGCGGCCCAGCAGCGCCAGGTCGCGGGGGCCGATCCGCCAGCGCGGGCCGGTGAGGAGGCGTACGAGGGAGGCGTTGGCACCCGGGTCCTGGAGGACCTCGCAGACGGCGACCAGGTCGGCGACCTCCGGGAGGTGCAGCAGCCCGGAGAGGCCCACGACCTCGACGGGGATGTCGCGTGCGACGAGCGCGGCCTGGATCTCGGGGAAGTCGGTCGCCGTACGGCACAGGACGGCGATCTCACCCGGCTCCTTGCCGGTCCGTACGAGGTGGGCGATGGAGTCGGCGAGCCAGGCGATCTCCTCCGCCTGGGTGGGCAGCAGCGCGATCCGCACCGTGCCGTCGCGCTCGGCGCCGGGCGCGGGGCGCAGGGCCTCCACGCCCGCGTGCATGGCGCGCAGGGGGGCGGCGAGGCCGTTGGCGAGGTCCAGGAGGCGGCCGCCGCTGCGGCGGTTCTCGCTGAGCGCGAAGCGGGTGGCTGGGGTTCCGTCCGCGTACGGGAAGTGCTCGGGGAAGTCGTCGAGGTTGGCCACGGAGGCGCCGCGCCAGCCGTAGATGGCCTGGCAGGGGTCGCCCACGGCGGTGACGGGGTGGCCCGTACCGCCGCCGAACAGGCCGGACAGCAGCAGGCGCTGTGCGACGGAGGTGTCCTGGTACTCGTCGAGGAGGACGACACGGAACTCGTCGCGCAGGATCCGCCCCACCTCCGGGCGGGTCATGGCGAGCTCGGCGGAGAGCGCGATCTGGTCGCCGAAGTCCAGCAGGTCGCGCTCGCGCTTGGCCGCGCGGTAGCGGATGACGAGTTCGGCGAGCTCGCGGCGCGCGGCGGCGGCCTCGGGGACCTTGCGCAGGTCGGCGTTGGTGAGGCGGGCGTTCTCGAGGGCGGCGAGGAGGTCGGAGTCGTACGCGAGGAGGTCGGCGGGGCGTACGAGGTGTTCGGCGAGCTCGGAGTCGAGGGCGAGCAGGTCGCTGACGAGCGCCGGGAACGACTTGGTCAGCGCCGGGTACGGGCCGGGTGCCTCGCGCAACACGCGGGCGGCCAGCTGGTAGCGCGTGGCGTCGGCGAGGAGGCGGGCGGTGGGCTCCAGGCCGAGGCGCAGGCCGTGGTCGGTGAGCAACTGGCCGGCGAAGGCGTGGTACGTGGAGATGCGGGGCTCGCCCGGCAGGTAGTAGGGGTCGGCGCTCTGCGCCGTCGTTGAGGGGTGGTGACCGGGTGACGGGTGGGACGGGGAGATGACGTCGGGGTCGGTGATCCCGGCCCGTACGAGCGCCTTGCGGACGCGCTCGGCGAGCTCGCCGGCCGCCTTGTTGGTGAAGGTGAGACCCAGGACCTGTTCGGGCGCGACCTGTCCGGTGCCGACCAGCCAGACCACCCGGGCGGCCATCACCGTCGTCTTGCCGGAGCCGGCGCCGGCCACGATGACCTGCGGGGCGGGCGGCGCGGTGATGCAGGCCGTCTGCTCCGGGGTGAACGGGATGCCGAGAAGCTCCTTGAGCTGCTCGGGGTCGGTGAGGCGAGTGGTCACGGTCATCGAGGCTAACCGGCCCCACTGACAGTCCCGACCCGACGATCAGCCGACGATCAGCCGACGGTCGGCCGACGATCACTCGGCGATCACTCGACGATGTGGCGGCCCTCGGGGCGGGCGCTGCACGAGGCCCGGAACGCACAGTGGTCGCAGTGCTTGCCGGTGGCCGGGGTGAAACGTTCGTCCAGGACGCGTCCGGCGGCGGTCGCGAGGAGGTCGCCGACCCACTCGCCGCTGAGCGGCTCCTGGGCCTGCACCTTGGGCAGCGCCTCCCCGCCCTCCTTCTTGGGGGCGGCCTGGCGCAGGTGGACGAGTTCGGCGCCGCCGGGTTCGGGGCGGCGGCCGTCGAAGACCTCGTCGACGGCGCCCTCGCGGACGGCGAGCTGGTAGACGGCGAGCTGGGGGTGGTGGGCGACCTCGTCCTTGGTGGGCGCCTGCTTGCCGGTCTTGAAGTCGACGACGTAGGCGCGGCCGTGCTCGTCGGCCTCGACGCGGTCCATGGAGCCCCGGATGCGCACCTCGTACCCGCCCGCTTCGAGGGTGACGTCGAAGTCGTGCTCGGTGGCCGCGGGAGTGCGGCCCCCACGGTCCATGACGTGCCAGCGCAGGAACCGCTCCAGCGCCACGCGCGCGTGCTCCTTCTCCTGGGCGGACTTCCAGGGGGCGTCGAAGGCGAGCGCGTCCCAGACCGAGTCGAGGCGCTCCATGAGGACGGCGAGGTCGGCGGGGGTGCGGCCGGAGGCGACCTCGTCGGCGAGGACGTGGACGACGTTGCCGAAGCCCTGGGCGGCGGTGGCCGGGGCGTCCGCCTTGACCTCCCGGCCCAGGAACCACTGGAGGGCGCAGGTGTTGGCGAGCTGCTCCAGGGCGCTCCCGGAGAGGGCGACGGGCCGGTCGCGGTCCCGGAGGGGCACGGCGGAGTGCGTCGGGTCGTACAGGCCCCACCAGCGGTAGGGGTGGGCGGCCGGGACGAGGGGCTGGCCGTCCTCGTCGGTGAGCGCGGCGAGACGGGCGAGGCGCCGGGCGGCGGCGTCGCGCAGCTCCTCGGACGCCTCGGGGTCCACGGTGGTGGCGCGCAGCTCGGCGACGAGCGCGGCCACGGCGAGGGGGCGGCGGGGGCGGCCGGTGATGTCCTTCGGTTCGACGCCCAGCTCGGTGAGGAAGCGGGAGGGCTGGTCGCCGTCGTCGGCGGGCGCCTTGACGGCGGTCACGACGAGGCGGTCGCGCGCGCGGGTGGCGGCCACGTAGAAGAGCCGGCGCTCCTCGGCGAGGAGTGCGCCGGGGGTGAGCGGCTCGGCGAGTCCGTCGCGCCCGATGCGGTCGGCTTCGAGGAGGGAGCCGCGGCGACGCAGGTCCGGCCAGAGGCCCTCCTGTACGCCGGCGACGACGACGAGGCTCCATTCGAGGCCCTTGGAGCGGTGCGCCGTCATCAGCCGGACGGCGTCGGGGCGGACGGGCCGCTTGGTGAGGGTGTCGGCGGCGATGTCCTGGGCGTCGAGCTCCTCCAGGAAGTTCAGGGCGCCCCGGCCGCCGGTGCGCTGCTCGGCGCGGGCGGCGGTCTCGAAGAGGGCGCATACGGCGTCGAGGTCGCGGTCGGCGTTGCGGCCCGCCGCGCCGCCGCGGAGCGCCGCCCGCTGGAGCCTGGCCGGCCAGGGGGTGCCGTCCCAGAGGAGCCACAGGGCCTCCTCGGCGGTGGCTCCGGCCGCGAGCAGCTCGCGGGTACGGCGCAGGAGGCCGCCGAGCCGCTGGGCGCCGCGCGCGTAGGCGGGGTCGTGGGCGACGAGCCGCTCGGGTTCGGCGAGGGCGCGGGCGATGAGTGTGTCGGAGGGCGGCGGCAGCTTGTTCCCGCCGGCCCGCTCCTCGTCGCGCAGCGCCCGTCCCAGGCGCCTGAGGTCGGCGGCGTCCATGCCGCCGAGGGGCGAGGTGAGGAGGGTGAGCGCCGTCTCGGGGTCGAGCCACGGCTCGGCACCGGCTCCGTCGGCCGCCTCCCCGGCGGGGGCCCCGGGCTCGGCAGCCTCAGGCTCTGCGGCTTCCGGCGCGGCGTCTTCGGGCACGGCGGCCTCGGGCTCGGCGGCTTCCGGCGCGGCGGCCTCGGGCTCGGCGGCTTCCGGCGCGGCAGCCTCGGGCTCGGCGCCGTCCGGCGCGACGGCCTCGGGCTCGGTGGCTTCGGGCACGGCGGCCTCAGGTTCTGCGCCTTCCGGCGCCGCCGTGTGCCGCAGCGCGGCCGTCGCCGTGGCGCGCAGGGCCGTCAGCAGCGGGGCCACCGCGGGCTCGTGGCGCAGGGGGATGTCCGGGGCGTCGACCTCCACGGGCACGCCGGCGGAGGTGAGGGCGCGGCGCAGGGAGGGGATCGTACGGGCGCCCGCGCGGACGAGGACCGCCATCTCCTGCCAGGGCACCCCGTCCTCCAGGTGGGCGCGGCGCAGGATGTCCGCGATGTTGTCGAGCTCCGTGGAGGGGGTCGGGAAGGTGTACGCCTCCACGCGGCCGCCCGCGCGCACCGCCGCGAGCTCGCGGTGGGCACGGACCTTGTCGGCCGGGAGACGCGGCAGAGGCATGCGCGCGGTCAGCAGGCGCGTGGCGGCCAGCAGGGCCGCGCCCGAGCGGCGGGAGGTGGCCAGGACGGCGACCGGCGCGGGGGCGCCGTCCGCGCGGCGGAAGGTGTGCGGGAAGTCGAGGATGCCGTTGACGTCGGCGCCCCGGAAGGCGTAGATCGACTGGTCCGGGTCGCCGAACGCGTACAGGGTCCGCCCGCCGCCCGCGAGCGCCTTCAGGAGGCGAACCTGGGCGGGATCGGTGTCCTGGTACTCGTCGACGAAAACCGCGTCGTACGCGGGCAGCGTCACGGAATCCGCCAGCAGCACGGCCCGGTGCACCAGCTCGGCGTAGTCCAGCACGCCCTGCATGTCGAGCACGTCGAGGTACTCGGCGAGGAACTGCGCCGCCGCCGACCAGTCGGGCCGTCCCTGGCGCGCCGCGAAGGCACCGAGCGCGCGCGGGCCCAGGCCGAGCTCACGCGAGCGGGCCAGTACGGCGCGCACCTCGTCGGCGAAACCGCGCGTGGTCAGGCAGGCCCGCAGCTCGTCGGGCCAGTGGACCCGGGCCAGGCCCTCGCGCTCCAGGTCCAGCTGGCCGGCGAGCAGCTCACGCACGGCGAGGTCCTGCTCGGGGCCGGAGAGCAGCCGCAGCGGTTCGGCGAACAGCTCCGCGTCCTGGTGCGCGCGGATCAGGGCGTAGCAGTAGGAGTGGAAGGTGGTGGCCTGGGGGGCGCGTGCGCCGGGGATGCGCGCCGCCATCCGGTCCCGCAGTTCCACCGCCGCCTTACGGCTGAAGGTGAGCACCAGGAGCCGTTCCGGATCGGCGCCCTGGGCGATGCGGGCGGCGACCGCCTCCACCAGGGTGGTGGTCTTGCCGGTGCCCGGGCCGGCCAGCACCAGCAGGGGCCCGTGGGCGTGGTCAACCACCGCACGCTGCGATGCGTCCAGGAGAGGGGGGTTCACGGGAGCCGGCGGGGTACGCACCAGCCGGTACGCGCCGGGAGTGCGCTCCCGGTACGGCGTACGCCCGGTGGTGGTGGAGGAGGAGCTCACGTTGGATCGCCGGTCCTGGTGGGTGTGCTGGTGGTGAAGGGCAACAACGTTACGCGGACGGCGGCACCGTCATGCGCCGCTCGCCGCATCACCCCCGGGCACATCACCGAGAGAGATGTCACCCGGGGGGACGTCACCGGCAGGGACGTCTCCGGGAGAAGTGTCTCCGCCGTCCCACCGTGCCCGTCGCATGTCGAGGCGCGGCAGGTGCCCCTCCTCGGTCCTCGGGGCGGGGCGCAGCGGGGTGCCCTCCTCGCGGTAGTGCGCGAGCGCCCGCTGTTCGTGGCCGGGCAGCAGCCGCCCGTCGGCCCGCACCACGCGCCACCAGGGCACGGCGCCGCCGTACAGCGTCATGACGCGACCGACCTGACGCGGCCCGCCCACCCGTCGCCCACCACCACCCTCGCTCGAGAGCGCTTCGCGCTCCTCCTCCTGTGCCAGCCACTCGGCGACGTCCCCGTACGTCATCACCCGGCCGGGCGGAATCAGCTCGGCGGTCTCCAGCACCCGCTCCGCGTACTCCGGAAGCTCCTGCGCACTCATTCGGACCATCCTGCACCAACCCGCCGGCAAGACGGCCCGTGCACCCTGATGCCCCCCGCCGACGCCAGGGCATGCCACCATCTTCCGGGCGGTGAGGGCGGTGACCGGTGATACGAGATCAACAAGACAGAGGCACCATGAAGGGGCAGGATGTACGGCCTCTCGGGGAGCCACTCGGGGAACCTCTCGGGGAGAAGCAGAAGGAGACGGTATGCGTGAACGCGGAGGGGCCCATCGACCGCGTCTCCGGTGACGAGCCGCTTCTCGCCGCCCGCGTACACCGCCCGTCCGATCTGCTGCGGCTGCTCATCGGTCTCTTCGCGATCGCCGTCGTCCTGGCCATCGCCGCGTTCGCCCAGGCCACCACGTCCGGCCTGGAGCAGGACATCAACGAGCGCACCGGCCAGGCGTCCGACCTCTTCGTCAAGCTCGCCGGTCTCGCGTCCAGCATCGCCGTCCTCCTGGTTCCCGTCGCCTTCGCCATCGAGCGGCTGATCAAGCGGGACGGCCTGCGCATCGCGGACGGCGTCCTCGCCGCCGTACTGGCGCACGGGGTGACGCTCGCCACCGACCTCTGGGTGGCCAGGGGCGCGCCCGGCACCATCCAGGACGCGCTGACGCAGCCGCAGGCCGGGGGCGGTCTGACCGACCCCGTGCACGGCTACCTGGCACCGGTCATCGCCTATATGTCGGCCGTGGGGATGGCCCGCAGGCCGCGCTGGAGGGTGGCCCTGTGGGTGGTGCTGCTGCTCGACGCGTTCACCATGCTGGTGGCGGGTTACACCACCCCCCTCTCGATCATCCTCACCATCCTGATCGGCTGGACCGTCGCCTACGGCACGCTCTACGCCGTCGGCTCCCCCAACGTCCGGCCCACCGGGCAGACGCTCCTCGCCGGTCTGCGCCACGTCGGGTTCCGTCCGGTCAGCGCGATGCGCGCGGAGGACGTGTCCGAGTCGGTCGAGCAGGGCGACCGGGGCCGCCGCTACATCGTCACCCTGGAGGACGGGCCTCCCCTCGACGTCACGGTCGTCGACCGCGAGCAGCAGGCGCAGGGCTTCTTCTACCGCCTGTGGCGCCGGATGACGCTGCGCGGCATCACCACCCGCCGGTCCATCCAGTCGCTGCGGCAGGCGCTGGAACAGGAGGCGCTGCTGGCGTACGCGGCGATCGCCGCCGGGGCCAACGCGCCGAAGCTGATCGCCACCTCCGAGCTCGGGCCGGACGCCGTGATGCTGGTGTACGAGCACCTGGGCGGCCGGTACCTGGACGCGCTGGCGGACGAGGAGATCACCGACGAGCTGGTGCGGGGCGCCTGGGAGCAGGTCAGGGCGCTGCAGTCGCGGCGCATCGCCCACCGCAGGCTCACGGGCGACGCGATTCTGGTGGATCGTTCCCGCAAGGTGATCCTCACGGACCTGCGGGGCGGGGAGATCGCCGCCGGTGATCTGGTGCTGCGGATGGACATCGCGCAACTGCTGACCACGCTGGGCCTGCGGGTCGGCGCGGAGCGCGCGGTGACCGCGGCCGTCGAGGTGCTCGGCCCCGACAAGGTCGCCGACTGCCTGCCGCTGCTCCAGCCGATCGCCCTCAGCCGCTCCACCCGCGCCACGCTGCGCAAGCTCGCCCGGGAGCGCGCGGAGCGCGAGCGCGAGGCGGTCCTCAAGGCGTCGGACGAGGCCCGGCAGGCCCGTCTGGAAGCCGCGGCGGAGCACGGGCAGCCGGAGGGCGCCGTCAAGGTCGTCAAGGACGAGAAGGCCGAGCGCAAGGCCGTACGGGCCGAGAAGCAGGCCGAGAAGCGGGCGCTGGACGAGGCGCTGGACGAGGCCCGCGAGGAGGACCTGCTCGCGCAGATCCGGCGGCAGGTGCTGCTGATCAGGCCGCAGGCGCCGGTGGAGCCGGTGCGGCTGGAGCGGATCAGGCCCCGCACCCTGATCAGCCTGATCGCGGGGGCCATCGCGGCGTACTTCCTGCTGTCGCAGATCGCCCGTACGCCGCTGTCGACGATCGCCGAGGCGCACTGGGCGTGGGTCGCGATGGCCGTGCTCTTCTCCGCGCTGAGCTATGTGGCGGCGGCGATGAGCCTGCTCGGGTTCGTACCGGAGCGGGTGTCGTTCCTGAGGACGGTGGTGGCGCAGGTCGCGGGGTCGTTCGTGAAGATCGTGGCGCCGGCGGCGGTCGGCGGCGTGGCGCTGAACACCCGCTTCCTCCAGCGGTCGGGCGTACGGCCCGGGCTGGCGGTGGCGAGCGTCGGCGCCTCGCAGCTCTTCGGCCTGGGCGCGCACATCCTGCTGCTGCTGGCCTTCGGCTACCTGACGGGTACGGAGAAGACGCAGGACTTCACGCCGTCCAGGACGGTCATCGCGGGCCTGCTGACGGTCGCCGTGCTGGTGCTGGTGGTCACGGCGATCCCGGCGCTGCGCAAGTTCGTCTCGACGCGGCTGCGCTCGCTGTTCGCGGGTGTGGTGCCGCGCATGCTGGACGTGCTCCAGCGGCCGGTGAAGCTGCTCACCGGCATCGGCGGCATGCTGCTGCTGACGGCCATGTTCGTGCTGTGCCTGGACGCCTCGATCCGCGCGTTCGACCAGGGCGACCAGCAGCTGAGCTACGCGAGCCTCGCCGTGGTGTTCCTGGCCGGCAACGCGCTGGGCTCGGCGGCGCCGACGCCCGGCGGTGTCGGCGCGGTGGAGGGCGCGCTCACCTTCGGCCTGGTGGCGGTGGGGCTGCCGCTGGAGGTCGCCACGCCGGCGGTGCTGCTGTACCGGTTGCTGACGCTGTGGCTGCCGGTGCTCCCGGGGTGGTTCTCGTTCAACTACCTGACGCGGAAGGACGCGCTCTAGGAAGGCCCGGTGCCGGGCCCGGCCACCCGCATGGACCGCCGTCGCGGGCGGCGGGCCGGGCACCGGCGCAGCATAGTGGCATGCCGACGCCCACCCGCGCCCACCGGCGTACCGCCGCGCTCGCCGTGGCGAGCGCCGCGACCGCCGCCGCCGTCCTGCTCGCCGCCGGCTGCTCCGACGGCGGCGGGGACGGCGGGGACCCGGACCGGCCCACGGACCTGGCGGCCCAGGAGCTGGAGTGGTCCCCGTGCCGTGCCCCGTCCGTCGAGGAGGGCAGTGGAACGGCCCCCTCCCCGCTGCCGGGGGGCGCGCGGTGGGAGTGCGCCTTCATGGACGCGCCGCTCGACTACGAGGACGTGGAGGGCGACACGATCGAGCTGGCCCTGATCCGGGCCAGGGCCACCGATCCGGCCCGCCGGATCGGCTCGCTGATCTTCAACTTCGGCGGGCCGGGCGGCTCCGGCATCACCGCCCTGCCCTCCTCCGCGAAGGACTTCGAGGAGCTGCGCACCCGGTACGACCTGGTGAGCTTCGATCCGCGCGGGGTCGGCCGCAGCGAGGGCGTGGAGTGCCAGGACGACCGGGAGCTCGACGCGTTCTTCGCCCTGGACGCGTCACCGGACGACGCCCGGGAGGAGGAGGCGTACGAGAAGGCCCTGAAGGACTTCGCGGCCGCCTGCGAGGAGAACTCCGGCCACCTGCTGCCCCACATCGGCACCGTCGACGCCGCCCGGGACCTGGACCTGATCAGGGCGGTCCTCGGCGACGACAAGCTGCACTACTTCGGCATCTCGTACGGCACCGAACTGGGCGGCGTCTACGCCCACCAGTTCCCCGAGCGGATCGGGCGCGCCGTCTTCGATGCCGTCGTCGACCCCTCCGGGACCGTCGAGCAGGGTTCGGTGGCCCAGGCGAAGGGGTTCCAGCTGGCGTTCCGCAACTTCGCGGCCGACTGCGTGAAGCGCGGCGAGGCGTGCAAGCTGCCCGGTGGAAGCGTCGAGGAGATCGAGAGGTTCGTCGCGGACCTGCTCGCGAGGCTCGACGAGAAGCCCGTCGCCGGGATGGGCGACCGCAAGCTGACCCAGACCCACGCGGCCAACGGCATCGTGCAGGCGCTGTACTCCAAGGAGTTCTGGCCGTATCTGGAGCAGGGCATCGACGAGGCGGACGGCGGCCAGGGCGCGCTGCTCCTCGCCCTGTCGGACTCGATGAACGGACGCGACCAGAACGGCAACTACAACAACCTCCAGGCGGCGAACACGGCCATCAACTGCGTCGACGACAAGGCCCGCTTCTCGCTGGAGGACACCAAGGCGAAGCTGCCCGAGTTCCGGGAGGCGGCTCCGCTCTTCGGCATCTTCCTCGGCTGGCGCCTGAGCGGCTGCTCCGGCTGGCCCGTGCCCGGCACCTGGGACCACCCCGACGTCAGCGCGAAGGGCGCGGCGCCCATCCTCGTCATCGGCAACACCGGCGACCCGGCGACGCCGTACGGGGGCGCCAAGAGGATGGCGGAGGCGCTCGGCAAGGGCGTCGGGATCGAGGTGACGTACCGGGGCGAGGGGCACGGCGCCTACACCATCGGTGACGCGTGCGTACGCAGGACGGTGAACGACTACCTCCTGGACGGCAAGGTCCCCCGCTCGGGGACGGTCTGCCCGTAGGCAGCGGGTGGTGGCCGCTCGGCGTCGTCACTGTCAGTGGCCGGGCCTACGATGGGCGGTCCAGTGCACACGTTGGGGGGACACATGTCCATGCGGGTACGAGCAGGGGCCCTGGCCGCGGCCGCCGTGCTGCTCGCCGGCGCGGCGGCCGGCTGCAGCTCCGGGGCGGGTTCGGGCACCTCGGGTGGCGGCGGTGAGCGGCAGGCACCCGAGCGGCAGGCCCCGACCGGGCAGGCGGCCACGCTGCCCGCCGCGCTCACCGGGCAGCGGCCGGAGTGGCGCGCGTGTGCCGCGCCCGAGGGCGGCGAGCGGCCCGGCGGGGAGTGGCGGTGTGCGAGCGTCAAGGTCCCGCTGGACTACAAGCGTCCTGAGGGCGAGACGATCAGCGTCGCGTTGATACGCCAGGAGGCGAAGGACAAGGACCGGCGCATCGGCTCGCTGCTGTTCAACTTCGGTGGCCCGGGCGCCTCCGGCGTGGAGCTGCTGCCCCAGTTCGCCGACCAGTACCGCAAGCTCAACGCACGGTACGACCTGGTCGGTTTCGACCCGCGCGGGGTCGCGGGCAGCGCGGGCGTGCGGTGCCGGGACGACAAGGAGCTGGCCGCCGCCGAGGCGAGCGTCGACCTCACACCGGACACGGAGGCGGAGACGGCCGCGTTCCTCCGGGACGGCGCCGACTTCGGCAAGGACTGCGCCGCCCGCAACGGCAGGCTGATCCCGCATCTGACCACCTCCAACACCGCCCGGGACCTGGACCTCCTGCGGCACGTGCTGGGCGACCGGAAGCTGAACTACTTCGGCATCTCGTACGGCACGCAGCTCGGCGGCACCTACGCGCACCTGTTCCCGAAGAACGTCGGCAGAACGGTCCTGGACGCCGTGGTCGACCCGACGGCCGACTCGGTGGCACACGCCCGCCACCAGACCACCGGGTTCCAGCGGGCGCTGGACAGCTACCTCGCCTCGACGGGCGAGAGCGCGAAGGCGGGCACCGCGCGCGTGGCCGGGCTGCTGCAGCGGCTCGACCGGCAGCCGCTGCCGACGAGCAGCGGCCGGCAGGTCACCGACAGCCTGGCGCTGACCGGCATCGCGCAGGCGCTGTACGCGGAGAGCCTGTGGCCACAATTGACGGGCGCGCTGGAGGAGGCCGAAGAGGACGGCACCGGTGACAAGCTGCTGGAGCTCGCCGACTGGTACAACAACCGCGACGGCAACGGGCACTACAGCACCCAGGCCCACTCCCAGCGGGTGATCTCCTGCGCCGACAGCAACCGGCGGCCGACGACCGACGAGGTGAAGGCGCTGCTGCCGGAGTTCCGGCGGATATCCCCGGTCTTCGGCGACTTCCTGGCGTGGGACTTGGCCGGCTGGTGTGCGGACTGGCCGGTGAAGGGCGAGGCCGCGCACTCCGCGGCGAGCGCGCCGGGCGCGGGACCGATCCTCGTGGTGGGCACCACGGGCGACCCGGCCACGCCGTACGAGGGGGCGCAGAGGATGGCGGCCGAGCTCGGCGCGGGCGTCGGCGTCCTCGTCACCAACAAGGGCGAGGGGCACGGGGCGTACGGTTCGTCGTCCTGCGTGACCGGGACGGTGGACGACTACCTGCTGGACGGCAAGGTGCCGGCGAACGGCACGACCTGCTCGGCGTGACGCTCACGCGGAGGGGCCGGATCCAGTCCCGGATCCGGCCCCTCGGCGTGTGAAGCGAACGCATGAAGCGAACGACGGCCTGGCGGACCGCCTTCCCCGGTCAGAAGACCGGCTCGGCCAGAAGACCGGCTCGGCCAGAAGACCGGCTCGGCCAGAAGACCGGCTCGGCCAGAAGACCGGCTCGGCCAGAAGACCGGCTCGGTCAGTAGACCGGCTTCTCCGGCTCGATCTGGTTGACCCAGCCGATGACGCCGCCGCCGACGTGCACCGCGTCCGCGAAGCCCGCCGACTTCAGCACCGCGAGGACTTCCGCACTGCGGACACCCGTCTTGCAATGCAAGACGATCTTCTTGTCCTGCGGCAGGTCCTGAAGGGCGCTGCCCATCAGGAACTCGTTCTTCGGGATCAGCCGGGCGCCGGGGATCGAGACGATCTCGTACTCGTTCTGCTCGCGGACGTCGATGATGTCGATGTTCTCGCCCTCGTCGATCCACTCCTTGAGCTGCTTGGGAGTGATCGTCGAGCCGAGCGCCGCCTCCTGGGCCTCCTCGGACACGACGCCGCAGAAGGCCTCGTAGTCGATGAGCTCGGTGACGGTCGGGTTCTCGCCGCAGACCGCGCAGTTGGGGTCCTTGCGGACCTTGACCTGGCGGTACTGCATCTCCAGGGCGTCGTAGATCATCAGGCGGCCGACCAGCGGGTCACCCACGCCGGCCAGGACCTTGATCGCCTCGGTGACCTGGATGGAGCCGATGGACGCGCACAGCACGCCCAGCACGCCGCCCTCGGCGCAGGAGGGGACCATGCCCGGCGGCGGGGGCTCCGGGTAGAGGCAGCGGTAGCAGGGTCCGTACTCGGACCAGAAGACCGACGCCTGGCCGTCGAAGCGGTAGATCGAGCCCCAGACGTACGGCTTGTTGAGCAGCACGCAGGCGTCGTTGACCAGGTAGCGCGTGGCGAAGTTGTCCGTGCCGTCGACGATCAGGTCGTACTGGCTGAAGATGTCCATCACGTTGTCGGCTTCGAGCCGCTCCTCGTGAAGGATCACGTTCACGTACGGGTTGATGCCGAGGACGCTGTCCCGCGCGGACTCGGCCTTGGAGCGGCCGATGTCGGACTGGCTGTGGATGATCTGGCGCTGCAGGTTCGACTCGTCGACCTCGTCGAACTCCACGATGCCGAGCGTGCCCACGCCGGCCGCGGCCAGGTACATCAGGGCGGGCGAGCCGAGGCCGCCGGCGCCCACACAGAGCACCTTGGCGTTCTTCAGCCGCTTCTGCCCGTCCATCCCGACATCGGGGATGATCAGGTGGCGGGAGTACCTGCGGACCTCGTCTACGGTGAGCTCGGCGGCCGGCTCGACCAGGGGTGGCAGCGACACGGGGACTCCGTTGGTCGGTAGTCAGTACGGTTGTTCTCCCCGTAACACTGCCACGGCCCTCCTCATTCCGAGACACCCGGTCCGATACGCGAGACGATTTCGTCCCAGTAGCCGGGCAGCGCCGCGAATGGACTGGTTTGTCCGACCCGGTCTTCCGCCTGGTCGGTGAAGAAGATCGTCCCGGCGCCCTGCCAGCGGGCGATGCGCAGCGCCTCGTCAAGATGGGTGCGCGGCACCCCGTGGACGAGGTGCACGAACCGTTCGGCCGGATGGTCCGCCGTCCACTCCGCCGCCTGCGACCAGCGGTAATCCGCCCAGGACCCGGAGAAGGTCACCAGCTGGCAGGCGAGCCGCGCGTACCCGGGGTGGGAGGGGCCGCCGTGGCCCAGCACCAGGTGGCCGCCGTCGGCGTGGTCCAGGAGCACCTCCAGCGTGCCCGCCGTACGCCGGACGTCGGCGAGGTGCGCCCGGTCCGCGGGACAGCGGTCCAGCAGGAAGCCGTCCACCCGGTACCAGTCGACGTACCGCTGGGCGTCGGAGACGACCTCCTCGAAGGGCCGGGCTCCGTGGCACAGGTCCAGATGCCCGAGGACCGTCACGCCGGCGTTGCGCAGTCGGCCCGCCGCCTCCAGGCAGTGCGGGTCGGGGCGCGTCCCGGGGCCGCCCGCGACATCGAGGACGACCCAGTGCAGCGGCGTGCCCGGGCGGGTCAGCGCGGCCCATTCGGCGGGGGCGACCAGCGGGTGCGCGTAGCCGGGCACGCCGAGGCCGAGCCGGTCCGGCCCGGTCGCGGAGAGGGCCGTGCCCTGCGCCGCGCCCTGCGCCGTGCCCAGGACGGTGCCTGGGAGCATGCCCTGCGCGGTGCCTGGCGCCGCGCCCTGCGCCGTACTCCGTGTCGCGCCCCGCAGCCAGGCGCCCGTCCCGGTCAGATGCGGCATGCCGCCTCCATCCAGATGTCGGCGAGGGACTCCTCCAGGTTGATGCGGGGCCGCCAGCCGAGCCGGTCCCGCGCGGTGCGGACGTCCGCCTGCTGCCAGCTGCCGCACCCGTCGGGGTACGGGTACGGCGGGGCGGCGGCCAGGTGGTCCGGCAGGCTTTCGCCGCGCTGGGCCCCGATGGCCGGTCCGCCGGCGGGGCCGCCGAGGGGCCCGCCGAGGGAGGGGCGTCCCGGCGGGGGGTCCAGCTCGTGCAGGGAGCCCGCGTAACCGGCGACGCGCGCGAGGACGGCGGCCGCGTCCCGGAGCCGTACGGCACGGCCCGTGCCGATGTTGACGATGCCCTGCGCGGCGGAGAGGGACGCGGCGTGCACGGCCCGCGCCACGTCCCGTACGTCGACGAAGTCGCGCTGCGCGCCGAGCCCGCCCAGCTTCAGCTCGCCGTCACCGGCCTGCATGGCGCGGCGCATCGCCTCCGCGAGCCGGCCGAGCGGGGACGCGGCCGGGGTGCCGGGCCCGACGGGCGAGAAGACCCGCAGGACGACGGCGTCCAGACCGGAGCCGAGGACCAGCTCGGTGGCGGCCAGCTTGGACACGCCGTACGGCCCGCCGGGGCGCGGCACCGCGTCCTCGGCGGTGGAGGAGCCGGGCTGCGAGGGCCCGTACTCGGACGCGCAGCCGACCTGCACCAGGCGGGCCCCGCAGACGCTGCGGCGCAGCGCCTCGCACACGGTGGCGACGGCCACGGTGTTGTGCCGGATCAGGTCGCGCGCCCCGCCCCGGGTGGTGCCGGCGCAGTTGATGACCACCCCGGGGTGGACGGCGTCCAGGAACCGGGTGAGCGCGCCGGGGCTGCCGCCGGCGAGGTCGAAGCGCACGTCGGCGTCGTCGCCGCGCCCGAGGGCGGTCAGGTGCACGGCCGGGTCGGCGAGCAGCCGGTCGGCGACGAAGCGCCCGATGAATCCGTTGGCACCGAGCAGAAGCACCCTCATCGCGCGGCCCCTTCGTGCCGACCGGCCGTTGCTGGGGTTCGGGGTGTCATGTCTGTTCTCTCCTAGGGGTGGTGTGACGGGGTGGGGCTGTACGCCGCGCCCGTACGGTGTCGGCTCCGCGAGCGGGCACGGCGACGGCGGGCGCCGTGGGGGTCAGGGCGCCACGTGGGCGGAGGCCCGGCCGAGGACGGCCGCGGCACGCGCCAGCAGGGCCAGCGCCGCCACGCCGCAGGCGAGCGCCGGTACGGCTCCGGTCCCCCAGGCCACGACCGCGGCCTCGACGGGCCGGGCGAGGACGTCGCAGCCGGGCAGACGTCCGGCGAGCAGGGAGGCCGGTGCGAGCGCCTCGGCGGCGCAGGCGCCGAGCAGCCCGGCGGCGGCCGGCTCGGGGAAGCCGTGGACGGTGAGCAGCCGGGCGGCGAAGAGCAGGACCCCGAGGGCGACGGCGGCCAGGAAGCCGCTGACGCCGCCGAAGGCGCCCCAGCCGCCCAGGCCACCCCCCACGCCGCCACCGGAGGAGTCGGAGCCCGCCGGCCAGGCCGCCGCCACGGCCGCGCCCGCGGCCGGCAGCAGGGCCACCAGCGCCACCGCGTACAGCACGACGACGAGGGCGAGGAGCGGGCGTACGGCGGCGGCGACGTCACGCAGCGTCCGGCCGGCCGCGAGCCGGCGGCGCGCCCGTACGGCGAAGAACCGCGCGCACCAGACGGCGGGCGCCACCGCGAACGCCAGGCCCACCAGCGGTGCCGGGGCCGGGGGCCACGGCTCGTCCGGGCCGCCGCGGAGGAGCGCGGCGAGCAGGCCGTCGCCGTACGCGGCGTACGCGAGCAGCAGCAGGCCGGGCCAGGCGCGCAGGCCGGGAACCGTGCGCCGGGCGCGCGGCCGCAGCGGCCCGCGCCGCAGGCACCCGGCGAGCGCCGCGGCGGCGCCGACGGCCCCGGCCACGCCGACGGCGGTGCGCACCGCCCCGTCCGTCACGGCGGCGCCCGCCAGCGCGGCCGCGCAGACGGCCCCGGGGAGCAGCGCGAGCAGCACCCACGCGTACCGCCGCCAAGTCGCCTCGGAACCAGGAGCAGGAACAGGAACGGAAACTGCAGGGGCAGGAGGCCCGGCGGCACCTTCGGCGGGGCGGGGCACACGCGCGTACAGCTCCTCGGCCAGCGAGAAGACGTCACGGTGCCGGAAGCGGGCGGCGGTGCGGTCGGTGATCCCGTACGTCTCCAGGCCCGCGGCGATGTCCAGCGGGTCGACGGCGCGCTCGCAGAGCTTCCGGTGGCGGAGCAGCAGCATCCTGACGGGGTCAGCCACGGCCGCCTCCCGCGTGTGCGCCGACGGGGCGCCCGGCCCACCCGGGGGCGCCGGGGCGCCCGGTCCAGGTGCCCTGGAGGAAGTCCTCGGCCGGGAGGGCGAAGGGCACGGGGCCACCGGCGGCGTTCACCGCCTCGGTGGTGCGGCGCGCCGGGGTGTGCGACAGCAGCTCCAGGTAAATGCCGCGAAATGCCGCCACGTTCTGCTCGGTGGTGAACAGTTCGAGCGCCCGGGCCCGTGCGGCGGCGCCCAGGCGCGCACGGCGGTCGGGGTCGCGCAGCAGGGCGAGGCAGGCGTCGGCGAGCGCCGGCGCGTTGCGCGGGGGGACGACCAGGCCGGTGCCTCCGATGACCTCGACGACCGCGCCCACGTCCGTGGAGACCGTCGCCCGGCCGCAGAGCATGGCCTCGACGAGCCCGGCCGGAAAGCCTTCGGCGGCGCTCGACAGGACGCTCACACCGCCCGCCGCGTACGCCTGCGCCGGACCGCCGGACCGCCGCTCGAACACCACCGGCGCGTCGGACGGACCGGAGGGGCCGGAGGGACCGGCGGCGCCGGAGGGGATGAGCCGTGCCGCCAGGGCCTCGCAGTGGGCGAGGTACGCCGCGGAGTTCCGCCCGCGCCCGGGTTCGGTGATCACCCGGAGCCGCGCGTCGGGCTCCTGCTCGCGCACCCGGGCGAAGGCGTGCAGCAGCGTGATCAGGTCCTTGGCGGGTTCGACGCGCCCCACCCACACCAGCGTGCGCGCGACACCGGGGTCCAGGGTGTCCGCCGCCTCGCCGACCGCCGCGAAGGGTTCGGCGTCGATGCCCGCGTACACCGTGCGCAGCTTGGCGCGGTCGGCGCCGCACCGCTCCTGCCAGCGGCGGGCGTGGGTGGTGCCGGGGGTGATGACGGCGGCCTGCCGGTACACCTCGGCGGCGTGGAGGCGGTGGAAGGAGGCGAGCAGGGTGCGTACGGGAGCGCTCAGGCGCGCGTCGGCACCGGCGAGGTAGTGCGCGCGCAGCTGTACGCCGTACTCCGTGACCAGCAGCGGGACCCCGAAGAAGCGTTTGGCCATCAGCCCGGCCAGCGCGGGGCGCCCCGCCGACGTGGCGTGGCACAGGTCGACGGCGCCGAGGCCGTCCTCCTCGCCGTACCAGTCGAGCGAGAGGGGGCGCAGGGCGCGCTCCAGCCGGTCGGTGACGGCGAGGAGTTCGGTCACGGTGACGCCGTGCAGGCCCCGGCGTGCGCCGGGCGCGCGGCACGCCGACTCCAGGGCGCGCAGGGCGGTCTCGGAGCGCAGCGCCGGGGCGAGGCCGCCGCTCTCGCGCGCCAGCTCCGCGAGCCCGTACAGCGCTTCGGCGAAGGAGCCGACCGCGTCCTCCCGGGTGCCGCACACCGCCTGCGCAAGCTGCCCGATGTGCGCGGCGAACCGGCGTCGGGCGTGCCGTCCGGGGCGGCGGCCGTCCACCGCGGGCTCCCACAGGGCCGCCGTCCGCACCCGCGCGACCTGCGGCGGGAGGGAGACCCAACCGCCGTCCTCCTGGCGGGCGCTGCGGCTGAGCGCGTAGACGTCGACGACGTGCTGCGCGAGCCCACGCACGAGCCGGTCGCACCAGAGCCCGCCCTCGTGTGAGGCATACGGGTACCCGCCCTCGGCCAGCAGTCCGATCCGCACGAGCACACCCCCGATCTCCCTTGAGTACGGCCGCCGTTCAGCCCGGCGGCGCGCGGCTCGGACGAACGTAAGCGGATATGCCGATGGCGCGACGGACGGTTGTCCATCGCGCCACCGGAAGGGGTGAATGCACGTAACTTTCCCGTACACGACGCGTTTGGTCGCGCTACGGGGCAGCCCCCTCACACATGGTGAGGGGGCTGCTCAGGAATCGCCGGGGTAGACCCAGGGGTTGGGCCGGCACTTCACGCCGTCGATCTCCAGCGACTTGGTCTGCTGCTGCATGACCGGCGCGAGCGCGCCCGGCGTGCGGCACGTGACGTGGTTGTGCCCGAGGCGGTGCCCGACCTCGTGGTTGATCAGCATCTGCCGGTACGCGTACATGGCGTCGGCGCCGTACGTCTCGGAGCCCTGCGCCCAGCGGTACGCGTTGATCATCACGCGTTCGGTGGCGGCGGAGTCGCACGAGACGTTGTCGATCGTCGTGTCGAGGCCGGACTTGGCGCACCAGACGCCGGTCGTGCCGGGGCTGGCGAGGGTGACGACGAACCGCGCCTCACCGCTCGACACCCGCTCGAACGCCATGGCACCGCCGTGCGCCCAGCTGCGGTCGTCGTTCAGGGTCTTGTGGACCGCCTCGGCGAACAGCCGCGCGTCGAGCCCGAGCCCCTTCTCCACGTCGACGCGGTAGCGCACCTTCTCGCCACGCCCGGGCGGCTTGTCGAACCCGGGGACGACCTCGAACGCCCCGGACCCCTTCAGCGCCGGGTCCATCGGGAACTGCCGGGTCATGAGCTGTTCGTACGTCGCGGGCGCGGCCGGCTGCTCCACCCGGCCGGCCTCGGACGGCACGGCACGGCCGTCGGCGCGGTCGGAACGGTCGGAGCGGGGGGCCGAGCCATCGTCGTCGCGCTGGGCGGCCTCGCCCGCCGGCCGGTTGGCGGAGAGGTCCGGCCCGGTGCCGGTGACCTGGCCGGCCACGACGATCGCGAGGACCGTGGTGACGGCGGCGGCCGCGATGCCGGTGACGGTGCGGCCCTTGCCGGACCTGCCCTCCTTGGGGGCGGTGGCCGATGCCTCCTCGGGCCGGTCCTCCCCCTGGTCCGTCCGCCGGGCGTCCTCGCCCCGGCCCTGGTCGAACGCCTCCACGAACTCGCGCCGCGGTCCCGGTATCCGCGCCCCGGCACCCACGCCGCTCCGGGGCCCCGGCGCCGTACGGGGTGCGCCCTGCCAGTCGCCGTACCGTGCGGGCTGCTCCTGGTGCGGGTGCTCGGGGTGGCCGCCGCGCGCGTGCGGGGCCTGGTGCCGCTCGTCGGCGTACGCCCGCGGCGGCTCGTACGCCCCCGGCGTCTCGTACGGCCAGGGCGGCGGGGAGGCGGGAGACGCGGGCGCGGCGCCCTTGCGGCGCCTTCCGGTGCCGGGCCCGGGTACGGCCCCGGGACCGGATGCGACGCCGGGCCCGGGTACGGCGCCGGAAGCGGGTACGGCGCCGGGAGCGTGTGCGGGCCGCTCCGCCGGGGCGGGTGCGCCCTCGCTCCCGGCCGGCACGGCGGGAGCGGAGGCGGCGGAGGAGCCCTTGCGACTATGTCGTCCCACGCCCTGGATCAGCTCCCGCCGTCGTCGTCGCCACCGTCAGGGGCGTCGCTTTCGTCGATCAGTTCCCGTACGGCCTTCGCGACCGTCTCCGGATACTCCATCATCGCGACGTGTCCGGCGTCCGGAAGCGTCAGCAACCGCGCGTCGCGGAAGGCGGCCGCGGCCCGGCGCGCCATGCGGAACGAGACGAGCTGGTCGCGCCCGCCGTACACCAGCAGCGTCGGCGCGAGCACCCGCTCCGCCTGCCGCCACAGGTTGTGCTGGCCGCCCACGGTGTACGCGTCGACGATGCCGCGCGCCGAGCGGGCCATGGCGTCCCAGAAATAGGGGAGGGCGAGGCGCCGCTCCATCTCCTCCACGGCGTTGCGGAAGCCCTCGTCGGTGACGCGGCCGGGATCCCCGTAACACAGGGACATCACGCCCCGGACGCGCTGCTCGGCCGTCCAGTCCCTGGTCAGCCGGGAGAACAGCGTCGAGACGCCCGGCAGCGCGAGCAGCGCCGTCGGCCAGGCGCCGCGCTGCGGGCGGAGCTCCGGCAGCGCGGGCGAGACGAGCGTCAGGGTGCGCACGAGGTCGGGACGGACGGCCGCGACGCGGGTGGAGACGGCGCCGCCGAGCGAATTGGAGATGAGGTGGACCGGTCCCCGGTCGGCGGCGTCGAGGAGCCGGATGACGGCGCGGGCGTGCGCGGTCACCGAGTAGTTGCCGTCGTCGGGCGGCGGCGAGTCGCCGAAGCCGGGCAGGTCGACCGCCTCGCCGTCCACGCGGTCGGCGAGGAGCGGCATCAGCGCGGACCAGTTCTGCGAGGAGCCGCCGAGCCCGTGCACGTACAGCGCGGGCGGCAGTCCGGCGCGGGCGGCGGGCCGCGCGCGTACGGTCAGGGTCAGTCCCGGCAGCGCCACCGTGCGCAGCCGCTCGCCCTCCGCGACCCGCACGGTGCTCACCCGCGGTGCCGCCGCGGCGACGGCAGGGGTTTCCGGCAGCTCGGTCGAAGACATGCGGCAATGTTACGAGACGATCACGCAACGATTGCTGTGTCGGCCATCACAGATCGCATAGCGCCTTCCACGGGTACCTCCTAGGCTCGTAGAGACGGGGCATTTCGCCCAGGCCCCTGCCCGTCCACGTGAAAGGGAGCCCATGACCGTCGACCCGACCGACTTCGAGACCTTCGACGAGACCGCCGACGAGACCGCGGACGAGACCGCGACCGGCGCGTTCACCGAAGAGACCCCGGAGGCGGACGCCGCCGAACAGCACACGGAGCTGCGGCCGCGCGAGGACGATCCGCTCACCCGCATCGACCCGGCGCTCGTGAACCCGGCCGACGCGGCCGAGCAGACGCGGGTGGTGGACCTCGACGAGGACGACTACCGCTGAGGACGACTACCGCCGAGCGGCCGACCAGCAGTGGTTTTGGCCTGTTTGACGTCGTTAAAAGTTGAATCTGCTGGCACCAGGGAGCTACCACGGGCGTCCGGTACGTGAAATTCTGCGCTCGCACCGCGCACCGCCGGGTTACCCAAAAGTACGATGGCGGGCGTGGCGCACAGCGCCACATGGATCGATTTTGGGAGGCGGCGTGACAGCCATCGAGCAGACAGAGGCGGCGCGCCCGAGGGGTACACGCCTGCCGCGCCGTGCCCGACGCAACCAGCTTCTGGGCGCGGCCCAGGAGGTCTTCGTCGCCCAGGGGTACCACGCGGCCGCGATGGACGACATCGCGGAGCGCGCCGGGGTCAGCAAGCCGGTGCTGTACCAGCACTTCCCCGGGAAGCTGGACCTGTACCTGGCACTGCTGGACCAGCACTGCGAGTCGCTGCTGCAGGCGGTCCGTACGGCGCTCGCCTCGACGACCGAGAACAAGCTGCGGGTCGCCGCGACGATGGACGCGTACTTCGCGTACGTGGAGGACGAGGGCGGCGCGTTCCGCCTGGTCTTCGAGTCCGACCTGACCAACGAGCCGGCCGTGCGCGAGCGCGTCGAGCGGGTCAGCCTCCAGTGCGCCGAGGCGATCTCGGACGTCATCGCCGAGGACACCGGCCTGTCCAAGGACGAGTCGATGCTGCTGGCCGTCGGGCTCGGCGGCGTGTCACAGGTGGTCGCGCGGTACTGGCTGTCCAGCGAGTCGTCGATCCCGCGCGAGCGGGCGGTGCAGCTGCTGACCTCGCTGGCCTGGCGGGGCATCGCGGGCTTCCCGCTGCACGGCTCGGAGTCGCACTGACACCCGACGTGTTCGCTGTTGGCGTGTTCGACTGACGGCTGCCGGGTCCCCTCTCCGGGCTAATGTGTGCTGCGTACGGCGCGGCGAACCGCGCAACGCTGACCGTTCGGAGGGACATAGCCGTGGAGGTCAAGATCGGCGTGCTGCACGCGCCCCGGGAGATCGTTCTGGAGTGCGGGCAGTCGGCCGCGGACGTCGAGGCCGCGGTGGCCGACGCTCTGGCGGGCAAGGCGCAGCTGCTCAGCCTGACGGACGACAAGGGCCGCAGGGTCCTGGTGCCGGCGGACCGTATCGCCTACGTGGAGATCGGCGAGCCGGCGGCGCGCCGGGTGGGTTTCGGCGCGCTCTAAGACGTACGGGGCCCACGGGACCGGTACGAGGAAGGCCCGGCGGATGCGGTCGCATCCGCCGGGCCTTCCTCATGCCATGTCTCCGGTCGATGACCGGGGCGACGGTCCGGTCGGCTCGACCAGGGTTGTTTCGGTCACTGATCGGGTAGTACGGCCTACGACCGTTTTGCCCGCCCGGCCCCACCGCGAGGTGATCAGTTGTGCTCGTGGAAGCTCTCGGCTCCGTCATGCTCGGACTCGCACTCTCCTGGGCTGCCCTCCAGCGGCTGGCCGACCGGCTTCCGCCGCGTCGCACGGTACTGATCGCCGGCGCCCTGGGCGGGCTGTTCGGCGCGCTCGTCACCCACGCGGCGCTCGGGCCGGGCTTCGTGCTGGGCACCCTGCTGGGTGCCCTCGCCGTGGACGCGGTCGTCCTGTCGCTGCTCCTGCGGCCGACCCGTCGGCTGCGCCGCTCGGCGGCGACGTAAGCCCGGCGGCGCGAGGGCGGGTGCCAGGGCCCGGGTGCCGGGGCAGGCGTCAGGCCGCGAGGCCCAGCGCCGCCATCCGCTTGGTGTGCGCCTTGGTGATCCGGGAGAACATCTCGCCGACCGCCGCCAGGTCGAAGCCGTCCGCGACCCCGCCCACCAGCATCGTCGACAGCGCGTCGCGCTCGGCGACCACCCGCTGGGCCTGCGACAGGGCCTCGCCCATCAGACGGCGCGCCCACAGCGCGAGCCGGCCGCCCACGCGCGGGTCGGCCTCGATCGCGGCGCGCACCTTCTCCACGGCGAAGTTGCCGTGCCCGGTGTCGTCCAGCACCGCCAGCACCAGCGCGCGCGTGTCGGAGTCCAGGCGGGCGGCGACCTCGCGGTAGAAGTCGCTGGCGATCGAGTCGCCCACGTACGCCTTGACCAGGCCCTCCAGCCAGTCGGACGGCGCCGTCTGGCGGTGGAACTCGTCCAGCGCCCTCGCGAACGGCTCCATCGCGGACGTCGGGTCCACGTCGATCGCGGTCAGCCGGTCCCGCAGCCGCTCGAAGTGGTGGAACTCCGCCGACGCCATCTTCGCCAGCTCCGCCTTGTCGGCGAGCGTCGGCGCCAGCTTCGCGTCCTCGGCGAGCCGCTCGAAGGCCGCCAGCTCGCCGTAGGCGAGCGCGCCGAGCAGGTCCACGACCGCCGCGCGGTACTGGGGCTCGGCGGAGGCGCCGGCCCAGTCGAGGGCGGCGATCCCGGTCGGTTCTTCGGTCGGTTCTCCGGCGGGGGCGGAAGCGGTGGCGTTGTCAGGCGTCTCCATGAACGGCACAATAGCCCGCCCGTCGGCGCCCGCACGGGCGAGCCCGGCGCACGCCCCGCGCACGCCCGGCGCGACGCCGCGGCGGCGTGGGCTCCGACGCCGTCGAGTGTGACCTGCCCCTCGTTATGAATTGGCCCAACACAGATGCGCGATTCCGGGGTACAGTGATATTGCGCCTGCTGAGTATTCAGTCGTCTTCGTACACATACTCGGCGGGCCATCTCATGAATGAGGATGCCCGGTCGGTGGCCCGATCGGCTCCGACCCGACAGCCCTCGGGGCGCCTGGTGCGCCACTTGAGGGGCCCCTCAGCGGTATGACGCTCGAGCGACGGCAGTGGTCCCGCGCCACCCGACTGCGGCCTTGACGGCCTGCGGCCGGCCGTAACTGGCACGGTAAGACCCCCAGCGTTCGCCTCGTACCGCGTCTCACAGAAGAGGCAGCACCCTGACTACGACTTTCCGAGAGCTCGGGATCCTCCCCGAGACCGCCGAGGCGCTCGAAGCCGTCGGCATCACGACGCCGTTCCCCATCCAGGAGATGACCCTCCCGGTCGCGCTCTCCGGCACCGACGTCATCGGCCAGGCCAAGACCGGCACCGGCAAGACGCTCGGCTTCGGCCTGCCGCTGCTGGAGCGGGTCACCGTCCCCGCGGACGTCGAGGCGGGCCGGGCCACGCCCGGGCAGCTGACCGACGCCCCGCAGGCCCTCGTGGTCGTTCCGACCCGCGAGCTGTGCACCCAGGTCACCAACGATCTGCTCACCGCCGGCAAGGTCCGTAACGTCCGGGTCCTCGCGATCTACGGCGGCCGCGCGTACGAGCCCCAGGTCGAGGCGCTGAAGAAGGGCGTCGACGTCATCGTCGGCACCCCCGGCCGCCTGCTCGACCTGGCCGGCCAGCGCAAGCTGGACCTGTCCAAGGTCAAGGCCCTCGTCCTCGACGAGGCCGACGAGATGCTCGACCTGGGCTTCCTGCCCGACGTCGAGAAGATCATCAACATGCTTCCGGCGAAGCGCCAGACCATGCTGTTCTCGGCGACCATGCCGGGCGCGGTCATCGGCCTGGCCCGCCGCTACATGTCGCAGCCCACGCACATCCGCGCCACCGCGCCGGACGACGAGGGCGCGACCGTGGCGAACATCGCGCAGTACGTGTACCGCGCGCACTCCATGGACAAGCCCGAGATGGTCTCGCGCATCCTCCAGGCCAACGGCCGCGGCCTCGCGATGATCTTCTGCCGTACGAAGCGGACGGCCGCCGACATCGCCGAGCAGCTGGAGCGCCGCGGCTTCGCGTCCGGCGCGGTCCACGGCGACCTCGGCCAGGGCGCGCGCGAGCAGGCGCTGCGCGCGTTCCGCAACGGCAAGGTCGACGTCCTCGTCTGCACCGACGTCGCGGCGCGCGGCATCGACGTCGACGGCGTCACGCACGTGATCAACTATCAGTCGCCCGAGGACGAGAAGACCTTCCTCCACCGCGTGGGCCGCACCGGCCGCGCGGGCCGCAAGGGCATCGCCGTCACGCTGGTCGACTGGGACGACATCCCGCGCTGGCAGCTGATCAACAAGGCGCTGGGCCTGGACTTCCACGACCCGGTCGAGACGTACTCGACGTCCCCGCACCTGTACGCGGACATGGACATCCCCGAGGGCACCAAGGGCGTCCTGCCGCGCGCCGAGCGGACCCGTGCGGGTCTGGACGCGGAGGAGCTGGAGGACCTGGGCGAGCCGGGCGGCCGTGGCCGTTCGCCTCGTACGTCGCGCTCGTCGCGTTCCGACCGCCCGGAGCGTTCGGGCCGCTCGGAGCGTTCGGACCGTTCGGAGCGCTCGGACCGTTCGGAGCGTTCGGAGGACGAGGCTCCGGCGCGGACGCGCACCCCGCGCCAGCGCCGCCGTACGCGCAGCGGCGCCCCGGTGGCCGCGGACGCCGCGGTGACCGCGGCGGCGACCGCGGTGGAGGAGGCTCCCGCGTCGGACGCGCCCCGCACCCTTCGCCGCCGTCGGCGCACCCGCGTGGGCGCGGCGTCGGAGACGGCCCCGGTGACGCCGGTGGCCGCGGAGCCCCAGGCCGCCGCTCCGGTGGCCCAGGCGACCGAGGCCGCTCCGGTGGCCGAGCCCGTCGCCCAGCCTGTCGTGGAGCCCGTCGCGGAGGAGCCGGCGAAGCCGCGCCGCCGCACGCGCAAGAAGGCGGAGCCGGTGGCCGAGGCCGCGGCGGCGCCCGCCGAGGTGGCCGAGGCCCCTGCCGCCGAGGCTCCGGTCGAGCCGAAGCCGCGTCGTACGCGCAAGAAGGCCGAGCCGGTGGTGGAGGCCGCGGAGGCCGAAGCGCCGGCCGAGGCCAAGCCCCGCCGCACGCGCAAGAAGGCCGAGCCCGCCGCCGAGACCGCGGAGGCACCCGCCGCCGAGGCTCCGGTCGAGCCGAAGCCCCGCCGTACGCGGAAGAAGGCCGAGCCCGCCGCCGAGACCGCGGAGGCACCCGCCGCCGAGGCCAAGCCCCGCCGCACGCGCAAGAAGGCGGAGCCGGTCGTGGAGGCCGCGGAGGCACCCGCCGCCGAGGCCAAGCCCCGCCGCACGCGCAAGAAGGCCGTCGCCGCCCAGCCCGAAGGCTGAGTGCTGAGCGACCCGGCTTCGATGGCCCCCGCGTCCTCCTCCCGGAGGCGCGGGGGCCATCGCCTTGCGCAGGGCCCACCCGCCCCACCGGTAGCCTCGGGGCATGAGCCGGCCGCCCACCTTCACGCCACCCCCCTGCGCCCGCGCCTCCCGTCTGCGGACCGCGCGCGGCGACTTCGCCGTCCTCGACGCCCGCCCCGCCGAGGGCGTCGCGGTGAGGGGCACCGCCCTGCTGCTGCCCGGGTACACCGGCAGCAAGGAGGACTTCATCGCGATGCTCCAGCCGCTCGCCGACGCGGGCTACCGGACCGTCGCCGTGGACGGCCGGGGCCAGTACGAGACCGAGGGCCCGGAAACCGAAGACGCCTACGCGCAGGCGGAGTTGGCACGCGACGCGATCGCGCAGGCCGAAGCGCTCGGTAACGACGGCGGCAGCGGGCCGGTCCATCTCCTCGGGCACTCGCTCGGCGGCCAGATCGCCCGCGCCGCCGTCCTCCTCGACGCCGCGCCCTTCGCCACGCTCACCCTCATGTCGTCCGGCCCCGCCGAGGTCGCGCCCGCCCAGCAGCAGAAGATCAAGCTGCTCGGCGACGCGCTGCGCGTCATGACCATGGACCAGGTCTGGGAGGCCATGCGCGCGCTCGACCCGCCGGAGGAGGCCGAGTACCTGCGCAGCACCCGCGAGGACCTGCGGCAGCGCTGGCTGCGGCACCACCCGGTCCAGCTGCTGGTGACGGGCCGCCGGCTGACCGTGGAACCGGACCGGGTCCACGAGCTCGCCGCCCTCCGCCCGGCCCTCCCCCTGCACGTGGTGTCCGGCGAGAGCGACGACACCTGGCCCGTCCCGCTGCTCGACGCCATGGCGGAGCGCCTCGGCGCCCACCGCACGGTCGTCGAGGGCGCCGCGCACTCGCCGAACACCGACCGGCCGACGGAGACCGCGGCGGCCGTCACGCGCTTCTGGGATACCCGGGGGCCTCGGCGGCAGGGGCTTCAGAACCGCGACTGAAGCTGCTGCCAGAAGCCGTCCCGCAGTGCCCGCCGCAGCACGGCGTGCCCGCGCAGCGAACGGCTCAGCAGCCGTTCGGCCTCCATCAGGAGGTCCTGGTCCACGGGCCCGGGCAGGTACGGGTGGCTCGGCAGCAGCTCGGCCATGGTGACCGGGCCCCGCTCCGCGAGCCAAATCTCCGCGATCCGGGCGCCGAGGAAGCGCACCTCGTCGCGCGACGGCGGCGGCTCGCCCTCGTTCTCGTACGTCGTGACCGGGCGGCGCGTGACGTACGGGCGGCAGAAGTCCAGGTCGAAGGCGCGCCGGCTGTCGACCTCCCACAGCAGCGGCTCGGCCTGGTTGCGCCCGTCCGCAGCCTCGATGCCCCACAGGTGCACGCGCGCGCCGTAGCCCTGGGCCGCCTCGACCGCCGAGACCAGGTCCTCGTCGCCGCCGACGAGCGCCGCGTCGCTGATGGCACGGTGGCGGGCGAGGGACTCCAGGTCGGAGCGGATGAGGGAGTCGACGCCCTTCTGCTGGTTGTTGGCGTTGAGGTTGCCGAGCCGGACCTTGACGTCGGGCAGTTCGGCGATGGCCTGCTGCTCGGGCGTGTGGATGCGGCGCCTGGCGCCGTCGTACCAGTACACGCGCAGCAGCCGGCTGTCGGCGAAGATCGTGCGGGCCTTGTCGATGAAGGCCTCGATCAGACCCTCGGCGTCGAGGTCGAAGGCGCGCCGGTCCTCGGTGCCCGCCACCAGCAATCCGGCCGAAGCATAGACGTAACCGGCGTCGACGAAGATGGCATGCGTCGAGGGCGTCTTCGCCACCTCGACGAGCATGCGCTGGAGGAGCTCATTGGTGCGCTCCAGGCGACGGGACAGCTCGGCGGCTTCGTTCGCGGTGGCTTCGTTCGCGGTGGGTTCGTTCGCGGTGGGTTCGTTCACGGCGGCTTCGTTCATACCGGCTTCATTGTCCGTCGGCGGCTGACACCCCGCCAGTAGTTAGACACGTAAAAAATTTCCTTAGCGTAGGGAATGTTTAAGGTACGCAGGTCGTTGCACCCGTATGGAACACGACGAAGGGAGAAGCCCGTGCGCTTTGAGATCATGCGACTCGACGACGTCGACGGCACCGCCGTGGACAGCACCGTCGTGGACGCCGCCTCCGTCAACAGGATGGTGCAGCAGGCCGCCGCTATCGGCCAGCGCATCTATATCCGCCCGGCTGAGACCACGGCGTCGTAAGCGCCTGGGCATCGCCCACACACCGCCGCGCCCCCGCACGGAACGACTCCGAGCGGGGGCGCGGTCGTGCGCGAACCGCCGCGTCACGCGGCCTGGATCGTCTGCATCACGCCGTTGATGATCTGCTGCACCGCGATGGCGGAGAGCATCATGCCGGCGAGCCGCGTCACCAGCACCACACCGCCGTCCTTGATCACCCGGATGATCACCAGCGAGTAGCGCATGGTCAGCCACAGCACGATGTGCATGGCGGCGATCGCGCCCCAGACCGAGACCTGCTCCCCCACCCCGTCCGCGTGCTGCACGGCCAGGATGACGGACACGATCGCGCCGGGTCCGGCGAGCAGGGGCATGCCGAGCGGGACGAGGGCGACGTTGACGTCCTTCGTCTGCTTCGGCTCGTCCGTCTTGCCGGTGAGCAGGTCGAGCGCGATGAGCAGCAGGAGCAGCCCGCCCGCGATCATCAGCGCGGGGACGGAGACGTGCAGATAGTCCAGGATCTGCTGACCGAGGATGCCGAAGACGGTGATCACGCCGAAGGCGACGGCGACCGCCTGCCAGGCCATGCGGCGCTGCGTCTTGGCGGGGCGGCCGGAGGTCAGGGCCAGGAAGATCGGGGTGATCCCGGGGGGATCCATGATGACAAAAAGGGTGAGGAAGAGGGAGCCGAAGACGGCAGCGTCGAACACAGTGTGGCCTTGCGGAAGAGGTGCGAACAAAAAAGGAGGGGGGAGAGCGTCGCGGTTCACGGGCAGCGGAGGAACGCCCGGGCCGCCCGCCACGCGGGGTCGTTACGGGCGTCCTCCCCCAGAGCTACGCCGGGGAGGGACCCCCGGTGCCCGGCACCGGGAACGCGCCGGTGGCGCGCCGGATGATCTCGCCGTAGATCTCCGGGTCGGTGGTGTACTCGCCGAGCCGGCAGGTCTTGCGGCTGCCGTGGTAGTCGCTGGAGCCGGTGGTCAGCAGTCCGAGGTCCCCGGCGAGGCCGCGCAGCCGCGCGCGCGTCGGCTCGTCGTGGTCCATGTGGTCGACCTCGATGCCGTCGAGGCCGTACGCCGCGAGGTCGGCGAGGACCGCCTCGGGTACGGTGCGGCCGCGCTTGACGGCGAGCGGGTGCGCGAAGACGGTGACGCCGCCGGCCGCCTTGACGAGGCGGATGGCGGTGTACGGGTCGAGCTCGTGCTTCTCGACGTACGCCCGGCCGCCGTCGGCGAGCCACTCGGGCGTGAAGGCGTCCGAGACGGAGCCGACGACGCCGAGCTCGACGAGCGCCTCGGCTATGTGCGGGCGGCCCACGGAGCCGTCGCCGGCGATGGCCGCGACGCGCTCCCAGGTGACCGGCACGCCCAGCTCCTGGAGCTTGCCGACCATCGCCCGGGCGCGCGGCACACGGTCGTCGCGCACGAGCTCGCGCTCGCGGGCCAGCTCGGGCTCGTCCGGGTCGAAGAGGTACGCCAGCATGTGGACGCCGACGCCGTCGATGCGGCAGGAGAGCTCGGCGCCGGTGACGAGGGTGAGCCCCTCGGGGGTCGCCGCGAGGGCCTCCGCGTATCCGCGCGTGGTGTCGTGATCGGTCAGCGCGACGACGTCGAGCCCGGCCGCGGCTGCGGCGCGCACCAGCTCGGCGGGGGTGTCCGTACCGTCCGAAGCCGTGGAGTGGGTGTGCAGGTCGATGCGCACGACGCGTGACTCCGGGGCTCGGTTACGGACAGGGGACACCCCAGGATAACCGCCCCGGAAGCCGCGTTCCGCACGTCAGAGCAGGCGTGGCGTCAGCGCGCCGCACGGCAGGAGCTCGACCTCCGCGCCCGACTCGCGGACGTCGGTCAGGACGAGTTCGTCGTACAGCAGCATCCCGGAATGCTCCGGCCAGACGATCGCCCACAGCCACAGCCCGCGCGCCTCGCCCGCGAAGACCGCGCGGTCCTCGGGCGCGTCGGTGACGTGCCACAGCGGTGTGGGGCGGCCGGCGGCGAGGACCTTGGTCTGCGGGGGTTTGTCGCCGCAGATGTGCGGGCCCGGGTCGGGGCCGTCGATGCCCGCGTACCGCGCGCCGAGGCCGACGCCGAGCTCCTCGGCGATCAGCAGCAGCTCGCCGACGCCGCCGAGCGGGCCGGGGCCCGAGCAGGCGACGGCGGTGGCGCGCCCGCCGCTGCGGTCGTCACCGGCGTACGCGACCCCGGTGAAGAGCCAGCCGAGCGGCAGGGGCCAGGGCATCCAGACGGGGACTCTCGCGCGGTGCGTCACGACGCCGAGCGCCTCGACGCTGGGTGGCAGCACGGGCTGCAGCGGGTACACGGGGCCGTGCACGGCGCACTGCCAGGAGTCGGAGAAGAGACCGGGCGCCCGGACCCGGCCTCCGCACTTCGGGCAACTGGGTTCGCCCCTCATAGCGTTCAACGGTCCTACCCGGCCGTCGCCGCGTCAAGGACGATCACCCTTCCGGTGTGCCATCCGGCCCAGGAAAAGTACATGTAATTTGCATCCATTAGCCTCTCTAATTTATTGTGTGCATATAGCACTCATCTCTGACTCCGGAGAGGACACCCCCGCATGACGGCTCAGGCACCCGACCCCCTCGACGCGGGCGCACAGGGCGGGCGCGGCATCCTGCGCCAGCCGAGGGCGGTGTGGGCCACCGCCGGCGCGTCCGTCGTCGCCTTCATGGGCATCGGGCTGGTGGACCCGATCCTGCCGTCCATCGCCCAGGGCCTGCGGGCCACGCCCAGCCAGGTCTCCCTGCTCTTCACCTCGTACTTCCTGATCACCGCCGTCGCGATGCTGATCACCGGCTTCGTCTCCAGCCGCATCGGCGGCCGCCGGACGCTCCTCGCCGGCCTCACGCTGGTGATCGTCTTCGCCACCCTGTCGGGCACCTCCGGCTCGGTCGGCGAGCTCGTCGGCTTCCGGGCGGGCTGGGGACTCGGCAACGCGCTCTTCGTCTCGACCTCGCTCGCCGTGATCGTCGGCGCGGCGGCCGGCGGCAGCGCGGCGGCGATCCTGCTGTACGAGTCGGCGCTCGGCCTCGGTATGGCGTGCGGGCCGCTGCTCGGCGCGGTCCTCGGCGACGCCAGCTGGCGCTACCCGTTCTTCGGCACCGCCGCGCTCATGGCGATCGGCTTCCTCTGCATCGCCGCGTTCCTGAAGGAGCAGCCGAAGCCCGCGCGCAAGACGGCCCTGCTCGACCCGCTGCGGGCGCTCGGGCACGGAGGGCTCGCCTCCGCCGCCGCGGCGTCGTTCTTCTACAACTACGCCTTTTTTACGGTCCTCGCCTTCACGCCGTTCGTGCTGGACATGACGCCGTACAGGTCCGGCGCGGTCTTCTTCGCCTGGGGCGCGCTGCTCGCGGTCTTCTCCGTGCTGGTCGCACCGCGGCTCCAGGAGCGGTTCGGGTCGCTGAAGGTGCTCGGCGGCTCGCTCGTGCTGCTCGCCGCCGACGTCGTCGTGCTCGGGTACGGCGACCACACCACGGCCGTGGTGTGCACGATCCTGTCCGGCGCCTTCATCGGCGTGAACAACACCGTCTTCACCGAACTGGCCCTCGGCGTGTCGGACGCCCCGCGCCCGGTGGCGAGCGCCGGCTACAACTTCGTGCGCTGGTTCGCGGCGGCCGCCGCCCCGTACTTCGCGCCGAAGCTCCAGGAGTGGAGCGACGTCCACCTGCCCTTCCTGGTGGCGGGCGCGGCGGCCCTGATCGGCGCGGGCATCGTCGTCGTACGGCGGCGGGCGCTGGCCCACGAGGCCGAGGAGCACCTGGGGGCGCGGCCCGAGCCCGCCTTCGCCAACTGACGTACCTCAGTCCAGGGTTACGGACCTGCGCAGCGGATCGCGCAGGTCCGTACCGGCGTTGAGCCACCGTTCCTGGAGCGCCTGCGCGCCGTGCACCCGCTTCCACGCCGCCTCGTTGGGCGTCATCGGCAGCAGCGGCAGGAACCGCACCGGGTCCCTCGGCTCGTCCAGCTCGAGGTCCTCGACCAGGCCCCCGGACTCCGCGACCAGCACGGAGCTGAACGGCGCGCCGGGCCACAGCGGTTCACCGAGGTCCAGGGACGCCCCCGGCGCCACGACCACGCCTTCGACCTGCGGCGAGGCGGCCAGCACGGCCAGCGGGCGCAGCACCTTGTCGGTGTCGGCGATCCCCGCCCGTACCGTGAGGAGAAGCTCCGCGCGCGGGCCCTTGACCGGGTCGGCGAGCGCGGCCGTGGGGTCGGTCATGGGCTGGGCCGACATGCCGAGGGTGGCGTACCGCACCACATCGCCCTCGGTGAAGCGCAGCACTTCGATGCGGTCCGTGCCGAGGAAGGTCACGGCGGCGCGCGCGTCCGGTTCACCGAGGGCGGTGCGCAGCCGGGCCTCGACCAGTGCAAGAACTTCTTCCATCCGCCGAGCATAAAGCGCGTATGGAATGGGCAAAGTAAGGGATTGACCGTCAGTCGGCTGATAGTCTTGGCCGCTGGTCGGGGCAGCAGGCCGAGCCTGCTTTCCAGCCCCGACGACACGTCGTCCCCCACGGGGGACCGGCCGGAGGAGGTGGGGCTGCGGTGGATCGAAGTCGATCGTGCAGTACCAACGGTTCTTCCGCCCGCTGCCCGGCTTCCTGGGCTTCCGCTCTGTGAGCTGAGGCACACCAGCCACTCCACACACGGCGACGCGCACGACGGAAGAGCACACCCTTTTTTGCCTGTCTGTAGCGAACGCCGTCACCGCGAGCACACCGCGGTGCCGCCCGCTTTGCGGACGTCATGACGCCACGTCCCCATTCCGGGCTGCGCCGGCCTTGTCCCGCGCCGCGCCGACGGCCTCTCCGTGAAGGAGCCAGCCATGTCGATGATCCGTGACCTGCGCGCAGCGGTACGCCCGTCCCTGCGCAAGCGCACCGGAGCCCCGTACAACGCGTACAACTCGTACGACGCCACCCGCGACCCGTCGGCGTCGAGCGCCGTCGTCGACTGCGCCGTGTACCGCGACGGCCGCCGTCTCAAGGAGGAGGCGTGCCTGACGCCGCGCGAGGCGATGCGGCAGGTGCGCGAGGGCGGCGGATTCGCCTGGATCGGGCTGCACGAGCCCACGGAGGCCGAATTCGCGGGCATCGCCGCCGAGTTCGGGTTGCACCCGCTGGCCGTGGAGGACGCGGTCCACGCCCACCAGCGGCCCAAGCTGGAGCGGTACGACGACACGCTGTTCACCGTCTTCAAGACCATCCACTACGTGGAGCACGCCGAGCTCACCGCCACCAGCGAGGTCGTCGAGACCGGCGAGGTGATGTGCTTCACCGGCCGGGACTTCGTGATCACCGTCCGGCACGGCGGGCAGGGCTCCCTGCGCAACCTGCGCCACCGGATGGAAGGCGAGCCCGAGCTGCTGGGCAAGGGCCCCTCGGCGGTGCTGCACGCCATCGCCGACCACGTGGTGGACGGGTACATCGCGGTCGCCGACGCCGTCCAGATCGACATCGACCAGATCGAGATCGACGTGTTCTCGCCGCCGACGAAGGGCTCGACGCGCGGCACCGACACCGGGCGGATCTACCAGCTCAAGCGTGAGGTGCTGGAGTTCAAGCGGGCGGTGTCGCCGCTGCTGCGCCCGATGCAGCTGCTGAGCGAGCGGCCGATGCGGCTGGTGGACCCGGACATCCAGAAGTACTTCCGGGACGTCGCCGACCACCTGGCCCGGGTGCAGGAGCAGGTCGTCTCCTACGACGAGCTGCTGAACTCCATCCTCCAGGCGAACCTCGCGCAGGCCACCGTCGCGCAGAACGAGGACATGCGCAAGATCACCTCCTGGGCGGCGATCATCGCCGTCCCGACGGCGGTGTGCGGCGTGTACGGCATGAACTTCGACTACATGCCGGAGCTGCGCTGGAAGTACGGCTACCCGCTGGTGCTGGCCGGCATCTCGGTCATCTGTTTCGTCATCCACCGCACCCTCAAGCGCAACGGCTGGCTGTAGCGGCCGCCGCGGCTTCTTCTAAGCTGCGGGGCATGACACACGACGCGCTGCTCGGCCCCGCCCTCGTCGAGGAGGCCACCAAGAAGTCCGGCCTGATCTGGGTACGCGGCGAGGGCGGCCCGGCGCGCGCCCTGTGGCACGTGTGGCACGACGGCGCCGCGTACGTCATCGGCGACGGCCCCGGCGAGCAGCCGCTGCCCCCGGGTCTCGCCGACGGCTCCGCCGCCGAGGTCACCGTGCGCAGCAAGGACAAGGGCGGCCGGGTCGTCGCCTGGACCGCCGCGGTCTCCGAGCCGGCGCCCGGCTCGGAGGAGTGGCGGGCGGCGGTCGACGAGCTCAAGGGCAAGCGGCTGAACGCCCCCGACGCCGAGACGATGACCGATCGCTGGGCCCGCGAGTGCCGGCTGCTGCGGCTGACCCCGGGTGAGGCGACGACGGCCCTCCCCGACGGCTCGCTGTCGGCGGTCCCGCTGCCCACCCCGGCGACCACCCGCCACCCGATCCCGGCGGCGCTGCCGCGGCTGCTGCTGAAGCGGCGGAAGGCGAAGAAGGGCGCGTAAGGAGAGACGCGTCAGGAGAAGGGCTAGTCGCTGGTGCGCGGCAGCTGGCGGCCGTAGTCGAGGGTCTCGTCCTTGGCGGGCTCCGCGAGCGGGAAGTCCTGGTTCCAGTCGGAGAGGGCCACCACGCCCCCACCGCCGCCGCGGGCGAACTGGAGGGGGTACGGGGTGCCCTCCAGGGACACGTCGAGCGTGCCGCCCTCGCCCGCCTTCCCGCCCGAGACCTTGATCGTGCGGATGCCGCCGATCTTGTCGCGATCGCCCTTGACCACCTCGCCGTGCAGCTCCAGCAGGCCGTCCAGCAGGACGTTCATCTCGGTGAAGCCGCGCAGCTGCTTGTACGAGGGGTCGTCCTGCGGGACCTTGACGTACTTGTCGTCGAGCTTGTCCGCCGCCTGCGTGTCGGACTCGTCGGGCCCCTTCTCGTCCGACTCGCTCTCCGCGTGCGTCCAGAAGTCCGCGTCCGCCTTCAGGAAGAGCGCGTCGCCGACCCGCAGCAGCTCGAAGGTGCTCGTACGGGAGGAGACGGAGCCGAGCGCGCCGGTGGCCTTCAGCCGCATGTCGAGCTTGTACGTGCCGCCCTTGCTGACCAGCGTCCCCGACAGCCGGACCGCCTTGGCGGTGTCCGCCGCGCCCTGGGCCTTGGTCTCGATCTCCGAGGCGGACAGCTTGCCCAGCCCGTTGGTTCCCGCGTCCGGGTCCTCCTCGCCACCGCACGCGGTGAGCATCGCGGTCAGTCCGGCGCAGAGTGCGACGGGGAGGGATGCCCGGACTGCCCGGCGGGCACGCGAGGCCGGGGGGAGAGCGGTCACCTGCGCACTGCCTCTCGTCTGCTGGTGGGAGGTTGTGAGACCGCAGCGTACCGGGGCCCTCCGCGGCGTCCGGAAGGGAGCCGTCCGGACGCCCTGCCTGGGCGACCCGCATCGGGACGGGCTAGCCTGAATCGTCATAAAGCACTCATCGGTGTCGATTTCTGGCCACCCGGTGGGACGGTGGCGGGCGAGGAGGTGTACGGCATGGCGTCAGGCACCGCCCGGGTCTTCGTCTCCCACCTCGCCGACGTCCCCGTCTTCGACCCCAACGGGGACCAGGTGGGCCGCGTCCGCGACCTCGTCGCGATGCTGCGCGTCGGCCGCCGCCCGCCCCGGCTCCTCGGCCTGGTCGTCGAGGTGATCGGCCGGCGCCGGATCTTCCTGCCCATGACCCGGATCACCGGCGTGGAGTCCGGCCAGGTCATCACCACGGGCGTGCTCAACGTCCGGCGCTTCGAGCAGCGCCCCACGGAGCGCCTGGTCCTGGGCGAGCTGCTCGACCGCCGGGTCCGGCTCGTCGAGGACGGCTCCGAGGTGACCGTCCTCGACGTGTCCATCCAGCAGCTCCCGGCCCGCCGCGACTGGGAGATCGACAAGGTCTTCGTCCGGCGGGGCGGCGGTGGGGCGCTGCGCCGCAAGGGCGAGACGCTGACCGTCGACTGGTCGGCGGTGACGGGCTTCTCGCTCGAGGAGGAGGGCCAGGGCGCGGAGAGCCTGCTCGCCACCTTCGAGCGGATGCGCGCGGCCGACCTCGCCAACGTCCTGCACCACCTGTCGCCCAAGCGCCGCGCCGAGGTCGCCGCCGCCCTCCACGACGACCGGCTCGCCGACGTACTGGAGGAGCTGCCCGAGGACGACCAGATCGAGATCCTCGGCAAGCTGAAGGAGGAGCGGGCCGCGGACGTCCTGGAGGCGATGGACCCGGACGACGCGGCCGACCTGCTGTCCGAGCTGCCCGAGGCCGACAAGGAGCGGCTGCTCACCCTGATGCGGCCGGACGACGCCGCCGACGTACGCCGCCTGATGGCGTACGAGGAGCGGACGGCGGGCGGGCTGATGACCACCGAGCCGATCGTGCTGCGCCCGGACGCGACGGTCGCCGACGCCCTCGCACGCGTACGCCAGCGGGACCTCTCCCCCGCGCTGGCGGCGCAGGTGTACGTCTGCCGGCCGCCCGACGAGACGCCTACGGGCAAGTACCTGGGGACGGTGCACTTCCAGCGGCTGCTGCGCGACCCGCCGTTCACGCTGGTGTCGGCGATCATCGACACCGACCTGGAGCCGCTCTCCCCCGACACCCCGCTCCCCGTCGTGACCAGCCACCTGGCCACGTACAACCTGGTCGCCGCCCCCGTCGTGGACGACGGCGGGTCGCTGCTCGGGGCCGTCACCGTCGACGACGTACTGGACCACCTGCTGCCCGAGGACTGGCGCGAGGCGGAGTTCGACCCCGAGGGCGGGGTATCGCATGGCGGCTGAGCGCAAGCACGACCGGACGGAGCGCGCGGACCGCATGGACCGGGTGGGCGAGGCGCCCGCGCCGCGCATCCGGCTGGACCAGCCGCGCATCCGGCGGCCCAAGCTGCTGCCGGCGTACGACCCCGAGGCCTTCGGGCGGCTCTCGGAGCGGATCGCCCGCTTCATCGGCACCGGGCGGTTCCTGGTCTGGATGACGGTGGTCATCATCGTCTGGGTGCTGTGGAACGTCTCCGCGCCCGGCCACCTGCGCTGGGACGAGTACCCCTTCATCTTCCTGACCCTCGCCCTGTCCCTCCAGGCCTCCTACGCGGCCCCGTTGATCCTGCTGGCGCAGAACCGGCAGGCCGACCGGGACCGGGTCACGCACGAGCAGGACCGCAAGCAGAACGAGCGCTCGATCGCCGACACCGAGTACCTGACCAGGGAGATCGCCGCCCTGCGCATGGGCCTCGGGGAGGTCGCCACCCGCGACTGGATCCGCTCCGAGCTGGAGGACCTCGTACGGGAGCTCGACGAGCGGCGGGAGGCCGCGGCGCGCGGAAGTGACGAAGGCGACCGCTGACGGGCTTACCGGGGGCCGGGGGCGGCGCCGTACCATCTCCATATGGTTACGGAAGACGCGGTGCGCGAGGCACTGGCGACGGTGAACGACCCCGAGATCAACCGACCGATCACTGAACTCGGCATGGTCAAGTCAGTGGAGATCGGTGCGGACGGTGCGGTCGCCGTCACCGTCTACCTCACGGTCTCGGGCTGCCCGATGCGCGAGACGATCGTCTCCCGCGTGACCGAGGCCGTCTCCCGGGTCGAGGGCGTCACGGGCGTCGACGTCACGCTGGACGTGATGAGCGACGCGCAGCGCAAGGAGCTGGCCGCCGCGCTGCGCGGCACCACCGCCGAGCGCGAGGTGCCGTTCGCCAAGCCCGGCTCGCTGACCCGCGTGTACGCCGTGGCCTCCGGCAAGGGCGGCGTCGGCAAGTCCTCCGTGACCGTGAACCTGGCCGCGGCGATGGCCGCCGACGGGCTGAAGGTCGGCGTCGTGGACGCCGACATCTACGGGCACAGCGTGCCGCGCATGCTCGGCGCGGACGGCCGCCCGACCCAGGTCGAGAACATGATCATGCCGCCGTCGGCCAACGGGGTGAAGGTCATCTCCATCGGCATGTTCACCCCGGGCAACGCCCCGGTGGTGTGGCGCGGCCCGATGCTGCACCGCGCGCTCCAGCAGTTCCTCGCCGACGTGTACTGGGGCGACCTGGACGTGCTGCTGCTCGACCTGCCGCCGGGCACCGGCGACATCGCGATCTCCGTCGCCCAGCTCGTGCCGAACGCCGAGATCCTCGTCGTCACCACCCCGCAGCAGGCGGCGGCCGAGGTGGCCGAGCGGGCCGGCTCCATCGCCGTACAGACCCACCAGAAGATCGTGGGCGTCGTCGAGAACATGTCGGGCCTGCCGTGCCCGCACTGCGACGAGATGGTCGACGTCTTCGGCACCGGCGGCGGCCAGAAGGTCGCCGACGGCCTGACGAAGACCACCGGCGCCACCGTTCCGGTGCTGGGTTCCATCCCGATCGACGTACGGCTGCGCGAGGGCGGCGACGAGGGCAAGCCGGTCGTGCTGTCCGACCCCGACTCGCCGGCGGGCGCGGCGCTGCGCGCCATCGCGGGCAAGCTGGGCGGCCGCCAGCGCGGCCTGTCGGGCATGTCGCTGGGGATCACCCCGCGCAACAAGTTCTGATCCCGTACGCGTGAGAGGGGGCGGCCTGCGGGCCGCCCCCTCTCATGTGTCCGGCGCCTTCGCTACACGTACGCCGTGATGTCCCGGATCACCGCGAAGCCGAGGCCGTACGCGCTCATCCCGCGGCCGTACGCGCCCAGGTGGACCCCGGCCCGTGTCGTGCCCGCCAGCACCCAGCCGAACTCGGACTCGCGGTAGTGGAACGGCACCGGCACGCCGTCGACGGGCAGCGACAGCGACGTCCAGGCCGGGCCGGTCAGGTCGTCGGCGAGCTCGAAGGCGGTCTCCGTCTGCTGGTCGAGCCAGTTGTCGCGCAGCGTGTGGTCCAGCTGGGGCGGCCACGTGTACGCGAGGAGCCCGGAGCCGGCCAGCCAGGCCGCGGAGGAGACGCTCGTGGCGTCGAGCACGCCCGTGCCGTCGCCGCTGCGCCGTACGGGGTTGGCGGCGACCGTGACGACCACGGCGAAGCGCTCCCGGTCGGCGGGGGCGCCGATCGCCTCGGGCCTTATCGACGGCTCGTCGCCGTGGCCGGTCGAGCCGTGCTGGACGGTGCCGTCCGCCGAGACCCCGACCTGCATCAGCCAGCGCGGGCCGGTGAACGCCTCGTCGAGGCCGTACCAGGGGAAGGGCGCCCGCAGATAGCCGTCCACCGTGCGGCGGGCGCCCGGCACCCCGTCGGACGCGGATCTGGCGCTGGGTGCGGCGCTCTGCGCGCCCACCCGACTTGTCGTCTCCATCTGTCCGGCCGCCTCCTCGATACGTGGACAGAGGGAGAGCTTAGCCACCGCGCGCCGCGGAAGGGCTCAGGTGGCGTCGGCGTCGAACGGGGGACGCTCGCCCGGCTCAGGGGTGTCGCGCTTCTTCAGCAGGTCCGGGCCGCCTCCGTTGACGGTCGCCGGGACGGAGGAGTCGCCGCGGTCGTTGACCGCGTCCGCCACCTCGGTGATCTCCTTCTTGAGATCGAAGCTGCTGCGGATCTCCTTGAGGTCCTCGTTCTCCGTGAGCTGCTTGCGGATGAACGTCTTGGGGTTGAGGTCCTCGAAGTCGAAGTCCTTGAACTCGGGGCCGAGCTCGCTGCGGATGTCCTGCTTGGCGTTCTCCGAGAACGAACGGATCTTCCGGATGAAGCGGGCGGCGTCCTGGATGACCTTCGGCAGCTTCTCCGGCCCGAAGATGAGCACGGCAAGGACCACGAGCGCCACGAGCTCGAATCCGCCTATGTCGTTGAACACCTTGCCGCTCCTTCACAGGGTCCGGTTCCACAGGGGTCGGTACCGAGGGCCCGGGGCCCGCTCCACGGTACCTGGCCGGGCTGCCGGGACGGTACCTGGTGGTTACCGTCAGGTTGCCGTTCCACCACCGGCGGCAGCCACCGCCTCGGTCATCGCCTCGGTCATCGCGGCAGCCACCGCCTCCGTCATGGCGTCAGTCATCGGAGGACGAGCCCAGGGTGAGCGTCTTCGTCTGCTCCTTGCCGCCGCGCTCCAGCGTCAGCCGGAGCCGGTCGCCGGGACGGTGGGCGCGGATCTTCACGATGAGCTCCTCGCCGCTGTGCACCCGCTGGCCGTCCACCTTGGTGATGACGTCGCCGGGGCGGACGCCGGCCTGCGCGGCGGGTCCGCCGGGGACGACGGACGGGCTGCCGTCCTGGGCCTTCTCGCCGACCCGGGCGCCGTCGCCGCCGAACTTCATGTCGAGGCTGACGCCGATGACCGGGTGCGTGGCCTTGCCGGTGTTGATCAGTTCCTCGGCGACGCGCTTGCCCTGGTTGATGGGGATGGCGAAGCCGAGCCCTATCGAGCCCCCCTGGCCGCCGTCGAGACCCGCGCCGTTGTCGGCGGCGCGGATGGCGCTGTTGATGCCGATGGCCCGGGCCTTGGAGTCGACGAGCGGGCCGCCGGAGTTGCCGGGGTTTATCGGCGCGTCGGTCTGGAGCGCGTCGACATAGCTGACGTCGCTGCCGTCGCCCTTCTCGCCGCCCGCCGTGATGGGCCGCTCCTTGGCGCTGATGATGCCGGAGGTCACGGTGTTCTGGAGGTCGAAGGGCGCGCCGATGGCGACGACCGGGTCGCCGACGCGGACGTTGTCGGAGTTGCCCAGGGGCAGCGGCTTGAGGTTCGAGACGCCGGTGACCTGGACGACCGCGAGGTCGTAGCCGCTGTCCTTGCCGATGAGCTTGGCGGGGGCCGTCTCGCCGCCGCTGAACGTGACGGTGATGTCGCCCGAGGTGCCGGCGGGGTCGACGACGTGGTGGTTGGTGAGGATGTGGCCGCGCTCGTCGAGGACGAAGCCGGTGCCGGTGCTCTGTTCGCCGCCGCCGCTCACGTGGATCGTGACGACGCTGGGCAGGGCGCTGGCGGCGATGCCGGCGACGCTGTCCGGGGCCCGGTCGGAGCCCTCGGGGCCGGCCTGGGGCAGCTCGACGGTCGTGAGCCCGCCGTGGCGCTCGATGTACGCGCCGACGCCGCCGCCGAGTACGCCGCTGACCAGTGCGAGCAGCAGCGCGCCGGTGAAGGCGAGCCCGCGCCGCGGGGCCTTGCGGGCGGGCGGCTCACCGGCGTGCGTGAGCGGCTGCGGACGGCCGCCGGGGCTGCTCCAGGGGTCGTACTGCAGCCACTGCGAGGGCGCTCCCGGAGTCCCGTACGCGGGAGGTACGGCGGGTGCCTGCGGCGCCGGAGGCACCGGCGTGCCGTGCGGCGGGGTCGCCACCGGCCGCTGCACGGGCGGCGCGGGCGCCCAGGGCCCGGGCTCCCCGTACGGCGGTGTGCGGTACTCGTCGGGCTCGTGCAGCGGCTGCGGCCGCGTCGCGGGCTGTGCGGCCTGTACGGGCTCGGCGCCCGGTACGACCGGCGCGGGCTCCGCGACCGGTACGGGCTGGTGGTCGGGCGCCGGCGGGGACGCCGGGGCGGGGCGAGCCGGACGGCTCCACCATTTCGGCTTCGGACCGGTGGGCTTCCCGTCGTTCATGTGCTCCCCGCTGCGGCGCTGCTGTCCCGTCCCGCGCCCCAGCGAGCTGGAGGCGCCCTGCGGCATGGATTCAACCAGGTCCGGTGGTCCCGCGCAGGGCTCCCGGTCAGCGTCGGGCGATCAGTGGCAGAACGCCCGACGACGGTGTCGCCGTGGCGACCGGGCCCAGGCCCGGGGCGTTGGCGAGGTGGAGCAGCGGGGCCAGCGGCGCCGGAGGGGCGACCCCGGTCAGCGCGGTCGGCGGGAGGGTCGCCGGGGGAAAGGGATGGGCTCCCGACTGCCGCGACTGCGCCCGTACGACCGGGGCGGGCGTGACGGCGCCGTTGGCGGCGCCACTGCCGTTGCCTTTGCCGTTGCCGTTGCCGTTGCCGGGGAGGCTGCCGCGGCGGCGGTCGCTCGCGGAATTGGTGGTGGCGTTCGCCGTCTGGCCGGGTGTACGCAGCGGGTTGACGTTGTTGCCGCCCTCGCCCCGGGCGTCGAGCGTGGCGGCCGTGGGTAGTGCGCCGCCCAGGGCGATCGCCGCGAAGGACACGGCGCTCGCGGCGGCGAACGCGAACCGGCGTCCGCGCCACGGCGAGCGGTCCGCGGCCGGGCGGGCCACGTCGTGGACCTCGTGGATACGGAAGCCGGAGCCGGGCCCGCCGGGCAGCGCGAAGCCGTCGCGGGTCACCTCGAAGACTCCGTCGGCGAAGGGTCTGCGCCCGCCCGGGCCGCCCGGTCCGCCGCCGGAGCGTCGTTCGTCGTCGTCATCGCGGCCGACAGGACCCCCGGGCAACCCCTGGAGGCGTGCGAGCAGCCCTTCGGAGGGCGGCGGCGGGGCGGCCTGGGCGAAGACGCTCTTCACCCGGCGCTGGGCGTCGGCCTCGGCCTTGCACCGGGCGCAGGTGGCCAGGTGCGCGAGAACCCGCTCGCGGGCGTCATGGCCGAGCTCGCCGTCCACCAGCGCGGCGAGCCGGTCCCCCAGATGCTGCTCCGCGGGGGTCGGACGTGTGCCACTCACGCGGGTCCGCCCTCCCCGCCCACGGCCGCGAACGCGCGCCCCTCGGCGCGGGCCTCGGGCGACCGGTGCTTGAGGGCCTTGCGCAGGTGGGAGCGGCCGCGGTGGATGCGACTGCGGACGGTGCCGAGCTTCACCCCGAGGGTCGCGGCGATCTCCTCGTACGACAGCCCCTCGATGTCGCAGAGCACGACCGCGGCGCGGAACTCGGGCGCGAGCGTGTCGAGCGCCTGCTGCACGTCGGCGTCGAAGTGCGTGTCGTGGAAGGCCTGCTGCGGGGACGGCTCGCGGCTGGGCAGCCGCTCCGCCGCGTCGTCGCCGAGCGCGTCGAACCGGATGCGCTGCTTGCGGCGGACCATGTCCAGGAAGAGGTTGGTGGTGATGCGGTGCAGCCAGCCCTCGAACGTACCCGGCGTGTACGTCGACAGGGAGCGGAAGACGCGGACGAAGACCTCCTGGGTGAGGTCCTCCGCGTCGTGCTGGTTGCCGGTCAGGCGGTACGCGAGGCGGTAGACGCGGCCGCTGTGCGTGCTGACGATCTCCTCCCACGAGGGCGGAGCCCACGCCTGCGATTCCGCATCCGAGGCGAAGGTCGCGGTGGTGGGTGCGGAGTCGTCGACGGCGTGGGAACGGTCAGCGGTGTAGGTCACGGATTTCGGCTCACCCGCCGACCTGAGAAAGCGCCGCAGCAGCGGCACTCCTCCCCGATCCACAGGCGCAGCCGCACCTCCCCTGTCGGCTCTGGTGGTGTCCAGTAGAGCCCCTACCATAGCCACCTCGCCCGTTAGCTCCGGATAAGAATCTTTACGTGAATTTGGGACCGTCTCCCGTGTCTTGGTCCCTCTGCCCCTCCTTAACGCCCGGTCCCATCTGCGGGTTCCCGGCCCCGAGCGGATACAGTCACCGTTGCGCCAACTACGGGGACAGGAGAGGGTCATTACCGCCAACCGGCAGACGAGCTGGGCGTTCGCCGACGCCTTTGTCGCCGAGGACGAAGCACTGCGCTGGGCCCGTGACCGGGCCCGGGAGGCAGGGCTGCCCTCGGTGTCGCCAGGCACCGGCGCCGCGCTGCGTTTGCTGGCGGCCACCGCGGACGCCAAGGCGGTGGCCGAGATCGGGACCGGGACCGGGGTGTCCGGGATCTACCTCCTGCACGGCATGCGCCCGGACGGCGTTCTGACCACGGTGGACCCGGAGCCGGAGCGGCAGCAGTTCGCCAAGCAGGCCTTCCGGGCGGCCGGCTTCGCGGGCAACCGCGCCCGGTTCATCCCCGGCCGGGCCCTGGACGTCCTGCCCCGGCTCGCGGACGGCGGCTATGACCTGGTCTTCTGCGACGGCGACCGCACGGAGTGCCTCGACTACCTCGCTGAATCGTTGCGCCTTCTGCGGCCCGGCGGGCTCGTCTGCTTCGAGGGCGTCTTCGCGGACGGCCGCACGGTCGACTCGGCGGCCCAGCCGGCCGAGGTGCAGCGCCTGCGGGAGCTGCTGCGCGCCGTACGGGAGAGCCAGGAGCTGCTGCCGTCGCTGCTCCCGGTGGGTGACGGCCTGCTCTGCGCGGTACGGCGCGGCTAGGTTCCGTCCGTACCCGCGGGAACGCGACAGCCCCGGCGCGTACCCTCGCGCCGGGGCTGTCGGAGAAACCGTGGGCAGTGTCAGACCGTGACCTTCTCCAGCGCCTCGCCCAGTGCCTTCGCCTCGTCCGGAGTCAGCTCGACGACAAGCCGACCGCCGCCTTCGAGCGGAACGCGCATGACGATGCCCCGCCCCTCCTTGGTCACCTCGAGCGGGCCGTCACCCGTTCGCGGCTTCATGGCCGCCATGCTCGTTCCCCTTCCTGAAACCAGCTCATCGTCGCCGACGGCCCTCTGGCATGGGCACGCATCACCGGCATCGAACACATTGCTTCCAGGTCATTATCCCGCATGGCGGGACCCGATGACCAACATCGGACCGCATCGCTTCCGCAACGCGCTCTCGCAAAACCGCATAATTCGGCGATCCGCCTGCGATACTTCGCCGCTGCGTACGGCCGCGTCACCGGAGTTTCTTTGACGCAGGTCACATGGAGGGGGGCGAAGATCTCCGCCATGCTGAGCGGACATCGTCGTCATCGACTGAGGGGATCCGCCATGGCCGACACCGTGCTGTACGAGGTGAGCGAGGGGCTCGCGACGATCACGCTCAACCGGCCGGACGCCATGAACGCGCTGAACATCGACGCCAAGGTGGCCCTCCGGGACGCGCTGCACACCGCCGGCGACGACCCGGCGGTACGGGCCGTGCTGCTGACCGCGACGGGCCGCGCCTTCTGTGTCGGCCAGGACCTCAAGGAGCACATCTCGCTCCTGGGCGACGGCTCGGGCCGGACCATGAGCACGGTGCGGGAGCACTACAACCCCATCGTCCGGGCGATCACCGGAATGGAGAAGCCGGTGGTGGCGGGGGTGAACGGGGTCGCCGCGGGAGCCGGTTTCGGCTTCGCGCTCGCCGCCGACTACCGCGTCGTGGCCGACACCGCGTCCTTCAACACCTCCTTCGCCGGCGTGGCGCTGACCGCCGACTCGGGCGTCTCCTGGACGCTGCCCCGCGTGGTGGGCCCCGGGCGCGCCGCCGACCTGCTGCTCTTCCCGCGGTCGATCAAGGCGCAGGAGGCGTACGACCTGGGCATCGCGAACCGGCTGGTCCCGGCGGCGGACCTGCCCGCCGAGGCCGCCTCGGTCGCCCGGACCCTCGCCTCGGGCCCGACGCTCGCGTACGCCGCGCTGAAGGAGTCCCTGGCGTACGGCGCGTCCCGGACGCTGGAGGAGGCGTTGGAGAAGGAGGACGAGCTCCAGACGAAGGCGGGCGCGTCGGAGGACCACACCATCGCGGTCCAGGCCTTCCTCGCGAAGGAGCAGCCGAAGTACCTCGGCCGCTAGCGGCTGCCGCGCCGGGCCACGCAGTCCGCCAGGTGGTCGTCGACCAGTCCGCACGCCTGCATCAGGGCGTACGCCGTCGTGGGGCCGATGAAGCGCAGCCCGCGCTTCTTCAGGTCCTTCGACAGCGCGGTCGACTCCTCCGTCACCGCCGGCACCTCCGCGATCGTGCGGGGCGCCGGCCTTCCGGCGCGGTCGGGGGCGTGGCCCCAGACGAGGGCGTCGAGCTCGCCGGGCGCCCAGCCCGCCAGCACGCGCGCGTTGGCGAGGCACGCGTCGATCTTGGCGCGGTTGCGGATGATGCCCTCGTCCCCGAGCAGCCGCTCCCGGTCGGCGTCCGTGAACTCGGCCACCGCGGCGATCTTGAAGTCGGCGAAGGCGCGGCGGAAGCCCTCGCGGCGGCGCAGGATCGTGATCCAGGACAGGCCGGACTGGAAGGCTTCCAGGCAGAGCCGTTCGAAGAGGGCGTCGTCGCCGTGGACCGGCCGCCCCCACTCCTCGTCGTGGTACGGCACGTACTCGGTCGCGGAGACGCCCCAGGGGCAGCGTGGCTTCCCGTCCGGGCCGGGTACGACTCCGCCGGTCACCGGCCCAGCTCCTCGTCGTCCCCGGAGCGGGTTTCCGGGCGCGTTTCCGGACGGACCTCCGGGCGTGTTTCCGGACGGGTGGGCCTCTTGTCGAAGAGGTCCGGCCCGCCGACCGCGGTCGCCTGCGCCCCGGCGAGCGCCGCCTCCAGCTCGGCGATCCGCGCGTCCCGCTCGGCGAGCTCCGCGCCGAGCCGGCTCAGCACGTCGTCGACGTCCGCCATCCGGTACCCCCGCGGCGCTACCGGCAGCCGCAGGGCGTCGACGTCGGCGCGGCCCACCGGGCGGGTCAGCGGCAGCGGGTCCACCAGTTGCTCGGGCGCCGCCTCGGGAAGGACCTCGCTCTCACCGCCGCCGACCACCGCGAGGGTGACCGCGGCGATCACCACGACCATCGCGATCATCAAGAACCAGAACACAGGCGTGCCTCTCCCGGTAAGAGCCGAACCGTCTGCTCCCGATCGTGCCATGCGCCACCGACAGCTAAGGTCGCAGTCGACGTAACGCGAGGAGGACGTACGGGATGCTGCGCTTGGGACGGCGTGAATTCGGCGCGCACGAGCCGGTGATCATGGCGATCGTGAACCGGACCCCGGATTCGTTCTACGACCAGGGCGCCACGTTCCGCGACGAGCCCGCGCTCGCCCGCGTCGAGCAGGCGGTGGCGGAGGGTGCCGCCATCATCGACATCGGCGGCGTCAAGGCCGGCCCCGGCGAGGAGGTCTCCGCCGCGGAGGAGGCGCGCCGCACGGTCGGTTTCGTCGCCGAGGTACGGCGCCGGCATCCGGACGTCGTGATCAGCGTCGACACCTGGCGGCACGAGGTCGGCGAGGCGGTCTGCGAGGCGGGGGCGGACCTGCTGAACGACGCGTGGGGCGGCGTGGACCCGAAGCTCGCGGAGGTCGCCGCGCGGTACGGCGCGGGCCTGGTGTGCACGCACGCGGGCGGCGCGGAGCCGCGCACGCGGCCGCACCGCACCACGTACGACGACGTGATGGCGGACATCCTGCGCGTCACCGTGGGTCTCGCGGAGCGCGCGGCCGCGCTCGGGGTGCGGCGCGACGGCATCCTCATCGACCCGGGCCACGACTTCGGCAAGAACACCCGGCACAGCCTGGAGGCGACGCGCCGCCTGCCGGAGATGGTGGAGACGGGGTGGCCGGTCCTGGTCTCCCTCTCCAACAAGGACTTCGTCGGCGAGACGCTCGACCGGCCGGTCAAGGAGCGCGTCCTCGGCACGCTGGCCACGACGGCGGTCTCGGCCTGGCTCGGCGCGCAGGTCTACCGCGTCCACGAGGTCGCCGAGACGAGGCAGGTCCTCGACATGGTGGCCTCCATCGCGGGCCACCGGCCGCCGGCCGTCGCCCGCCGGGGGCTGGCGTAGGCGTGGCGAGGGGCCGGGGCACGAGCCCCGGCCCCTCGCCGCGCGGACCGGCTAACGCGGAGTCGCGCCCGTCTCCTTCGTCACCAGCGCCACCGCCTCGTCCACGTCGTCCGTCACGTGGAAGAGCATCAGGTCCCGCTCCGAGGCCTTGCCCTGCGCGATGACGGTGTTCTTCAGCCAGTCGACCAGGCCGGACCAGTACGCCGTGCCGAAGAGCACGATCGGGAAGCGGGTGACCTTTCTGGTCTGCACCAGGGTGAGGGCCTCGAAGAGCTCGTCCAGGGTGCCCAGGCCGCCCGGCAGGACGACGAAGCCCTGCGCGTACTTCACGAACATCGTCTTCCGCACGAAGAAGTAGCGGAAGTTGACGCCGATGTCGACGTGCGGATTCAGCCCCTGCTCGAAGGGCAGCTCGATGCCGAGTCCGACGGAGATGCCCTTCGCCTCGCGCGCGCCCTTGTTCGCGGCCTCCATCGCGCCCGGCCCGCCGCCGGTGATCACCGCGAAGCCCGCCTCCACCAGCGCCTTGCCGATCCGGACGCCCGCCTCGTACTCCGGCGAGTCCACCGGTGTGCGGGCGGAGCCGAAGACGCTGATCGCGCCCGGGAGTTCGGCGAGGGCACCGAAGCCCTCCACGAACTCGGACTGGATGCGCATGACGCGCCACGGGTCGGTGTGCACCCACTCGGAATCGCCCGCGGTGTCCAGCAGCCGCTGATCGGTCGTACCGGGCTGCACCTGCTCACGGCGGCGCAGCACCGGCCCCAGTCGCTGTTCCGCGAGCGCCCGCAGTCCTTCGGCCTCGGCCTCGGGGTTGCCCATGACCTGCTCCCTCCGCTGAACATCGTTTCCCGCTCAGGGTAGGGCGACGCACATGACGAATGGCGAAATTACGGTGGTCAGGCAGTGAGCCAGTCGTACAGGCGCCGCTCGCAGTGGGTGATCTTGTCGACGGCGACGTGCTCGTTCCGCTTGTGCGCGAAGAGCGGGTCGCCGGGGCCGTAGTTGACCGCGGGCACGCCCAGCGCGCTGAACCGGGCCACGTCCGTCCAGCCGAACTTGGGCCGCGCCGCGCCGCCCACGGCCTCCATGAAGGCCGCCGCGGCGGGGTGCGAGAGGCCCGGCAGCGCGCCGCCGGTGTGGTCGTCGACCACGAACTCGTCGACGCCGCAGTCCGCGAAGACCTCGCGCACGTGGGCCTCGGCCTCCTCCATGGAGCGGTCGGGCGCGTAGCGGAAGTTGACGACGACGGTGCACTCGTCGGGGATCACGTTCGTCGCGACGCCGCCCTCGATGCCGACGGCGTTGAGCCCCTCGCGGTACTCCAGCCCGTCGATCACCGGCCGCCTCGGCTCGTACGCGGCCAGCCTGGCCAGGACGGGGGCCGCGGCGTGGATGGCGTTGGAGCCCATCCAGGAACGCGCGGAGTGGGCGCGCTCGCCCGTCATCCGCAGGTGGACCCGGAGGGTGCCCTGGCAGCCGCCCTCGACCTCGCCGTCGGAGGGCTCCAGCAGGATCGCGAAGTCCCCGGCCAGCCACTCGGGGTGTGCGGCGGCCACATGCCCGAGGCCGTTCAGGTGGGCGGCGACCTCTTCGTTGTCGTAGAAGACGAAGGTCAGGTCGCGGTTGGGCTCCGGCACGGTCGCGGCGATGCGCAGCTGGACGGCGACGCCCGACTTCATGTCCGAGGTGCCGCAACCCCACAGGATGCCGTTCTCGTCCAGGCGCGAGGGGACGTTGTCGGCGATCGGCACGGTGTCGATGTGCCCGGCCAGGACGACGCGCTCGGGGCGGCCCAGGTTCGTACGGGCGACGACGTTGTTGCCGTACCGGTCGACCGTCAGGTGCGGAAGGGTCCGCAGCGCCTGTTCGATCGCGTCGGCGAGGGGCTTCTCGGTGCCGCTGACGGAGGGGAAGTCGACGAGCGCGGCGGTGAGCGCGGGACCGTCCAGGGTCAGGTCGAGCGTGGCTGCGGAGGCGGTCGCGGGCATGGTCTCGGACATGGTGACGAGCCTATCCCGGCCTCCAGTACGGTGGGCTCGTGTCCGAGTCCACCCGCCCCCGCAACCCCAGGATCGCCCGCACCGCCGTCGCGTTCGCCGTACTGCTGGCACTCGCCGGGTACGTGGTGGCGCAGTACATGACGACGGGCAAGGGCGGCCCGCAGTGCACGGTGGGCACCGGCTCGCACACGTACCGGCTCACCCCCGAGCAGGCGTCGAACGCCGCGACGATCTCCGCCGTCGGCACCACGCGCGGGCTGCCGGAGCGCGCGGTCACGATCGCGCTGGCGACCGCCCTGCAGGAGTCGGCGCTGCGCAACATCCGGCACGGCGACCGGGACTCGATCGGCCTGTTCCAGCAGCGCCCGTCGCAGGGCTGGGGCACCGTGGAGCAGATCATGGACCCGGTCTTCTCGGCGAGCCGGTTCTACGAGCGCCTGGCCGAGGTCCCGGGGTACTCGCGCCTGCCGCTGACGGTCGCCGCGCAGCGCGTGCAGCGCAGCGGGTTCCCGCAGGCGTACGCGAAGCACGAGCCGGACGCCGCGCTGCTGGCCGCCGCGCTGACCGGGCGGTCGGCGGCGTCGCTGACCTGTACGCCGGGCAGCGCCGTACCGGAGGCGGGCGATCCGGCGAAGGTGCGCGCGGAGTTGGTGCGGTCGTTCGGCGAGGAGGTGCTGCCGAAGGCCCAGGGCGCGGCCTCCTCGGAGATCGCCCTGCCGGTGGCGGCGTTGGTGGAGTCCGCCGGGCCGGAGGGCGCGGCCGCGGGCGGCGACGACGGCACGGAGGGCTCGCGGCGCGGCTGGGAGCTGGCGCAGTGGGCGGTGGCGCAGGCGGACGCGCTGGGCATCGCGCAGGTGTCGTACGCCGGCCGCGTATGGAGCGTCGAGCGGTCGGCCGAGGGCTGGCGGGCGGATGACGATTCCCGCGAGCCGGGCGATGCACACACCGGCGAAGTCCGTATCCGGGTCGCACAGTAGCGCTGGAATTCACTCTCCCGAATTACTCGGCGGCTTGCCCCCGCGCCTTTTTCCGCCGACCTCGCGCCCTCCCTCGCCGATCCTCGTCCTTTTCCTTGCGGCGCCTGGGGAGTGACGGTTCTGCGAAGGGTTCCCGACCCTCGCCCCTACACCTCACTTTGCCCGTTTTTGCGTGAAGCAGATAATGCGATGCATTACCAACTCTTTACCTCGGGCCACCGCAACCTCCCCCGCCCTCCGACCGGTTGTCACAGCGTCCGATCGTCGGACAGACAACGACCTCTCCCGTCGAAGGAGCATCATGTCCCTCCCCCTGACCCGTCGGATCGCCCGTGCCGCGCTGCTGATCGCAGCGGGCGCAGCTCCCGTGGTCGGTGCGGCCGGCTCCGCAAACGCCGTGGATCTGCCCCAGGCCACCGACCTCGGCGGCGTCTCCAGCCTCGACACCGCTTCGGCCTCCGACACCGTGGGCGGCGCCTCCCGTGGCGCCACCGACCTGGCCGGCGAGGCCGGCGGCTCGGCGGTGAAGAAGTCCGTGCCGGCCGTCGGCGACACCGTCGCCAAGACGGGCGAGACCACGACGCCCGCCGCCCAGCAGGCCGTCGGCGACGCCGCGGGCAACGCCGGTGACCTCGTCGGCGGCGCCGCCTCCGCCGCCCCGACCGACGCGCTCGGCGGCGGCCTGCCGGCGGCCCCGCAGCTCCCGGCCGGCGGGCTCCCGGCGCTCGGCTGACGCCGCCGCGTACCGGCACACGCACCACGAAGGGCCCGAGGAGCGGATGCGTCGCTCCTCGGGCCCTTCGGCGTGTACGCGCCCTTCGGCGTGTACGCGGGCCGGTCGGGCGGGCGTCAGCCCAGCCGCTTCACCGCGGCCTCGATCCGCTCGTCCGTGGCCGTGAACGCCACCCGCACGAACCGCTCCCCCGCCTCGCCGTAGAAGTCACCCGGCGCCACCAGGATCCCCGACTCCGCCAGGTACGCCACGGTCTCCCAGCACGGCTCGTCGCGCGTCGCCCACAGGTACAGGCTCGCCTCGCTGTGCTCGATCCGGAAGCCGTGCGACTCCAGGGCCCCGCGCAGCGCCGCGCGCCGTGCCGCGTACCGGGCGCGCTGCTCCGCCACATGGGCGTCGTCGCCGAGCGCCACGACCGTCGCCGCCTGCACCGGCGCGGGCGTGATCATGCCGCCGTGCTTGCGGATCTGCAGCAGCTCGCCGAGGACGGCCTCGTCGCCCGCGAGGAACGCGGCGCGGTAGCCGGCCAGGTTGGAGCGCTTGGAGAGCGAGTGGACGGCGACGATGCCCTCGTACGAACCGCCGCAGACGTCCGGGTGCAGGACGGAGACGGGGTCGGCCTCCCAGCCGAGCTCCAGGTAGCACTCGTCGCTGAAGAGCAGCACGCCGTGCTCGCGCGCCCACGCGACGATCCGCACCAGCTCGTCCTTGGCGAGCACGCGGCCCGTCGGGTTGGACGGCGAGTTCAGCCACAGCAGCTTGAGGTTGAGCCCGGCCGGGTCGAGCTCCGTCGGGTCGTCGTACACGACCGGGGTCGCGCCGCACAGCCGCGCGCCGACCTCGTACGTCGGGTACGCGAGCCGCGGGTAGGCGACCGCGTCACCCGCGCCCAGCCCCAGCTGGGTGGGCAGCCAGGCCACCAGCTCCTTGGAGCCGACCACCGGCAGCACGTTGGTGTGCGCGAGCCCGCGCCCGCCCAGGCGCCGCTCGCACCAGCCGGTGATCGCGTCGCGCAGCTCGGGCGTCCCCCACACCATCGGATAGCCCGGCGAGTCGGCGGCGCCGGCCAGGGCACGCCGGATCAGCTCGGGGACGGGGTCGACCGGCGTACCGACGGACAGGTCCACGATGCCGTCCGGGTGGGCGGCGGCCGTCTTCTTGTACGGCTCGAGCTTGTCCCACGGGAAAACGGGCAGGCGCGAAGAGACGCGCGAGGAGGCGGGGGACACGGTGCGGGCTCTCTTTCTCTACGTACGGCTTCTCTGCGTACGGCTTCTGTGCGTACGGGTCCGGCGACCACGGCCACACCCGTACGGCCAAACACGTCGGTCCCGTACAGCGGACGAAGCCGTACGGGACCGAGGGCGCGCCGTCAGCCGTTAGGGTTGGCCGGAAGCGCGGCGATGAAGGGGTGGTCGCGCTCGATCAGGCCGAGCTTGGAGGCACCACCCGGCGAGCCCAGGTCGTCGAAGAACTCGACGTTCGCCTTGTAGTAGTCCTTCCACTCCTCCGGGGTGTCGTCCTCGTAGAAGATCGCCTCGACCGGGCAGACCGGCTCACAAGCACCGCAGTCGACGCATTCGTCCGGGTGGATGTACAAGGACCGCTGGCCCTCGTAGATGCAGTCGACGGGGCACTCCTCGATGCACGCCTTGTCCTTCACGTCGACACAAGGCTGTGCGATGACGTAGGTCACGCTGTCGTTCCTCCTTGGTAGGGCTCTGGCTTGCGCGGGAGCGCGGCGTCGTCGATGCCCGCACCTAGTATCTCCGTTCTTGGTAACGATCCGAACATGAGGGGCGCGCGGAGCTGTGGAATTCACTGCTGGCGGACGGCTGGAGGTCCGCATCACCCCGGCTGACGTGGGGAAACGCGTCTCCGTCCGCCGGTTGGGCGACCCCGGTGCGGGCCGGGAGACGTTCACCGACACGGTCGGCGTTCTCACATCATGGGACAAGGGTGTGCTGCTGATCACACGCCGGACCGGTGAGACCGTCCGCATCCCGGAATCCTCGCTGGTCGCGGGCAAGGTGGTCCCCGCGGCGCCGGCCCGCCGCCGCGGCCCCGCCGCCGACTTCCCGGAGCTCGCGCCGGTGCTGGCGCGCGCCTGGCCGCCGGTGGAGAGCGAGCCGCTCGGCGGGTGGACGCTGAGGGCGGCGTTCGAGGAGGTGCCGCCCGAAGGGCGTCCGGGAGGGGTGGTGGCCGGGCGACGGGTGGGCTTCACGCGGCGGGCCAACTCGGCGCTGCCGCTCGGCGATCCCGGCATACCCCTGGACGAGGCGCTCGCGCGGGTGCGCTCCTGGTACGAGGAGCGGGGCCTGCCGCCGTACGTCCAGGCCGCGACCGGGGCCGAGGGCACGCAGGAGCGGCTGTGCGCGGCGCTGGAGGAGCGGGGGTGGCGGCGTGAGGTGACCGCGGAGGTGCGGATCGGGGCGCTCGCGCCGGTCGCGGACCTGGTGGAGCCGGAGGGCGTCGTCCTGTCCCGTGAGATCGACGAGGCGTGGCTGCGACGGTACAACCGGTCCGGGGTGCCGGGGCCGCACGTGCTGAAGGTGCTGGCCGGCGGACCGTCGGTGTGGTTCGCCTCCGTACCGGACCCGGAGGGCGGCGAGGTGCCGGCCGCGATCGGGCGGTGCGTCGTCGACGGGCGGTGGGCCGGCTTCGCGGCGGTCGAGGTGGACCCGGCGTACCGGCGCCGGGGGCTGGCCACGGCGGTCATGGCGGCGCTGGCGCGCCGCGCGCTGGAGGAGGGCGCGTCGGCGGCCTGGCTCCAGGTGGAGGAGGACAACGGCGGTGCCCGCGCGCTGTACGACGGGATGGGCTTCGCCCTCCACCACCGCTACCACCACTTCCGGTCCCCCGAATCGGGTACGTGACCGGTATGCAACACACGAGCGAATGGCAGCGCCGGTTCGCCGAGGCGGCCCGCGAGGAACGGCCGGACCTGGCGACACTGTGCCTGCTGGTGGGCGCGGAGGCCGACCCGGAGCTGGGCGAGGCCGGGATCGACGCCGCCGAGATCGAGCTGGACCGGCTGGCCGGGCTGGTGCCGTACGGCCTGCGCGAGCCGCACGACTGGGCCGTCGCGCTCGCCGAACTGCTCGGTGAGCGGTGCGGCTTCCACGGCACGCCCGGCGACTACGAGCGTCTGGAGTCGTCGCTGCTGCACGAGGTGCTGCGGCGCCGCCGGGGCCTGCCGATCCTGCTGTCCGTCGTCTGGATCGAGGTGGCGCGGCGGGCGGGCGCGCCGGTGCACGGCGTCGCGCTGCCGGGCCACTTCGTCGTGGGCTTCGGCGGGCCGGACGAGCGGGTCCTGGTGGACCCGTTCGACCGGGGCCTGCTGCTGACCGGTACGGACGTGGAGCTGCTGGTGGCGGGCGCGACCGGCGAGCCGCTGCGCCCGTCGATGCTGCGCCCCGCCGACCCGTTGGACGTCGTGCTGCGGATCCTCAACAACATCCGCGCCTGGGCCGCCGCCCGGCCCGAGTGCTCGCACGTGGCGCTGTGGGCGGTGGAGCTGTCCCTGCTGCTGCCGTCCCATCCGGCGCGGCTGCGGTACGAGCGCGCCCAGCTGCTCATCCAGCGGGGCGACTTCGTCGCGGGTGCGGCGGAGATGGACGCGTACGCGGAGGTGGTGGCGGGGGTCGAGCCGGTGGCGGCGGGGAAGATCCGGGACCTGGCGCGGGCGGCGCGGGCAATGCTGAACTGACGGCCGTCCCGTCGCGAGGGGCGCGGCGCTAGGGGGTGTCTTGTCGATCAGGCCGGATCAGGGAGCGGCGTCTGGTGCCGTGTATCGCAAGGCGGAGGAGGGAGCCACTGCGGAGCATTGGCGACCGACGACAACGCGGCGAGGCGCGGTGCCAGGCGTCGTGAGCCCGGCAAGATCGGCAAGACACCCCCCTAGTCGCGGTCGACGTGCTCGCGCAGGACCCGGCCGTTCGCCGCGTCGACGTCGTACGTCGTCTTGTACCAGTCCTTGGTGGTGACGACGTCGACGGACCAGATGAGGCGGTTGGCGTCGTCCTCGTCCAGCTGGACCGCGGTGACGGTGCCCTTCCTCTTGTCGGTGGCGGTCTTCGCGGCCTGCTGCGGGGTCCGCTCGGCCCGGCCCAGCCGGTCGGTGAGCTCGCGCTTGTCGTCGGCGTCCTGGCCGCGCTCGACCTGGGAGCGGGTCACCTTGCCGGTGACGGCGTCGATGTGGAGGGTGCGTACGGTGCCGTCGGTGCCGGCGACCTTGGCGACCCACTCGGGCGCGCCGGGTGTGGGGCCGGTGCCGGGGCTCGGGCTCGCGGGGGACGGCGTGGCGGGGCTCGGGTTGAACGGGTTGGCGGTGTCCCCGGGGCTGGGCGAGCCGGGGCTGGGGCTCGCGGCGGTCGCGCGCTTGAGCTCGATCTCCACGAGCTTGCCCCGCGGCACCTCGCCCACCGCCGTGGCGGCCGCCTTGTCCCAGCCGACCTTGGCCGCCGGGACGAGGGCCTTGCGCTCGGCCTGGTCCTGGGTGAGGCGTGGGCTCGGCGTCGCGTGCGTGGGGGTGGGCGCGGCGGCGCCGGCCCGGGTCACCTCTTCGGCCCCGCAGGCGGTGACCAGCGCGGCGGAACCGGCGAGGGCGCACACGGCGGCGATGGCACGGACACGGAGGGTGCGGTTCGTCACGCTCATGTGGCCACCCGTACCGCCGGGGCGGGACCGCCATGCGGAGGGACCGGAAGCCAACCCGATCGGCCGAAGCCGTCACCGGGGCCCGCGTCCATGTGGTCGTGGCTCCGGTGACGGCCGGGTCTTCGCCCGTTACGGGCAGCTGATGCGGGTGTCGCCCGGGTCGGTGGTGCAGGTGTCGGAGTTGGGGCCTCCGTTGGCCCGGGAGTTGTTCACGGTGGTGGTCGCCGAGGCGGTGTTGTCGCCGAGGTCGGGGTCGTCGGGTTCGGTGGTGGCGTCGACCGTGGCAATATCGGTCAGCGTGCCGGTCGACCGCGGTTCGGCGCGTTCAGCGGACCGAACCGCCCGCCCTCCGGGAGGCGTTCGGGCCTGTCGCGGCCGACCTGCCCGAGAGAGACGATGACGCACCCTTCCCTCGCCCGGCTCACCGCCCTCGTGCCTCCCCCCTCGACCCGCCGGAGCCCCGACTGGTCGCCTGTCGAGGCCGCACTCGGCAGTCCGCTGCCCGACGACTACAAGCGGATCATCGAGACGTACGGCGGCGGGGTCTTCGACGAGACCATCTGGGTGCTCGAGCCGGGCTGCTCCGACGAGGACTACGACCTCCTCGCCGAGGCCGAGGCGTGCGGCGACGCACTGGCCGGGCTCTGGGCCGCGGGCGAGCCCCAGCCCGCCGCACTCCGGGCCGAGGGCGCACGGGTGATCCCCTGGGCCTACGTCGAGGGCGCCGGCCACTACCTGTACTGGCTCGCCGGGCCGGGGCAGGAGCCCGCGGAGTGGACGGTGCTGCTCAACGAGGGGCGAGGGCCGGAGTGGGAACACCACGCCCTGACGTGCGCCGGCTTCCTGGTGGGGGTGCTGACGGGCGAGGTCGAGTCCTGCTACGTCGGCGGCCTGGCGGACGGGCCTCACACCTTCACGCCGAACGCCGACATCCTGTGAGAGCGCCCCTGCGCGCCGCGCAGACGGAAGGAGCCCCCGCCCGGTCCGGGCGGGGGCTCCTTCGCGTACGGGAGGGTCAGCCCTCGCCGTCGAGGTCGATCTCCTCCGTGCGCTCCGCCGGGGTCTTGCCCAGCAGGGCCGTCTGGAGGGCGTGGGCGACGTCGTCGGCGGAGACCTGGTGCTGCTTGCCGTCCGCCTTGGTGATCATGACTCCGTCGAAGACCCCGTCCAGCAGGTCGTTGATCGCCTTCTTGTCGTAGACCTCGACCAGGCGGCCGTTGACCGGCTTCATGGAGAGGATCTTCGGCAGCGAGCGGCCCGGGCCGAACTGGATCTGCTTGCCGCCCGCCTTGATCGTGACCAGGCCGGACATCGCGGGCTTGGCGAACTCGTTCATCGCCCGGTCCAGTTCGGCCTGGGTGATCGTCGGCTGCTTGGTGGTGACGGGGAGCTCGACGACGTTCTCCTTGCCCGTCTCGACCTGGGCGCGGTACGCGTCGCGCACCGAGATCATCGAGCGCAGGACGTCGAGCGACTTGCCGGCCTTGCCCGGGACCGCGACGGGCTTGTTCGGCTGGAAGGTGATCGTGCCCTCGGTGGCCGAGCCGGAGGCGCCCGCCAGGTCCGTCAGGGCGACGCCGAGCTTCTCCTCGTCGACCGGGAACACCGGCTGGGCCACGCGCTCGGCGCCGAAGAGGGAGCCGATGACGGAGACGGGGTTGTAGTCGCTGCCCGCGGCCGCGCGGACCGTCTCCTCGGCGTCCAGGGAGAGGCCCGCCTTGTCCGGGGCCAGCTCCTCCTTCTCGCCGCCCACGGACAGCTGGAGCGGGGCGGTGGCGCGCTTGCCGAAGGCGGCTTCCATCTTCTGGACCGCCTCCTCCTTCGTACCGCCGCCGATGTCGACGCCGAGCACCGTGGTGCCCTTCGGGACCTCGGCGTGGTTGAGGAGCAGACCGGCGCCGTACGCCACACCGGCGAGGCCCACGACGCCCGCACCGAGCAGGACCAGCTTGGAGCGGCCCTTCTTCTTCGGGGCCGGGGCGGCCGCGGGGGCCGGTCGCGCGGGCGCCGGGGCGGCGGCGGGCTCGGCGGTGGCGTGGGTCGCGGCCACCTGGGCCGGGCCCGTCACCGGGAACGGCGAGGGGGACGGGGACGGGGCGCCGTGGTCGGCGGGGATCACCGGGAGGCCGCTGGTCAGCGTGTCCCCGGAGACGTGCCCGCCCGGCGGCGGACCCACCGGACCCGGAGCCACCGGACCCGGAACCGGGGCGTAGGCGTGCTCCGCGGGCTCGGGGGCCGGCTTCTGCGGTGTCAGTACGGCGGTGTCGTCCGACATGCGCGGGACGGTGTTCATGGAGCCGGTCGCCGGGCCGGTGGTCGGCCCGTTGGGGCCGCCGCCGTGGCCGGGGCCCTGCCCTGGGCCGTACGCCGGCGCGTCCACCGTCCCCACGAGGTCCCGGAGGGCCGACGCGGGCGCCTCGGGTGCGGGCGCCTGAGGCGCGGGGGCGGCGGGCTCGGGTGCGGGCGCGGGGGGCTTGCGCGGGGCGAACCAGTCGCTCGCCGGCTTGTCCTGCGCCGGAGCCGGGCTCTGCGCCTGGCCCTGTGCCTGGCCCTGCGACGGGACCTGTGCCTGCGCCCGGCCCTGCGCCGGGGCCTGGGAGCGCGCCTGCGGCGCGTCCCCGGCGGGCTCCGGCGCCGCCGCGTCCGCCGGGGTCCCGGCCCCGGCGTCCGCCTCGCTCATCGGCTTGCGCATGACGACCGGCGGGATCGGCCGCGAACCCGGGATGTTGATCCGGATGCGCGTCGTCAGCGTGGTTTCGGTCCTGGGCTCGTCCGGCTCCGCGACGGCCCGGGCCGCCTCCTCCGGAGCGTCGTACTGGCGCGATCCGTACGGCGGTGTACCCGAGGGGTACGCGGCTCCGCCGCGCCCCTGGGGGCCGGAGGACGAACTGTCAGTTTCACGACTCAAAGCAGGTTCTCCCGGTTGGCTCCGCCGCCCGCACTCACACCCGCGGGCGCCCGGCGGCGCGCACCACCATACTGGCCGCCGCCGGGACATACCCCGTGCCCGGGAGAACCGGAACGGTCATTCCGGACGAAGTCCGGCGGGTCCGGGCACGTCACACGCCAAGTCGGCCGCTCGGGCCGCCCGATGGCGGCACCCGCACCATGGTGGCGCACATCACAGCGACCGCCATCCCGCCCAGCAGGTAGACGAGCTCGACGACGCCGCCCGCGAAGGCCCCGTCGCCCTCCGGGCGGCCGCGGCTGAGCAGCAGGACGGCGGCGAGCCACCCCGCACCGGCCGCCCCCACGCCCACCGGAGTGCCGGTGAGGCGCAGGGCGCCGTAGAAGAGGCCGGCGGTGCCCGCCAGCGCGAGCAGCAACCCGCCCGGCACCCAGACGCCTTGGACCAACGAGCCCGCGATGCCCACCAGGAAGCCCAGGACGGCGAGGCCCGTGTACGAGGCGGCGCGTGCGGCGCTCACGCCCCGGTCCCTTCCGCGTGCGCCGCGAGCCCAGGGGGCGCCGCAAGCCCCGAGAGCCCCGCGAACAGGTCGCGTTCCCGCTCCCCGGCGGGCGCGCCGGAGCGGCCCTGCACCAACTGGTAGTACTCCGTGGTGAAGAGGGGTTGGCCCAGCTTGTTCGACAGCGCGAAGAACGCGCCCTCCACGGTGATTTGCGTGGCGTGCGCCCGCATCGCGGCCGCCTTCCGCTCCGCGTACGCCGTCCCGTCGATCTCCGCCGTGACGAGGGTGTCGTCGGGCCCGTCGTCCACGAGACCCGGTACGTCCTCGACCGCCGCCACCTCCGGGAAGGCGCCGGCCGCGCGCAGCCGTGCGAAGCCCTCCTCGGCGACCGCCCGCGGCACCCGGTTCCAGTAGATCTTGGCGATCTCGTGGGGGTCGCCGAGGTCGCGCCGGTAGGCGGGTTCGGCGGCGAGTTCGGCCGCGCGCATGGCGACGCGGTGGGCCTGGATGTGGTCGGGGTGGCCGTAGCCGCCGTCGGGGTCGTACGTGATGAGCACCTGGGGCCGTACGGAGCGGATGACCTCGACGAGGTACGGCGCGGCGTCGTCCACGTCCGTGTGCCAGAAGGCGCCGTCGCGGTGGTTCTGCGGGGCGCCCATCATCCCGGAGTCGCGGAAGCGGCCGGGTCCGCCCAGGAAGCGGTGGTCGGTGACGCCGAGCTCCTTCATCGCGGCGGCCAGTTCGCCGACGCGATGAGGGCCCAGCCGGTCCTCCCGGTCGGGTGCGAGATGGGCGAGGCCGGGCGGGATGACCTCGCCCTCCTCGCCCTGTGTGCAGGTCACGAGGGTGACCTGGGCTCCCTCGGCCGCGTACTTGGCCATCGTGGCGCCGTTGTTGATCGACTCGTCGTCGGGGTGCGCGTGCACCAGGAGCAGACGACGGGAGGGCTGTTCCGTCATACGGACACCCTAGAACTTGATCCCCCCGATCATGCCCGCCACGTTGGTCGTCAGCTCACTGATGGTGGGCGCGATGGAGGAGCTCGCCAGGTAGAAGCCGAGCAGCATGCAGACGGCCGCGTGCCCGCCCTTCAGCCCCGACTTCTTGATCAGCAGGAAGACGACGATCGCCAGCAGCACAACCACCGAAATCGAGAGTGCCACGGCGGTTCACCTCCATAGATATTCACGTCGGACCGGGCAGCGCGCATGTGCCGGAGGGTACATACCCATCTGGCCGTACGGATCATAACTATCCGATCTCACGCATCGATCGGTGCACGGCAGCACATGGGGGCGCACGACCGCTAGTTTCGGACGCATGACCTCCAGGCAACAGACCTCAAGGCAACAGCTTTCGTTCCCCCGTCAGTACGCCAGGACCCAGCGCTTCACCCTCGGCGCACCCCGGGCGTTCACCGTCTCACCCGACGGTCACCGGGTCGTCTTCCTCCGCTCACCCGGCTCCACCCACCGCGCCCACCAGCTGTGGCTGCTCGACCTCGAGGGCGAGCCGCGCGAACGCCTCGCCGCCGACCCGGAAGCGCTGCTCGGCGGTGCCGAGGAGCAGTTGCCGCCGGAGGAGCGGGCGCGCCGCGAGCGCAGCCGGGAGGGCGCGGGCGGCATCGTCGGCTACGCGGTGGACGGCGCGGTGGAGTTGGCGGCGTTCGCGCTGTCCGGACGCCTGTTCGCGGCGGAGTTGCGCGCCGGGACGGCGCGCGAACTGCCCGCGCGCGGGCCGGTGATCGACCCGCGCCCCTCCCCCGACGGCCGGCACATCGCGTACGTGGCGCAGGGCGCGCTGCGGGTGACCGGCGCGGACGGGGAGGGCGACCGGGGCCTGGCGGAGCCGGAGGACGCGCACGTCACCTACGGGCTCGCGGAGTTCGTCGCGGCCGAGGAGATGGGCCGCTCGCGCGGTTTCTGGTGGTCGCCGGAGTCGGACCGCCTGCTGGTCGCGCGGGTCGACGACAGCGACGTACAGCGCTGGTGGATCTCGGACCCGGCACATCCGGACCGGCGGCCGGCCGAGGTGGCCTATCCGGCGGCGGGCACGGCCAACGCCGACGTACGGCTGTGCTTCGTCGGGCTGGACGGGTCCCGTACGGAGGTGGAGTGGGACCGGGCGCGCTACCCGTACCTGGCGCGGGTGCACTGGTCGTCGGCGGGGGCTCCGCTGCTGCTGGTGCAGGCGCGGGACCAGCGGACGCAGGCGTACCTGGCGGTGGACACGGCCTCCGGGGCGACGCGGACGGTGCACGTGGACGAGGACCCGGTGTGGCTGGAGCTGCTGCCGGGGGTTCCCGCCTGGGCTCCGGACGGCCGGCTGGTGCGGATCGCGGACGAGGCGGGGGCCCGGGTGCTGGCGGTCGGCGACCGCGCGCTGACCGGGGCGCAGACGCAGCTGCGGGCCGTGCTGGACGTCGGCGACAACGATGTACTCGTCCAGGCGTCGGCGGGCGAGGAGGCGCCCGGACCGGATCCGGAAATTGGCGAGATTCATGTGTACCGGGTCAATGAACTCGGCGTCGAAAGACTGTCCGAGGGCGCGGGGGTGCACTCGGCGGTGCGGTGCGGTGCCGTGACGGTCCTGGCGTCGTCGCGACCCGACGCGCCGGGGCAGACCGTGCGGGTGCTGCGCGACGGCAAGCCGGTGGCGGAGATCGCGTCGTACGCCGAGACGCCGGTGCTGTCGCCGCGCCTGACGCTCACCGAGTCGGGCCCGCACCGCATCCCGTGCGCCGTGCTGCTGCCGCGTGGGTACGAGGAGGGCGACGGGCCGCTGCCGGTGCTCCTGGACCCGTACGGCGGGCCGCACGGGCAGCGGGTGCTGGCCGCGCACAACGCGCACCTGACGTCGCAGTGGTTCGCCGACCAGGGGTTCGCGGTGATCGTGGCGGACGGGCGGGGCGCGCCGGGGCGGTCGCCCGCCTGGGAGAAGGCGGTCAAGGACCGGCTGACGCTGACGGTGGACGACCAGGTGGAGGCGTTGCACGGGCTGGCGGACCGCTTCCCGCTGGACCTGGACCGGGTGGCGATCCGGGGCTGGTCGTTCGGCGGCCTGCTGGCCGGTCTCGCCGTGCTGCGGCGGCCGGACGTGTTCCACGCCGGCGTGGTGGGGGCGCCGGTGACCGACCAGCGCCTGTACGACACGCACTACACCGAGCGGTACCTCGGGATGCCGCAGGAGGCGCCGGAGGTGTACGAGGCGAACTCGCTGGTGGGTGACGACGGTCTGGTGGCGCCGCAGGAGCCGGCCAGGCCGATGATGATCATCCATGGTCTGATGGACGACAATGTGGTGATGGCCCATACGCTCCGGCTGTCGTCGGCGCTGCTGGCGGCCGGCCGGCCCCATGAGGTGCTGCCGCTCACGGGCGTGACGCACATGACGCCGCAGGAGCAGGTGGCCGAAAACCTGCTGCTGCTCCAGGTGGACTTCCTGAAGCGGTCGCTGAACCTGGCCTGAGAAGGCGACCGGCCGGGGCGAGCTCGCTGCGCCCCGGCCGGTCCACGGCACCCGCACGGCCGTACGCCCTCCAGACTGGCGTGTCCGTATATCGGAGCGAAGTCCGTGCCGTTACCCGGCCGTTAAGCACTGAGTGACCGTCAGGTGGGCCGGTCAGAGGGACGGCCCGGGCGCCACCACCCGCCTCTCCTCCGCGAAGTGGCAGGCCGAGTCGTGCCGCGCCGGGCCCTCCCGGTGCGCCAGCGGCACCGGCACGGCCAGCGGCGGTACCTCCACGGCGCAGGTGTCGCGCGCCTTCCAGCAGCGGGTGCGGAAGCGGCACCCGGAAGGCGGGTCGGCGGGGGACGGCACGTCACCCGTGAGCAGGATCCGCTCGCCCCGCGACGCCCGCGCCGCCGGGTCGGGCACCGGCACCGCCGACAGCAGGGCCTGGGTGTACGGGTGCGTGGGGTGGTCGTAGATCTCGGTGTCGGTGCCGGTCTCGACGATCCTGCCGAGGTACATCACGCCGACCCGGTCGGAGATGTGCCGCACGATCGACAGGTCGTGCGCGATGAAGACGTAACTCAGGCCGAACTCGTCCTGGAGGCGCTCCAGCAGGTTGATCACCTGCGCCTGTACGGAGACGTCGAGGGCGGACACCGGTTCGTCGGCCACGATGACCTCGGGGCGCAGGGCGAGGCCGCGCGCGATGCCGATGCGCTGGCGCTGGCCGCCGGAGAACTGGTGGGGGTAGCGGTTGATGTACTCGGGGTTGAGGCCGACGACGTCGAGCAGTTCGCGCACCCGGCGGCGTCGGTCGCCCTTCGGCGCGGCCTCGGGGTGGATCTCGTACGGCTCGCCGACGATGTCGCCGACCGTCATGCGCGGGTTGAGGGAGGTGTACGGGTCCTGGAACACCATCTGGATGTTGCGGCGGATGGCCTTGAGGGCGCGGCCGGAGAGCCGGGTGATGTCCTCGCCCTTGTACAGGATCCGCCCGGCCGTGGGCCGTTCGAGGCTGACGAGCATCCGGGCGAGGGTGGACTTGCCGCAGCCGGACTCCCCCACGATGCCGAGCGTCTCACCCGCGTCCAGCGCGAAGTCGACGCCGTCGACGGCCTTGACGGCGCCGGTCTGCTTCTTGAACAGGACGCCCTGGGTGAGGGGGTAGTGCTTGACGAGCCCGCGCACCTCAAGAATCGGCGGCATGGAGGGTCTCCTTCCAGAAGTGGCAGGCGCTGCCCCGCTCGTCGGACACCTCGTGGAGCGGCGGTTCGTCGATGCGGCACACGTCGCGGGCGCGCGGGCAGCGCGGGTGGAAGGGGCAGCCGGGCGGGATGTCCAGCAGGCTCGGCGGCAGGCCCTTGATGGCGTACAGCTCCCTGCCCTTGTCGGTCAGGCGCGGGATCGAGTCGAGCAGCCCGGCGGTGTAGGGGTGGGCGGGGGCCCGGTAGAGGTCGTGGACGGGCGCGGTCTCGACGATCCGGCCCGCGTACATGACGGCGATCCGGTCGGCGACGTCGGCGACGACGCCGAGGTCGTGGGTGATGAGGATCAGTCCCATGCCGAGGTCGCGCCGCAGCTCGGCGAGGAGCTCCATGATCTGGGCCTGGACGGTGACGTCGAGGGCGGTGGTGGGCTCGTCGGCGATGATGAGGGCCGGTTCCAGCGCCATCGCCATGGCGATCATGATGCGCTGGCGCATGCCGCCGCTGAACTGGTGCGGGTACTGCCCGACCCGCTCGCGGGCCGCCGGGATGCGGACCCGGTCCATCAGCTCGACGGCCTTGGCGCGGGCGTCGCGCCTGGACATGCCCCGGTGGACGACGAACATCTCGCCGAGCTGGTCGCCCACGGTGAGCACCGGGTTGAGCGCCGACAGGGCGTCCTGGAAGACCATCGCCATCTCGGCGCCGCGGATCCGGCGCCGGGCGTCCTCCTTGAGCGTGAGCAGGTCGCGGCCCTTGAAGAGGATCTCGCCGCCCGTGATCCGGGCCGGCGGCGTGTCGAGGATGCCCATGACGGCCTGCGCGGTGACGGACTTGCCGGAGCCCGACTCACCGAGCACGGCGAGGGTCTCGCCGGCGTCGACCGCGTACGAGACGCCGTTGACGGCCTTGGCGATCCCGTCGCGGGTACGGAACTCCACGCGCAGGTCGCGTACCTCCAGCAGGGTGTCGGACATGGCGGCGGCTCCTGGGGATCAGCGCAGCTTCGGGTCGAGGGCGTCGCGCACGGCGTCGCCGAGCATGATGAAGGCGAGCACCGTGAGGGAGAGGGCTCCGGCCGGCCAGAGCAGCATGTGCGGGGCGTTGCGGATCTGCGGGGCGGCGTTCGAGATGTCGATGCCCCAGGAGACGGTCGGCGGGCGCAGGCCGACGCCGAGGAAGGACAGCGTGGCCTCCAGGGCGATGTACGTGCCCAGCGCGATGGTCGCCACGACGATGACGGGCGCGACGGCGTTGGGCGCGACGTGGCGCAGCAGCATGCGCCCGCTGCCCGCGCCGAGCGCCCGCGCGGCCTGGACGTAGTCGTGCTCCCTGGCGGTGATGACGGCGCCGCGGGCGATGCGGGCGACCTGGGGCCAGCCGAGCAGCACGATGAAGCCGACCACGGGCCACACGGTGGAGCTGGTGACGACGGAGAGGAACACCAGGCCGCCGAGGACGACGGGGATGCCGAAGAACACGTCGGCGGTGCGCGACAGCAGCGCGTCCGACCAGCCGCCGAAGAAGCCGGCGAGCCCGCCGAGCAGGCTGCCCAGCAGCGCGGCGCCGAGGGTGGCGCACACGCCGACGGTGATGGAGGCGCGGGCGCCGTACACCGTACGGGTGTAGACGTCACAGCCCTGGGTGTCGTACCCGAACGGGTGACCCGGTGCCGGGCCCTGCTGCGACCTGGACAGGTCGCACCGCAGCGGGTCGCCGGAGGTGAGGATCTGCGGCCAGAGGGCGATCAGGACGAGGAAGACGATGAGGAGGGCGGAGACGACGAAGACGGGGTTGCGGCGCAGCTGGTGCCAGGCGTCGCTCCACAGGGAGCGGGGGCGGCGGTCGTCGGCCCCGAGCGTGCCGGCCTCGGCGACGGCGAGGTCCATGGCGCCGCCCGCGCCGGTCGGGGCGACGGCGTCGAACCGGTCGCGTGCGGGTTCAGGCATAACGGATCCTCGGGTCCAGGACCGCGTACAGCAGGTCGACGAGCAGGTTCGCCACCAGGAAGACGATGACCAGGATCGTCACGAAGCCGACGACCGTGGGCGCGTTGTTGCGGAGGATGCCCTGGTAGAGCTGGTAGCCGACGCCGTGGATGTTGAAGATCCGCTCGGTGACGATGGCGCCGCCCATGAGCGAGCCGATGTCGGCGCCGATGAAGGTGACGACGGGGATGAGCGAGTTGCGCAGCACGTGCCGGGTGATGACCCGGTGGCGGGGCAGTCCCTTGGCGATGGCGGTGCGGACGTAGTCGGCGCGGATGTTCTCGGCGATGGACGTACGGCTCAGGCGGGTGACGTACGCCAGGGACACCAGCGCCAGCACCGTGCCGGGCAGGAGCAGTTCGTCGAAACGGGCGTCCGGGGAGACGGAGGGGCGCACCCAGCCCCACTGCACGCCGAGGAGGTACTGGAGGAGGTAGCCGGAGACGAAGGTGGGGACGGAGATCACCACGAGCGTGAGGACGAGCAGGCCGGTGTCGAGGGGGCGGCCGCGCTTGAGGCCGCTGACGACGCCGAGGGTGATGCCGATGAGGACTTCGATGACGATGGCGACGAGGGTGAGGCGGAGGGTGACGGGGAAGGCGGAGGCCATCAGTTCGGTGACGCGGCGGCCGTTGAAGGCGGTGCCGAAGTCGCCGCGGAAGATCTGGCCCATGTAGAGCAGGTACTGCTTCCACAGGGGTTCGTCGAGGTGGAGTTCCGCGCGGATGCGGGCGGCGGTGGCGGGGTCGGGTTCGCGGTCGCCGAAGAGCGCGGCGACCGGGTCGCCGAGGGCGTACACCATGAAGAAGATGAGGAAGGTGCTGCCGATGAACACCGGGATCATCTGGAGCAGCCGCCGGATCACATAGCGTCCCATGGGGGCTCCGGTCGTCGTCGGGCGCGGTGGGGGCGGAATGCTCGCGCGGGCGTCAGCTGACCTTGATCCGGTCGTAGACCGGGACGCTGAACTGGTTCAGGGCCACGTCGGACAGGCGCTCGGAGTAGCCGGCGCTGCCGTTCTGGTACCAGAGCGGGATGACCGGCATCTGCTCGGCGAGGATCCGCTCGGCGGCCTGGAAGTCCTTGACCGCCTGGGCCTGGTCGGTCGTGCGGTTGGCCTTGTCGACGAGCGCGTCGAACCGCTGGTCGCTGAACTTGCCGTGGTTGGCGGAGCCGCCGGTGTAGTACAGCGGCTGGAGGAAGTTCTGGATGAGCGGGTAGTCGGCCTGCCAGCCGGAGCGGAAGGGGCCGGACATCCGGAAGGTCGTGGTGCGGTTGCGGTAGTCGGCGAAGGTGCCGACGGGGTCGACGGTGCAGACGGGCCCCTTGTCCAGCGCGTTGTTGACGCTGTTGCAGACGGCGTCCATCCAGGCGCGGTGCGAGCCGGTGTCGACGTTGGAGGTCAGCGTCAGCCGCCCGCCGGGCAGGCCGCCGCCCTCCTCGATGAGCTTCTTGGCCCGGGCCGGGTCGTACGCGCACGTGTCGCCGCAGAGCTGCGTGTGGCCGCCCTCGCGGCCGAGGGCCGGGGAGGTCCAGTCCTTCGCGGGCGTGCGGGTGCCCTGGTAGATCTGCCGGGTGATCTCGTCGCGGTTGATGGCCATGGACAGGCCGCGGCGGACCTTCTCCATGCCGGGCTTGGCCCACTCCGGCCGGTACATCGGGAAGGCGAGGGTCTGGAGGATGAGGGCGGGCTGGTTGATGTAGCGGTCGCCGAGGTCGTTCGCGGCGTTCTTCAACTGCTGCGCGGGGACGTCGTCGACGAGGTCGAGGTTGCCGGCCATCAGGTCGGTGTAGGCGGTGTTGTTGTCGGTGTAGACGACGAGGTCCACGCCGCCGTTGCGCGCCTTGTCGGGGCCCCGGTAGCCGTCCCAGCGGCGCAGCTTCATGGCGGAGCCCTTCTGGTACGACTCCACGGCGTAGGGGCCGTTGCCGACCGGCTTGTCCAGCCAGCCGTCGTGGTCGGTGAAGAAGGCGCGGGGCAGCGGGACGAACGCGTGGTAGCCGAGGGTCTCGGGCCAGCTGGAGAAGGTGTCCTTGAGCGTCACGGTGAAGGTCCGGTCGTCCTTGACGACCAGTCCGCTCATCGTCTTGGCCCGGGGGGCGCCGGAGGCGGGGTGGACGTCGTCGTAGCCGGCGATGTCGCTGAAGAAGGGCGCGTTGTTCTGCTTGTTGTCGATGTGCGCCGCGTAGTTCCAGGCGTCGACGAAGGAGCGGGCGGTGACGGGCTCGCCGTTGCTGAAGGTCCAGCCGGGCTTGAGGGTGATGGTGAAGTTCTTCGAGTCGGTCGTCTCGATCTTCTCGGCCACCAGGTCGCGCGCCTCGCCGGTCTCGGGGTCGTACCGCTTGAGGCCGCGGAAGACCATGTCGAGGACCTTGCCGCCCTGGACCTCGTTGGTGTTGGCCGGCTCGATGGCGTTCTGCGGGTCGCCCCAGGAGGAGCGCACGATCCCGTCGGCGCCACCGTCGGCGGCGCCTCCGCCGCAGGCGGTCGCCGCGAGGGCGACGGCCACGGCGCATGCGGCCGACCTGACGTACGTGGCTCCGCGCATGGGGTGCCTCCCGTGGGGGGTCGTCGGTCCCCGGGCCTCCGTCCTCGGTCCCGGCCTGGACCCACATACCACCGCATACCGGGCGGTCCCGCACGCCCATCGCGTCCGCCGGAGTGGCGGGGGCACACGAAGGGCCCCGTCCCGCCGCGGATGCGGCGGGACGGGGGCCCGGGGGTGCGCGGCGCCGCGGGGGGCGGCGGGGAGCACGTGGGGGACA
>NZ_JBEZAQ010000004.1:526657-556693 GCF_040646655.1 Streptomyces sp. NPDC045431
CCCCTGGCCGTCGACGCCTCCCGCCACCCGCCCGCCGCCACGCCCCACGTCGCGCGCCAGGCCGAGCCCACGGCGACGGGCCCCGTCCCGCCGCGGATGCGGCGGGACGGGGCCCTTCGTGTGCGTACGGCGCCGGGGTGCGGCGCTGCGCCGTGGCGCTACACCGTCTTCTTCGGCGTCGCCTCCGCCTCCAGGGCGGCCAGCGCCGGGTCGAGGACGATGTCCTCGCCGCGCGCCTCGGTCGTCGGCTCCTCCGGGAAGTGGCACGCCGTCAGGTGACCGTCGCGGTTGCCCTCCACCTGGACGAGCGGCGGCTCCTCGCTCGCGCAGATGTCCTGCGCCTTCCAGCACCGCGTACGGAAGCGGCAGCCGGACGGCGGCATGATCGGGGAGGGCACGTCGCCGTAGAGGCGGATGCGCTCCCGGCGCTCGGTGTCGAGGTCCGCCTCCGGCACCGCCGACAGCAGCGCGTGCGTGTACGGGTGGCGCGGGCGGTTGTAGAGCGAGTCGCGGTCGGCGACCTCCACCACCTTGCCCAGGTACATCACGGCCACGCGCTCGGAGAAGTGGCGTACGACGGCGAGGTCGTGCGCGATGAACACGAACGCGATGCCCATGTCCCGCTGCAGGTCCTGGAGCAGGTTGACGACCTGCGCCTGGATGGAGACGTCCAGCGCGGAGACCGGCTCGTCCGCGACGATCAGCTTCGGCTCCAGGGCGAGCGCCCGGGCCACGCCGATGCGCTGCCGCTGGCCGCCGGAGAACTCGTGCGGGAAGCGGTTGTAGTGCTCGGGGTTGAGCCCGACGATCTCCAGCAGCTCCCGGACGCGCTTCTCACGGCCGCCGGGCGGGTTGATGCCGTTGATCTCCATCGGCCCGGAGATGATCGTGCCGACGGTCTGCCGCGGGTTCAGCGACGCGTACGGGTCCTGGAAGATCATCTGGATCTCGGACCGGATCGGCGCCAGCTGCTTGCGCTTGGCGTGCGTGATGTCCTGGCCGCGGTAGGTGATGGTGCCGCCGGTCGGCTCCAGCAGGCGCGTCAGGAGCCTGCCGGTGGTCGACTTGCCGCAGCCCGACTCGCCCACCAGGCCCAGGCTCTCGCCGGGGTAGACGGTCAGGTCCACGCCGTCGACGGCCTGGACCGCGCCCACCTTCCGCTTGATGGGGAAGCCCCCCATGATCGGAAAGTGCTTGGTCAGTCCTTCGGTCACCAGCAGCGGCTCGGCCGAGGACCGGTCGCGCTGCTGCGGCACCGCTTCGCCGGCGGCCTTGGTGGTGTTGTTCTCGCTCATGGTCTTTAGCCCCAGTCGCCGGTCGTCAGCCCAGCCGGGGCTGAATCGTCTCGATGAAAACCTGCTGCTTCCGCTCGGGCGCGATGTGGCACGCCGAGCCCCGTCCCGCGGGCAGCAGCGGGCGTTCGGTCACGCAGCGGTCGCCCTCGACCAGGTCCCGGAACTCGCACCGCGGGTTGAACGGGCAGCCGGGCGGCGGGTTCAACAGGCTCGGCGGAGAGCCGGGGATCGGGCGCAGCGGCTCGTTGACGTCTCCGGACAGGCGGGGCATGGAGCTGAGCAGACCCCAGGTGTACGGGTGCTGGGGCGCCTTGAGCACCTCGCGCACGGAACCGCGCTCCACGGCCCGGCCGGCGTACATCACCAGCAGGTCGTCGGCCATGTTGGCGACGACGCCGAGGTCGTGGGTGATCAGGATGATCGCGGAGCCGAACTCCTGCTGGAGGTCCTTGAGCAGGTCGAGGATCTGCGCCTGCACGGTCACGTCGAGCGCCGTGGTGGGCTCGTCGGCGATGAGCAGCGCGGGGTTGCAGACCAGCGACATGGCGATCATGGCGCGCTGGCGCATACCGCCGGAGAACTGATGCGGGTAGTCGTCGACGCGCGTCTCGGGCGACGGGATGCCGACCTTGCCGAGCATCTCGATGGCCCGGTCGCGGGCCTCCTTCTTGCTGGCCCCGGTGTGCTTGCGGAACGGCTCCGAGATCTGGCGGCCGATCGTGTAGTACGGCGACAGGGCGGTCAGCGCGTCCTGGAAGATCATCGCCATCTTGTTGCCGCGCAGCGTTTCCAGCCGCTTGGTCGGGGCGTCGGTGATCTCTTCGCCGTCCAGCTCGATGGAGCCGGTGATCGTGGTGGAGCGCGGGTTGTGCAGGCCCAGGATGGACAGGTTGGTCACCGACTTGCCGGAGCCCGACTCGCCGACGATGCCCAGGGTCTTGCCGCGCTGGAGGTCGAAGGAGAGCCCGTCCACGGCCTTGACGATGCCGTCCTCGGTGGAGAACTGGACACGCAGGTCGCGCACCGACAGGAACGCGTCCGACTCGGTCGGGGCCGGGGCGTCCTCGGTCTTGGTGAGTGTGGTCACGGTCGTTCTCCTAGGACAGACGCACGCGCGGGTCGATGACGGCGTACAAGGCGTCCACGATGATGTTGAACAGAAGGATGAGGGCGGCGCTGAAGACCATCACGCCCATGGTCAGCGGCAGGTCCTTGTTGAGGACGGACTGGCTGGCCAGTCGGCCGATGCCCGCCAGGTCGAAGGTGATCTCCGTGACCATGGCGCCGCCGAACAGCGCGCCCAGGTCCATGCCGAGGATGGTGACGATCGGGATGAGCGAGCCGCGCCACGCGTAGCGGAAGAAGACGTAGCGGCCCGACATGCCCTTGGCGCGGGCGGCGCGGACGTGCTCCTCCTGGAGCTGCTCGATCATCGTGGAGCGGGCCATACGCGTGTAGTTGGCCGTGAAGATCACCGACATCACGAGCCAGGGGATCAGCATGCCCATGAACCAGCCGGCCGGGTTCTCGCTGAACGGCACGTACTTCGGCCGGTCGAGCCAGCCGGTGCTGTAGACGAAGATGCCGAGGACGACCGGGCCGAGGAAGTAGATCTGCAGCGAGGACAGCACGAGCGAGCCGCCGCTGAAGATCTTGTCGACCGCGGTGCCCCTGCGCCAGGCGGCGATCATGCCGGCGGCGAGGCCGACGAACAGGAAGACCACGAGGCCGCCGAGCGAGAGCGAGACGGTCAGCGGGAGCCGGTCGATGAGGGTGTCCCACACCATCTGCTGGTTGTTGAAGGAGACACCGAAACACGGGGCCGCACAGTGGCCGACCGAGAAGTCACGTCCGGCGAACACGCCGACCACGTAGTTCCAGAACTGCACCGGCACCGGCTGGTCCAGGCCCAGGTTCTTGTGGATGACTGCCAGCGCGTCCGGCGTGCAGTTCTTGCCGCATGCCAGCAGAGCGGGGTCCTGCGGGATGGCGAAGAACATGAAGAACGTGAAGGCGCTGATCAAGAAGAGGATCAGGACTGCGCCGAGCGTCCGGCGCAGAAGGAATCGAAGCATGGCTGGTCGCTGCTCTCAGGACGGCGGCTGTGAGGGGTCGTGCGGGGACCGGCGTTCCGGGGGTGCGCGCTCCGCCGGGCGCACACCCCCGAAAGCCGGCCTGCCTGAGCTGTCGTTACTTCTTCAGGTACAGGCGCGTGATGTCGATGACGCTCATCTCGTGCGAGTAGCGCGCACCGCCCACGTTGGAGCCCTGAATCTGCAGCGACTTGGTGAAGTACAGCGGAGCCGCGGGGTTGATGCGCTCCACGATGTCGTGGTGCAGCGCGGTCCACGCCTTCTGGGCCTCGGCCGGGTCCGTGATCTTCTTGATGCGGGCGATCTCGGCGTTCACCTTCGGGTCGTTGATGTGGGAGTACACCGACGAACCGTCCTGCAGCTGCGTACCGTCGAACAGCGGCGGGATGACCGTGGACATGGACGGCCAGTCCTGGCCCCAGCCGGTCATGTAGAGGTCGAGACCGTTGTTGACCTTGCCGACCTGCTCGTACCAGGTGGCGCCGTCGATCTCCTTCTTCTGGACGTCGAGACCGATCTTGGTGAGCGCGTTCTCGATGACCACGGCCTGCTGCTGACGCTTCGGCGTGTTGGCGTAGGCGTAGACGACCTTCTTGCCCTCGGCGCCCGCCTCCTTGATCAGCTTCTTGGCCTTCTCGATGTCACCGAGCGGCTTCTTCAGCTTGCCGAACGGGTCGTAGTCCTTCTCGAAGCCCGGAACGGTGGGGGCGATCAGGCCGGTGGCGATCTCGCCGCCGTACGCGCCGCCGTCAGGCTGGAAGACGTTCGCGTTCGGCATCGCCAGCGCGATGGCGTCGCGGACCTTCTTGTCCTTCATCCGGTCGAGGTTGAAGTTCAGCTGCCAGACGTAGGGCTGGTAGCCCGCGATCGTGCGCTTCTTCGCCTCGGGGTTGGAGATGACGTTGCGGACCTGGGTCGTGGCGACCGTGCCGGTCAGCTGGATGGCGTTCTGGGCCTCACCGCGGTCGGCCAGGATCGCCTTCGTCTGGGACTCGTCGTCCATGTTGAACGTGATGTTGAAGCCGTCGACGTACTGGTGACGGACCGAGTCGGTCTTCGGGTCCCAGTGCGGGTTCTTGACGAGCTTCATCGACTTGCCCGGCTTGAACTCGGCGATCTTGTAGGGGCCGAGGGAGCTGGGGGCGGTGTCGTACTTCTCCTTGGTGTCGGCCTTCTGCGGCACGATGGAGTAGCCGACCATGGCCAGCGCCTGCGGGAGGTCCGCCTGCGGCTCCTTGAACTTGAAGACGACCGTCTTCGGGTCCGGCGTCGCGAGGACCGTGTCCGGCAGGTGCTTGCCCTTGTACGGGCCGTCGGGCAGGGCCTTGCGGTACGTGGTGCCCTCACCGGACAGCCAGTTCTGCAGGTAGACCGGGCCGTCGGTGACGAACGGCGCGTACAGGCGCTCGATGGTGTGGCGGACGTCGGCCGAGGTGATCTCGGTGCCGTTCTGGTCCTTCACACCGCTCTTGAGCGTGTAGGTCCAGGTCTTGCCGCCATCGGTGGTCTTGCCGGAGTCGGTGGCGATGTCACCGACGACGGTGAGCTTGCCGTTGTCGTCCTCCTGATACTGCGTCAGACCGCGGTGGAGGAGGCGGCCGAGGGCACGGCCGTCGCTCACGTAGGTCTGCGCCGGGTCCAGGTGGGAGAAGTCGTCCGTCTGGTAGACGTTGATCGTGCCGCCGGGCTTGGCGCCCGGGACCTCCGCCGCCGGGCCGGTCGACGCCTTGGCGTCACCGAAGGAGACGGCCGCGGCCTGCTTGGCCGCGTCCTCCTTGCTGTGTCCCTTGGGCTCGGAACCGCCCTTGCCGCCGCCGTTGTTGCTGCTGCAACCCGTCAGCGCCAGCGAGCCGGCCGCCAGGACGACCACGGCAGCACGTGCCGCGCGCGTGCCAAAGATGCTCATGGTGATGAGTACCTATCTGTCAGTAGTGATCCAACTGTGCTGTCGGGGTACGCCGCGGGGCGCGGCGAGGTGACAGCTATCCCGCTGGTATGACGTCAGCGACCGGACTTCGGGTCGAACGCGTCGCGTACCGAGTCACCGAGCAGATTGAAGGCCACGACGAAGACGACCATGGCGACCCCGGGGAAGAACATGTACGCGGGGTCCTGCTCGTAGATTTCCGCGCCGATGGCGAACATCCGCCCCCAGTCCGGCGTGGGCTCTACGAAGCCGACGCCTACGAAGGAGAGGAAGGCCACCGACAGGATCGTGGAGGGAAGCATGAGCGTCGCCTGCACGAGAATCGGTGTGACCAGGTTGGGCAGCAGCTCCTTGCGGATGATCCGCCAGGGAGAAGCGCCCGCGATCTTCGCGGCCTCGACGAACTCCCGCTCGCGCAGGGAGAGGGTCGCGGCCCTGATCAGCCGGGACAGGCCCATCCAGCCCAGGAAGGAGAGGACCACGATGATGGCGACTGCGCGCAGCGCCGTGGGCGTCTCCTCTTCGGGGCTGACGAACGCCGCCACGACGACGGGCATCGACGCGATGAAGAACAGCTGGCTGGGGAAACCGAGCAGGAAGTCGGTGACCCGTCCAAGCCAGAAGTCGACCTTCCCGCCGTAGTACCCGCCTACCAGACCCATCACCACGCCGACGAGGACCATGACGATCGTCGCGGCCAGAGCCGTGTAGATGGACGTACGCATGCCGTAGAGCAGCTGCGTGAACACATCACGGCCCAGGATGGGCTCGATACCGAACCAGTACTCGCCGGACATTCCGCCGAAGGTACCGGTCGGGATGGAGAACTCGTCGAGGAGCCCGATGTTCTCCTGCCCGTAGAGGGTGTACGGGTTCTTGCCGTACACCTTCGCGATCAGCGGGGCGAGGAGAGCGATGGCGAAGAAGAAGAAGATGATCACAGCGGAGACGACTCCGGTGCGGTCACGCTTGAATCGACGCCACATCAGCTGCCCGGGAGAGAGCCCGGCGGGATTCTTGGCCGACGACGCCTCGTCCTTCGACGGGGCAACCACTTCCAAGACGGCGGACGCTTCAACGCCCTCGGTCTGCGCTGGACTTGTCACGGTCGTTCCGCCCCCGTGGGGATCACTACCGCAGACACGACCCGATCGGTGCTTATGGCACCACGCATGGGGTCCTCCTCATGAGTTCACTTGTTACCGCAACAGGGATACGCGGCATCCCGCCGACACCCCTGACGGCGAGATCCCCAAGTACCCCGGTGTGCTCGTGAGTCGGCGCACTCCCCACAGTGCGTGACCCATTGACCCGAGCTCAATGGAGCCAACTATTAAGTACAGCCGGGCCGTAAACCACACTTAAAGGGTCTCGTTTTGACAACATCGCCAAGACCCCGAAGCCCGAAATCCGGACAAAGTGAGTCCAGACAGACACCCGCGAAACGGACCGTTAGACCACGTTCCGGAGAGCGACGGTCGATATGCGGACGCTTCGGCAGGGAAAAGGCATTGACGCGGGCCGTCCGCAGCTCTAGGACTCGTCCGGAGGGCTTCTCTCCGGCCCGTTCCCGCCCTCCGGCCCATCTTCCCGGCCCGGGAACGCCGAACGGCCGCCGGGGTCGGAACCCCAACGGCCGTTCGGTACAAGGACGTACGGCTCAGCCGTACCGCGGCACGGTCAGCCGTGCTTGGCGCGCGAGGCGGCGCGGGCGCGCTCGCGCTGGTCCAGGTTGACCTTGCGGATGCGCACGGCCTCCGGGGTCACCTCGACGCACTCGTCGTCGCGGCAGAACTCCAGCGACTGCTCCAGCGAGAGCTTGCGCGGCGGGACGATCGCCTCGAAGGAATCGGCCGAGGACGACCGCATGTTGGTGAGCTTCTTCTCCTTGGTGATGTTGACGTCCATGTCGTCGGAGCGGGAGTTCTCGCCGACGATCATGCCCTCGTACACCTCGGTGCCCGGCTCCACGAAGAGGACGCCGCGCTCCTGGAGGTTGGTCATCGCGAAGGCGGTGACCGCGCCGGAGCGGTCGGCGACCAGCGAACCGTTGTTACGGGTCTGCAGGGTGCCGAACCACGGCTCGTGGCCCTCGTGGATGGAGTGGGCGATGCCCGTGCCGCGCGTCTGGGTCAGGAACTCGGTACGGAAGCCGATGAGGCCGCGGGACGGCACGACGAACTCCATGCGCACCCAGCCGGAGCCGTGGTTGGACATGTTGTCCATGCGGCCCTTGCGGACACCCATGAGCTGCGTGACGGCGCCCATGTGCTCCTCGGGCACGTCGATGGTCATGCGCTCGACGGGCTCGTGGACCTTGCCGTCGATCTCCTTGGTGACCACCTGCGGCTTGCCGATGGTCAGCTCGAAGCCCTCACGGCGCATCTGCTCGACCAGGATGGCCAGCGCCAGCTCGCCGCGGCCCTGCACCTCCCAGGCGTCGGGGCGCTCGGTGTCCAGGACGCGCAGCGAGACGTTACCGATGAGCTCGCGGTCCAGGCGGTCCTTCACCTGGCGGGCGGTGACCTTGCGGTCCTTGACGGCGGCCTTGTTGTCGGCGCCCTTGCCGGTGGCACCACGGCCGACGAGCGGCGAGGTGTTCGTACCGATGACCATCGAGATCGCCGGCTCGTCGACCGTGATCAGCGGCAGCGCGATCGGGTTCTCCGGGTCGGCCAGCGTCTCGCCGATCATGATGTCGGGAATGCCGGCGACGGCGCAGATGTCACCGGGGCCCGCCACCTCGGCCGGCTTGCGGGTGAGCGCCTCGGTCATCATCAGCTCGGTGATGCGGACGTTCGAGATCGAGCCGTCGCGCTTGATCCACGCGACCGTCTGGCCCTTGCGCAGCTCGCCCTGCTCGACGCGGAGCAGCGCGATGCGGCCGAGGAAGTTGTCGGCGTCGAGGTTGGTGACGTGGGCCTGGAGGGGGGCCTCCTCGTCGTACACCGGGGCCGGGATGTGCTCCAGGATGGTGGAGAAGAACGGCTCCAGGTTGGTGGAGTCGGCCGGGACCGTGCCGTCCTCCGGCTTGGTCAGCGAGGCGATGCCGTCGCGGCCGCAGGCGTAGACGATCGGGAACTCGATCTGCTCCTCGTCCGCGTCCAGGTCCAGGAACAGGTCGTACGTCTCGTTGACGACCTCGTCGATGCGGGAGTCCGGGCGGTCCGTCTTGTTGATGCAGAGGATGACCGGCATCCGGCGCTGGAGGGCCTTGCGGAGCACGAAGCGGGTCTGCGGCAGCGGGCCCTCGGAGGCGTCCACCAGCAGCACGACGCCGTCCACCATCGACAGACCGCGCTCGACCTCGCCGCCGAAGTCGGCGTGGCCGGGGGTGTCGATGATGTTGATGGTGATGGGCGCCCCGCCGTCCTTGGGGTGGTACTTCACCGCCGTGTTCTTGGCGAGGATCGTGATGCCCTTCTCACGCTCCAGGTCATTCGAGTCCATCATGCGGTCGTCGACCGAGTCGAGCTGGTGCGCGGCGAAGGCACCGGCCTGCTTGAGCATGGCGTCGACGATGGTCGTCTTGCCGTGGTCGACGTGGGCGACGATGGCGACGTTACGGATGTCGTGGCGCGTGGGCATAAGTGGCTGGCGCTTCTCTCAAAATCGTGGGTGCGGCGTCTCTTGGTCCTCGTACGCCCGCCGGGCGGTCGCGCCACGGCTGTGTTCCATGGTACGGGGCATGCGCGGAAGCGGCTTCCCGGCCCATTCGGGAAGCGCGGACGTCTGTCTGCTGGAGCTGGTGTGCGGTACTGGGGGTGCTGGTGAGGAGGGCCTGCGGGGGCCGGACGTGAGCTTGCCCACCGGGGTGTCCGGTGGGCAAGCGACTTGAGCGGATTCTGAGCTTGACCTGCTCTTTACACAGTCGGTGTACGCGGCGTCGTCACTTCCGCCGGAAGCCGATGTCCTCGTAGCGGGGCGTCGCGAAGCCGAAGGCCCCGGCGTTGACCACGTGCGGCCGGGCCGCGACCAGCTGGGGCCGCTGGTAGAGCGGGATGGAGCCGGCGGCGGCCCAGAGCCGGGCGTCGGCCTGCTTCACCAGCTCCCGCGCCGCCTTCTCGTCGAGCTCGGCGGCCGCCTGGTCGAAGAGCTGGTCGATGTGGTCCGTACCGACCCGGGTGTAGTTCTGCTCCACGAGCAGGGACCCGTCCGTGGCCGGCTGCGGCTTGGCGAAGATCGGCCGCCCGTCGGTCGCCGGGTAGGCGGTGGCGGGCCAGGAGTAGAGGGCGAGGTCGTAGTCGCCGGCGGCGATGTGGTCCTTGAAGTAGCTCTCGTCGGAGACCTTGACGATCCGGGTGCGGATCCCGATCCGGTCCAGCATCCCGGTGATCTTGGCGCCGACGGTCCGCAGCGCCTCCGAGCCGGGCCCGGACGGCAGGACGAACCGCAGGCTCAGCTCCTTGCCGTCCTTGCCGAGCGGCCCGCCCGCCGCCTTCGCGGACGGCGAGGCGGGCCCGGGCGCGGCGGTGCCGCGCGGGGCGTACGCGCCGGGGACGCCGCCCTTCGCCTTGTCGGCCTGGTCGGAGGTGTCCGCCTTGCCGGGGTTCTCGGCGTCGTCGGTCCCGCCGACGGCGGCCGCCTGCCGCAGCAACGCGCCCCGGACCGCCTCGACGGGGGCGGGGGCCAGGATGTGGGTGCCGTCGTCGCCGCGGGGCGACTTGTCGTCGCCCACGATGTAGAGGCCGTCGTTCGAGGGCCGGTCCGGGGCGCCCTGGGTGTGCGCGGCCGTGCGGGCTCCCGGCAGGGACGCGGCGCGCGGCGTGCCCGGGGAGGCCTCGGCGCCCGCCTTCGTACCGTCCTTCGGCGCGGCGGGCCTGCGGGCCGCGCCGCCCGGGGTCCAGCCCGCGTCCGCCAGCAGGGCCTGGGCCTCCTCGGTGTCCTGCTCGCCCAGGGCGCCGCTGCTGTCCGCGTACGCCCACTGGCCCGCCAGCGCGAGGTGGCTGCCGACCGGGTGCGCGGGCAGCCCCAGCGGCTTCAGCACGGCCTCGGCGAGCTTCCGCCGGTCCAGCGCCCGGGCCACGGCCCGGCGTACCCGCTCGTCCGCGAGGGGCCCGGACTCGCCGTTCAGCGCGAGCTGGGTGTAGGCGGGCTCCAGCGACTTGCGGACGGTGAAGCCGCGCAGCGCCTCGCGCTCGGCGGCCTGTGCCGCGGCCGCCTGCCGTTCCTTGAGGCGCACGGCCTGGACGCGCGCGGCCGTGACCTCGTCGGAGCCGTACGCCAGCGCCCAGGACTTCAGCGCGGCGGACGGCGAGACGGCGGCGGAGGCGGGGCCCGCGGCGGCCGGCGGGCCCGCGGCGCCGGCGCCGTCCTTGCCCTCCTTGCGCTCCTTCGCCGCGAGCGCGATCCGGTCGGCCGTCGCGCGGTCGATCTCGGCCAGGTCCACCGTCCCGGCGGCGAGCGCGGCGGCGCGCCCGGTGCGCGGGACGGCGCGCAGCACGAGCGTGTCGAGCTTGGCGGGCTTTCCCCACCAGCGCGGGTTGCGTACGAGGGTGACCGTGCCGGCATCGGTGTCGACGGCCTTCAGGCGGAAGGGTCCGGCGGAGGTGGCGAGCCGCGTCCGGGCGCCGTCGTTGAAGGTGTCCGGCTTGCCCGTGACGTCCTTGGGGTAGAGCGGCGTGAACAGGGCGCGCCAGTCGGCGTACGGCTTGTTGAAGGTGACCCGCACCTCCAGGTCGCTCGCGCCGCGCTCGATCTTCTCGATGCGTTCGTACCCGGCGTTGCGGGCGGTCCAGTACGCGGAGTCCTTGCCGCTGAGCGCGCGCCACTGGGCGGCGAAGTCGGGGGCCCCGATCTCACGGCCGTCGCTCCACACCGCCTGCTGGTGGATCTTGTAGAGGACGACCTGCCTGGGCTCGGTCTCGATGATCTCGGCCGATTCGAGGTAGTCGGGGTTGCGCTGCGGGCGGCCGCGGTCGTCGAGGGTGAAGAGGGCGGGCAGCACGGCCCCGGCGATGCGGGCGGTGGTGGCGTCGGCGTCGGCCTGGAAGGCGTTGAGCGTGGCCGGCACGGTGTCGACGGCCCAGCGCAGCGTCCCGCCGTCGGCGATCCGGTCGCGCGCGGCGGGGGCGATGTCCTGGGGGACGGGCCGCGCGGTGCTCTCCTCGTCGCCGGAGGCGCATCCGGTCAGGGTGAGGACGGAGGCGGCGATGACGCCCCCCGTGAGGAGGGCGACGGACCGGAGAGGAGCGCCGAGGTGGGACATGTCTTATACCTCTTCGTCCTGTTTTGTGGAATTTAGAGATGATCAGACCTATTGCCCCTACACTGAAAACCACACGGGCGGGTCCGCGGCGGCGACACGGCGGCACGGCTCGCGAAATGCCACCCGCGCGGCCCAACGGTGCCTCCAGAAGAGTGGAATCCGTGCACGCGGCTTCCCAATGGGTGATGTGACGCGCAACACTCGCAGGCGCGTGTTTGCCACCCCTTTGCCACCCCCGCGAGAGCGAAGTGAGGGTAACCCATGGCACTTCAGGACGATTTGACCGAGGTCAAGCGGAATCTCGAAGAGCTCGCCCGTTCGATCATCCGGCTGGAGCAGACCCTCACGCAGCAGCGCGAGGGGACGCCGGCGGCCGTCGGCCGGCCGGAGGGCCTGGTGACCATCTCGGACGACCCGTACGACTCGTCCCTCTGGATCGACACGGACGACGAGGGTCTGGGCGCCCGGGGCCGGCGCGCCCCCTGACGGGACCGGGGGTCGGCACGCTCGCCCACACCCACCCACAGGCCCCTAGGAGACCCCGTTGGCCACAGGGACCCAACAACCACACACCGAACCGGCGGACCCCTCGCGCACCGGCGTGCACAGCGCCACCCGTGCCGCCATCGCGCCCCGCCATCTGCGTACCGACCGCTGGTGGCTCGCACCGGCCGCCACGGCCGCCGGGCTCCTGGCGTTCATCGTCTACTCCACCTGGCGCGCCTTCGCCAACAGCGATTACTACGCCGCCCCGTACGTCTCGCCGTTCTACTCGCCGTGCCTCGCCGAGAACTGCGCGCCGATGAAGGACGGCCCCAACTGGGAGATCTTCGGCAGCTGGTGGGGCCTCTCCCCCGCCCTGCTGATCCTGATCTTCCCGTTGGGCTTCCGGCTGACCTGCTACTACTACCGCAAGGCGTACTACCGGGGGTTCTGGGCGTCGCCCCCGGCGTGCGCGGTCGCCGAGCCGCACAAGAAGTACACCGGCGAGACCCGCTTCCCGCTGATCCTGCAGAACATCCACCGGTACTTCTTCTACGCCGCGCTGCCGGTCGCCGGGATCCTCACGTACGACACCGTGCTCGCGTTCCGCGACGCGTCGTACGCGTGGGGGCACATGGGCCTGGGGACGCTCGTCTTCCTCGTCAACATCGTGCTGATCTGGGCGTACACCCTCTCCTGCCACTCCTGCCGGCACATCGTCGGCGGCCGGCTGAAGCACTTCTCGAAGCATCCGGTGCGCTACCGGCTGTGGAGCTGGGTCGGCAAGCTGAACGCCCGTCACATGCAGCTGGCCTGGGCGTCGCTGCTGAGCGTCGCGCTCGCCGACTTCTACGTGTACCTGCTCGCCACGGGCGCTTTCGAGGATCCGAGGTTTTTCTGATGACGCAAGCGGAACGGCAGCAGTGGGACGTCGTCGTGGTCGGCGCCGGCGGGGCGGGGCTGCGGGCCGCCATCGAGGCGCGCGAGCGGGGCGCCCGTACGGCCGTGGTCTGCAAGTCGCTGTTCGGCAAGGCCCACACCGTGATGGCGGAGGGCGGCATCGCCGCCTCCATGGGCAACGCCAACGCCGGTGACAACTGGCAGGTGCACTTCCGCGACACCATGCGCGGCGGCAAGTTCCTCAACCAGTGGCGCATGGCCGAGCTGCACGCGCGCGAGGCCCCCGACCGGGTGTGGGAGCTGGAGACCTGGGGCGCGCTCTTCGACCGCACCAAGGACGGCCGGATCTCGCAGCGCAACTTCGGCGGTCACGAGTACCCGCGCCTCGCGCACGTCGGCGACCGGACCGGCCTGGAGCTCATCCGTACGCTCCAGCAGAAGATCGTCTCCCTCCAGCAGGAGGACAAGGAGCGCTTCGGGGACTACGAGGCCCGGCTGAAGGTCTTCCAGGAGTGCACGGTCACCCGCGTCCTCAAGGAGGACGGCAGGGTCTCCGGGGCCTTCTGCTACGAGCGCGAGTCCGGCCGCTTCTTCGTCCTGGAGGCCCCGTCGGTGGTCCTCGCGACCGGCGGGATCGGCAAGTCCTTCAAGGTCACCTCGAACTCCTGGGAGTACACCGGCGACGGCCACGCGCTGGCGCTGCTCGCGGGCGCGCCGCTGGTGAACATGGAGTTCGTCCAGTTCCACCCCACCGGCATGGTCTGGCCGCCCTCCGTGAAGGGCATCCTCGTCACCGAGTCCGTCCGCGGCGACGGCGGCGTGCTGCGCAACAGCGACGGCAAGCGGTTCATGTTCGACTACGTCCCGGACGTCTTCAAGGAGAAGTACGCCGAGTCGGAGGAGGAGGGCGACCGCTGGTACGAGGACCCGGACAACAACCGGCGCCCGCCCGAGCTGCTCCCCCGTGACGAGGTCGCCCGCGCGATCAACGCCGAGGTGAAGGCGGGGCGCGGCTCCCCGCACGGCGGGGTGTTCCTCGACGTGTCGACGCGCATGCCGGCCGAGACCATCAAGCGGCGGCTGCCGTCGATGTACCACCAGTTCAAGGAGCTGGCGGACGTCGACATCACCGCCGAGCCGATGGAGGTCGGCCCGACCTGCCACTACGTGATGGGCGGCGTGGCCGTCGACTCGGACACGGCCGCGGCGGTCGGCGTCCCCGGCCTGTTCGCCGCCGGCGAGGTCGCGGGCGGCATGCACGGCTCCAACCGGCTCGGCGGGAACTCCCTCTCCGACCTGCTGGTCTTCGGCCGCCGGGCCGGGCTGTACGCGGCGGAGTACGCCGCCGGCCTCGGCGAGCGCCCGCGGGTGGACGGCGCGCAGGTGGACGCGGCGGCGGCCGAGGCGCTGCGGCCGTTCGGCACCGAGTCCGGTGCCGGGGGCCTGGAGCCCGGCGAGGTGCCGGAGAACCCGTACACGCTCCACCAGGAGCTCCAGCAGACGATGAACGACCTCGTCGGCATCATCCGCCGCGAGGAGGAGATGGCGCAGGCCCTGCGCACCCTCGCCGAGCTGCACCGGCGGGCCCGGCGGGCGGTCGTCGAGGGCCACCGGCAGTTCAACCCCGGCTGGCACCTGGCCCTGGACCTGCGCAACATGCTGCTGGTCAGCGAGTGCGTGGCGCGCGCGGCGCTGGAGCGCCGGGAGAGCCGCGGCGGCCACACCCGGGAGGACTGCCCGGGCATGGACCGCGAGTGGCGGCGGATCAACCTGCTGTGCAAGCTCGCGGCGCCGGACTCCGCGCGCGGGCGGATCACCCTCGAACGCACGACGACCGAGCCCATCCGTACCGACCTGCTCGCCCTCTTCGACAAGGAGGAGCTGGTCAAGTACCTCGCCGAAGAGGAGCTCTACGAGTGACCACGTACGACGCGAGCTTCCGGGTGTGGCGGGGCGACACGGCCGGCGGCGGTCTGAAGGACTTCACCGTCGAGGTCAACGACGGCGAGGTCGTGCTCGACATCATCCACCGGCTCCAGGCCACCCAGGCCCCGGACCTGGCGGTGCGGTGGAACTGCAAGGCGGGCAAGTGCGGCTCGTGCAGCGCGGAGATCAACGGACGTCCGCGGCTGATGTGCATGACGCGCATGTCGACCTTCTCGCGGGACGAGACGATCACGGTGACGCCGCTGCGGGCCTTCCCCGTGGTGCGGGACCTGGTGACGGACGTGTCCTTCAACTACGAGAAGGCGCGCGAGGTGCCGTCGTTCGTGCCGCCGCAGGGGCTGGCGCCGGGCGAGTACCGGATGCAGCAGGTGGACGTGGACCGTCCGCAGGAGTTCCGCAAGTGCATCGAGTGCTTCCTGTGCCAGGACACCTGCCATGTGGTGCGCGACCACGAGGAGAACAAGACGGCCTTCGCCGGGCCGCGCTTCCTGATGCGGATCGCGGAGCTCGACATGCACCCGCTGGACGCGGCGGCCGACAGCGGGCTGGACCGCAAGGCGACGGCGCAGGACGAGCACGGACTGGGCTACTGCAACATCACCAAGTGCTGCACCGAGGTCTGCCCCGAGGGCATCAAGATCACGGACAACGCCCTGATCCCGCTGAAGGAGCGGGCCGTGGACCGCAAGTACGACCCGCTGGTGTGGCTCGGCAACAAGATCGGCCGGCGTCCGGTCGCGAAGCCCCAGAAGGGGACATAGCCTCACAGGTGTGACGCTGGGTACCGGCCCCCCGTACGCGTACGGGGGGCCGGTGTCATCGAGGAGAGGTGCCATGACCACCAAGCAGACCGTCCTCGGCCGGGTGGCCCAGCTGGCGAAGGCCGACGTCAACGCCCTGCTGGACCAGGCGGAGGACCCGCGGCGGATGCTGGACGAGCTGATCCGCGACTACTCCACGCACATCGCCGAGGCCGAGCGGGCGGTGGAGAGCACCCTCGACGGCCTGCGGCTGCTGGAGCAGGACCACGGCGAGGACGTCACGGCGGCCCACGAGTGGGGCGTCAAGGCCCGTGAGGCGAGCCGCAAGGCGGACGACCTGCGCAGGGAGAACCGCGGCGGCCTCGCGGACAAGTTCGACACCCTCGCGAAGGTGGCCCTCGGCCACCAGCTCCAGGCCGAGGAGGACGCACGGGCCGCCGAGCCGACGATCACGGCCCAGCGGGAGCTCGTGGCGACGCTGCGGGACGGCCTGGAGCGGATGCGGCAGCGGCTGACGGAGCTCGAAGGGGTGCGTACGGACGCGACCGCCGTCAGCCGTACGCCGAAGCTGGACGTGGTCCGCTCGATCGACGTCCTCGACCCCACGAGCGAGCTGAGCCGCTTCGACGACAAGGTCCGCCGGGAGGAGGCCAAGGCGCTGGGCAAGCAGGAGCTCGCGGCGTCGTCCCTCGACGGTCTCTTCGAACGGCTGGACCTGCCCGACCTCGCCACCCGCCGCACGGAGATCGAGGCGCGGCTGGCGGCGCTGAAGGCGGCGGCCTGACCTTCGTTCCCGGGTCAGAACATGCTCAGGAGCTGGTCGACCGTCGGTTCCGAGGGGCTCGTGCCCGACGGGAGCGGGAGGTCGAACCAGACCGTCTTGCCGCGCGGTGTGCGCCGCGAGCCCCAGGAGGTGCTGAGCAGGCCGACGAGCTGGAGGCCCCGGCCGCCCTCGTCGGTGTCGCGGGCGCGGCGGCGGCGCGGCTGGACCAGGCCCGCGTCCCACACCTCGCACACCAGGGTGCGGTCGCGCAGCAGGCGCAGGCGGATCTCGCCCTCGCCGTACCGCAGGGCGTTGGTGACCAGCTCGCTGACGAGCAGCTCCACGGTGTCGACGAGCGGCTCCAGCTCCCAGGCGGTCAGCTGGGCACGGGCCAGCTCGCGGGCGCGGCCGACGGAGCGCGGTTCGCGCGGCAGGCGCCAGTCGCCGACCGCCTCGGCGGGCAGTCCCTGGACGCGGGCCATGAGCAGGGCGATGTCGTCCTCGCCGTGGCGGGTGTCCAGGGTGGTGAGGACGTGGTCGCAGACGTCCTCCAGCGGGCGCGCCGGGTCGGTGAGCGCGCTGCGGAAGGCCCGCAGGCCCTCGTCGAGCGGATGGTCGCGGGACTCGACGAGCCCGTCGGTGTACAGGGCGAGCAGCGCGCCCTCGGGGAGCTCGATCTCGACCTCCTCGAAGGGCTCGCCGCCGACGCCGACGCCCAGCGGCATGCCGGGCGGTACGTCGAGGAGGAGCGCCTCCTCGCCCTGTTCGACCAGCACCGGCGGGAGGTGGCCGGCGTTGGCGAACGTACAGCGGCGGGTGACGGCGTCGTACACGGCGTACACGCAGGTGGCGAGGTAGACCTCGGAACGTTCCGCCGTGCCGCGGCCGGCGCGGCCGGCGCCGGTGGGGGTGCCGAGGCCGCGGGCGATCTCGTCGAGGTGGGAGAGGACCTCGGCCGGCTCCAGGTCGAGCTGTGCCAGGGTGCGGACGGCCGTGCGCAGTTCGCCCATCGCGACGGCGGCGCGCAGTCCGCGGCCCATGACGTCGCCGACGACGAGCGCGGTGCGGTGCCCGGGCAGCTCGATGACGTCGAACCAGTCGCCGCCGACCTCGGTGGCGGTGTTGCCGGGCAGGTAACGGCAGGCGATGTCGAGGCCGGCTGCCTCGGGGTCGCCGGGGGGCAGCAGGCTCCGCTGGAGGATCACCGCCCGCTCGTGCTCGCGGCGGTAGAGCCTGGCGTTGTCGATGCAGACGGCGGCGCGGGCGGCGAGCTCGACTGCGAGGGCCCGGTCGCGCTCGCCGAAGGGCTCGCTGCCCTTCGTACGGGAGAACTGGACCAGTCCGACGACGGTGTCGTGCGCGACCATCGGCACCACGAGGGTGGACTGGACGAGGCTGCCGTCGGCGGGCGGCAGGGTCTGCGGCCGGCCGGTGCGCAGCGCGGTCGCGCACGGTGAGTTGAAGGGGTAGCGGTGGACGGCGCCGACGTCGATGGGCGCGGTGTCGCAGCAGCCGGGCGCCTGGGCGGGGTTGACGCTCGGGCTGACCAGCGGGGTGTCCGAGACGGCGCTCGCGAAGGCGACCCGGCGCAGGTCGGCGCCCCCGTCGGCGGCGCGGCCGGGCGGGGCCTCGTCGCCGGTGAGCAGTCCCTGGTAGAGGTCGACGGAGGCGAGGTCGCAGAAGCCCGGGACGGCGACGTCGAGGAGCTCGCGGGCGGTGGTCTCCAGGTCGAGGCTGTTGCCGATGCGGGCGCTGGCCTCGTTGAGGAGGGCGAGGTTGCGGCGGGCGCTGGCGGCCTCGCGGGCGGCGATCTGGCGGCGGGTGACGTCGGTGCCGAGGCCGGCGACCCCGATGGGGCGGCCGGTGCCGCTGTGCACCCGGTAGAGGTTGATCGACCAGTGGCGGTGCTCGTTGCCGCCGGGCACGGAGCCGGTCAGCTGGAGGTCGGTGACGGCCTCGCCGGTCTGCAGGACGCGCTTGAGCGCGGCGGTCATCCGCTCCGCCTCGGGGCGCGGGAGGTAGTCGTGGACGGTACGGCCCCGGTGGTCGTCGACGGAGCCGCCGAAGACGGTGGCGAAGCGGCGGTTGGCGCGCTGGACCGTCAGGTCGGTACCGAAGAGGAGAAACCCGAAAGGCGATTGACCGAAAATCGCCTGTGACGCGGCAAGATCGGTCTCGATCCGCCGGAGGGCGCGGACGTCGACGACGATGCACAGCGCGCCCCGCTCGCCGTCCGCGGTCTCGCTCGGCATCACGTACAGCTCGGCTATGCCGCGCGTGACGCGCTCACCGGGGATGCGGAAGGGGACGAGGCCCGTCCACTCCTTGCCGTCGAGGATCTCGGCGACCTTGCGGTGACCGCGTGCGCGCAGGTCGGGGGGCATGAAGGCCTCGACCGGGTCCTTGCCCCTGACCTCGCGGGCCGGGATGCCGAACAGCTCGGCGGCGCGAAGGCTCCACTGATCGACCAGGCCGTCGGGGCCTATCGAGAAGGACGCGACTCTGATGTAGTCGTAGATCGAGCCGGGCGGGCTGCTCTGCCACATGACGCCGCTCGCCGTCTCAGGTATCTCGCTCACGCGACCGTCCCCTCCAGCTCACCGCACCGGACCGGCCATTCCCGCAGTATTCAGCACTACGGCCCCCGTCGGCACGCCGTTCACGATCACAGGGTGGTCTCGGTCGTTTTGAGCCTGCCCGAAAAGTGATCGTCCCTTCACTCTTCTAACCAGGCAGGGCCAGCTCGAACCACACGGTCTTGCCCGCGCGACCGCGGCGGGTCCCCCAGCGCCGGGCGGAACAAGCCACCAGCTGAAGCCCGCGACCGCCTTCCTCGTCGGGGCCGGCGGACCGCGTCAGGGGCGGATCCGGAAGCGGATCGGAGACCTCCACGGTGAGGGCGGGGGCCCCGTCCCCGTGCGGCGGCCGGCTCAGCCGGACCCCGATGGGCCCGGCGGCGTACCGCATGGAATTGGTCACCAGCTCGCTCACCAGCAGCACCGTCACGTCTCCGACGGCCGCCTCCAGGTCCCAGCCGCGCAGCGTCTCGCGCACGGCGTGCCGGGCGGTCCGTACGGCGTCGAGCTCGGCCGGGAAGGTCCACTCGGCGACGCACTCGCCTTTGGTGTCGATCACGCCCACCACTTCCCAGAGCGAGGCAGACCCACGTCCATTTTTGGGGGGTTAATCGGGACATACCCGATATTCGGGGCGCGCTATCGCGCTCGGGGGCGCACGGTGGCACGAACGGCGTACAACGGGGGCCTATGGCGGTCAGCCGTTCGGGGCGGAGACCGTCGCCGCAGGGCGGGCCGGGGGCGTCAGGCTCCGGGGCGGGAGGGCTTCTCCGCGGGGAAGTGGCGCGCCGCCGCGGCGACGGCGGGACGGTCCTGATCCAGCCAGTCGACACTGTCCAGTTCATGGCGGCCCAGCCACCGCAACGCGTCGTGGTCCTCGAGCGCCCGGGGTTCCCCCTCGAGGAGCCTCGCCGTCCAGACCTGGAGGACGTACCCCGGGGCCAGCGGCCACTCGCCGGGCACGCGCTCCAGCGGCTCGGTCTCCACACCCAGCTCCTCGCGCAGCTCCCGCACGAGCGCCTCCTGCGCCGTCTCACCCGGCTCCAGCTTGCCGCCGGGCAGCTCCCAGCGGCCGGCGAGCGCGGGAGGGGCGCTGCGGCGCGCGGCCAGCAGCCGCCCCTCGTCGAACACGGCTCCGGCCACGACCACACGATCCGTCATGCGCCGGAGCGTAACCCGCACCTGGTCAGACGGTCACACCGTCGTCTGGCCCACCCGCTCGACCCAGTACATCTGCTCGCGCCCGCGCGAGTCGAGGCTGTCGGCGAGCTTCTGCGCCTCGTCCCTGGTGGCGCACCTGCCCACCCGGTACTGGTTGCCGTTGCCGTCCTGGCGAATGACCAGCCACGGGAGCACCGCACCGCTGTCGCTCATCGCACCTCTCCCCCCGCCGACGGGCATATCTCCAAGAATGCCGAGGAAACCGCAATCCGCATATGCCCGAGCCTACGCCTGACCTTTACGCAGCGGATACGGGTTTTCACAAAGAGATACGGTTCCGGCCAGGAAATCGGCACAGAAAGGGGGCGCACTCGGCCGAGTGCGCCCCTTGCGCCAGAGCTGAAAGCCCGTCAGGGTCCCCGGCCGTCAGCACACCGGGCCGTCAGCGCACGGGCAAGTGGTACGAGAGCCGGTAGCGGTCGGCGGGCACCACCACATCGGCCGTCTCCACGGCCCGCCCCGACGCGAAGTACGTCCGCTCCACCACCATCACCACGTGCCCCGGCACCCCGCCGAGCGTCAGCAGCTCCTCCGCGAGCCCCGGCCGCGCGCCGACCTCCTCCACCACGTTGTCCACGACGACGTCGATGGCGGCCATCCGCTCGACGACCCCGCAGCCGCCGAGCGGCCCCTCCTCCGGCAGCATGACCGGCGTGCGCCCGGTGACGGCGAGCGGCTCCCAGGAGGTCGAGAGCATCATCGGCTCGCCGGCCTCCCGGAAGACGTACCGCGTGCGCATCACGCGCTCGCCGGGCGCGATGCCGAGCCGCTCGGCGATGGCCGCGCCGGCGCGCTCCTGCTCGCTGCTGGACTCCCAGGTGCCGCGCGCCTCCTCGTCCGCCTGCTCCTGCCGGAAGGGGCTGGCCCCGGACGGCCGGCGGTAGCCGGAGCGGGCGATCCGGCGCGGCACGGGCCGCTCCCGTACGTACGTCCCCGAGCCGGAGCGGCCCTCCACCAGGCCCTCGGCCATGAGCACCTTGCGGGCCTCCAGCGCGACGGTGTCCGAGACCCCGTACTCCTCGCGGATGCGGGCCTGCGAGGGGAGCCGGGTGTGCGGCGGCAGCGAGCCGTTGACGATCTTCTCCCGAAGATCGCTCGCAACGCGCAGATAGGCGGGCTGCTCACCGAATGTCACGGGCCACTCCCATCAGCTTGACAGACAGCTACAGCGTGGCAACCGACGGTTGAGCGCCGCAAGCATGAGCCAGAGATTCACCCAAAGTGATGACGGCCGTTCAGACGGCCGTCCCCGCCCCGGAACCCGGCGCCGACCCCTCCGATTCCTCCAACTCCCCCGATTCCCCCGGCTCGTCGGAGCCCTCCGGGTCCCCCGGCTCCTCGACGGGGGCGTCCGGCGGGGTGTCCGCCAGCCCGAGCGCGGTGCGCGCCTCGAGCCCCAAGTCGTGCGGAAGGGCGTCGTACCCGTCGGTGTAGTACTCCCAGAAGGCGTCGGGGTCGGAGGTGTCCGCCGCCTTCTTCCAGTGCCCGCGGGCGGTCTTCAGCTGCGCCACGAGGTCCGTCACGGCCTTGTCGGCCGCGGCCGGCCACTGGTGCTTCTCCAGCGCGGCGACCGACTGCGTCAGGGTCGACTCGACGTCGGCGGCCCAGGCGGTGTTCCCCTCCGGGTCGTCCTCGACGGTCTCCTCCGGCTCCTCCATCAGCGCGGTGTCGATCGGGTTCAGCGCCTGGAGGTACGCGAGCTGGTGCGGGTCGAGGGTCGTGGCGTCCGCGCGGACCGACCCGGTCAGCTTGCCGGTCTCGGCGGTGACGGAGCAGGTCACCTCGCGGTCGCCGTACCGCCAGCTCTCCTCGCTCGGCTGGTAGTAGTACAGCCACGCGTTCTCCGGTCTCGCCCAGGAGTCCATCGCGTACGCGTCGCTGATCGGCTGGCAGCGCTCCTCGGCCTGCTCGTCGATGCGCTTCTCGCCGGGCCACTCCTCGCCGAAGCCGGTGAGCGTGAAGGAGCCGCTGACCTCGCCGTCGTGCGGCCCGGAGCACGCGACGATCCGCACCTCGGCCGCCTCCGTCTCGCGCACGCCGCCGGGCCGGTCGAAGCACTGCCCCTTGCGCAGGTCGAACGTGGAGCGGGAGCTCTGCGCCTCCCGCATCCCCTTCCGGAAGCCGTCGTAGGCCTCGCGGAAGCCGCCACTGGCGATCCCCGCCGTCACGAGCAGCGTGCCGACCAGGGACATGATCATGCCGCCGATGGCCAGGCCCTTGCCCCGTTCGCCCTTCTTCTTGATCCGGGCGAGGGCGATGGCCCCCAGGATCATGCCGAGGGGCGGTATGCAGCACAGGATGCCCACGACCAGGGACGCGATGGAGAGCCCGTTGATGGGGGGAACGGGTGGCGGGAGCGGGCCGGGCGCCCCGGGGAGGCCGTAACCCGGTATGCCGTAGGCGGGGTGGGGCTGCTGGGGCGGGGGCCACCCCTGGGAGGACGGTTCCACGGCGTGCGGTGCTCCTGTCGAGGGCGTATTCGAGCATGTGATCGGGCGCGCGGCATCGTACGCGACGCGACGCACGAAAGGGCGGCCGCCATGGGATGGCGGCCGCCCTTCACGTGCCCTTCACGTGCGGTGGGTCGGGAGCGTCAGGACATCAGAACTGCAGGGCCCAGGAGTCGATCTTCCCGGTGTCGTAGTTCGCGTTGTCGCTCACCCGCAGCTTCCACGTGCCGTTCGCGACCTCCGAGGAGGCGTTGACGGTGTACGTGGTGTTGATGTTGTCGGCGCTGCCGCCGGTCCCGTACGCCTTCAGTGTGTACGCGGTGCCGTCGGGCGCGATCAGCTGCACCTGGAGGTCACCGATGTACGTGTGGACGATGTTCACGGGCACCTGGAGCGCGGAGGGGGCGTTGCCCGTGACGCCGGAGACGGTGATGGGCGACTCCGCGGTGGCGTTGTCGTTGATCGCGTAGTCGGCGGTGTTCTCGAACCGCTTGCCGGGCGGCGGCGTCGTACCGCCGTCACCCACGTACAGCAGGCGGTTCGGGGAGCCGGTGCCCGGGTTGGTGACCACGCCGGTGGTGGCGGCGGAGGTCAGGGCCGAGGCGACCTGGGACGGGGTCGCCGTCCGGTTGTTGGCCAGGTACAGCGCGGCGGCGCCCGCGACGTGCGGGGTGGCCATCGACGTACCGGAGATGGTGTTGGTGGCGGTGTCGCCGGTGTTCCACGCGGAGGTGATGGAGGAGCCCGGCGCGAAGATGTCCACGATGGAGCCGTAGTTGGAGAAGCTGGACCGCGCGTCGGTGTTGGTGGTGGAGCCGACCGTGATGGCCTCGCTGACGCGGGCCGGCGAGGTGCCGGAGGCGTCGCGGCCGTCGTTGCCCGCCGCGATGGCGTAGGTGACGCCCGAGGCGATGGAGTTGCGTACGGCCGTGTCGAGCGCCGAGTCGGCGCCGCCGCCGAGGCTCATGTTGGCGACGGCCGGCTTGACGGCGTTGCGGGTCACCCAGTCGATGCCGGCGACGACCTGGGCGGTGGTGCCGGAGCCGGAGTTGTTGAGCACGCGGACGCCGACGATCTTGGCCTTCTTGGCCACGCCGTACGCGTTGCCCGCGACGGTGCCGGCGACGTGCGTGCCGTGGCCGTTGCCGTCCTGCGCGGTGTTGTCGTTGTCGACGGCGTCGAAGCCGTACGAGGCCCGCCCGCCGAAGTCGCCGTGGGTGATGCGTACGCCGGTGTCGATGATGTACGCGGTGACGCCCTCCCCGGCCGGCTCGGGGTAGGTGTAGCTCTGGTTGAGCGGCAGGGCGCGCTGGTCGATGCGGTCCAGGCCCCAGGAGGGCGGCGAGGGCTGGGTGCCGTTGATGCTGAAGACGCGGTTCTGGACGACGGAGTCGACGGCCGGGTCGGCGGCGAGCTTCTTCGCCTGGGCCTCGGAGAGCTCGACGGCGTAACCGTTGAGGGCCGAGGTGAAGGTCTTCTCGATCTTCGCGCCGTACTTCGCGGCGACCGCGCGGCCCGCCTTGGACTCGGCGGGAGCCTCGGACTCGTCCAGGGTGACGATGTAGCTGCCCGCGACGGCGTTGGGAGCGCCCGCGTACTGGATGACGCCTTCCGGTGCCACCTCGGCCGCGGCGGACGGCAGGGCGGACGCGGTGCCGAGCGCCAGGGCGGCGACGGCTATGGCGCTGGCCGCGGCGAGTCTTCGCCGCGAGGTACGCATCACTGACATGTGAGGGGTCCTCCTCATCGGGTGGTGCGTTGCTGTGGGGGTGCGGCACCCAGGCATGGACGTGCCCATGACAAACGACGTGACGGATGAACGCCGTCGTGTACGGGGTGTTTCCCGTGCCTGACCGCCGAGCGAAAGATTGGCTGATCCATAGGAATCGCACAAGGGTGCCGACGTGCCGGTAACAAGGTCGCCATGCGGCCGCCACACCGGAACACGTGCTCGCGACGGGGTCGTACGCCTGCGCACGATGCGGAGTCCGGTCCCCCGCTTCGGCCCTGACCTGGTACGGCGCAACCGAACGTGGCCGAACGAGCCTGCTTGTCGAGCCCACGGGCGCGCGCGCAGGGGGCGGATTTCGGGTGCAGCATGGAAGTGAGCCCACAACCACGACCCCGGAGGTGCGGGAGCCATGGGTACGTACATGGACGTCCACCGCGGAATGAAGGGCATCACGTCCGACCAGCTGCGCGAGGCGCACGAGGCGGACCTCGCCATCGAGAAGGAGGAAGGCGTCCACTTCGAGAGGGCATGGGCCGACCCGCAGTCCGGCACGGTCTACTGCCTGTCCACCGGCCCCTCGGCGGACGCGGTGAAGCGCATCCACGAACGGACCGGCCACGCGGCCGACGAGATCCACGAGGTGCCGCTGTCGGTGTGAGCGCCCCGGCGCCCCAACGCGCCGACGGCTCCCCCGGCGGCTACGGCCGGCGGCGGGGCTTGCCCCGCTTGGCGCCGCTCTTTCCGGCCGGCTTTCCGGCCGACTTTCCCGTCGCCTTTCCGGCCGACTTTCCGGTTGACTTGCCGGGGGCGGGCTTCCGCCGTGCGCCGGCTCCCGTCGTCTCGGGACGCTTGCGCTGCTTCGGCTGAGCGGCCGGGGCGGCGGCGCGACCGCGCGTGCTGTTGACGGTGCGCCCGCGGACGATGCCGATGAAGTCCTCCACCCTGTCGGTGGTGGCCTCCTCCGGCCAGGACAGGGCGACGCGCGACTGCGGAACACCGGTGACCGGCCGGTACGTGAGGTCCCTGCGGTGGTGCAGACGCGCCAGCGACTGCGGGACGAACAGCAGACCCACCCCCGCCGCCACCAGCTCGATGGCGTCCGCCGTCGTGGCCGGGCGCTCGATCGCGGGCCGTCCCGGGGGGTGCTCCCAGTCGAGGGTGTCGTCGAGCGGGTGGAAGACGATCTCGTCGGCCAGTTCCTCGGCGGAGACCTCCTCGACCGCCGCCACGACGTGGTCCTTCGGCACCACGACCACCGTCGTCTCGGTGTAGAGCGGGATCGCGCTGAGGTCGGTCCCGTCGACCGGCAGCCGCAGGAAACCGGCGTCGGCGCCGCGCCGGCGCAGTACGTCGGGGGCTTCGGCGGCCGGCACCGCGACGAGCTCCAGCGGGATGTCGGGCAGGCGCTCCTGCCAGATCCGCACCCATTTGGCGGGGGTCACGCCCGGGACGTACGCGAGCCGGAACGGGGAAGGTGCTTCCGAGCCTGTCACCCGGCCAGGTTACCGGGCGTGGTCGGCGGTCGCGCGCATGCTCGATATCCTTGGTCCCATGACGTCGCACAAGACCGCCCAGACGATGAAGCCCGCTACCGCGGCGAAGAAGCTGGGTGTGTACCTCGAGGCCACCCCCGCCGAGTTCCGTGAGGGTGTCGTCACGCGCGACGAGCTGACCGCCCTCCAGACCGACCCACCGGAGTGGCTCCGCGAGCTGCGCCGCAACGGCCCGCACCCCCGCCCGGTCGTCGCCGCCAAGCTGGGCGTCTCCATCTCGGGCCTCGCCCGCGGCGGAGTGGCGGAGGCCCTCACCACGGAGCAGATCGAGGCGCTGAAGCAGGAGTCCCCCGAGTGGCTCCAGAAGGAGCGCGCCACGCAGGCCGAGGTCCGCAAGGAAGCGGCCCGCCTGAAGGCGAAGCAGGCGGAGCAGGAGAAGCAGGGCTAGCAAGCCCGCGACGCGCGTGCTCCCGACCGCGCTCACGGTACGTAGCGGAAGGGGTCGGCCCCGGAGGGAGCCGGCCCCTTTTCGTATGCGCATGCGGACGCATGCCCAGCCGCACGATCACGCGCCCCGGGCATCGGCGAGTCGCTACGGTAGTGCCATGACCGCACTGCCCGACTGGATGCGCCCGCCGCGCGCGGAAGGCTGGTTCGCGGAGGACCTGGACCGCCTCCCCGAGGCACCGCGCCACACCGAGCTGATCGACGGAGCACTCGTCTTCATGATGTCGCCGCAGAGGTGGTGGCACGGCCACCTCGTCACCATGCTCACCGTCGCCCTCATGGAGCAGGCGCCCGCCGACGTCAGCGTCGGTCGCGAGATGACCATAAAGCTGGATGAGCGCAATCGTCCGGAACCGGATCTGCTGCTGACGACGGCCCACTTCGACGGCGACCGCACCTGGTTCCTTCCGGACGAAGTGCGACTGGTCGTCGAGGTCGTCTCCCCCGAGTCCGCCCACCGTGACCGCACGGTCAAGCTCCGCAAGTACGCGGAGGCCGGCATCCCGCACTACTGGTGCGTCGAGGACGAGGACGGCGCCCCGGTCGTCCACGTCTACGAACTCGACGAGCCGACGCGCGCGTACGCGCCCGCCGGTATCTTCCGGGGGGAACTCCGGCGTCCGGTGCCGTTCGAGATCAGCCTCGACCTGGACAAGCTGACTCCGCCCCGCAGGGGCTGACGGAAAGGGGGGCCGGACTCGGGTGAGTCCGGCCCCCTTCGCTGTCCGAGTTCTACAGGGTGCCGGTGAGGTGCTCGGGGCGTACCGGCGTCTTGTTCAGCTCCAGGCCCGTCGCGTTCCGGATCGCCGCGAGGACGGCCGGGGTGGACGACAGGGTCGGGGCCTCGCCGATGCCGCGCACGCCGTACGGAGCGTTCGGGTCCGCCAGTTCGAGGTAGTCGACGGGGATGGTCGGGGTGTCGAGGATGGTGGGGATCAGGTAGTCCGTGAAGGAGGGGTTCTTCACCTTCGCGGTCTTCGGATCCACGATGATCTCCTCCATCACCGCGACGCCCAGGCCCTGGGTGGTGCCGCCCTGGATCTGGCCGACGACGGAGAGCGGGTTGAGGGCCTTGCCGACGTCCTGGGCGCAGGCCAGCTCGATGACCTTGACCAGGCCCAGCTCGGTGTCGACCTCCACGACCGCGCGGTGCGCGGCGAAGGAGTACTGGACGTGGCCGTTGCCCTGGCCGGTGCGCAGGTCGAAGGCCTCGGTCGGGCGGTGACGCCACTCCTCCTCGACCTCCACGGCCTGGTCCTCCAGGACGTCCACCAGGGTGGCGAGGACCTCGCCGCCGTCGGTGACGACCTTGCCGCCCTCCAGGAGGAGTTCGGCGGTGGCCCACGCCGGGTGGTACGTGCCGAACTTGCGGCGGCCGATCTCCAGCACCTTCTCGCGGACGATCTCGCAGGAGTTCTTGATGGCGCCGCCGGTCATGTAGGTCTGGCGGGCCGCGGAAGTCGAACCGGCCGACCCCACCTGGGTGTCGGCGGGGTGGATGGTGACCTGCTGCACGCCGAGTTCGGTGCGGGCGATCTGGGCGTGGATGGTGACACCGCCCTGGCCGACCTCCGCCGCGGCCGTGTGCACCGTGGCGACGGCCTCGCCGTTGATGACCTCGATACGCACCTTCGCGGTGGAGTAGTCGTCGAAGCCTTCGGAGAAGCCGACGTTCTTGATGCCGACCGCGTAGCCGACGCCGCGGACGACGCCCTCGCCGTGCGTGGTGTTCGACAGACCGCCGGGCAGCGCGCGGACGTCGGCGCCCGCGGTGGTCTCCCACTGGCGCTCCGGCGGCAGCGGACGGGCCTTGACGCGCCGCAGCAGTTCGGCGACCGGGGCCGGGGAGTCGACCGGCTGGCCGGTCGGCATGAGCGTGCCCTGCTCCATGGCGTTGAGCTGGCGGAACTCGACCGGGTCCATGCCCAGCTTCGCCGCGAGCTTGTCCATCTGGGCCTCGTACGCGAAGCACGCCTGGACCGCACCGAAGCCGCGCATGGCACCGCACGGCGGGTTGTTCGTGTAGAGGCCGATCGCCTCGATCTCGACGTCGTCGATGACATACGGACCGGCCGAGAGGGACGACGCGTTGCCGACGACCGAGGCCGTGGACGACGCGTAGGCGCCGCCGTCCAGCACGATCTTGCACTTCATGTGCGTGAGCTTGCCGTCCTTGGTGGCGCCGTGCTCGTAGGAGAGCTTCGCCGGGTGCCGGTGGACGTGGCCGAAGAACGACTCGTAGCGGTTGTAGACGATCTTCACCGGCTTGCCGGTGCGGAGCGCGAGCACAGAGGCGTGGATCTGCATCGAGATGTCCTCGCGACCGCCGAACGCGCCGCCGACGCCGGCCATCGTCATCCGCACCTTCTCCTCGGGCAGGCCGAGGACCGGGGCGATCTGCTTGAGGTCCGAGTGCAGCCACTGGGTGGCGACGTACAGGTCGACGCCCCCGTCCTCCGCGGGCACGGCGAGGCCGGACTCGGGGCCGAGGAAGGCCTGGTCCTGCATGCCGAAGGTGTACTCGCCCTCGACGATCACGTCGGCGCGCTTGCGCGCCTCCTCCACATTGCCGCGGATGATCGGCTGACGGTGCACGATGTTCGGGTGCGGTACGTGCCCGGCGTGGTGGTCGGTGCGGTTCTCGTGGACGAGGACGGCGTCGGGAGCGGTCGCCGAGGCCTCGTCGGTGACGAGCGGCAGCTCCCGGTACTCGATCTTGATCTTCGCGGCGGCGCGGCGGGCGGTCTCCGGGTGGTCGGCGGCCACGAGGGCCACCGGCTCACCGTGGTGACGGACCTTGCCGTGGGCGAGGACCGGGGTGTCCTGGAACTCCATGCCGTAGTACTTCATCGGGGCCGGGAGGTCGTCGTACGTCATCACCGCGTAGACGCCGGCCTGCGCGAGGGCCTCGGAGGTGTCGATGGAGACGATCTCGGCGTGCGCGACCGTGGACCGCAGGATCTGGCCCCAGAGCATGTCCTCGTGCCACATGTCCGAGGAGTAGGCGAACTCGCCGGTGACCTTGAGGGTGCCGTCGGGGCGGAGCGTCGACTCGCCGATACCGCCCTTGGCCCGGGAGCGCTGGGTGACGTTGGTGGGTATACCCGTGGTGGTGCCGGCCATGATCAGACCACGCCTTCCTGGAGTCCTTGACCTTCTCGGCGGGCCGCGGCCAGGCGGACCGCGTCGAGGATCTTCTCGTAACCGGTGCAGCGGCAGAGGTTGCCGGAGAGCCCTTCGCGGATGTCCTCGTCCGTCGGGGACGGGTTGCGCTCCAGCATCTCGTCGGCCGCGACCAGCAGGCCCGGGGTGCAGAAGCCGCACTGGACGGCGCCCGCGTCGATGAACGCCTGCTGGATCGGCGAGAGCGCCGTACGCGGGGAGCGGCTGCCCTCACCGGTCCGCGTGTCGGTGGCCGCACCGGTGGCCGCCTCGATCGCCTCGATCGCCTCGCCGTGGTGGGTGCCGCGACCCCCGTGCGCGGCACGCTGTTCGGCGTAGTCGGCGAGGCCCTCGACCGTGACGACCTCGCGGCCCTCGACCTGGCCGGCGGCGACCAGGCACGAACACACCGGGACGCCGTCGAGGCGGACCGTGCAGGAGCCGCACTCGCCCTGCTCGCAGGCGTTCTTGGAGCCGGGCAGGCCCAGGCGCTCACGCAGGACGTACAGGAGGGACTC
>NZ_JBEZAQ010000005.1:0-104658 GCF_040646655.1 Streptomyces sp. NPDC045431
GGACCATACGCGCCGGCCTGCGACTTGGCATACGCCGTGCCGAAGACCGCGTCGATGCCCATGACCTCACCCGTCGAGCGCATCTCCGGGCCCAGTACGGTGTCCACACCGCGGCCGTGCACGTCGCGGAAGCGCGACCACGGCATGACGGCCTCCTTGACGGAGATCGGCGCATCCAGCGGCAGGGTGCCGCCGTCGCCCTGCTTGGGCAGCAGGCCCTCGGCGCGCAGCTCGGCGATCGTGGCACCCAGCGAGATGCGGGCGGCGGCCTTCGCCAGCGGCACCGCGGTCGCCTTGGAGGTGAAGGGGACGGTGCGGGAGGCGCGGGGGTTGGCCTCCAGGACGTAGAGGATGTCGCCGGCCATCGCGAACTGGATGTTGATCAGGCCGCGGACGCCGACACCGCGGGCGATGGCCTCGGTGGAGGCGCGCAGGCGCTTGATGTCGTGCCCGCCCAGGGTGATCGGGGGCAGGGCGCACGCCGAGTCACCGGAGTGGATACCGGCCTCCTCGATGTGCTCCATCACGCCACCGAGGTAGAGCTCGGTGCCGTCGTAGAGCGCGTCGACGTCGATCTCGATCGCGTCATCGAGGAACCGGTCCACGAGGACGGGGTGGTCGGCGATCAGCACGGCGTGCTGTTGCAGGTAGGCGGCCAGCGACGGCTCGTCGTAGACGATCTGCATGCCACGCCCGCCCAGCACGTACGAGGGCCGGAGCATCACCGGGTAGCCGATGCCGGCGGCGATCCGCGCGGCGTCGTCGAAGGAGAACGCGGTGCCGTGCTTGGGCGCCGGCAGGCCCGCCTCGGCCAGCACGCGGCCGAAGGCGCCACGGTCCTCGGCGGCGTGGATCGCCTCCGGGGAGGTGCCCACGACCGGCACGCCGTTGTCCTTCAGCGCCTGGGCCAGGCCCAGCGGGGTCTGGCCGCCCAGCTGGACCACGACACCCGCGATCGGGCCGGCCTGCTGCTCGGCGTGGACGATCTCCAGCACGTCCTCGAGCGTCAGCGGCTCGAAGTACAGACGGTCGGAGGTGTCGTAGTCGGTCGAGACCGTCTCCGGGTTGCAGTTGACCATCACCGTCTCGTAGCCCGCCTCGCTCAGCGCGAAGGAGGCATGGACACAGGAGTAGTCGAACTCGATGCCCTGACCGATACGGTTCGGACCCGACCCCAGAATGATCACCGCCGGCTTCTCACGCGGCGCGACCTCACTCTCCTCGTCGTACGAGGAGTAGAAGTACGGCGTCTTCGCCGCGAACTCCGCCGCACACGTGTCGACCGTCTTGTAAACCGGGCGCACACCGAGCGCGTGACGGACCTCGCGGACGACGTCCTCCCGCAGGCCCCGGATCTCGGCGATCTGCGCGTCGGAGAAACCATGCCGCTTCGCGTACGCGAGCAACTCCGGGGTGAGATCGCGCGCAGCCGCCAGCTCGTCGGCAATCTCCTTGATCAGGAAGAGCTGGTCGACGAACCACGGGTCGATCTTCGTCGCGTCGAAGACCTCCTCCGGGGTCGCACCCGCGCGGATCGCCTGCATGACGGTGTTGATCCGGCCGTCGGTCGGGCGGACCGCCTCACGCAGCAGCTCGGCCTTGTCCCCGACCGGGCCGGTGAAGGTGAACTGGCTGCCCTTCTTCTCCAGCGAGCGCAGCGCCTTCTGCAGCGCCTCGGTGAAGTTACGGCCGATCGCCATCGCCTCACCGACCGACTTCATCGTCGTGGTCAGCGTGGAGTCGGCCGACGGGAACTTCTCGAACGCGAACCGCGGAGCCTTGACCACCACGTAGTCGAGCGTCGGCTCGAAGGAAGCAGGCGTCTTCTCCGTGATGTCGTTCGGGATCTCGTCCAGCGTGTAGCCCACCGCCAGCTTCGCCGCGATCTTCGCGATCGGGAAACCAGTCGCCTTCGAGGCGAGCGCGGAGGAGCGCGAGACGCGCGGGTTCATCTCGATGACGATGACCCGGCCGTCGACGGGGTTGACCGCGAACTGGATGTTGCAGCCGCCGGTGTCCACGCCGACCTCGCGGATGATCGCGATACCGACATCACGCAGGATCTGGTACTCACGGTCGGTCAGCGTCATCGCCGGGGCAACCGTGATCGAGTCACCGGTGTGCACACCCATCGGGTCGAAGTTCTCGATGGAGCAGACGACCACGACGTTGTCGTGCTTGTCGCGCATCAGCTCCAGCTCGTACTCCTTCCAGCCGAGGATCGACTCCTCCAGGAGCACCTCGGTGGTCGGCGACAGCGTCAGGCCCTGACCCGCGATGCGGCGCAGCTCCTCCTCGTCGTGGGCGAAGCCGGAACCGGCGCCGCCCATCGTGAACGACGGGCGCACAACCACCGGGTAGCCGCCGAGGACCTCGACGCCCTTGAGGACGTCATCCATGGAGTGGCAGATCACCGAACGGGCCGACTCACCGTGGCCGATCTTCCTACGGACCTCTTCCACCACCCCCTTGAACAGGTCGCGGTCCTCCCCCTTGTGGATGGCCTCCACCTTCGCACCGATCAACTCCACGCCGTACTGCGCCAGTACACCCGCCTCGTGCAGCGCGATCGCCGTGTTCAATGCCGTCTGGCCACCCAGCGTCGGCAACAGGGCATCCGGCCGCTCTTTGGCGATGATCTTTTCGACGAACTCGGGGGTGATCGGCTCGACGTACGTGGCGTCGGCGATCTCCGGGTCGGTCATGATCGTCGCCGGGTTGGAGTTCACCAGGATGACCCGCAGGCCCTCGGACTTCAGGACACGGCACGCCTGGGTGCCGGAGTAGTCGAACTCGGCGGCCTGGCCGATGACGATCGGGCCGGAGCCGATGACCAGGACGGACTGGATATCGGTGCGCTTAGGCACGCTCGGCCTCCATCAGGGATACGAAGCGGTCGAAGAGGTACGCGGCGTCGTGCGGGCCGGCGGCCGCCTCGGGGTGGTACTGGACACTGAAAGCCGGCTGGTCGAGCAGCTGCAGGCCCTCCACCACGTTGTCGTTCAGACACACGTGGGAGACCTCGGCCCGGCCGAAGGGGGTGTCGGACGGCTTGTCGAGCGGCGCGTCGACGGCGAAGCCGTGGTTGTGCGCGGTGACCTCGACCTTGCCGGTCGTACGGTCCTGCACGGGCTGGTTGATGCCGCGGTGGCCGTACTTCAGCTTGTACGTGCCGAAACCGAGCGCGCGGCCCAGGATCTGGTTGCCGAAGCAGATGCCGAACAGCGGCGTCCGGCGCTCCAGGACGGCCTGCATGAGGGCGACGGGGTGGTCGGCGGTGGCCGGGTCGCCGGGGCCGTTGGAGAAGAACACGCCGTCGGGGGCGACCGCGTACACGTCCTCGGCGGTGGCGGTCGCGGGCAGCACATGCACCTCGATGCCACGCTCGGCCATCCGATGCGGAGTCATGCCCTTGATGCCCAGGTCGATCGCGGCCACCGTGAACTTCTTCTCACCGATCGCCGGGACGACGTACGGCTCGCTGGTGGCGACCTCCGCCGACAGGTTGGCGCCCTTCATCTGCGGCTGCGCCTGCACCCTGGCCAGCATCTCCGCGTCGCCGCCGATCGCGTCACCGGAGAAGATCCCGACGCGCATCGCGCCGCGCTCACGCAGGTGGCGCGTCAGGGCGCGGGTGTCGATGCCGCTGATACCGACGACGCCCTGGGCGGCCAGCTCCTCGTCCAGCGTGCGCGTGGCGCGCCAGCTCGACGGAATACGGGCAGGGTCGCGGACCACGTAGCCGGAGACCCAGATCTTCTTCGACTCGGGGTCCTCGTCGTTGACACCGGTGTTGCCGACGTGCGGCGCGGTCATCACCACGACCTGCCGGTGATACGACGGGTCGGTCAAGGTCTCCTGGTAACCGGTCATGCCGGTGGAGAAGACGGCCTCGCCGAAAGTCTCCCCCACGGCCCCATAGGCACGGCCGCGGAAGGCGCGGCCGTCCTCCAGGACGAGTACGGCGCGAGAGCCCGCCGCCATCGCCGTGCCGCCGGTCATCGGTCCAGCCCGCAGGGCACGCGTGCTCCTCGCTCCGGGGTGCACTCCAGGCGGAACTGGGCCGCTGTCCTGAGAACGGCCTTCTCCACGTCCCCGCTCGATCCGCCGCGGAACCGGAACCGAGCGCCCACGTGTTCGTACCCGCCCACCCGCGGGACGACCTGCCCCACCGCCGGGATCACGGACGCGTACGGGCCCTCCTCGGGGGTCGGCGGTTCGGGGAGCTCCCACGCCGTGACGCGGCACGGGGCCGGGACGGGCGAGGGCACGAGCAGCCAGCCGCCCGTCGCCCAGTGGGCCGGTGCGGGAAGCTCCGGGCGGCGGCCGAGCTGGATGTCGGCGGCGGCGTGCATCAGGTCGATGCCGTGCACCTCCCGCCAGATGAACGGGATCTCGGCGCCGCCGACGCGGTAGCCGGCCTCCAGGAACCGGACGGAGGGCGAGCCGTCGGCGGACGTACCGACGAAGGCCTCCAGGTGGAAGACCCACGGTTCCGGGCCGAGCGCTCTCGCCACCCGGGCCGTGAAGGTGGAGAGCGGACCGAGGAGGTGGGGGTCGTCGACCTCGACGGAGCCGAGGGCCTCGCCCTGGGTGAAGTCCACGCAGGTGTTGACGTAACGGGAGGCTCGCCAGGGGCCGAGTTCCTCGCCGGTCCACAGGCCGTCGATGTGGAAGATCTGGTCGCCGCAGAACTCCTGCACCACGCGCGGTTCCGGCGGCGAGGTGCGCAGCAGCGGCAGGTCGGCCGGGGAGTCGAGGCGTACGACGCCCCGGCTCGCGGTGCCCTTGCGCGGCTTGACCACCACGGGCCAGCCGTGGCGCTCCGCGAAGGCCAGGACGGCCTCCTCGTCGGGGGCGTCGGCGAAGGAGGGGGCCGGTATGCCCGCCTCGGCGACCACCTGGTTCATGGTGAGCTTGTCGCGGAAGCGGGCCAGTGGGCCGGGGGTCTGGCCGGCGCAGCCGAGTCGTTCGCGTACGAGCGCGGCGGTGTCGAGGTCTCCTTCGTTGAGGGCCACGACCCGTTCGGGGGCGCCGAAGTGGGTGCGCAGGTCGGTCACGGCGTGCCAGACGGCGTCGATGTCGTCGGTGGCCGGGACCACGCGGGCGGCCGCGGCGCCGACGGGGACGGAGGGGAGGGCGAGTCGGGTGGTCACGTAGGTGACCCGGTGGGTGCGGTGGTCGAGGTAGTCGTCGTACCGGGCGTGCTGGTCGCGCCAGCGGTGGATGACGATGATGTGCCGGCTCATGCCCGCTCCGTCCCGGTGGCCGCCATGTCCCGGATCCGGCCCACCGCGAAGGTCGCCGAGACCACCGCGGCGCGGGCCGAGCCGAGCGCGCCCCGCGCCGCGTCGAGGTCGCCGTCGGGGAGCTGGCCCACGATGTCGGTCGCGCAGTCGATCAGGTGGAGCGCGGCGCGGGCGAGCGGCTCGTCACCGCTGTACCGCTCCTCGACGAGCCGGCGGACGGTGTTCAGCTGGGCGACGGGGTCCGGCAGGGAGCCCTCCGCCAGGACGGGGGAAGTGATCGTGTTCATGGTGATTCCATCCCAGGAGGCGTTCAGAGGGGGTGGGGAGGCGAGGAGCGGGACGCCGTCCCCGGCGGGCCGGGCGGCCGGCCGGGCGGCGGGACCTCGGCTCGGGGTCCCGCCGCCGCCCGGCAGGGCGAACCCGCAAGGCGAGTGGGGGGCGGGGGTGGGGGTGGGGGGAAACGGCGTCCGGCGGCAGGGGGTGGCGTCAGCTCGTCTTGAAGCGGATCCGGTCGTTGACGGCCTCGCACTTGGCGACCGCGTCGTCGGCGTCGCGCCCGGAGGCGATGACGTACCCGGAGACGCAGTCGGCGACGGTCAGCAGCGGGGGCACCGTCTCGCCGACGTCCTTGCCGATCACCGCCGCCACCTCGGTGTCCATGAACTCGTCCAGGTACGGCAGGAAGACGTAGAGCTTCTCGCCCTTGGGGACGCGGCGGATCTCGTCGGCCGCGTCGTCGTCGACCTCGATGGCGTCGATGGTGCCCGGCTCGGGGGTGAAGAACCGGACCGCCGCTCCGCCCAGCGGCTCGGGTGAGGTCTGCGGCAGTTCGTCGATGCCGAGCGGGACGGTGAGGAACATCCGGTTGAGGTTCAGCCCGAAGGCGCGGCGTACGAGCTCGGGCGCGCCGCTGCCGGCCAGCCGGGCGTGCGACTCGAGGACGCGCGGGCCCTTCGGGGTGAGGACGAACTCGCTGTGCGAGGGCCCCTCGGTGAGGCCGACGGCGTCCAGCAGCTTCGGGGTGAGGTCGCGGAGTTCGGCGAGCCACGGCAGGGCGTAGCGGCTGGGGGTGGAGACCTCCCACTCGACGTACCGGTCGTTCATGCGGTACTCGGAGTAGCCGATGGTGAGGTGGCGGCCCCCGTACGAGAAGGAGTCCACGCTGACGACGGGGCCGTCCAGGTACTCCTCGGCGATGACCTTGGAGATGCCGGCCTCGCGCAGTGCCTCCCAGGCCTTCCGGGCGTCCTCGGGACCGTCGACGGGGTGGATGTGGAGACTGGCCACGCCGTCCACCGGCTTGACGATGATGCGCTCGCCCACCTCGGCCCGGAACGCCGCGATCTCGTCGGCGCTGTTCACCATGCGGTAGCGCACGGGGCTGAGTCCGTGCCGGTCCAGGAGCTCCCGGGTGAGGGCCTTGTCCTTGAGGGCGCGGGCGGTGGCCTCGGTGACACCCGGCAGGCCGAGGGAGTCGACGACGAAGCCGGTGGACTCGGCGGCCGGTTCGGTGGTGGTGAGGACGCGGTCGAAGGGGCGCTCGTCGTGCAGCGGCTTCAGTACGTCGAGGATGGCCTGCCCGTCGTCGAGGGGGGCGTGCACGATGCGCTCGCAGTGCTGGGCCACGGCCACGTCATAGGCGCCCTCCTCGTGGACGAGGACGACGTCGATGCCGAGTTCCTTGGCGCCCGTGACCGGTGCCGGCCGGCCGCCGACGACTGCCACGCGGTACTTGCCCATGGGGTTCCCTTCGGGGGTGAGGTGAGCTGGACGATGGGTGGGGGGGGTGGGGCCGCTGCTCGCTCATGGGAGCTGGTGGTTGTCAGGCGGCGTAGCAGCGGCGCAGCCAGCGCGCGTTCGTGTGGGGGTGGGGCGTGAACGCCTTGCGGCGGTGCAGCACCCGGTGGTTGTCGAAGATCATGAAGTCGCCCGTCTCCAGCACCAGGTCGGCCGACGGGACGGTCTTCAGGGCGGCGGACCAGCGCTCCAGCGCGTCCTGCGCGGCGGGCGTGACGCCGGTCGTCGTCCCGCGGTCGTAGCGGGCGCGGTGGCGGCCGTCCGGCGCGGTCTCCAGGACGGCGGTCTTCACCAGCGGGCCGATGGCCTCGCCGTCGTTGGAGTCGGGTGCGCCGACCTGGAACTCCGGGGCCATGAGGCCGGCCAGGGTCTCGTCGTCGAGCCGTACGACCACGTCGTCGAGCGCCGCGATCTCGGTGGGTACCCGCTCCTCGTTGCGTATGGCGAAGAAGGTGAGGTAGGCCGGGGTGTACAGCCGGGGATCGGAGCCGGGCGGTCCGAACGGCTGGTGCGGATTGTCGGTGTGCCAGAAGAACTCCGAGTCGGCACCCCAGGAGCTGGTGGTTCCGGAGGCCGCCGGGTTGGGCACCACGTTGCGGATGAGCCGGCCGTCGTTCTCGTAGCTGACGGCGAACGGGGTGCATCCGAGGATCCGGATCAGCCCGAGGTGGATCGCGTTGGTGACGGCGAGTCCGGCCTCGTCGGCGAATCCGCTGACCGGCGTGGCCGGGAACTCCTGTGCCGGCAGGTTGGACAGGAGCAACGCGTGGGAGCCCGCCGCCGTGAACACCTGGATTCCCTGCAGGATGTCGCCGGGCAGATGGCGCCGCAGGGCGTACGCGCCGATGCCGCCGAGGATCGCGTCGTCGAGGTCGGAGTCCAGGCTGGTCTCCGACACCCGCGCCGAGATCTCCTTGGTCACCAGGTCCCGGGCACTGTCCTCGAGACGGTACCGGGCGAACTGGAGCAGGCTGGTCATCGTTGTCTCCGTTCAGTCGGTTGCACGCCTTGGTGCGCCACTCAGCGAGCCGGTGACGGGGTCGGCGGGTTCCAGTACGTGTCCGCGCGCCGTTCCCAGCGGCGGGCGAGGGGGTCGTTGACGACGCGGCTCAGCAGGCCGTAGGGCGTCACGACGAGGTAGTAGACGAGGAGGAGCAGGAAGGTGCGCATGAACGTTCCGTTTCTGTCGGCGGGCGGCGGGCGGGACTTTCCGGACACGGCCTAGTCCAGGGGGATTTCCTCGCGCCAGTCGGACGTCTCGGTCCACGCGGGCTGTTCGTGCTTCTCCAGCAGGAAGTTGCCGAGCGCCAGCATGTCGATGTTGGTGCGCATGAAGCAGGTGTAGGCCTCGTGGGGCGAGTTCACGATGGGTTCGCCGCGCACGTTGAAGGAGGTGTTGACCAGGACCGGGCAGCCCGTCAGGGACTTGAAGGCGGTCAGCAGCCGGTGGTAGGGCGGGTTGCTGTGCTCCGTCACCGTCTGCACGCGCGCCGAGTAGTCGACGTGGGTGACGGCGGGGATGGTGGAGCGCTGCACCTTGAGCAGGTCCAGCCCGGAGGCGCCGTGCTCCTGGGCCTCCAGCCGCTGGGCGGCGGCGACCTGGGAGACCACGAGCATGTACGGGCTCTCCTGCGGCAGGTCGAAGTAGTCCTTGGCGTCCTCGGCCAGCACGGCGGGGGCGAAGGGGCGGAACGACTCGCGGAACTTGATCTTCAGGTTCATCGCCGACTGCATGTCCGGGTTGCGCGGGTCGCCGATGATGGACCGGGCGCCGAGCGCCCGCGGGCCGAACTCCATGCGCCCCTGGAACCAGCCGACGATCTTGCCCTGGGCCAGCCCGTCCGCGACCTGCTCGGCCAGGCTTGCGCTGTCCAGCCGCCGGTGCGGGATGCCCCGCGACTCCAGGTACGCGGCGATCTCGTCGTCGTCGTACGCGGGGCCGAGCAGGGAGCCGCTCATCGCGTCGCGGCCGGTGCGCGGGTGGTCGCGCCGCACGCCCCGTTCCATGGCGACGGCCTGGGCCGCGCCGAGGGCGCCTCCGGCGTCGCCGGCGGCGGGCTGGATCCACACCTCGTCGAAGATTCCGGCGTCGATCACCTTGCCGTTGGCCACGCAGTTGAGCGCGACGCCGCCGGCCATGCAGAGCCTGGTCGCGCCGGTGCGCTCGCGCGCCGTCTTGGCGAGGCGGAGCACGGCCTTCTCGGTCACGGCCTGCACCGAGGCCGCCAGGTCGAACTCCCGCTCCGTGAGCGGACTTTCGGGGGCGCGCCGGGGGCCGCCGAAGAGCTTCTCGAAGCCGCGCCCGGTCATCACCTGACCGCGCAGGTACTCGAAGTAGCGCATGTCCAGGCGGAAGGACCCGTCCGGCTTGAGGTCGATGAGCTGGTCCTCGATGAGGTGCGCGTACCGCGGCTTGCCGTAGGGCGCCAGGCCCATGAGCTTGTACTCGCCGGAGTCGACCTTGAAGCCGCAGAAGTACGTGAACGCCGAGTACAGCAGCCCGAGCGAGTGCGGGAACCGCAGCTCCGCCACGGGCCGCAGCTCGGTGCCCCGGCCGTGCCACATCGTGGTCGTGGCCCATTCGCCGACGCCGTCGATGCACAGCACGGCCGCCGACTCGTAGGGGCTCGGGAAGAAGGCGGACACCGCGTGCGACTCGTGGTGGCGGCGTACGGAGACCTCCGGTACCCGGCCCCGGCGCAGCGCCGCGAGTTCGGCGCGCACGGTGTCGTCGGTGCGCAGCTTGCCGCCGCGGCCCAGCCAGGCGGGCAGGGTGTCGCGGAAGGAGGCGAAGCCGGTGGGCGCGGCGCCCGCGAAGGTCGCCATGACCCGCCGGAACTTCAGCCGGGGGTCCTCGTAGTAGGCGACGGTGGAGACGTCGTCCAGGCTCACGCCCTGCTCGTCGAGGCAGTACTCGACCGCCCGCGAGGGGAACGAGGAGTCGTGCCGACGCCTGGTGAAACGTTCCTCTTGGGCCGCTGCGACGGGCACGCCGTCGGCGATCAGCGCGGCCGCGCTGTCGTGGTAGAAGGCTGAGACTCCGAGAATCAGGTCAGACACCGCTGCATTCCTCCGCCTTGGGTCGGTGACCACGCCCGCGCGTGGCCGGGTGCGTCAGTACGTCGCCGCATCGCGGGCTCCCGGGGCGCCTCACCGGCGCCGGCCGGAGAGGCGGCTGCGGCGGGCGGCCAGCCGCGCGCCCATGCCGCTCGGCGGGTTGAGCGAGCGGTAGCCGACGCGGACGCGCTCCCACACGTCCGCCCTGCCACCGGGGCCGGGCGTGTCGGGCAGCGAGGCCAGCAGGGTGTCCACGGCATCGGCGGCCCAGGCGGAATGCCCGGTGGCGACGTTGTCGATGGTGTTGTGGATGTCCACGAAGCGGGTGCTGAAGCCGTACGACTTCAGCGCCAGCCGTGCCCTGCGGTACGTGCCGCCCACGCCCGACAACTCCATGGCCAGGTTGAGCCCCAGGACCTCCGGCAGGAAGGTCCGCGGGAAGCGGCCCACGCACAGCCAGTACACCGGCAGCTCCAGGGACTCCTCACGGAAGCCGGACCACCGCGCGAACGCGGCCGAAGCCGTCGGCGGCAGCTCCACGCCCATCTCCTTGAGCACGTCGCGGTAGATGAGCGGGTGGTTGAGGTGCGGCTCGCCGTTGCCGAGCTCGTCCCAGTACGTCTCGAAGAGGGAGTGCCCGATCGCGGACGACGCCTGCTCGTAGTCGGTGAACCCCTGGAGCCAGCTGCCGTCGATCAGGGTCAGCGGCGCCGTCTGCACGGTGTCGTCGACAACGGCCTCCCGGGACGGCAGCGGGATCGCCGCGTTCTCCTCGAACTCCGCTCCGTGCCGGTCGTGCTGGGCCTGCAGCCAGGGCCGCAGCCCTTCGTGTCCCCAGCGCTCGGGGAGCGGCATGTTCGTACGGTCCATGCCGTGCCGGGAGCGCGCGAGCCAGCCGGCCACGTACTCCATGGCCCAGGAGCGCAGCGCCGGGGTGTCGGTGCGGTTCATCAGCAGGTGGTACGCCTCGCGCAGGCCCGAGGGCGCGCGGCCCGGGGAACGGGCTCCCGCGCGCAGCGCGCCGGCGACGGCCGCCAGGGGTTCTGCGGTGCCGGGGGTGGCCGCCCGGGCCGGGGAGCTCTGCGGAGAGGTCACCGGTGCCGCGGGCGCGGCTCCGGCTGTGTCCGCCGCGTCGGCGGGCGGCTTGGCGGGGAGGGAGTCGATCCAGCGGCGCAGGACGACCAGGTCCTCCGGCGAGAAGACCCGGAACATCGGCCCCCGCTCCCCCACCAGCCCCCGGACGAGGGAACTGGCACCCGAGCGGCCGGGTTTGACCAGCTTGCTGCGCGCCAGGACGTCGAGCAGCGGCCCCGGGTCGGTCCGGCACTCCGCCAGCCAGGTGGCCAGCGACTTGCCCTCCAGCATGAACTGGTGGTGGTAGACGGCGCCTTCCCGGGACCGCAGGCGCATCAGCTCCGCCATGTCGAACGCGGGGTCCCCGGCCGCCACCAGCTCCGCATGCAGCGCCTCGGACCACTCGCGCAGGGCGGCCAGCGCCCAGTGGAAGCCCGCACGCACCGCGTCCGCGGCCCGGTCGCCCTCCTCCGCCAGCAGCTCGTCCACTGCGGTGCGGCACTGCTCGGCGGGTGACGGGCCCTCGGGGTCGCGCCGGTGGGCCGGATCGATGGCGTCCCAGTCCGCCTCCGCCGGCAGCGCCGCCCGGACCATCGCCAGGGCGGGCAGCAGCCCGACCGCACGCAGACACAGGTCGGCTCCGAGGATCTCCGCGCGGAAGTCGTCCGGCCGTCTGCTCATCGCCAGCAGCAGCGCCGGGAGGCGGAACGCGCCCTCCGTGATGCGCTGGTCGCCGGTGAGCCGCACCGCCGGTGCCGCGTTCTCCGCGAGCCGCAGCCTGCGCAGCAGTTCGAGGTACGCACTGCCCCGGGAGGCCGCCGGGTGGCCCGCGCCGACGTCGGCGGCGTACAGCGCGAGGATCCTCAGCACGAGGGGGGCGTCCGCGTTCCCGGGGGCGCTCAGCCACTGGAGCCAGGCGCCGGACATGAGGGACAGGGGGGCGCAGCCGAGGACGGCCCGCCGGACGAGCACCTGGCGGTGTCCTTCGGGGCGGTCGGCCGGCCGGGCCGGCGCCCCGCCGTGCCCACCCTCCGCGCCGCCGTCCTCGCCGTCCTCACCGAGGAGCGCCCGGAACCGCTCGCGCTCGGCGGACGCCCAGTCGGCGGCCTGGCGGAACAGCGCGTCGAGCGAGCCGTCGCCCGCCGGGGGTGCGGGGTGGTGGTGAAGCGCGGTGCGGACCTCTTCGACGAACCTGCCGTCGGGGAGGGACGCCTCCGGGTCCGCCGCGTACGCGTACACGGTGCGTGCGGAGCCACCGTCCTGCGGCAGCCCGTGCGGGCCTCCCGTCCGGTGGTGTGCGGACGGCGTCGCCGTGGCAGCTGCCTCTGGGCCTTGCATCGTTCCCCTCTCTCCCGCGTGGTCGAGCACCCGGGGCTGTGCGGTGCACGTCCGGTCAGAACATGGGGTAGATGGACGCGTCGTTCTTCGCCTTCCGCTTGCGCCCGAACAGCTTCGCGATGACTTTTCGCACGAACGACATGGCTGGATGCCCTCTCTTCTCTTCCGGTGCTGGTGCGTGGCCTTGGGCGTGGGACGTGGGGCCTCGGTGGGGGCTAGGGGGTGTCTTGCCGATCAGGCCCTAGGAGAGGCCGAGGGAGTCGGCGAGGAGGCCGGAGACGATCTCGGTACCGTGGTCGGTGAAGTGCGCGCGGTCCACGTACAGCCAGTCGTTCACCGTCACCGCCTCGGCGAGGACGGGGCTCATGTCGAGGAAGCGGACGTTCTGCGCTTCGCAGGCGGTGCGGAGCGCCTCGGCGTACCTGCGGCCGGACTCCATCGTGGCGATGTCGCCGTACAGCTCCCAGAAGTTGGAGACCTCGTCGAGCTCGCCGAAGACCGCCTTCTCCTCGGGTGATCCGGACTCCCGGACCCAGGTCGCGAGCGGCTGCAGTACGTAGGTGATCCGGGCGCCGGTCGGGGCCGCCAGCAGCTGCAGGGCGGCGAGGTGGCGGGTGGTCAGGTCGACGGCGTACTCGATCCGGTCCGCGAGAGGGGGCACCGTGTGGTGGTCGGTACCGTTCGCGCCGGGGCGCCGGCCGAAGCCGCGCTTCTGCTTGCGGTGCCGGACGCGCAGCTCCTCCATCTGGTCGAAGTACTCACCGCAGTTGAAGAACGCGCCGTGGTCGCCGCGCTGTGCGTCCGGCAGCCTGCTGAGCGCCAGGTCGTTCAGACCCGAGAAGACGACGATCTCCTCCACCTCGGGCAGCAGCTCCCGGTGCATCAGGAACAGCAGCAGTTCCTGCATCGAGTTGTGGCTGCGGCCGGCGAAATTGAGCCACGGGACCGACGGGGCGTACCGGGACCAGAGGCGCGACGCCATCGTGGCCGCGTCGCTGGTCGCGCCGATACCGAACGGCGTGGAACTGCCGGCCAGCAGCCGGACCGGGCCTTGGGGCGGGTTTTCCACCGAGCCCCGCGTGGTGGCACCGTGGGAGATCCTGAATCCCAGCCGATCGGTGTTCACCGTTGCGGAACGGTACCCCGCCCGATGGAAATACATCAGGTACGGCAGGTACCGGGTTTCCGCGCGGTCGTCGAAATCGTCGTACCGCAGCATTTGCGGTGTCAGGCGTTCACGCTGGGAGTTCACGGGTAGGACGCTCCTCGATTCCGTGCTCGTTCTTCCGATGCCGATGGATCAGCGGACCGCGGTGGAGTCGGTACCGGGCCGCCTGCGCGAGAGGGCGCACCACGAGGTGGTCGCTGTTCACGTGCTGCTCTCTTCGCATGCCGTCACGCGCCCCGTTCCCGCGCTCCGCACCCGGCTCCCGGCCCGCCGTACTCCTTGTGCCATACGCACGGGCGTTCCTCCGGTTTTCCCGCCTTTCCGGTCTCCGGCTTTTCCGGCCCCGAATTTCCGGCTCCGACTTTTCCGGTGCAGCCGATTCCTCTTTTCCGCCGGTGCCGGGATTCCGCTGGGGGCGTGCGTCGTTTCCGTACGACGAGAGTTTTGCCTGTTCTCGACTCCGACTGAACCGAGCCTCGAGGTCGGGAACGCGCAACGCGGGTTCCCGAAGGGGGGACACATGCGGCAAAGGCAGGTGACATCGGCATTTTGCGGGGCGGTCGCCGGGAGAGTCGGCCGCTGCACCGAGCGCGTGAACCAGCCGTGCCGGTGGCCGTGGCGGTGGCGGTGGCGGTGGGCGCGGAGGTGCCCCCGGCCGACGTACCGGTACCGGGCGCTTCCAACCGGTCGGCGAGGGTAGACGAGCTCGCATGGCACACACCGGACGGGTGCGGGAGACGCTCACCGCTGCTGTCCGGTCGTACGGATCCGGGACGAGCACCCCAGCCTGAAAGGGAGTAGGGAGTTATCTGATGGCACGGACAGTCGTGCGGGAGAGGACCGAGGGAGAGCCACCGGGGCGAACGGCGTGGGACCGGCCGCTGCTGTCGCCCGTGGGACGAGCCGTGGCCATGCTGCTGGCGTTCGTGGGGATGGTGGCGTTCGCGGTCCTGCTCGCACGCCTCACGTTGGAGCCCTCGGTCGCCTCGGAGTCACTGACCCACAGCAATCTGCGTCCGGGGGACTCCATCCGCGCGTACCTCGGGCAGCCGGACCTTCGGGACGCGGCCAAGCAGATCGGCGGCAACGTGCTGCTGGGCGTGCCGTTCGGCCTGCTGCTGCCGGTGCTGTTTCCCCGCGCCCGGGGGCTGGTTCGGGTGGCGGTGGTCACCGCCCTCGTGATGCTGCTGGTCGAACTGGTGCAGGGCGCCCTCATCACCGGGCGCGCCTTCGACATCGACGACGTCCTGCTCAACACCACGGGGGCGCTGCTCGGTTACCTGCTGCTGGGGCGACTGCTGGGGCGTGCCGTGCACCCTCGGCGCCGCCACTGGTGGCACCGTTTCACCGGGCGGCGGCACGCGGCCGCGGAGTGACGCACGGGACGAGAGCATGGGAAAGGGCCCCGTTGGTCGTGGAACCAGCGGGGCTTTCCTTCGCCGTCAGAGCCGACGGGCCGGGGCGAACAGGGTCAGGCCTCCCCCGGTCCCCTCACTCCTCAGCTCCGGCGACGACCTCCGCAGCCGCTCCGCGAGCGGGCCGCGCGCCAGGACCCGGTCCGGGAAGCGCGACGGCGTCTCCCCCTCGTACAGCACGGCCGAGTCCCAGTCCTCGGGGTCGCCTTCCCCCTCCCGGTCGACGATCACGGCGCGGGTCGGCACCGGAAGTGCCGTCGCCGCCGCGACCACCGCCGCCTCGACCGTGTCGGCCTGCTCGGGTGTGAGGCCGTCCAGCCACAGCGTCTGGATCTCGCAACCGAGCGGTTCATACGCGTACGCGTCCACCACGTCGACGTCGGCGGAGAACCACCAGTTCAGGGTGAGGGACGCGATGCGCAGGCCCAGCAGCCGGCCGAGTTCCTCCGGCCGCATGAGGACGCCCTCCCCCTCGACGTCGAGCACCACGGCCGCGCCGCGCACCGGGTGGACGAGCGCGATGCCGTGTGCCGCGAAGAGCTCCGTCTGCTCGGCGAAGACCGGTGTGGCCGCCGCCTCCCGGTACCACCGGATGAATCCGTCGGCCACTGCTCCGCTGGTCCCCTCCGGCGCACTGCCCCGGCCCTGCTGGTCGAACTGGTCGAACTGGTCGTCAGGACCTTAACGCACCGCACGTTCACCGCGATCGGCGCCCGGTCACCACGAGGTTGCCGTCCGGGGTGCGCCGGGCGAGGTCGCCGGTGCGGAAGTAGCCGTCGGCGGTGAAGGAGCGTGCGGTGTGGTCCGGCGCCCGGTAGTAGCCCCGCACGGTGTACGGACCGCGCGCGAGGAGCTCGCCGTACTCCCCGTCGGGTACGTCCTTGCCGTCGGCGTCGACGATGCGGATCTCGTCGTCGGGCGAGAGCGGGCGGCCCTGCGTGGTGAGCACGGTCTCGTCCGGGTCGGCGGGCCGGGTGAGGGTGAGCAGCCCCTCGGCCACGCCGAAGACCTGCTGCAGGCGGCAGCCCCATGTAGCGCCCCACCGTTCGGCGGTCTCCCGGCGCCCGGGGGTGACGCCGCCGATCTGTACGAGGCGCAGGCTGCTCACGTCGGCCCGGATCGCGGGAGGGACGTCGAGCCACGACCGGGCGGCTTCCGGCTCCAGCGACGTGAGGGTGACCCGCTCGCGTTCGATGGCCGCGAGGCATGCGGCGGGTTCCGGGTCCTCGACCAGGACGACCGTGCCGCCGACGGAGAGGGTGCCGAGGATGCCGGGGCAGCCGAAGGCGAAGTTCTCCGCGGCGGGCAGCGCGGCGAGGTACACGTCGTCCTCGGTGAGTGACACCAGTGCGGCGGCGGCCCGGGCCTGGTAGGCGTAGTCGTTGTGCGTGCGCGGAACGAGCCGGGGCGCCTCGCTCGTACCGCCGGAGAGCAGGAGGAACGCGACCTGGTCCGCGCTCTGCGCGAGCGGTGGCCCGGGTGGCGCCTCGACGGAGCTCAGGGGGAAGTAGTGGCAGCCCGACACATCGGTCGCGAGGCCGCCGTACGGGGACGGGCCGCCTGGCGCGTCCAGGGTGAACACCCTCCGCAGGAAAGGCCCTTGGGCCGCGATGTCCGCGGCCATCGCCCTGTGGTCGAATCCCCGGTACGTCGAGGGCCCGACGTACCCGACGGCCTCGGTGACACGCACGATGCGGGACACCTCGGGCGCGCGGTGGGAGACCGGGCAGAACACGGGGACCGCGCCGACGCGCATCAGCGCGAAGACGGTGACGACGAACTCGGGGACGTTCGGCAGCTGCACGACGACCCGCTGCCGGGGGCGGAGTCCGCGCAGCCGGAAGCCGGCGGCCATCCGGTCCACGCGCCGGTTCAGGTTGGCGTACGTGAGCCGGGTACCGTCCTGCACGAGCGCGGTCCGGGGCCCGTACTCCAGGGCCCAGCCGCGCAGCAGGTTGTCCAGCGTGTAGCCACGCCAGTGCCCGGCCGCCCAGTAGCGGTCGGCGAACTCCTCGGGCCAGGGCGCGCAGCCGTCGAGCATGGATCTCATTCGCGCCATCCAATCCGCCAACGCCCCTCCGGACAATGCGCTTTCCCGACCATGGGTGCCGCCTCCCCTCGGTGGAACGTCCAAGGTGCGGGGTGGCGTCGCCCGGGCGGCGCCTCGGCAGCGGGCCGTCGGGCAGCGCAGCGGTGTCGCGGAGGGGCGGGCCACGCGGGCCACGCGGGTCACGCGGGTCACGCGGGTCACGCGGGTCACGCGGGTCACGCGGTGGTCACGAGCCGCAGCAGCCGCCCGACGGAGCCTCTTCGGTCCGAGCCGGGGCGGAGACGGTGGTCGCGGCGCCGAGCTGGATGAGTTCCGGGGCGGGGGCGCAGCAGCCGTCGGCGTCGTCCCCCTGGGCGTCGGGCGCGTCGAAGAGTCCCGCTCCGCCGCACACGCCGGTCTCGGGCAGCGTGATTTCGACGCGGTCGGCGGCGTCGAGGTCGCCGGCGATGGCCGCGACGACGGAGCGGACCTGCTCGTAGCCGGTGAGCGCGAGGAACGTGGGCGCGCGCCCGTAGGACTTCATGCCGACGAGGTACACACCCTTCTCCGGGTGGGCCAGTTCGCGGTGGCCGTGCGGGTAGACGGTGCCGCAGGAGTGCTGGTTGGGGTCGATCAGCGGGGCCAGCTCCACCGGGGCCTGGAGGCGTTCGTCGAGGCGGAGGCGGATCTCGGAGAGGAAGGCCAGGTCGGGGCGGAAGCCGGTCAGCACGATCACCTCGTCGACCGGGTCGAGACGGCGGCCGTCCTCGGCCACGAGGACGAGCCGTGCGCCGTCGCGCTCGATCGCCTCGGTACGGAAGCCCGTGACCGCGTCCGCGTACCCCTGGTCGACGGCGGCCTTGGCGGCGAGGCCCAGAGCGCCGCGAGCGGGCAGCTGGTCGGCGGTGCCGCCGCCGAAGGTGGAGCCGGAGATGCCGCGGCGCAGGATCCACACCGCTTTCGTGCCCTTCCCGTCGCCGGTCTTGGCGAGGTCGGCGAGGGTGGCGAGCGCGGTGAAGGCGGAGGCTCCGGAGCCGATGACGGCGGTGCGCCTGCCGGCGTAGCGGGCGCGTACGGCCGGATCGTTCAGGTCGGGTACGCGGTAGGTGATGCGGTCGGCGGCGGCCCTCTCCCCGAGCGCGGGGAGACCCGACGCACCGGCGGGGCCGGGGGTCGTCCAGGTGCCGGAGGCGTCGATCACGGCGCGGGCGGTGATGCGGTCCTCGCGGCCGTCGGCGTACTCGACGTGGACGACGAACGGCTGGGTGTCGCGGTCGGCGTCGACGATCCGGTCGCGGCCGGCGCGGGAGACGCCGGTGACGGTGGCGCCGTAGCGGACGCGGTCGCCGAGGGCGTCGGCGAGCGGCTGGAGGTAGCGCTCGGCCCAGTCACCGCCGGTCGGGTACGTCGTGGGGTCGGGCTTCACCCAGCCGGTCGGGGCGAGCAGCTTCTCGGCCGAGGGGTCGGTGACCTCGCCCCAGGCGGAGAAGAGCCGCACGTGCGCCCAGGCGCGCACTGCCGCACCGGCGGCCGGGCCCGCTTCCAGGACGAGGGGCTCGATGCCGCGCTCGAGGAGCCGGGAGGCGGCGGCCAGACCGACGGGCCCAGCACCGATCACGAGGGTGGGCAGCTGTTCGGTGGCGGTGGCGGTCACGGCGGTTCCCCTTTGCTACTTCGACGTACGTCGATGTCCTGATGCCGCCAGGATGGCATCTGATTCGACACCCGTCAACATAGACATTCATCAAATTGAGCTGGATGGGGGAACCTTCGAGCGCGAGGACAGGCCGGAACACCGACCACCCGACCGGTACGTACGATCTCGCACTCACTCACCCAACTGGTTCGACGCGTGTCAACATAGACACATGTCGAATATCGAGGTGCTGCCCCTGCTCCAGCCCGAGGTCGAGCCCGCGGTCGAGCCGTGCTGCCCGCCGCTCACCGAGCGCCCGCTGACGGCCGAGGAAGCCGAGCACACTGCCGTCATGTTCAAGGCGCTGGGCGATCCGGTCCGTCTGCGGCTGTTCTCGGCCGTCGCCTCCCACGAGGGCGGCGAGGCGTGCGTGTGCGACATCTCCGACGTCGGCGTCTCCCAGCCGACCGTGTCCCACCACCTGAAGAAGCTCAAGGAGGCCGGGCTCCTCTCCTCCGAGCGGCGCGGCACCTGGGTCTACTACCGCGTCGAGCCCTCCGTACTCGCCGCCCTGGGGCAGCTGCTCACCAAGGCCGCCGCGGTCTGACATGCCCGCCCTCGACGTGTGACCGACCGGCCCGAGGCGCGGGTCCAGCACCCTGCGGCCGGTCTCAGGCGGCCTTCCTCCAGACCTTCATGCCCAGTTGCAGGAAGGCGGCTTCTCGTAGGGCCGTCTGCTTGACCTGGATCGTGAGCACCCCGATGTCGCCGGAGGCGTTCTTGACGCAGAGCTGGCTGCCGTCGTCCGCCGCCACGAGGGACCAGGTCCGGTAGTCGGAGCCGATGGCGCCGCTCAGGAGGTGACGGCAGACGTCGAGGGAGGCGGTCTTTCCGTTGAACAGCTGCACGAACACGCTGGTGTCGCTGCTCAGCGCGCAGTCGACGTCGCTCTCGCAGTCGAGGCGGATGTCCCCCTTACGGTCCTCGCGCAGCATCGGTTCCCGGAGACTCAGGGAGTTCTTCCCGTCCAGCCACGCGAGGGACAGCACGGCGGCTCCCGGCGCCGGGGAGGAGTCCGGGACGGGCTGCGGCCCCCGGGAGGAGCCGCCGCCCGTGGTCGGCACGGTGCTCGCAGGCGGCGCCGCGGACCGTGCGGGCTTTCTCGGCCCGGGTGTCGAGGCGGGGGTGTCCGCGGCCCGCTCGCGGAGGCCGAACCGGTCCCCGGCGAGCCACGTCAGGCCCGTCAGCAGCAGAGCGCCCGCCGTCACGGCCGCGCCCGCGATCAGTGCGGTACGCCGTCCGGGCGCCCCACCCCGTACGGGCCTCAGCGACCGCGTCGCGGCCTCGGTCGACGGAGCGGCGGGTGTGCGCACCGGGCCCGGAACGGTCGTCTCGGGCCCCGTGACCTCGCGCCACACGATCGGCCCGCCGCCCGCGTCGGCATCCGTGTCCAGTCGCCGCCGGCACCACTCGACGACCTCCGCCAACGTGGGCCGCTCCCCCGGGTCGGGCGCCAGGCACCGGGCGAACAGCGGGCGCAGCGGCGCGGGCAGCCGGGACAGATCGGGTTCCTCGTGCACGATCCGGTACAGCACGGCGGCCGCGACGCCATCCCCGTACAGCGGTTCGCCCAGCGCCGCGAAGGCCGCCGTCTGGGCCAGCGCGAAGACGTCGGTCGCCGGGGTGACAGCACCGGCGGTCGCCTGCTCGGGGGCCATGAAGTGGGGTGTGCCGACGGTGGTGCCGGTGGCGGTGTACGAGGAGAGGTCGGCGGCGGTCGCGATACCGAAGTCGATCACCCGTGGCCCGTCGGTGGCCAGCAGCACATTCGACGGCTTGAGGTCCCGGTGCACGATCCCCGCGGCGTGGATCGCCTGGAGCGCCTCGGCCACGCCGACCATCAGCCACAGCACGGCGGACACCGGCAGCGGACCGCGCCGGGCGACGGCCTCCGTCAGGGACGGCCCGGGCACGTACAACGTGGCGAGCCACGGGGGTACGCCGTCGGTGTCGGCGTCGACGAGTTCCGCGGTGTACGCGCCCCTGACCCGGCGGGCGGCCTCCACCTCCCGGCGGAACCGCCGCCGGAAGGCCGGGTCGTCGGCCAGTTCCGGCCGCACCACCTTGATCGCCACAGGGCGGCCGCCCCGGGTGTGCGACAAGTACACCCGGCCCATGCCCCCGGCGCCGAGCCGGGCCGCGAGGCGGTAACCGGCCACGACGGGAGGGTCGTCCGCCTGGAGCGGCTGGAACACCTCGGCGGTGCTGCTCATCGGACGGTCGCCCTCCCCCTGATCCCCGACCGGCCGACGGGCCGACCCCGGGACAGAAGCCTAGACGGGCCGCGTGGACCCGCTGACCTGGGATGCTCCGGCCGACCGGCGGACGTCCGGTGTGATCACTCCAGTGGTCGAGCCGGCAGTCGAGGCGACGGCAGAGGCGTACGCGCAGGATGCGTCGGGCATCACGGGCGCCGGGGCCGCTGGGGGACGGTGGGGGCCGGTGGGGCCCATCGGCGGTTGGGAGGCGGCGTGGACGAGATGCCGTAGTCCTTCTTGAGGTTCTCGGGGATGGCGTAGTGCATGACGCGCCCGCGTGTGAGGGTCGACAGCTCGAAGATGGTGGTGAGGTGACCGAGACGGTCCAAAGCCCAGGCGCCGAACGGGGAGCGGTCCTCGATGGTCTCCAGAACACCGAGGAGACGGGGAACGGCCTTGACGACGGTGTCCCAGCGCGTGCTGGGCACCCCCAGCCAGTCGGCACACGTATCCCCGATGAGGTAGCGGATGAGCGCGGAGACGATCGGGTCGAAGAGCGTGCCGGGCACGACCTCCTCGTAGAGGTCGATCAGCTGCCGGGTCAGGTGCACTCCCTCCTCGGAGGGCCCCATGTGCCGGATCATGTACAGGTCGAGGAACTGGCGGGCCTCGTCCAGGGATGGGGGGACGGCGTCCTGATCGACGCCGAGCATGGCGCCGACCACCCGCCAGGCGTAGTAGTAGGCGTCCGCACCCTCCATGGACATGTGGATGCCGAGGCGGTGCAGGCTGTCCAGGACGAGCAGTGAGAAGAACATCTGCCCGCCGATCATGTCCTCCTGGCAGATCGGCACCCCCGCCTCCGCGGTGTTCCACCGGTTCTCGCGCTTGAGGTGGTGGCGGATGGAGGCGTGCAGCAGGCGGACCTTCTGCGCGGCCGGAATGAAGCGGCTGCCGGCCTCGAAGGCGTCGGGCTGCATCAAGTAGACGGTGAACTGGCCCGTCTCCGCCATCCGCTTGGAGGGGTACTTCAGACCGTGAGTCGCCGAGAGGAGCTTGGCCACGTGGGGGACGACGTAGCAGGCGGGCATGGAGGCGAACGACAGGGCGGTGGAGATGTGCACATTGTTGTCGGCGAAGAAGAGGCGCGCCTTCTCCATCTCACCCCAGTCGACCCAGGCCGGCGGGGCGCTCGTGGCGTGAAGGTACTCACGCGCGACGTCGGGCAGGCCTTCCGGCAGTGGAGCGCCGACGGTGGAGACGTACCGCATCAGCGTGTTGAACTTCCCCACCTCCCCGCGTTCGAAGAGCGTGGCGACCGTGGCATCGGCCAGATCGTCGCCGGCCTGTCGCAGGGCGTTCATGGACGCTTCGGTGTAGGTCATGGCAGGGCTCCTTGATCTCCGTCAGGAACGGCGGACCGCTGCCGAGTGCGCCAGGGCGGTGAGAGCGGTGGCGGCGGGCGCGGGCAGGTTCAACTCGTCGAAGACGCGGAGAGCCTCCTCGACCCTCGCGTTGATCATGTTTTCGATGCGGTCAGGCGCCTTCAACCGGCGCATCACGTCGCGTACGGCCTCCACACCGTCCTCGTCGGGGTCGTCCGGGTCGTCCCGCCCGAGCAGGTGACGCAGCCGCTCGCGTTCGTCCTCCCCGGCGAGTCGCCAGGTCTCCGCGAGGAGGGCGGTGGGCCGATGGCCGCGTACGTCGTCGGCGCCGGCCTTTCCGGTGAGCACAGGGTCTCCGAACATGCCGAGCAGGTCGTCCCTCAGCTGGAACGCCTCCCCCAGCGGCACGCCGTACGCGGAGTAGCCCTCGCGCAGCCGCTCACCGGCCCCGGCGAGCGCGCCGCCGATCAGCAGTGGCTGCTCCACGGTGTACTTGGCCGTCTTGTAGCGGATGACCTTCAGCGATGCCGCCGTGTCGGGGGCCGCGCCCGTGTGCAGGATCTCCAGGCACTCCCCCGCGATGAGGTCCCTGGCCAGCGCCGCCCACAGGGGGCGGGCCCGGCCCAGGTAGGCGGCGGGCAGACCGCTGGTGATGAACAGCTGTCCGGCCAGCGACATCAGCAGATCCCCGACCAGCATGGCCAGTGACCGGGCGGCCCCGGCGGGCCGCGGATGGTGCTCCACAAGACCGCGCAGGGCCAGGTGCGCGGTCGGCCGGCCGTGCCGCAGCGGACTGTCGTCGATGAGGTCGTCGTGTACCACCGCGGCCGCGTGCACCAGCTCCATGGAGGCCGCCGCCCGCACCAGCGCGTCGCTGTCCGGCTGTCCCACCGCGCGCCAGCCCCAGTAACAGAACGCCGCCCGCAGCCGTTTGCCGGCCGCGACCGCCGCCTCCACCTCGTCGGCCACCGGGCCCAACGCCGGGTCGACCGCCGCGAGCCGGTCGGCCTCCTCCGCCACGAAACGCCGCAGCACCTCGTCGACACGCGCCTTGAACGCGCCCGGCTCCCACGACTCAGACGTCATCGTCGGCCCGCCGAGCCACCGCGTGCCGGGCGAGCACCTCGAGGTAGGCCGGAGGTGCAACCGCGTACCGGTCGAGGACCAGGCGCCCGCGCGCCATCAGGTCCCGCTCGGTCTCCGACGCCAGCTGAGAGGCGTCCGAACGTCTCAGCAGCCCCCTCACGGTGCCGAGTGCCGTTCCCAGTGCGCCCACCGCCACATCCGCCAACCCCGCGGCCAGCAGGACCGCCCGCCCGTCCCGTCCCCCACTCACTCCCGTATCCCGCGTCATGCCATCCCCTAGCCACACTGCGTCCGACGCCGTCACCGCGCTACGCGGAACAGCGTCGTGCCGAACCGGGCATCGGGGCAGGGGAACTCACCAACGAGTGATCATGTCGATCGGGCGTACGGCTCACCTGCGCGCGGCCCGGGTGTACGGCTCTGCGTCCGCATGCCAAGCAGCCCTGCCGTGACGCCCCGGACGCCTGGGGCCCGTTGGAAACGCTCCTGTGCGCCACCGGCGCGCAAGCGGTCTGCCCCCACATCACCTTCCCGCCGAAGCCGCTTTATCGACGAAGCGGCGGACGGCTCGGTAGCCGGCCTGGGCAGGGCTCTCGCGTTCTTTCCGGCCGTTCGGTCAGGGAGAGGGCACCTGTTGTTTGCCCGTTGTTTCGGGCACGGGTAGCTCTCGGGGCATGCGTGACTTAGTGCGGGAGCGGTACTACCGGCATCGTGCCCCGGTCTACGACGAGACCAGCTATCGCGGTGCCCCCGGGGTGAACGCCGGCCTGGACCGGGAAACCGCCGACATCGGGAAGCTTCTCGCCGCGCTGCCCGAAGGACGAGCTCTGGATGTGGCGTGCGGGACCGAGGTGTGGACCCGGTTCCTCCGCGGTCCGGTCGTCACCCTGGACCAGAGCGCGTCGGGGACGGCCAGCATCCTGAGGACGCGCCCGTCGGTCTCCAGGTGCACCGCGTTGTACGTGACCACGCGGCCGGCCGGTGAGAGTACGGTCACCGGCGCTTCGTGCGCGATGCGGCCCGAGGCGATGTCGACGACGGCGATCCCGCCGAGGCTGAAGACGCCGCCCCCGGCCAGGGGGTACTCCGTGATGCCCGTGCACACCATGTGGCCGCCGCCCGCGCTCACACAGGTCTGGTAGTCGACGAAGTGGCTCCTGTTCTCGGCCCGGTGCATGAGCTCGCCCTCGACCGTGAACGTGAGCACCCGCCGGGAACCCAGGTGACGGCGTGCAGCAGCCCACTGGGGCGATCGCGGACGATCCCGCCGATGTGGTCGTCGAACCGGAACGCCTCCCGTACCTCCAGGGTGTCGGGGTCCACCCGGTAGACGATGGAATGGGAGTCGGGCCGGTACTCCGCCGTCGGTACCCACAGGGATTCACCGTCGAAGTCGATACCACCGGGGTGGTACATCGTGCCCTCGCCCACGCCGACCCAGCCCACCTCCGCTCCACCGGCGTCCGTGACGAACACGTGGCCTTGCCCGCGGCCGGGAGTTCGGTCGTAACCGTCGACGGACTTGTCATGGAAGCGCGTGGCCTCGGTGATCTCCGCCATCGACACATACAGCCGGTGATCACGGCCACGCGTGACGCCTTGAGGGTGGTGAGCGGGAAAGGCCAACGGCACCTGCGCGGCCACCGTCCACGGTGTGTTCCGGGTGAGCTGCCGCACCGCCACGACGACGGCTTCATTCGAGTCGTCGCCCACACCCGTGGCCACTGCGGAATCAGAAAGGCTCATAATCCGGTGACCGAGACTTTGCCCGCTCCCGTAACGGGAGACGCTTCGCCCGTCCCCGCGGACGACGCAGCGCAGTCCGCGCTCTGCACCAAGAGGCGCATCCGCTTCGCCTTGAGCATTCTCGGCGAGCCGAGGCCGCCGTCCCGTGGATAGGCAACCACCAGCCGTCATGACGGCACTAGTTGAGCCTCAGTAACCATGCAACGAGCTCGTTAGCCGTCGAGGAGGAAGTACACCGCCATCACGGCGTGGAGGACGATCATGGCGCTGCAGCAGACGACCAGGACGGCGCCCGCGTAGGTGTTCACCAGGTGCGTGAACGGCGATGCCGGCACCAGCACGTCCGCCGGGTCCTCCGGGGGGTGGGCCACGGTGATCGTGGGGCCGGCCTCGCCGTGCACGAAGCCGCGGTACGTCCCGGTCGCGTCCGGGTAGATGTACGCCCCGCGGGACATCGTGGCCCGGGTGGCGGTCACCATGACGCCATGCCGGTACAGCCAGCGTTCCCGCCGCGCGCGGATCACCCCGTACAGGCCCATCCACAGGCCCAGCCAGGCGAAGCCGCCGACCGGGACCGTGAGGAGCACCAGGTCCCACCTGCCCAGCAAGCCGGCCACCACGCAGAGGACGACGAGCGCCAGCAGGTGCGACAGCGTGCCCCGCAGGATACGGCGGTGGAACCTGGTCCGCCAGGTGGGGGCGAGCGAGCGGACCACGGCGAACGGGGCTCCGTCGACGTCGTCGCTGTCCGTCCGGTTCGCCAGGATCGCGTTGACCCCGTCGGCGAAGGCGGTGGCCGCCGCCTCGTCCACGTCGTCGATGCGGTGCACGCGCGGCGTCGCCCCGGCCTTCGCCCGCAGTTCGATCAGGACCGAGCCGCCCTCGGCGCGTATCCGGCCCAGCCCATCGGGGGTGAAGGTGACCTGCTCGCGCGGGAGGTCGAGGACCAGTCCGAAGTCCTCGGCGGACAGGACGGCCCCGCCCCGGCCTCGGAGCACCGGGAGGGAGGAGATGGAGGTCGACATGGGCATGATCGTAGAGCGGGGTGCTGTCCCGGTCAGCCCCTCGGATCCCGACGCCGTCGGGCGCCGGGGTGTCGAGAAGGGCGGCGATGACGACCTTGGCGAAGGCGAGCGCCCCGCTCCCGTCGACATCGGCGAGCAACCGCACGACACCACGAGTTCAATCTCAGGGTGCGTGCGCGAAGGTCAGGGGGCCCATCGCCTTGTAGAGCGGTGCCTGTTCTACCGCCTCTCGGTAGACGGCGAGCAAGTCGTCATAGACGGCTTCCAGTTGGGCGTCGCTTCGTGCTGCCAGGGCGCAGCTATGGCGCCTGAAAATGTGCCATTTCGACAAGCACGGACCGGGCCCGGGCAAGGAGCTGGTGCCCGCGCAGCGTGGGGCGGCAGCCGTCGGGCAGCCGGAGGAACAGTGCCCCGCCGAGGCTCTCTTCGATTCGGCGCACCTGCGCGGTCAAGGTCGGCTGGGCCACTCCCAGTACGCGTGCCGCCTTGTGCAGGCTGCCGGCATCGGCAAGGCGGTCACCACGCGTAGATGCCGTATCTCCAGGTCCATGGGCGAGAGCAGGACGCCATTCAACATCCACCAAGAGGTTGGCGGCGAACCTGTCTCAGGTTCAACGGCGCCTTGCTACCTGATAGCACTGGCCTATCGGGCTTTAGCAGCCTCCCCAGCTGTCATTTCCGGGGCACATACTCGTCGCGCACGCACTCGGCTCGCCCCGAGTCAAAGTAGTGAGGAGACCCCCCACCATGCAGGTTCGCAAACTTCCCCTGCGCGCAGCCGCCTGCGGCGCCGGGCTTGCCGCAACGCTCGTCCTCGGCACCGTCGGTCAGGCCACGCTGCCCCCGCTCCCGTCGGCACGCCCACGCACACTGCCGCCGCGCACGCCCCCACCAGCGACCGGCAGTCCACCTCGCGGTACACGGCAACCGCCGCGTACACCGACTGGATACGGTCCGCGGCCTCCAACGGCTGCCCGGCACCCGGCACCGGGCACCGGGCACCGGGCAGGGGAACTGGCGCAGCCGCCTTGGTCCGGCACTGTGTCGTCGTCACAAGCCGTCAGGCAATCTAGTAACGCGAGTTGACATGCTCGCGCCACTCCTCTTGTTCCCCACTCTCGGGCCCCGCAGGGTCCGAGCCCCCACCCGAGAAAGGACAGTGATGGTGCACTACCTACGGTTAGGGATAGCCGGCGCCGCGGCGGGGGTACTCCTGACCGCGGTACCGGCGGCGCACGCCGCGTCCGCGGCCGAGCCCACCACGGCGAAGTACGTGGCCGCGCAGGTCACGCTCCGCTACGACGACAGCCGAGCGGGAGGCTGGGAGCAGGCGATCTCTGCCGGGGTCGCCGCATGGAACGGCAACGTCGGCAACGTCAAGCTGGTCAAGGCCGCCCCCGGCAGTCGGGCGGAAATCGTGATCGTGGCCACCACCGGCTGGCCGCAGGCCACGCTCGGACCGGTCCGGCCGGGCGGCCAGGTCCGGGTCGAACTCGGCAGCCAGGCCGTCGCCCAGGGCTACGACAAGACCCGCATCGTCGCCCACGAACTCGGCCACAACCTGGGCCTGCCGGACACCAAGCCCGGCCCCTGCTCGCAGCTGATGTCGGGCTCCAGCGCCGGTACGAGCTGCCGTAACGCAGTGCCCGACGCGGCCGAACGCCGGCGGGTCGAGAACGCGTACTCGGGCGGCGCCGCGGCACACACCCCGACCGACGGCCGCGTACTGGTGGACGCGCCCTAGTCGCTAAGGGACATCGCGACGTGACGATGCCTGACCGCAGCCATACCGCGGTCAGGCATCGTCACCTGCGCACGTGCGGCGGTGAGCCAACATCCCGCCGTGACCCTCACCTCTGCGAGGCACCGCGCGCCGCCATCGCGCACGCGGGACGATCCCTCGAAGGCGAAGGCGTACGGCGCCAACTCACCGGACCGGTCTTCCCACCTCGGCGACGGCAACAGCACCTGGCGCGTGGCCGACGCGGCCTGTGCACGGGACCTTCACCGTCTCACCCCGTGAGTGTCGACTACGCCAACAACCGCGGAACATCGGCTCGTTGTCATTGACGTGGACACATCTACGCGCGTCATCATCGGCGCATGCGAAACCCCTCACGGCTCACCCTGCCCCTCGCCGCCGCGCTGCTGTCCACCCTGTTCGTCGGACCGGCCACAGCCGCCGCACCCACCCCCACCCCCGCCGCCGTCTCCGCCCCCGCCGCCTCGGCGGTCGGCAGCATCTGCTACTCCCGCCTGCCCTCCCAGGCCCACGACACCCTCAATCTCATCGAGCGCGGCGGCCCCTACCCCTTCCCCCAGGACGGCACCGTCTTCCGCAACCGCGAAGGCATCCTGCCGAGCCGGACCACCGGCTACTACCACGAGTACACCATCATCACCCCCGGCTCCCAGACGCGCGGCGCCCGCCGCATCGTCACCGGCAACGCCCAGCAGGAGGACTACTACACCGCCGACCACTACGCGTCCTTCGACCTCGTCGACCACACCTGCTGACCACACCGTCATGCGCACCCTGTACGTGATCGAGGGCCACCGGGTCACCAGTCCGGCCGCCTTCTGGCGGGCCGTCGGCGAAGCCGTCAACGGACCCGGCGGCTACTTCGGCCACAACCGCGACGCGTTCGCCGACTGCCTCAGCGGCGGCCACGGCACCCCGGAGGACGGCGACTTCACCATCGAGTGGCGCGACCACGACCTCTCGCGCCGCACCCTCGGCCCTGCCTTCTTCGACGAGCTGGTGGAGATCATGGAGGAGCGGGCCCCTGGAGCGCTCCGGCTGCGCTGACCGCCAGGCCGTACGGACAGTCGGGGGCGCGGCAGGCAGTGCCCCGAACACCGCTTGCCCGTCCCTGCGGTATGCCCTCCAGCGTCTCCGCACGAGCCTGGCCCTCGCACCGCCCCCGTCCGGTCGCCAGTCTCAAGCGCATCATCGCCGCCAGCCTCATCGGCACGACCATCGAGTGGTACGACAACCCATCCGAGCAGAGCTACGACTTGCGGCTTTGCCGTCATTGACCGCCGGAAGTCAGCACCTGACCAGCACCGGAAAAGCGCCTGCTGAGGCGGGAACTGCAAGGACGTGAAGCCGGCGGCGAAGTGGTGCCGAAGGTGCAGTTTCCTTCGACCCGACAGCCTTGGCAGGAGCGGTGCCTCGATCCGGCCGTGGGCACGGCGATGCGCCCGGTGAGAGCGTGGGCCAGCCGACGCCGAACGGAGTCGTCGAGTTGAGCCGCGGTCCTCGACGCTGCCGGGGCCGGCGAGGCCGGCATGTTCTCGGCTACGACCCGCTCAGGTCGCCGTCCGCTGCCCCACGTGATGCCACTGGGCGGTCCGACGCCTCAGGATGTCCAGGACGGAGCGTACGAAGACCGCTTGTATGAAGGCGTCGTAGAGGAGTTCGGGGATCAGTGGCAGTGCGAGCAGGCGTGCGCGCCTGCCGTCGCGCCAGACCGTGAGGAGCCGTTCCAGGACGAACAGGGCGCCGACGGCGATCCACAGCGGATGCCAGCCCCAGGTGTTGGTGACGGCTGTGATCAGGACCAGGAGCAGGTACAGGGAGAAGGCGATGGTGCCGGCGCCGATGCCCACCTGCTGCCCCCAGTATCGCCAGGTGACCGACGTGAGGCCGTAGTGGCGCAGGTTCTCCAGCGCTCCACGCTGCCAACGCAGCCGCTGGCGCCACAAGTCCTTCCAGCTCGGCATGATCTCCGTGACGACCCGGCACTCGGGCGGCGAGACGAGATCCCATCGCAGGGTTTTCAGCGCGAGGGTGAGTTCGTTGTCCTCGGTGAGGGCCAAGGTGTCGTAGACGTGGCCCGGAGTACCGGGCAGGAGGTCGCCTCGTGCCTGCGCGACGTCCCGCAGCGCCCGCGCTCTGATGACTGAGGCCGTACCCGTGAGGACCATGACCCGGCCACCGCGGCGGGATATCTCGCGGCCGTAGCGGGTGTACTCATTGCGTTGGAACTGCCCCAGCACTCCCCCGCCCGGCGCTCCGTAGAAGACGCCGCCCACCGCGCCGAGCCGGTCCGAGCCCGCCAGGAGGCGCTCCGCCGTCGACAGGAACTCCGTGTCGATCACCGAGTCGGCATCCATGACCAGAACGGCGTCGTCGTCACCCAGCTCGGGCAGCAGCCGTGCGAGCGCCTGGTTCAGCGCGCCGGCCTTGCGCGCGCGGTTGTGCGCGGTCTCCCACACGTCCGCGCCCGCCACGCGGGCGACGTCGACGGTGTCGTCGGTGCTGTTGTCGCTGATGACCACGACACGGTCCGGCACTCGGTGCTGCGCTCGCAGTGAGTCGAGTGTTGCGGTGATCCCCGCCGCCTCGTTGTGGGCGGGAATGAGCGCGATCAGTGCCACGGGCCGGTCCTTCCGACGATCACTTGCCGTACGCGGCCGCAGGGCGGTGCGGCCGTACGGCCACCATGCGTGACGCGGGGGCGGCCATGCGTCCGGCCACGGAAGGCACGCGGCGCGCGGCATACAGCCGCCGGAGTACTCCGGCTTGTCATCCCCGGGCGGACGCGGCTCGGGCGGGCTACCGGGCACGGTGGTCCACGGTCCCGGAATACGGATAGAGGGAAGGTCATCGATGTACACAAGCGCTGCCGGCGCCTCCGGCGCCGGATTCACGGGTGCGCTCGCCACGACCGGGCTCCACGCGCTGACGTGGACGGTCGCCGCGTCGACTCTGCTGTTCGCCGCGCTGGCGCTGATGAAGATCCTGCCCCGGCGCCGCTGAGGCGGTCCCCGCGATGTACGAGACCCCTGCGGCCCGGTCAGGCGTCAGCGTGACCGGGCCGCAGGAGGCCGCTCTCGTACGCGATGACAACCAGCTGGGCACGGTCGCGGGCGGCCAGTTTGGTCAGGATGCGGCTGACGTGCGTCTTGGCGGTGAGCGGCGAAAGGTGCAGCATGGCGGCGATCTCGTCGTTGGAGTGGCCCCGGCCGACGAGGGCGAGAACCTCCCGTTCGCGGGGGCTGAGCAGGTCCAGCCCGACGGGCCCGGTGGGCGCGGCGGATTCGCGGTGGACGAATTTCTCGACGAGGTGACGGGTGCGCCGCGGCAACAGCAGGCTGTCCCCGGCGGCGACGGTCCGGATCGCCGAGAGCAATTCCCTGGGCTCGGTGTCCTTCATCATGAAGCCGCTCGCGCCCGCCTTGAGGGCGGTGAGCACGTAGTCGTCCTGCCCGAACGTCGTGAGGACCACGACCTTGGTGGCGGTCAGCGCCGGGTCCGCGCAGATCTCCCGGGTTGCTTCCAGCCCGTCCGTACCGGGCATGCGGATGTCCATCAGCACCACGTCGGGCGCCAGCGCGCGTGTCATGTCCACGGCTTGGCTGCCGTCGGCTGCCTCGCCGGCCACCTCCAGCCCCGGCTCCGATTCGATCAGGGACCGCAGGCCTCCGCGAATCAGGGCTTGGTCATCCGCCAGCAGTACCCGCACTGTCATGACGCCTCCGTCGGAATGCGCGCCGTCACCCGGAATCCCGGCGACAGCCGATCAACCCGCAGTCCCCCGCCGGCGGCCTCGACACGCTCGCGCATGCCCCGCAGGCCCAGGCCGCTGCCCCCGCCGGAGCCGCCCGTGCCCCGGCCGTCGTCCTCCACGCTCACCCGGAGCTCATGGTCCAGGAAATCCATGGACACCAGGACGCCGGTGCCGACCCCGGAGTGCTTGAGCGCGTTGGTCAGGGTCTCCTGCACGAGCCGGTAGACCGTCGTCCCGACGACCGTCGGCAGGGGCCGCACGTCTCCGCGCCGGACATGCTCGATCGTGAGTCCGGCGGCCCGCGCCCGCTCGATCAGGTCCGGGATCTCGCCGAGGCCGGGGACCGGGCCTCTCGGCGGCGCCTCGTCCTCGGCGGCACGGAGCAGCCCGAGGGTCGTGCGGATCTCCTCCAGAGCCGTGGCGCTGGTGGTCCGGATCATCTCCAGGGACTTCTCGGTGGTGGCCGGGTCCTTGTGCACCAAGTGGACGGCGACTCCGGCCTGCACGTTGATCACCGCGATGCTGTGGCCGATCACGTCGTGGAGCTCCTGGGCGATCCGCAGGCGCTCCTCGTCGACCCGGCGCCGCGCCTCGGCTTCCCGGGACTGCTCGGCCTTGCGGGCCCTCTCCTCCGCCATCTCCCTGAATTTCCGCTGGCTCTGTACCGCCACGCCGATCGCGGTGGCGGCCACGAACCAGCCCAGCTGGGTTCCGTTGCGCAGGGTGAAGGGCGGGATGTGCCTCACCAGCTGTACCTGCGTGAACACGGCGATCACCGCCACCAGGGTGCACATCGTCGAGACGCGGACGGACAGGCGCGCACCGATCGAGTACAGCGCGACCAGTACGGGTGCGCCCGCCGGAAACACCAGCTTGGTGACGTAGATGGAGGCGAGCGTGCCGGCTGTCGCGACCACGAAGGCGGTCGCGGGAAACCGGCGGCACAGCGGCAGCACCCCGCAGCTGACGGCCGCCGCGACGACCGCCGGCCACGTCGGCCCCTCGCCTTCGGTCAGTCCGGGGAGAAAGGCCACGAGTGCGAAGAGGCCCACTGTCGCCGGCCATGCCCTCAAGGCGCGTGCCATGTCCTGACCCTAAAAGAGGGTGGTGGCCTGAGCCACCGCTGCGCTTCGGGCAGGACCGGAGACGAAGCCGCGCACCCCGCTCACCATCGGAGTCGCCCATGCTCACCCTCCGCCACCAGAACGCCCGCACGGCAGGAATCGCCCTCGGAGCACTGCCCGGGTTCGACGCGGAAAGCTGCCCGTGGTGGAGGGTCACCGTACCGACCCGTAGGGCGGACGGGGCCACCGGCAACCAGACCTTCACCGTTCGTGGCCGCACCGCCCAGGCCGCTCTGGCACGCGCGGCCGTCCAGGCGAATGGGCCCGGCGCCCGGCGTCACCGCCGAGGCGCGTCGGTGGACATCGGGGCGGCCACCGCCGAGCAGATCCACACCGACTGGGAGCAGCTCGCGGCACAGGGGGGCTGGGCGTGAGGCTCGCCCACCGGCCGCCTTGCCCAGACGGTGGGCGCGCTTCGCGGGCCCTACCGCCTACCGTCTCCGCGCGCCGCTCGGCCGGTCGCTCGCTCGGTCTGGCCCCGGGCGGTGAACCCGGTGTACGACGCGTCCTTGACCTGCTGCGCAGGGAACTCGCGGAGGCGCTGACCCTCACGGGTTGCGCATGCCGCCCGACGAGGGCGGGGTATCACCTCGCATCAGGGTAGCTCTGCACGGACGGCGCGGGATCGTGAAGAATCGCGTACGACGACGCGGTGGGGGCGCTTTCAGGAGGTGCGGCACAGTGTCAGGTGGTGCTCAGCGGGTTCCCCCCGCCATGCGGCTCGTGGTGCAGGAGACGTACGGCCCCGCCGACCTGAGCGGGGACCGAATCTTCGCCGGAGGGTTCATCAACTTCGGCCATTGGGGAGCCATCGACCTGGCACTGCCGCTCGGCGAGGCGGAACGGATCCGCAGCCAGGAGGATCTCTACCGTCTTGTCCTGGACGCCCTCGGGCCACCGCGAGGAGGGAAAGGTCTGGAAGTGGGCTGCGGGCTCGGCATGGGATGCGCGGTGGCCCTGCGGGAACACGGCTTCGCCGCGATCACCGGTATGGACATTCATCCGGAGCAGCTGCGGCGGGCGCGCAGCGCGCATACCGATCTGCTTCGCGAGGAACCGGCACGGCTGCGGTTCGTCCAGGGGGCTGCGGAGAGCATGCCGTTCGAAGACGAGGAGTTCGACGCTGTCATCAGCGTGGAAGCCGCTCAGCACTTCCCGGATCTCGGCGCCTTCGCGGCCGAGACACGGAGGGTGCTGCGACCAGGTGGCCGGGTGGCTGTCGCCAGCTTCTTCACCGTGGACGACGCGCCCGGTCGGCCCGGGGAACTCGCGCGGCTGCTGGACACGTTCGCGAGCGGCCTGGACATCGCACGGCCGGTGCGGGCGCTCGCCGATGCGTTCCTGGAGGCCGGGTTCACGGATGTGGACGTGGAGTCGATCGGGCCGCATGTCTGGCCCGGGTGGGACCTCTGGCTCAGCCAGTGGTGGGCCCCGGGGACCTGGCCTCGGAACTTTCTGCGTGCCTACGAGCAACGGATCCTTGACTACTACCTCGTCACGGCAGGCTGATCGACGCCCACCCGCATGGGCGGCAACACGGCTGCACACGGCAGGCCCGGTGGAGCTGCACCGGGCCGCCGAGGCGGCCGGTACTGACCGGGGGTGGAACACCGGCGTGGAGCTGCCTGCCGGGTCACGCCCATCCGGCGGGCGAGTTCGGAGACCGTGGTGCCCTCCTCGTCGGGGGCGGCGAAGACAGCGGCCTGCCCTACGGTCACAGACTGCGCGCCCGCAGCCCGCATGCTGGCCAGCAACGCGTCCTCGAACCAGCGCTTGGCCTCCGTGAGCAACTGGGGCAGGTTCCGGGCGGGGGTGGTCATGGCTCCTCGTGGGATGGGGCTTCGAGCATAGCGACAGCGCGGGAGGGTGCTCTCCCGACGTATGTCAGGTACCTTGACGTTTATCGCTTCGCCTTGCCGGAGGTTTCCATGACCATGGAGTTCGCCCGTCGTTACCGCCCGGACTCACGCATACCCGCCGAGCCCGGAAAGCCCTACTTCATCGAGAAGGGCATGGGCGACCGCGCCCACCTGTTCACCGACCTGATCACCGTCTACGCCGGCGGCGAGCAGACCGAGAACACCTTCAACTTCTTCACTGTCGAGGGCCCCAAGGGCGATACCATCCCGGCCCATTCCCACGCCGACACCTACGAGGTCTTCTACATCACCGACGGCGCGGTGCGGATGTTCGTGGAAGACCTGGAGGGCGAGCAGTACGAGAAGCTGCTCACCGCCGGTGACTTCGGCTTCGTACCGAAGAACTGCCCGCACGCGTACCGCATCGAGCGTCACCACAGCCGGGTCGTCGGCGTGGCCGCCGGGCCGGGCGGCACGTTCGAGCGGTTCTTCGAGAATCTCGGCACCCCGACCGGGGAACTCGGCCTGCCGCGTGAGCCGTACGTGCCCGAGCCGCACAAGTTCGGGACCGTACCGCAGCAGTACGACGTGCGGTTCCTGCCCGGCCACCAGTGGCGCACCGGGAGCTGACCTCGGTGGCGTACGTCCACATGCTGCTGACCGGGGCACTGGTCGGCGCCCTGTACGCGGTGCTGCGGGTGAAGGCCCCCGCTCCCCCACTCGTCGCATTGTTCGGCCTGCTCGGCATGGTCGTCGGGCAGACCGCACTGGGAGCGCTGTGACCACCGCACGCCGGACCCGCCCGGTGGCAATCGCGCGCCGGGCCGTGATCTCCTTCGCCGCGGGGCTGGCAATGGGCGCCATGTGCTGGGCACTGAGGCTTACCGCGCCCGCACCTACCCTGCTCGGCCTGGCCGGACTGCTGGGTGTCGGTCTCGGCGAGCGTGCGGCCACGGCGCTCGGTACCCGACTGAACCGCCGCCGCACGCGTCCCGAAGCCCCGCAGCCCGACTGCGCCCAGCAGGCGGCTCCCCGAAACGCCCGCGTTCCATTGCGCCCTCATTGAGACACAAGGGCAGGATCGCGCTCACGCCGACGGCGCGACTGGATGGCCTCGATACCTTCACCCCCACCCGCAAACCGCAGCCCCGAAAGAGGCACCCATGCCGCGGACGCCCGACCTCGCCGCGTTCCTCGCCCCACCCGCCCCCGCACAGCTGCCACTTCCGCCCGCCGCACAGCCCGCCCCCGGCGTACGGCTGCTGCGCGGAGTCCCGTACGCCAACCGCGTGGGCGTGCGCCCTCTCGAACTCGATCTATGGATGCCCGACGAGCCGCCGGGCCCGCTGCCGGTCATCGTCTACATCCACGGCGGGGGCTGGCGCGCGGGCACACGTACGGACATGGGACCGCGCTTCCGCCACTGGAGCCCCAGCCCCTTCGCCCGCATCGCGCGGGCCGGGTTCGCCGTGGCGAGCCTCGACTACCGGCTCAGCGGCGAAGCCGTCTACCCGGCCCAGCTCGAGGACGTCACCGCCGCCCTCGCCTGGCTGAACGCCCGAGCCGACGAACTCGGCCTGGACACCGCCCGGACCGTCTGCTGGGGCGAATCCGCCGGCGCCCACCTCGCCGCCCTGCTCGCCCTCACCACCCCGGTCAGCGGCTGCATCGCCTGGTACGGGCCCACCGACCTGACCACCCTGCCACGCCACTCCCAGCCCGGCGCCTACGACGCCGCCGACCCCACCACCCGCGAGGCCCTGCTGATCGGGGCGCCGATCAGCGAGGCACCCGACCGCGCCCGCGCGGCCAGCCCGGTCGCCCACGTCACCGCCGGCGCGCCACCGTTCCTCATCCTCCACGGCACCGACGACACGCTCATCCCCCTCGCCCAGGGCGAGCAACTCGCCGCCGCCCTACGGGACACCGGCGGCCACGTCGACTTCCGGCCCGTCCCGGGCGCCGACCACGGGTGGGCGGGCCTGCCGGACGAGGACGTCGAGCGGCACTTCGCCGCCTCCGTGGACTTCGCCCGCACCTGCACCGCAGGCCCACGCGTACCCGCACGCCCGTAGCGAAAACCACTCGCCCGACCGAGCCCGGCGGTGGCCGCAGCCGGCTGCCGCGTCAACCGGGCGGCCGCTGCGGCGAAAGGTAAGGCGGCACGCCCTTCCGGCCGTCCACTCGTCGGTCCGCCGGTCACCGTGCCCGGCACGACCTCCAACCGGCTCCCCGGGTCCGGCCTCGAAGCCGTGATCCAGACCGCCGGGGCCACCGTGGTCGGCCACGCCTCCATCGGCGGGGCAGAGGCGTGGGGTCCAAGCCCGCCTTCCGCGCGGACGGCAAGCACATCGTGAAGGACGCGATCACCCCCTCCGGGAAGCGCTCTGCCGCATGCGCCCTCATCCCTGCGGTGGCCACGTCAGAGCCGGAGCAGGCGCTCGGCGTTGAGGTGACAGATCTTCGCGCGGTCGGTCTCGCTGATCGGTGCCGTCTCGATGAAGCGGACGGCGTCGCGGTTGCTTTCCAGGGGATAGTCGGTGGCGAACATGATGTGGTCGGCGCCGAGCGCCAGCAGGCTGCCGAGCAGAGGCGCGGGGGCGCACACTCCGCTGGTGGTGATCATCATGTTGTCGCGGATGTAGTCGGAGGGGCGGGGCTTGGCCAGGCTGATGCCGCGTCGGTCGAGGAAGTCCCAGCGGCTGTCCAGGCGCCACAGTATGCCGGGGAGCCCTTCCCCCATGTGTCCGAGGACGAGGGTGGCGGCGGGGAAGCGGTCGAAAACACCGCCGAAGAGGATGCGCAGGGCGTGGGTGGCGGTCTCCACGCCCCAGCTCCACATCGGCCCGATCAGCTCTTCGTGGCCGCGCAGGTTGTGCCACACGTCGTAGGAGTTCGCCGGGTGCAGGTAGATCGGCACACCGAGGGCCTCGGCGCGTTCCCACACCGGCCAGAACGTCGGAGCGTCCAGGTACTCACCGTGCGTGTGGCCGTTGATCAGCGCGCCGCGCAGTCCGAGTTGAGTGACCGCTCGTTCCAGCTCGGCCGCGGCACCGTCCGGGTCCTGCAGGGCGAGTGCCGCGAAGCCGGAGAAGCGGGTGGGGTGCTTGCCGATGATCTCGGCGAGGAAGTCGTTGGCCTGTGTCGCGCGCTTGGCGGCGAGGGCGGTGTCGGTCTCGGCCTGGATGCCCGGTGCGGTCAGGGACAGGACCTCCATGTCGATGCCGCACTCGTCCATCTGGGGCAGGCGTACATCGGTGAAGTCCAGCAAGTGCCGCATGGTCTCGTCCCATTGGGGCGGGTCGAACAAGGCGGCGGCGGGCAGGCTGTAGTGGGCCAGGGCGGAGGTGGTGAAGTGCTCTTCGATCGCGATTTTTCTCATGGCGGGTGTTACTCCCTCTGGTGCGCGGCAGGCTTCCGGTGAGGTGACGCCCGGCGGGAACAGACGAGACCCGGGCTTGAAGGCGTGGTGTGGCGGATGCGGGTTCAGCCTCCTGGGCCGCGCTCCGCGGAAGCGACGGGACCGATGGGTGCGGTCTGCCGGCGCGGGGCGCGGTGACCGGCGGGCCGGGCCGGGACGGCGATTGCCGCCGTGGCGCCGACGGCGGCGGTGGCGGCGAAGAAGTAGAAGTTCCATTCCAGGCCGAGCGAGGAGTCGAGGATGTGCCCGCCCAGCGAGGGGCCGGCGATGGCGCCGAGCCGGCCGACGGACAACGCCCAGCCGAGGGCCGGCACGCGCAGATGCGCCGGCATGCGGTCGATCAGGTAGGCGTTGACGAGCGCCTGGCACGCCAGCAGTCCGAAGCCGCATACGAGCAGGCACAGGTACAGCACCCAGGTGGCCGGGCTGCGGCTCATCACGAGCAGCCCGGCGGAGCCGGCGAGGAACGCGCCGGTCACCACGCGCTTGGGGCCGAGCCGGTCGGCGAGCACTCCTCCGGGCACCAGTCCCACGCCGGCGCCGATCCACGACAGACATGTCAGGGTCAGGGCAGAGCCGATGGAGAAGCCGCCGGTCTGCATGAGGGTCGGCAGCCACGTGCTGAAGCCGAAAATCAGCAGCAGACCGCAGAAGGCCATCACCCAGAACAGCAGCGTGGTGACGACCAGGGGCCGGGCAAGCAGCGGGCCGAGTCCGAGGAACCGGTCGGCCGGCTCGGAGACGGCGGGCGGTTGCGCAACCGGCAGGCCGAACCGGGCGGCGGTACGGACGGCTTCCTCAGCCCTGCCGGTACGCAGCAGGTACTGCGGGCTCTCGGGCAGGCGCAGGAAGGCCCACGGCACCACGGTGAGCAGGGCGGCCGCGCCGACGGCGTACAGCACCCGGAAGGAGACGTCAGGCAGCAGCCACGAGCCGAGAAGTGGTGCCCCGAGGGAGCCGGCGCAGGAGCCCGCCATGGTGATGGCGATGTTGCGGGCCCGTACGCGTGGTGCGGACATGTCTCCCACGACGGCTGTGAGCGTGGGCAGTACGACGCCGAGGCCGATCCCGGCGAGGAGGCGGGACGCGGCGAACACGCCGGGTCCGTCGGCCAGGGCGGAGCCGAGCATGCACAGGGAGAAGAACGACAGGCCGTTCAGGAGCAGGCGGCGGGTGCCCACGCGCCGGCCGGCGGCCCCGGCGACGCCGGCACCGACGAGCATGCCGACGGCGACGAGCGATCCGATGTCGCCGGCCTCTCCCTTGGACAGGTTCCAGCCGGGTTCATGGAGCAGGGCCGGCACGGTGGCCCCGTACACGGACAGGTCGTAGCCTTCGAACATCGCGATGAGAGCGGCCAGCAGGACGAACAGCCGTCGGTCCGCGGGGCGTTGTGGAAGGACCGGGGCCGGGCATCTTGGAGACGGCTTCGCTGTCATGGTGGCGATTCCTTTGGTCTCGGGACAGGTGCCGGAGGGGGACGCGGGAAGCACGTGCCCGGAGCCGAGCGACGGGGCGCCGTCACGATGCGGACCTCACCATGCGGACTTCACGGGTCCGAAGTCCGTTTCGATACGGTCCTTGGCATGCAGCAACGCATCGGCGAGCGCCTGCTCGCGTCCGGTGAAGCGTTGCGTCGGGGTGGGCACGCTGATGGCCGCGGCGCCCCAGGCCGCCGTGCGGATGGCGACGCCGGCCGCGGATATGCCGACGGTGTGCTCTTCGCGGTCGAAGGCGACGCCGGTACGGCGAATGACGTCGAGCTCGCGGTGCAGCGCGGGGCGGGTGGTGAGGGTGTGCGGCGTTTCGGCGGTGAGCCGGTTCGGTACGGCGTCCTCCAGCGCCGTCGCCGGGAGGGCGGCGAGGAGCGCCTTGCCCGGCGCGCAGCAGTGCAGGGGGAAACCGGCGCCGACCGCGCTGACCGCGCGCAGCCGGCGGTCGGCGATGACCTGGTCGACGAAGACCACCTGGTGGTCCTCAAGGACCGACAGGTCGACGGTTTCCTCGAGTTGGCGGGAGAGATCCTCCAGATAGGGACGCAGGTCGACGATCATGGCTGATCGCACCGAAGCGGCCATGCGGGGGATCTCCGGCCCCAGCCGGTACCGCCCGCGGGTGCCGGCCACGGTCACCAGTCCCTCCCCCTCCAGTGCACCGAGGATGCGGTGGACCGTGGACTTGGCGAGGCCGATCCGCTCGACCACCTCGGCCTGGGTCAGACCGGACGGGGCTGCCTGGAGCAGGCGCAGCACCTCCGCGGCCCGCGCAATGACCTGGATGCCGCCCGAAGTGGCCTCCCGCTTCGTCTCCTGCCCCACCGACTGGTCCGTCACCGGCATGACTGCTCCCTTCTCCCGTCGTTCTCCGGGGCCAGCCTGCCGTATCGCTTCGGGGGCGGTGAGCACGGGCCGCATGCCGGCCCACGCGGTGTGACGTGGGCGGGATCATGTCCGCTTGCCGACCCCGAACTGGGTCAGGTCGTGCCCCGAAGTGATCGTGCCGGGGTATGTCCTGCCCACGTCCCGGCGCCAGCGGTCGTCCGGGACGTCACGTGGATCGCCTGGGGTGAGGTGGCTGAGGACGACGTGGGGACGTCCGCGGACTTCGCCACACGCCCCACGTCCTGGGCGGTGGTATGGGCTTGCTCCATGTGGTCGCTGAAGCCCGGCCCGTAGCCCGTCTTGGTCTTCCGCGAACCAGTCGAGGTTGGTCGCTTCGTGGACCAGGATGTCGCTGTCCGCGGCCAGCCGGGAGACGTTGTCGGGGTGGTGGGCTCGGGTGGCACCGACGCGGAGACCGGATTCCGTGCGGTGGTCGAGGAGGCGCGGCTCGTGCACGCCGTCAGCCCGGCTGCGGCCATTCCGAACGCGCCGAGTGCGGCGCGACGGGGCCATGGTCCGCCGTGCGTACGGCCGGTGTTGTCCTGGGGCATGTCTGCTCCTGTGAGTACGAGCCGCTTGGTGAGTGGCGGCGCCACGGCGGGACGAGGACGGCAGAGCGCCCCGGGCGACGTGGCGCCGCGGCAGCCGGCGGTCAGGCAAGGGCCGGCAGACCGAGGAGCCGTTCGGTCTCCCCGACTCCGGCGACGGCCAGATCGAGATCGCGGGCGAGGGCGACCGCCCGGTCGACGAGGGGCAGGTTGCCGGGGGCGAGTTCGTCCTTGCGCAGGTGCAGGGCGTCCTCAAGACCGGCGCGGGCGTTGCCGCCGAGTGCCAGGCCCATCGCGGTGAGCGGCAGGTTGTGCCGTCCGATGGCGATGACCTGCCAGATCGCGCCGGACGGCAGTCGGCGGACCATGGAGAGGAGGTTGTCCGCCGTGGCGGCCATGCCGCCACGGACGCCGAGCACGAGGGAGAACTGCAGCGGCTCGACGAGCAGGCCGTCCTTCCACAGCCGCAGGCACGCCTCCAGGTGCCCCGTGTCGTAGATCTCCAGTTCGGGCTTGATCTCCAGTTCCCGCATGCGGGCCGCCAGCCGGCGAACGCCGCCGGGCGGATTGCGGAACTCGCCGTCACCGAAGCTCATCGAACAGGGGTTGAGGGTGGCCATGCGGGGCCGTAGCTCCACCAGCCGTTCCCGCTCCTCGAACGGCACGTCGAGCCCCACTCCCGTGGACAGCTGGATCAGGATCGGGCAGCGTTCGCGGATCAGGTCCATGGTCCTGCGCGCGATGTCCGGGTCGGCCGTCGGCCGCTGGTGCTCGTCACGCAGGTGGAGGTGGGCGACGGACGCGCCGGCCCGGTGGGCGTCGGCGACGGCGTCGGCGATCTCCTCCGGGGAGGTCGGCAGGTGGGGGTTGTCGGCCTTGGTGGCGATCGGCCCGGTGGGCGCGACGGTGATGACGACGCCCATGTCAGTCCTCCCCGGGCGGCAGCGCGATGATGACGAGCAGGGTGACGGGGCGCTTGGAGCGGTTCTCCACCGAACGGGTCTCGCCCTTGGTCAGGTGTACGGAGTCGTACCGCCGCAGCGTCTCCTCCCGGCCGTCGGCGGTGACCACCAGCTCGCCGTCGAGGACGACGTACACGGTCTCCTCCACCGTGGGCGCCACGTCCGCCGCTCCGCCGGGCAGGTAGTACGACAGTCCCGTCCAGAACCGTGCGGTCGGCCCGGCTTCGTGGCCCTGGAGCCGCAAACCGCCGACGCCGTGGTGCGACGGCGGCTGGTACGGCGGGGCTTGGTCGAGCCGGGTGACGCGCATGGGACTCATCCGCGCTCGCCCGTCTCGATCCGGTACCGGCCGGTGGGATCGACGATGGCGACCAGGCGGACGATGCAGCCGTCGCCTCCGGTCCAGCGCCAGGGGAACGTGGCGAAGGTGACCCGCTTGCCGGTGACCTTGTCCAGGTCACCGCCGACGTTCTCGAAGCCGATGATGCCCTTGGACAGGATGGCGCGGTGGCACGGCTCCCACTCGGGGAAGTCGTCGATGACCTTGCGGCCGGTCTCGGCCTCGTACTCCTCGCAGGCCCACGGCAGAAGACCGTTCGGGGAACCGGGGCCGTGCGGGCCGATGGCGGTGGCCAGCGGGTGGTCGAGCGCCTGGGTGTCAGTGCCGACGGCCTTGACGCCCTTGGCCACGAACCACTCTCCGGCCTCCTTGTAGAAGCCGGGCGAGTAGGCGTAGTAGTCGCTGTTGTCGCCGTACGTGTGATGCCAGCCGGTGTTGACGACGACGATGTCGCCGGGGCGGATCTCGGGAGTGGCCGCCTCCAGGTCGGCGGCGGTGACGATCTCCCACTTCTTCTTGGGGATCGACACGACCACACCCGTGCCGAAGAAGGAGCTGAGCGGTATCTCGTCGAGCAGCGGGGTGTTCTCCACGACGTGGCCGGGGGCGTCGATGTGCGTGCCCGAGTGCATCACGGTGGTGATCCGCTGGGTCAGCACGCGGGACTTGGACATGCTGTGCAGGCGCTCGATCTTCACGTCCTCGAAGTACGGCCAGCACGGCGTTCCGTGCCCCCACGGGTGGGAGAGGTCATAGAACTCCAGGCCCTGCTCGTTGGGGCCGAGGGGCCAGGTGAAAGAGGTCTCGGTCATGGGCGTTCACCTTTCTTGGTACGACGGCTCGGTCTGTCGGGTGATGTGCCGGGCCAGGCGTGCGGCTGCCCGCTCGCGGCTGCCCTCGGGCCAGCTGAGGAAGCCGCGGCCGCTCTTGGCGCCCAGGTCGCCCGCCGCCACCAGGTCGCTCAGCAGCGGAGACGGACTCGGGGAGTGGTTCAGGTCGGGCAGTACGGCCTCGTGGATGGCCAAGGTGAGGTCGAGCCCGACGTAGTCGGCGTTCTCCAACGGACCCATCGCGGCAAGACGTAGACCGATGGTGTTGCGTACCACCGTCTCGACCGTCTCCGCGGTGCACACTCCGTCCGCGACCAGCGCGATCGCCTCGCGCCACAGGGCGTGCTGGAGACGGTTGCCGACGAATCCCGGTACGTCCCGCTCGACGCGCACCGGCAGTTTGCCGAGGGACGTCAGCACAGCCGTGGTGCGCTCCATCGTCTCCTCGCTGGTGTGCTTGCCGCGGACGACCTCGACCACAGGGATCAGGCCGGGCGGGTTCCACCAGTGGGTGCCGACCACCCGCTCGGGGCGGGAGGTGCGTTCGGCGATGCTGCTCACCGGCAGTACGGAGGTGTTGCTTGCCAGCAGAGCGTCGGGCAACAGGCGGTCCAGTCGGGCGAACAGGTCCCGCTTGGCGTCCAGGTTCTCGGCGATGGCCTCGACGACGAGGCCGGCTCCCGTGACGGCTTCGGCCAGGTCGGTGCTGCCGTCGACGGCCCCGCCGAGTCCCCGCAGGGTGTCCGCCGCGCCGCGCAGGGCGTCGGCGTCGACATCGTGCAGACGTACGGGATGGCCCGCGCCCGCGAAGACCTCGGCTATGCCCCGGCCCATCAGTCCGGCGCCGACGACGGCCACGGTCAGCATGCGGTGTACCCGCCGTCGAGGTACAGCACCTGTCCGGTGACGAACGAGGAGGCGTCGCTGAGCAGGTAGATCAACGCCCCGGCGAAATCCTCCGGTTCGGCCAGCCGGCCCAGCGGGATACGGGCGAGCATGGCCTGACGGGTCGCGGTGGCCTTCTCGTCGTCCTCGTACATCCAGGCGGTCAGTTCCGAGCGGAACACCGTGGGAGCCAGCACGTTCACCCGGATCCCGGCACCGCCCCACTCGGCGGCGAGACTGCGGCCGAGCAGGTCGACCGCGGCCTTGGACGGACAGTACGCGGAGTACCCGGCGGCATGCCCCAGCCGGCCGCGGGTGGAGGAAACGAGCACCACGCTGCCCCCGCCGTCCTGGCCGAGCATGTGCCGCCCCGCCGCCTGGCACATCAGCCAGGAGCCGCGGACGTTCGCCGACTGGACGGCGTCGAAGTCCTCGACCTTCATCTCGGTGATCGGCGCGACGTGGTTCATGCCGGAGGCGACGAGCAGGCCGTGCGCGCCACCGTACGTGCGCACCGCCACCGACAGGATCGCCTCGGCATCGTCCGGTGTCTCCGGCCTGCGCCGGACGGTCACGACGGGCCCCGGCCCGTCCAGCTCCGCGGCCAGCGCGTCGAGCTTGTCGGCGTTGCCGCCGGCGAGGGTGAGACGAGCCCCAAGGGCGTTCAGGGCGCGTGCCGCCGCACTGCCGAGAGCGCCGGTGGCACCGGTGATGACAATCGAGCGCCCGTCAACCGTGAAGCGTGAGAGGGGAGAAGGAGTAGGAGCGAGTGCCACGAGAACCTCCTGGGTTCCGTGATGCGAATCAATCGTGCCGGAATGCGGTTCAACGTAGAGGCGGCTCAGGTCATCGTCAATGACCCGTGCGCGCTCTGTTGTTCATGGGGTCCGAGGTTCTCGACCCCCACTACGGACGTTTTGGCGTCTCGACGCGGCCGCGACCTTCTTGCACACTGACCGCCACGGCTTTTGACGAGTCGCACAGTCGGGAATCGGTGAGGGCGCCTTGAAAGACTCGCTCGCACGTGAGCCGCAGCGTCCGGGGCCCGTGCTGGGCCGCGCGCTGCAGATCCTCGGTGCGTTCAGCGCGAACTGCCCGGAGATGACGTTGAGCGAGCTGTCCCGGCGGTCCGGGCTGCCGGTGTCGACCGTGCACCGGATGCTCGGCGAGCTCATCGCCTGGGGGGCGCTGGAGCGCGGAGACAAGGGGTACTACCGCGTCGGCCTGCGGCTGTGGGAAGTCGCATCCCTTGCGCCGCGCGGACAGGGCCTGCGCGAGCGGGCCCTGCCGTTCCTGGAGGACCTCTCCCAGATCACCCGCGAGAACGTTCAGCTCGCGGTGCGCGAGGGTACAGAGGTCGTCTTCGTCGAGCGCATCGCGGGGTCCGGTGCGGTGCCCGTGCTGACGCGCGTGGGCGGGCGTTTCGCCCTCACGGCCACCGGCGTCGGGCTGGTGCTGCTCGCGCACGCCCCTGCCGAGGTGCAGGAGCAGGCGCTCGCCGGCTCCCTCGAGCGCTTCACGCCGAGCACGGTCACCGATCCGCGTGCGTTGCGGCGCATGCTGGCCGCGGCGCGGACCAATGGCTACGCGGTCAGCGACCGCCAGGTCACTATGGACGCCCTGTCGGTCGCCGCCCCGGTGCGCGGAAGCGGCGGTGCGGTGATCGCCGCCGTCTCTCTGGTGGTACGCCACGGCAGCACCTCCGCGCACGCGCTGGCCCGGCTCGTCTGTACCAGCGCCCGGGCGATCTCCCGCTCCATGATCACGCCGCAGATCTGAACCGCGCCGCTCCGCGCCTGATCCTCAGTACCGGCCCCCATGCCGCGTCGCCAAACCCCCGTCCGGGCCCTGATGCCCGTCCGCCACGGCGGCGCGGCACGCATTGCGCAGATGTTTCCCGGCATCCGGAAAGCCCCCTGGTGACCCGGCGGCGCCGACCCCACGATGGTCCGCACCGGTCGGTGCCCGGGCCCCGGTCCGCCGGGGCCGCACACGCCTGACGCGCGGAGTGCCGACGGCCACCACGCAGTCGACAACGGAGTGCTGCCATGGTTCTGCCACCCTCTTGCCCACTTCCCGGAATTCTGCGGTGACCGGCCCCTCCCTGCGCACCGCACTCGCCGAGGGGCCGATGAGCCGCTTCCAGTGGGGCGCGATCGCGGTGTGCGTACTGCTCAACCTGCTCGACGGCTTCGACGTACTCGTCATGGCCTTCACACACCGCAGACCCTCTACCTGGCCGTCAGCCTGATCTTCATCGCCGCCGCGGCCCTCCTTCTGCTGCTGCGTCCCGCCACGGCAGGGGACACAGAGCCCGCCGCGGCGGCCCCGGCCGCCGGCACCACGCACTGAACACCTCATTCCGAAGGAAACGATCATGACTGCTTTCGTACGTAATCAGTGGTACGTCGCCGCCTACGGCCGCGAGGTCCGGCGCGAGCTGCTCGGACGCACCGTACTGGGCGAGCCGATCCTGCTGTACCGCACGGAGGGCGGTCGGGCGGTGGCGATGTCGGAGCGCTGTGTGCACCGGCGCTTCCCGCTGTCGCAGGCGCCGAGCCGGCTGGAAGGCGACCGGGTGGTATGCGGCTACCACGGTTTCACCTACGGCGCCGACGGTGGCTGCGTCTTCGTGCCGGGCCAGCAGCGCATCCCGCGCACGGCGCGCCTGAAGACGTACCCGGTGGTCGAGCAGGACTCCTTCGTGTGGGTGTGGATCGGAGACCGCGAGCCCGCGGACACCCTGCCGCCCCGCGCTCCGTGGATGGACTCGACCGACTACACCGTCGTGTCGGGCATGGAGCCGATCGACGGCGACTACGGTCTGCTCGTCGACAACCTCATGGACCTGTCCCACGAGACGTACCTGCACGGCGGTTACATCGGCACCCCCGAGGTGGCCGAGACGCCCATCACCACCGAGGTCGACGACGCGGCCGGCATCGTCCACGTCAGCCGCCACATGGATGACGCGGAATGCCCTCCGTTCTACGCGAAGTCGACGGGCATCGAGGGCCGGATCACCCGCTGGCAGGACATCGAGTACCACGCGCCCTGTCTCTACTTGCTCCACTCGCGCATCGCACCCGTCGGCGCACCCGGGCCGAACCCGGACGGCAGCGACCCGCACGCCTTCCACGTGGAGGTCGTCTACGGCATCACCCCTTCAACGGAGAAGACTACGTACGACTTCTGGGCCGTGGCCCGCGACTTCGCCCTCGACGACCAGGACGTCACCGAATTCCTGCGCAGCAACAACCACACGGTGGTCATGCAGGACGTCGTGGCTCTCAACGTGCTGCAGAAGTCCCTGGACAGTGAGAAGGCCGGCTACCAGGAGCTGAGCATCAACATCGACACCGGCGGTCTCGCCGCCCGCCGCGTCCTCGCCCGCATGGCGCAGGCGGCGGCTGCGACGCAGGCCCAGGCGGTGTCCCGATGACCCCGCTCCACCCGCCCGTCCTCTCCGGCGGGGACGTCCACCGCGTCGACCTGACCCTGGTGCGCAAGGAGCCTCTCGCCGAGGGCGTTGTCCGGCTCAGCCTGGCCCACCCCCGCGGCGAGCGGCTGCCCGCATGGACCCCTGGCGCCCACGTCGACCTGCTGCTGGGCCCTGGCCTGGTACGGCAGTACTCGCTGTGCGGCGACCCGGGGGACTCCTCCCTGCTCCAGGTGGCCGTCCTGCGCGAGCCGGAGAGCCGGGGCGGCTCCCGCTACGTGCACGACACGCTGGCCGAGGGGGACACGGTCCGGGTGAGCGGCCCCCGCAACCACTTCCAGCTGGTCAACTCCCCCCGCTACCTGTTCATCGCCGGCGGCATCGGCATCACCCCGGTCCTGCCGATGATCGCCGCCGCCGAGCAGTGGGGCGCCGATTGGCGGCTGGTGTACGGCGGACGCAGACGCGCCACCATGGCCTTCGCCGGGCAGCTCACCAAGGACCACCCCGACCGGGTGGCACTGTGCCCGCAGGACGAGACCGGCCTCCTCGATCTGGACGGGCTGCTCGGCAGCCCCGCGCCCGGCACCGTCATCTACAGCTGCGGTCCCGAGCCCCTGCTCAACGCGGTGGAACGGCGGTGTGCCTCCTGGCCGGAAGGCACGCTCCACATTGAGCGGTTCGCGCCGAAGGGGCAGGAGGAGGACGCCTCTTCGACCTCCTTCGAGGTGGAACTCTCGCGGAGCGGTATCACCGTGACCGTCCCGCCGGACAAGACCGTCCTCCAGGCGGTCGAGGAGGCCGGCGTACCGGTCCTGTCCTCGTGCCAGGAGGGCACCTGTGGCACCTGCGAGACCGCGGTCCTCGGCGGCGCGGTGGACCACCGCGACTCCCTGCTCACCCCCGCCGAACAGGCCCGTAACGACACGATGTTCGTCTGCGTCTCGCGCGCCGCCTGCCCGCGCCTCGTCCTGGATCTGTGACTCGCCGACACCTCACGGGTGCGCTTCCGACCGGCTCCGCACCCTCCGAGCGCTACAGCCCCTTGCCGTCGGCCGCGATCCTGCACATCAGGCTGTCCAGGTGCGAGCGCATCACGGAGATCAAGTCGAAGGAACGCCCGCTGGCCAGCCACTGGAGCCGTAGTCCGGCGTCGAGTGCCGCGCACTCCCGGGCGATGCTCTCGTGGTTCAGGCCCGCCTTGAGTTCACCCGACTCGGCGCCGGCGCGCAGGCGGTCCGCGAGTTCCCGTACGCCCTTCTCCTGCCAGTGGGAGAAGAAGTCATGTGCCGGGTGGTCGGGAGCGGTGGCCTCAGCGCCCACCACGACGGCGAGTTCGAGGATCCCCGGCATGTTCAGTGATTCGGCGGTGTCTTCCAGGTGGCAGCGAAAGGCGTCCCGCACGGAGTCGGACACGCGTACCCACCGCTCGTCGAGCTGCTCGTGCCAGTACTGCACCACGGCCAGCAGGAGTTGCTGCTTGTCGCCGAAGTGATGGAGCAGCCCGGCGTCGGTGATTCCGGCATCCCGGGCAACGCGGGCCAGTGAGGTCTTGCGGTAACCGTCCCGGCCGAAGCGCAGCAGCGCGGCCTCAAGGATCTGGTTGCGCCTGGCCAGCCCTGTTGCGTAGCCGCCGCGCGGCCCCCGTGGTGTCGCCATACGGACAACCGTACTCGGTGCCCGCGCGCCGATCCCCAGAAGTGCGCTGCGGGCACTCGGCGTCCGATGCCCGAGGTCCGATGTGACCCAGGTCACTAATTAAACACCTAGTGATCACTAGGTATTGGCTTCATCATCGTCCGAAAGCGAGGGACCGTTTCGAGCCTGTGGCCGGATGTGAGCCCTGGGTGACGGCATGCCGTTCCGCGCACGAACCCGACCTTCCCCTGTTCGCGAAAGGAGCGGCTTCATGACACCGACGTCTGCGAGCCCCCCGCTCGACGCAGCATCGTCCGACGACACGGCGAGATGGACCCCGCGTCTGGTCGCCGTACTCATCGCGCTCATCTGGCCGACCCAGCTCCTGGCCGCCGCCGGCATTCTGGGGGCCAACGCCACCGCCAGCGTGGCGCAGAGCTTCCACACCACCCAGGTGGCCTGGTTCGGTCTGACCGTCGTCCTCGTCTCGACGCTGCTGACGCCGTTCGTGATGAAAATGGGTGACCGGTACGGCAAGAAGCGGCTCATGCTCGTGATGACCGGCCTCGGAGTGGTCGGAGACGTCATCGCCGCGATGGCGGGCAGTTTCTGGCTGCTGCTGGTCGGGCGGGCGATCGCCGGCTGTTACGGCCCGTTCGCCGCCCTGTCCTTCCCCGCCGTGCGGGACATTTTCCCACCCCGGCTGGTGAAACCGGCCAGCGCCATCCTGGGCAGCAGCGTCGGCCTGGTGGCCCTGGCAGCGCCGTTCCTGGCCGGCTGGCTGGTCGACAGCTGGGGCTACAAGGGCGTGATGTGGTTCCTCGCCGCGGCCTCCGTCGTCGGCTTCGCGCTGATCGCCGCTCTGGTGCCGCAGACCCCACGGCACGACTTCCGGCCCGGCTTCGACTGGCTCGGCGGTCTGGTCCTCGGCGGGGGCCTGACCTCGGTCGTCTACGCGGTCGGCCAGGGACAGAGCTGGGGGTGGGCCGACGCCAAAACCCTCGGCTGGCTCGCCGCCGGCCTGGCCGCACTGGTCGTCTTCCTCTTCGTGGAGCGCTCCAGCGCCCACCCGATTCTGGACCTGAAGGTGCTCCGCCGCCGCCCGGTCGCCCTGGTCCTCGTCACGGGAGGGCTCGCTCAGGCCGTCGCCTACACCATGCCGGCCATGGCGATCCTGCTTGCCCTCTACCCGCACATCCCCGGGGTCTCGGCCGGTCTCGGATGGACCGCACAGCACAACGCCGCAGTCAGCGTGAGCTGGAACGTGGTGATGTTCGGTACCGGAATGGTCGCCAGCCGCCTCCTGCGCGGGATCGATGCCCGCCTGCTCTGGTGGACAGGGCTGGCTCTGATGGCGGTCGGCTACGGCCTGGTGGGCTTCTTCCACGCGAACGAGACCGAACTCGTCCTCACCTCGTGCCTCGCCAACCTCGGCGCCGGTCTCGTCGTCGCAGTGGCTCCGGCGCTGGTCGTCGGCGTGGTGTCCAAGGACGAGCAGGGGCTGGGCAGCGGCATGCTCAACATGCTCGTCAACTTCTTCGGCGCCATCGTCACCGCCCTCTCGTTCGCCGCCCTCGCGACACACAGCACCGTCGTGGACGGCACCGCCTTCTACCAGGACGGCGGCTACGCCTGGCTCTTCTGGACCGGAGCGCTGCTCACCACGCTGACCCTGGCGATATCGCTCCTCATCCCCGCACTGAGGGACCCCGCGGAAACCGACGCCGCCCCCGCCGTCTGAGCGCCCTCCCGACCGAAGCCGCAGCCCCCCGACGACGAGAAAGTCAGACATGCCCCACACCTGGACTGCTCAGGTCATCACCCCCGCCTGGCCGGAAGAGCCGCCCGGTGACGAGGGCCGCCCCGCCGCGCTGCTGCGTGGTGTGTTCACCGTGAGCAGCCAGGTGAGACGGGCGGAGCTGCGGGTCACCGCCCTGGGGGTGTACGAGATGGAAGTCAACGGCACCGTGGTCGGTGACCACGTCCTGGCACCGGGCTGGACCAGCTACCACCACCGCCACCGCTACCAGACCTTCGACGTGACCACGCTGGTGCGGCCCGGCCCCAACGCCTGGGGCGCGCACCTCGCGGACGGCTGGTACCGGGGCCTGCTCGGATTCAACGGCGGCAACCGCGACATCTACGGCCCGCACACCGGACTGCTCGCCGAACTGACCATCGAGTACGCCGACGGCAGCCTCCAGACGGTCACGACCGGTCCCGGCTGGCGAGCGTCGGCCGGGCCGGTCACCGCCGCCGGCCTGTACGAGGGGGAGGCATACGATGCCCGCCGGGAGCTGCCGGGCTGGAGCGAACCGGGCTTCGACGACACACCCTGGCGACCGGTGCGCGTGGTGGACTTCGACACCTCGGTGCTCTTCCCGGCCGACAGCCCTCCGGTACGGCGCATCGAGTGCCTCACTCCGGTGGCCGTCACCACGTCGCCCGCCGGGCGCACCATCATGGACTTCGGACAGAACCTGGTCGGCAGACTCCGCGTCCGCGGCGAGGCGGGTCGCACAGTGACTCTGCGGCATGCCGAGGTGCTGGAGAACGGCGAGTTGTGCGTACGTCCGCTGCGCGGCGCCACGGCCACGGACCGCTACACCCTGCGCGGCGACACCGACGGCGAGCAGTGGGAGCCCCGCTTCACCTTCCACGGCTTCCGCTACGCCGAAATCGACAACTGGCCCGGCGAACTCGCCCCTGGTGACGTCACCGCTGTGGTCCTGCACAGCGACCTGCGCCGGACCGGCTGGTTCGAATCCTCCGACCCATCACTGAACCGGCTGCACGAGAACGTGGTGTGGGGGATGGGGGGCAACTTCCTCGACGTTCCCACGGACTGCCCCCAGCGCGACGAACGCCTCGGCTGGAGCGGCGACATCCAGGTCTTCGCCCCCACCGCCACGTTCCTCTACGACAGCCCGCCCCGGCCGCTGCACGAAGGGCAGCTCACCGTCGACGTCGCCGTCCCCCGGGGCACCGAAGCCACCATCGATCTGCCGGGCGCCGAGCCCACCCGAGCCGGGCCGGGCACCCACACCTTCCACACCCCCCACCGCACCACCGAGGAGCAGCAGTGACCCACCCGTACCAGGACCCCAGCCGCAGCGTCGAGGAGCGGGTGGCCGACCTGCTGCCCCGGATGACCCTGGACGAGAAGGCCGGGCTGCTCTTCCACCACGCGATAGGCATCGGAGCGAACCCCGCACCCGTCGGCCTCACCGCAGAGCAGATGATGTCCGGCCGGCTCATGTCGCACTTCAACCTGCTGGGCGCCGGCACCCCGCGCGAGATGGCCGAGCTCCACAACCGCCTGCAGGAGCAGGCCGCAGCCACCCGGCTGGGCATCCCGGTGACACTGTCCACCGACCCGCGCCACGCGTTCACCGACAATCCGGGTACCGCGATGATGGCCGGCCCGTTCTCCCAGTGGCCCGAGACCCTGGGCCTGGCCGCCGCCGATGACGTCGACCTGGTACGCCAGTACGGCGACACCGTGCGCCGCGAATACCTGGCCGTCGGGCTGCGCGTCGCCCTGCACCCACAGATCGACCTGGCCACCGAGCCGCGCTGGGCCCGTATCTCGGGCACTTTCGGAGAGGACGCCGACCTGACCTCCCGCATGGCCGCCGCGTACATCGACGGCCTGCGGGGGCCGGGCGGGCAGCTCGGCCGGGACAGCGTGGCCGCGATGGTCAAGCACTTCCCCGGCGGGGGCCCGCAGAAGGACGGCGAGGACCCGCATTTCCCCTACGGCAGGGAGCAGGTCTACCCGGGCGGCTTCTTCGACTACCACCTCAAGCCGTTCAGGGCGGCCATCGCCGCCGGGGCCACGCAGGTGATGCCGTACTACGGCATGCCGGTCGGCACCACGTACGAAGAGGTCGGATTCGGCTTCAACCACGGCATCATCACCGGGCTGTTGCGCGAGGAGCTGGGCTTCGACGGCATCGTCTGCACCGACTGGGGACTGCTCAACGACGGACCGATCATGGGCGAGATGCATGCCGCCCGCGCCTGGGGCGTGGAACACCTCACGCCCGAGGAGCGGGCGCTGAAGGTGCTGCACGCAGGCGCCGACCAGATCGGCGGCGAAGCCTGCCCCGAGCTGATCACCGGCCTGGTCCGCAACGGACGGCTGGCGGAATCCCGTCTCGACGCCTCCGTCGCCCGCCTGCTGGCCGAGAAATTCCGCCTCGGCCTGTTCGACGACCGCCGCTACGTCGACCCGGACGCCGCCGAGGAGATCGTCGGCCGCGCCGACTTCCGTACCGCCGGCGAGGCCGCCCAGCGCCGCTCACTGACGCTGCTGGAGAACCGCGCCGACGTACTGCCCCTGACCGGCCGCCCCCGACTGTACGTGGAGGGCCTCGACCCGGCCGTGGCCGCCGAGTACACGGACATCGTCACCGACCCCCGCCACGCCGATCTCGCGATGCTGCGCCTGAACACCCCCTACGAGCCTCGCCAGGGCGTGTTCGAGTCCTTCTTCCACGCCGGCCGGCTCGACTTCGGCCAAGACCGCCTCAAGCAGATCCTCGCCCTGCTCGACACGGTGCCCACCATCGTTGCCATCCACCTCGAACGGCCCGCCGTCATCCCCGAAATCGCCGACCGCTGCGCCGCCCTGCTCGCCGCCTACGGCGCCGGTGACCGGGCGCTGCTCGACGTCCTGTTCGGCCGAGCCGCCCCGCAGGGAACGCTGCCCTTCCATCTGCCCAGGTCCATGGCCGAGGTCGAGGCCGGTCGTCCCGATGTCCCGCAGGAGAGCCCCGATCCGCTCTATCCCTTCGGGCACGGACTGCGGTACGCCACCGAAACCGCAGCCGGAACACACCCCTGAACGACAAGGAGCATCGTATGAACAGATGACCACCGCCGGCGGATGCGCGGGCCCGGCTCCGTCGACCGCTTCGCCCGCTACTGCGAGGCCGTCCTCCCCATCCTGGCCGAGGGCGTCTCCTACGTGTGCACCGTCAACGAGCCCAAACCTCGCGGCGGTGACCGCCCAACTCCGGCCCCGATCCCCGGGGAGTGTGCGAACGCCTTGGCGACGGTGGCAGAGCGGCCGCGGGCCTCGTTTGCGGCTTCGTGCAGGTACCGCAAGCACCCCGGGCAGATGACGGCCCAGCCCAGTTACGGGCAACTGGAGGCGGCGGCCCGGGAGCACGCCTGGCGATACGGCCGCAGCCTGCGCTCCGTTCTGCGCAATCACGAGCTGTAGGTTCCGCAGCTCCGTGAGCATTTCCGCGTGATCACGAGCAGCGGTAACCCTCAGTAGCGGTTACGCCTGCCGTCGGATTGCGCCTGGCGGCCTGCCCGGGATGTGACCGCCTGGTGCAGTCGTTCGGCAGCGCGGCGCAGGTAGGCGATGACCTGGGGGTCCGCGTCGAGGGTGTAATCGGCGGCGTCGAGGGCGGCGAGGTGCTGGGCGATGCCGGGCAGGTAGTTGCCGGAGCAGTCGACGGTGCAGGAGTTCCCGTCGAGGGACGTGACACGGTCGGGCAGGGCTCCGGTGCGGCGGCGGACGGTCTCGGCGGGGGCCTGGACGGTGGCGACGGCGCGGTAGCGGGCCGGCGCGGTGGCGATCTTCGTGGCGACGTAGGCGGCCGGGTCGCCACCGGGGATGGGGCGGGGCGTGAAGCGGTGCCGGAGAGGCGTGGGGGCGGTGACGCGGTCGAGGCGGTAGATGCGCCAGTCGTCCTTGCCGGTGTCGTGGGCGAGGAGGTACCACGCGCCGCCGGAGGAGACGAGGTGGTGGGGTTCGACGCGGCGGGGGGCCGCGGTGGTGGCTCCGCGGGTGGTGTAGTCGAAGGCGATCATCTCGTGGTCGCGGCAGGCGACGGCGAGCAGGGCGAGCAGTTCGGGATCGATGCGCGGACCGCGGCTTTCCCAGTCGATGGCGGCGGTGGTCTGCTGCAGGGCGGCGAGCTGGGTGCGCAGCCGGGTGGGCAGGACTTGTTCGAGTTTGGCCAGGGCGCGCAGTGCGGTTTCTTCCATGCCGGTGAGGTGGCCGGCGGCGGTGCGCAGGGCGACGGCGGTGGCGGTGGCCTCGTCGTCGTCGAGGAGGAGGGGCGGCATGGCGGTGCCGGAGGCGAGCCGGTAGCCGCCGGCGTGGCCGGTGGTGCCTTCGACGGGGTAGCCCAGCTCGCGCAGGCGGTCGATGTCGCGGCGCACAGTGCGGCCGGTGACGCCGAGCCGGTCGGCGAGCTCGGCGCCCGACCACTCGCGGCGGGTCTGCAGCAGGGACAGCAGCCGGAGCATCCGGGCGGGAAGGTCACTCGTCATGCATCCAGAATGCCCGTCTTTACGGACATGGTTTGTCCTAAAAGCCCTCTAACGTGAAGGGCATGCACCAGAACCAAACCCCTCAAAACACCTTGAATGTGGCTGATCCGCGCCGGTGGGGGGCGCTGGTCGTGGTGCTGATCGCCTCGTTCATGGATGCGGTCGACGCGCCGGCTCGGCGTCGGGTCTGCCCAACACCACCACCCAGCTCGGCCAGACCGTCGGTGCCGCCCTGTCCTCGGTGGCCTTCTTCGGCCACCTGGGCCACGGCACCCCCGCCGACCAGGGCAGGAGCCGGCCCCCGCCTCCTTAACGCAGGCGTGTCACCCGGATGGCCCTGTACGGCGGCCGGGCCACCGGGCGCCGTACAGGCTCGAGCAGGACTTCTGATCACCCCGCGCTCGTCACTCCAAGCACTCATAAGGGATCTTCGATGAGTTTCATGTCTCCCGGCCAGGTCGTCTGGTTCGAAATCGGCACCGCCGGCCCCGAGACGGTCACCGGCTTCTACGGCCCGCTGCTGGGCTGGAGCTTCGAAGTCGACCCCGACTCCTCCGTCGACGGCCGCACCTACACCCGTATCCTCGCCCCCGGCGCGCCGTGGCCGATGGGTGCGATCCAGCAGGGCGACACCGACGACGAGGTGGTCAACCTGTCGATCCTCTCCGCGGACGTTCACGCGGACGTGGACAGGCTCACCGCGCTCGGCGCCACGGTCGTGGTGCCGGCCACGCAGGTGGCGGACGTGACCGTCTTCGCCCGCCTGGCCGATCCGCGCGGCAATCTGTTCTCCCTGTTCTCCCGGTCCACCTCGCAGCGGTTCGAGGAGCGGATCGCCGGTACGGAGGAGTACATGGAGCAGGCCGCCTTCACCCCGAAGCCGGGGTCAATGGGCTGGTTCGAGATCGGCACCACCGACCTGAAGGCGACCACCGACTTCTACACCGCCGCGTTCGGCTGGCGCATCGAGAAGGACGACACCGCCGGCGGCAAGCCGTACTTCAACATCTTCGGCCCCGGTGCCCCGTGGCCGTCTGGCGGCCTTTGGGACCACAGCGGCAACAACACCGAAGGGGCCGGCACCGATTACGTGATGCCCTGTTTTCTGGCCACCGACGTCGCCGCCACCACCGAAGCGGCACGGCAGAGGGGCGCCCGAGTGGAACTCGGTCCGGATTCCAATCCGGACGGCACGGTCTACGCCCGCTTGACCGACCCCCACGGACGGCACTTCGGGCTGTTCTCCCCGCCCGCCCCGTCCGCCGGCGCCTGATCCCCGGGCCGGGGCAGCGGGCTGGGCAAGCGCCCCGCGCCACCCGGCCCTCCGGTGCCGACTGCACGATCCGCGGCCCCGATACGCCGGGCCGCGGGCACAAGGAAAGGAAACCCCTCCCCATGAACACCACCACCCACAACACCGGCACCCTCGACGGCTCGGTCCTCTCGCATGCGATCTGGGCCGATGACGGGCGCCGGCTCGCCGAGTTCTACGCCGCGGCGCTGGGCAACAGCGTCGGAGAGCCCTACCCCGACGAGCACGGCAACGCGGTTGCCTACCCCGTCACCGTCGGCAACACGGCCTACATCTTCTACACCTCGGCCTCCTTCACCGCGCCCGACTGGCCGGGGCAGGACCTGCCCTTCCACATGGACCTGGCGGTCCCCGACGTGGCCGCCGCCGAGAAGCGGCTGCTGGAACTCGGAGCGACCAAACCGGACTTCCAGCCCGGCGGGGAGCACTGGACGGTCCTGCTGGACCCCTCCGGCCAGCCGGTGTGCATCAGCCAGGCCCAGCCCTCCTGAACCCAAACAAACGACAACTTCTCCAAGCCCGTTGCCTGCGGGCTTGACCACCTCGCTGTCATCCGAAAGGCAATACTGATGAAGATCGCGCTGTTGGGGACCGGTTTCGGACAGGCGCACGCCGCCGTCTACGCCACCCGCGGCGACGTGGACGTGGTGATGTTCGGCCGCGACGCGGACAAGACCGCCAAGGTGGCCGACCAGTTCGGCTTCGCCTCCTCAACCGACATGGACGCCGCCTTCGAGGACGACTCCTTCGACCTGGTGGACATCTGCCTCCCGACCCGGCTGCACGCCCAGTATGTTCTCCGCGCGCTGGGAGCGGGCAGGCACGTGCTGGTCGAACTGCCACTCGCGGACGATCTCGATGACGCGAAGCGGGTCGCCGAGGCCGCCGCGCGCAGCGACAAGCACGTGTTCGTAGACATGTTCGAGCGGTTCATCCCCGCCAACCAGGCCCTGTTCGACGCGGTACGCGAGAACACCTACGGCCGCCTGGAGCAGCTCACCTTGTGGAACCTGACCGCGCACCTGTGGCCGGGTGCCTCGCTGGGGCTGAAGGTGCTGCCGCTGGAGGCGATGCACAGCGACATGGACATCATCACCCACACCCTCGGCCTGCCGCGGAACCTCACCGTGACCACCGTGGCGCGCGACGAGGACTCCGGGGCGATCGACGCGACCTTCCACTTCGACGGCGCGGCGGCCCGCAGCTCCGTCTCCTCCCTGATGCCCAAGGCGTGGGGAGCCCGCGGCGGATACACCGCCTCCTTCGAGCGCGGGGTGCTGGACGCCTCGTCCACGATGGGCTTCGACGGCAAGCCGACCGGCACGCTCACCGCCTACACCGCCGACGGCGCCCGCCACCTCGAACTGCCGCCCGCCGACCAGTACACGGCCATGATCGGCCACGTCATGGACGTCCTTGCCGGCAAGGCCGAGAACCGGATCGCCCCCGACAGCGTGCTCGACGCTCTCCAGCTCACCCTCGACCTCGACCGGAAGGTCAACGGCCCGCGCTGAACCACCCCCGGGCCGGGGGAGAACCGCTGCGGCAGTCTCCCGGCCCGGGGACTCGGCCCACACGGCCTGCCCGACGCACCACCGAGTTCTGAACACCGTCACCGACATCGCGCCGATCATGCGGTTGCTGTTCTCCCGCCTCGGCAAGGTCGACCAGTGGAGTGCGACGGTCCAGATCTACTCCCACCCTGTCTGGCAGGAGGACCTCGTGCCCTGGATAGGGGACAGCGGCGAACTCGGCCGCGCCCTCCAGCGCGAACCGATCCCCTACGCCGCCACGCTCATCAGCACCACCACCGGCCGGCTGATCGCTGCCGGGGCCGCGTTCCTGGCCGGGTGGCTCCCGCTGCTTGCCCTCCTGGGCCCGTACGCGGCCACCTTCGCGGTCATCGTGCCCGGTGCGTTCCTCACCGTCGTGGTCGCCTGCGCCTACGTCACCACCGACGCCCTCACCCCCGCGGGCCGTACGAGCGAGGCGTACGCGTGGCTGATCCTGTCGATCGGTGCCGGCCAGTCCGCCGTCACCGCCCTCGCCGAGCACCCCTTCGCCGCCACCGCACTCCCCGCCGCCGACGCGGCGTTCACACTCACCGTCCTGCTCGCCGCGCGCCCGCACCGGACGTTTGTGCTGGGCTGCGTTTAAGGGCTGTCCCCGTAGTGAGGTTGGCCAGGATTCGGCCACGGAGGCTTCCACGAGCTGCACTCACTGCTTCGGGTGACCTCTGGCCAAGGCTGGTTGATCGCAGTTCGACTCGTAACCCCAGGTGCTCATCATGTGTGCACCTTGATGATGTCGGTGATGAGGTGCCGGGTGTGGTCCGGACTGAGTGCCTGGGCCTGCAAGTGGGCGTACATCACGTTGTATTGCTGCACATCGGACGGCTTTTCCAGGTAAAGGTCGCTGGTGAATCTCTCCAGGTACACCACTTCCTGGCGGCTGTCGGGGAACCGCAGGAGGGAGAACTGTCCCGTCAGGCCCGGGTGCGCGCCGGCGGCGTGGGGGAGAACCTGTACGGCGATATGCGGCTCGGTGCTCAGTGCGTGCAGATGCTCCAGTTGCTCGCGCATGATCTCGCGGCTGCCGACGACGCGCCGCAGGGCCGACTCATCCAGGACGACCCACAGACGAAGGCGACAGGCGGGGTCATAGATCCGGTGCTGCCGGCGAAGCCGCACCTTCAGACGCGCGGCGGCCTGCTCGACAGCGAGGTGGGGGATCGCTTCCTCGATGACCGCGGCCGCATAGGCGGGAGTCTGCAGCAGGCCGGGGATCACCATGGACTCATAGGTATGGATGGAGGCGGCCTCCGTCTCCAGGCCGACATACACGCTGTAAGGGATGTCGCCGTAGGCGTACCACCAGCCCTGCCGGCTCGACTCCCTGGCCAGTGCCATCAGGGAGTCGACGACATGCTGGTCGGTGACACCGTAGAGATTGCACAGGTCCCGCACATCGCGGGGGCTGACGGCACGGCGACCGGTCTCCATGTGGCTGACCTTGGCCTGGGAAACCAGCAGGTGCGCCGCCACCTGCGTGCCGGTCAGACCGCTGGCCTTACGGAGCCGGCGCAGCTCCGCTCCCAGCCGTCGTCTCCTGACGGTGGGGTTGTTGTTCACCGCCACGGGCGATGTACCTCCGACTCCAAACCACTGCGTACGCCGGCAGGTTGGCATGGCGCACCCGATGTTGATCACACGCCGTGCCGCCGGATCCGGTGACGGCGAAAGCGGACTGTGACCCTGTAATTTGCCGCTCGGTGATACCCCGGGCAGACCGCAAAGCCACAGATGCCCATCGGCGAGAACCCCGCGCACGCCCGGCGTCCGGCGCGGGCCCTCCGCGAGTTGTGGCCTACCCAACGACCCACCGCCTACCACACGGCCCAGCGTCCGATCTGCAACACCATGTTGAGCTCTACGCAGCGTAGTCAGCACCAAACCAGCACGGGAGTCAGTACGGCACCCCCAAACCGTGCCCGAAGAGCGCAAGGCGGACAGCCTCTTCGGCGGCCTCATTGAGGCCGCCGCGTGAGCCCGGCATCGCCCCATGGTGACCACGCGCACTCCCTGACCAAGAACTATGGTGTTCCACCACATACGCCTCTGACCTGCATATTTCTACGGTGTGGTGACACGCAAACGTCCCCGTCGAACGCCAGGAAGTGGTGCCGATGTCCTCCCCCGCGACCGCTCCACCAGCCCCGTCCAGTCTCAAGCGCATCGTCGCCGCCAGCCTCATCGGCACGACCATCGAGTGGTACGACTTCTTCCTGTACGGGTCCGCCGCCGCGCTCGTGTTCAACAAGCTGTTCTTCCCCGACTCCGACCCGCTCGTCGGCACGCTCCTGTCGTTCCTGACGTACGCCGTCGGGTTCGCCGCGCGGCCGCTCGGGGCCCTCGTGTTCGGGCACTACGGGGACCGGCTCGGGCGGAAGAAGCTGCTCGTGCTGAGTCTGCTGCTGATGGGCGGGGCGACCTTCGCCATCGGGCTGCTGCCGACGCACGCCACCATCGGGTCGGCCGCGCCGGTGCTGCTCACCGTGTTGCGGCTGGTGCAGGGGTTCGCGCTCGGAGGTGAGTGGGGCGGAGCCGTGCTGCTGGTGTCGGAGCACGGGGACGCCCAGCGGCGCGGGTTCTGGGCGTCGTGGCCGCAGACCGGGGCGCCGGCCGGGCAGTTGCTGGCGACCGGGGTGCTGTCCGCGCTCACGGCGCTGCTGTCGGACGCCGCCTTCACCTCATGGGGCTGGCGCATCCCGTTCCTGCTCTCCGGTGTGCTGGTGATCGTCGGTCTGTGGATCCGGCTGTCCGTCGACGAATCACCCGTCTTCAAGGCCGCGTTGGCCCATGCCGAGGCCCGCAGGGAGGAGTCCGGGCAGCTGGAGAAGATGCCTCTCGTCGCCGTGCTGCGGCACCACTGGCGCGATGTGCTGGTGGCGATGGGCGCCCGGATGGCGGAGAACATCAGCTACTACGTGATCACCGCCTTCATCCTGGTGTACGCGACGACGTCGGCCGGGATGAGCAAGCAGACCGCCCTCAACGCCGTACTCCTCGCCTCCGTCGTGCACTTCGCCGTGATCCCCGCCTGGGGTGCGCTGTCGGACCGCGTCGGGCGGCGGCCGGTGTACCTGATCGGCGCGGTCGGCGTGGGGCTGTGGATGTTCCCGTTCTTCGCCCTCATCGACAGCGGCAGCTCCGGCGGTCTGCTGCTCGCCGTGACCGTCGGGCTCGTCCTGCACGGGGCGATGTACGCGCCGCAGGCGGCGTTCTTCTCGGAGATGTTCGCGACGCGGATGCGGTACTCGGGCGCATCCATCGGCGCGCAGTTCTCCTCGGTGGCCGCGGGTGCGCCCGCGCCGCTCATCGCGACGGCGCTGCTCGCCGACTACGGCAGCTCCACGCCGATCGCGCTGTACGTCATCGCCGCGGCGCTGCTGACCGTGGTCGCCATCGGGTGCGCCCGGGAGACCCGCAGCCGGGACCTGGCCGAGGGGGACGAGGCGGACGAGGTCGCCGAGGTGGCCGACGACGCCCCGGGGCGCGCCACCGCGGACCGCTGAGGCACGGACGGGACCGACGGGGACCGACGGCCGGCCGCACCCGCGGCCGGCCATTTCGGTGGCCGGCCGTTTCGGTGGCCGGTCGTTTCGGTTGGTGACGGCCGTGTCAGTGAGTGACCGCGGCCGACATCGAGTGGAGCCGCAGCGCCAGCTGGATCTCCAGCGCACGGGGCGGGGACTGCCAGTCCGGGCCGAGGAGGCAGCCGATCCGGTCGAGGCGCTGCGCCACCGTGTTGACGTGGACGTGGAGCGCGTCCTTCGTGCGGGCCGGGCTCATCCCGCTGGCGAAGTACGCGCCGAGGGTGCGGACCAGGTCGGTGCCGCGGCGCCGGTCGTACGCGATGACCTGGCCGATCGTGCGGGTGACGAACCCGGCGATGTCACGCGTATCGGCGAGCAGCAGCCCCAGGAAGCCGAGGTCCTGCGCCGCGGCGCCCTCTCCGGAGCGGCCGAGCAGCCGCAGGGCCTCCAGGCAGCGGCGGGCCTCGGCGTACGCGGCGGATATCGCGCCCGGCCGGGTGGCGGGCGCGTCGACGGGTGAGGAGGCGCCGACGGTGACCGGTTCGCGGAGGGTCCCGCCGAGGTGCCTGGCCACCTGCCGGGCGAGGTCGGCGGCGGTGTCGTCGGGGCCGAGCGGCAGCAGCAGGACCGTGCCGCCGTCCCGCGCGGAGGCCAGTCCGTGCCGGGTCGCGGCCAGGTGCGAGGCGGCCGACCACAGGCGCTGCCGGTCGGCGCCGTCCCGTTCCACGCTGCCGGGCGCGGGCCGGTCGATCCGGGCGGCCAGCACCGCGTGCGGGGCGTCGAAGTCGGTACGCAGGCGGGCGGCGCGCTCCTTGAGCAGCCGCCGGTCGCGGTCGGGCGCGTCCAGCAGGTCGTCGAGGAGTTCGCCGCGTACCCGCTGTTCCGCCTCGCCGGCCGAGCGGCGGGCGAGCAGCAGCAGGGAGGTGACCATCGCGGCCCGTTCCAGGGTGCGCCGGTCGACCGGGTCGAGGTGCGGGTGGCCGTGCACGACGAGCGCGCCGAACACCTCGCCGCCCGCCGAGACGGCCGCCACCCAGTCGTCGCCGTGCCGTACGGCGTGGCCGTCGCCGTGCGCCGCCGGGAGCGGGCCTTCGGTGAACTCGACGGTTCCGCCCAGAACTTCGGCGAGAGCGGCGGCGACGTCCTGCACTCCGCCGCCGCGCAGCACCAGCTCGGTGAGCCGGTCGTGGACGTCCGAGGCGCGTTCGATCACGCCGCTGTGGGCACGGATGATCGCGTTGGCCCGCTCCAGCTCGGCCAGCGCGGTACGGGTCTCGGCGAGGAGGTTGGCGGTGTCGATGGCGACGGCGGCGTGGGCGGCGAACGAGCCGAGCAGGGCGATCTGTTCGCGCTCGAAGACCCGGGCCCGGCGGTCCGCGGCGAACAGCACGCCGATGACCTGGCTGCCCAGCATCAGCGGCACGCCCAGGATGGCGACGAGCCCTTCGTCCCGCACTCCGGAGTCGATGGCACGGGTGTGGCGGAACCGGTCGTCGTCGAAGTAGCTCTCCGTCACGTACGGGCGGGCGGTCTGGGCCACGAGCCCGCCGAGGCCCTCCCCCATGCCGAGGCGTAGTTGCTGGAAGCGCGCGGACACCGAACCCTCGGTGACGCGCATGTAGGTGTCCCCGGCGGCCGGGTCGTTGAGGCTCAGGTAGGCGACCTCGGTGCCGAGCAGGGACCGAGCGCGCTGCACGATGGCCCGCAGCACCGCGTCGAGGTCGCGCAGCCCGGCGAGGTCGTGCGCGGTCTCGAACAGCGCGGACAGCTCGGCCTCCCGGCGCCGCCGGCCCTCCAGCTCCGCGCGCACGCGCAGCGCGAGCCGCTTGGCCCGCTCCAACGCGGCCAGCGCCTCGGGGTCCGCCCCGTCGGCGCGGGCGAGCAGCACAGGGCGGTCGTAGGCCTCCCCGGCCGCGCCACGGGCGAGGAGCTCCAAGTAGGCGAGCTGCGCGGGCTCGCCGAGTCGCTCGGGGTGATGAGGCTGATGGCGCTGGCCGGGCTGGTCGGGCTGGTCGTCGGACATGGTCACAGGATTCCTGCCGTACGGGTGAGCGCACCAGCCCTGTGGACAACCCCGGGGCGCGGCGCGGGGCTCAGTGCGCGGTCCAGCCGCCGTCGAGGACGAGTGAGGTGCCGGTGACGAAGGAGGCCTGTGGTGCGCAGAGATACGCGACGGCCTCGGCGACCTCCTCGGGTTCGATGAGCCGCTTGAGCGCCGAGTCCTTCAGCAGTACGTCGGCGAGGACGCGCTCGCGCGGGATGCCGTGCGCGGCGGCCTGGTCGGCGATCTGCGCCTCGACGAGCGGGGTGCGCACATAGCCGGGGCTGACGCAGTTGGAGGTGACTCCGTGCGGGGCGCCTTCCAGGGCGGCGGTCTTGGAGAGCCCCTCCAGGCCGTGCTTGGCCGCCACATAAGCCGACTTGTAGGCGGAGGCGCGCAGCCCGTGGACGGAGGAGATGTTGACGATGCGGCCCCACCCCTGCCCGTACATGTGCGGCAGCGCGCCCCTGATCAGGCGGAAGGGTGCTTCCAGCATCACGGTGAGGACGGTGTGGAAGACGTCCGGCGGGAAGTCCTCCAACGGGCTCACGCGCTGCAGCCCGGCGTTGTTGACCAGGATGTCGGTGCCGGCGGCGGCCTCTTCGGCGGCGTCGAGGTCGGTGAGGTCCAGGAGGTGCGGGGCGACCGCGCCGGGCAGGCCGGGCGTCGCATCGGCCAGCGCGGCCAGCGCGGCGAGGCCGTCGGCGTCCCGGTCGACGGCCCTGACCTTGGCCCCGGCGGCCGCCAGCCGGAGCGCGCACGCCCGGCCGATGCCGCCCGCGGCGCCGGTGACGAGTGCGGTGCGGCCGCCGAGGTCGAGGGGGGTGACGAGGGGGTGGGGTGCGGTCATGCTCGGCACCCTATGAAGCCGGAAGTCAGCGACGTATGTGGTCCGGCTCCACACTTCGCTTTACAAAGCCGTGGTGGCGAACCATGTGGGGTCGTCCGTGAGGGCCTGCTTGATCCGGAACAGTTCTCCCTCCCGCAGTGCCGGCAGCGCGTCGAGCGGGAACCAGCCCACCTCCAGCGACTCGTCGTCGTTGACGCGCGCCTCCCCGCCGACGGCCCGGCAGCGGAAGGTCGTGTCCATGAACTGGCACTGGTCGCCGTTGGGGTACGTCACCGGCTCCCGCTGCGCCTCCACCAGGACGACCCGCTCCACCACGCACTCCACGGCGGTCTCCTCGTACACCTCCCGTACGGCGGCGACGGCCGGCTGCTCCCCCGGCTCCGGGATCCCCCCGATCAGCGACCACCGGTGGTTGTCCGCCCGTCTGGCCAGCAGGACCCGTCCCAGGTCGTCGAGGACGACGGCGGTGACGCCCGGCAGGAAGAGCAGCTGGTGGCCGGCGGTGGCCCGCAGGGCCAGGATGAAGTCAGGGGTTGCCATGCCCCTGACCTTAGGCCCATGCCCCGGGCCTCAGGCCGCGGCCGAACGGCGGATACGCCGTGCCCGGGCGGCGGCCCAGCCGAGCCCGGCTGCGGCGATCGCCACCAGGGCGGCCTCCGGGAGGGTGCCGAGGCGGGTGGCGGGGGTCAGGGAGGACCGCAGCGGCACCTCGGCGACCAGGGCGTCCGGGGTGAACATCCGGGACTCCCGGACGATGGTCCCGTCCGGCCGGATGATCGCGCTGACGCCGCTGGTGACGGGCACGACCACCGCGCGGCTGTGCTCGACGGCCCGTACGCGCGACATGGCGAGCTGCTGGTAGGTCATCTCGCTGCGCCCGAAGGTGGCGTTGTTGCTGGGCACGCTGATGAGCCGGGCGCCGTGCGTGACGGTGTCCCGTACCGCCCAGTCGAACGCCGCCTCGTAGCAGGTCGCCAGCCCCACCCGGGTCCCCGCGAGGTCGAAGACACCGACCTCGTGGCCCGGCCCGAAGTCCCGGCTGACGCGGTCGACGTCGCTGTTGAAGATCCGCACGAAGGACCGCATGGGGATGTACTCGCCGAACGGCTGCACATGCCTCTTGTCGTACGTGTCGACCGGGCCGCGCCGCGGGTCCCACGCGATGAGCGTGTTGCGCAGCGGCCCGGTCTCGGGCGTGAGGACGGCGCCGACGACGACGGGGACGCCGATGGCCTTGGCGGCGCGGTCGATCGCGTCGTGGGCGTCGCCGTTGCGGTACGGGTCGAGGTCGGAGGAGTTCTCCGGCCACAGGACGAAGTCCGGCTTGGCGGCCTTGCCGGCCGCGACGTCCGCGGCGAGCTGCTCGGTGCGGTGGACGTGGTTGTCGAGGACCTGGCGGCGCTGGGCGTTGAAGTCCAGGCCCAGGCGCGGCACGTTGCCCTGCACGGCGGCGACGGTCGCGGTACCGTCCTCGGCCGCGTCGGAGACGAGCGGCTGCGCGGCGAGGGCCGAGGTGACGGGGACGAGTACGGAGAGCATGGCCGCGGCGAGCGGACCGCGCGGCAGGGCGCCGGTGCTCCGGTAGGCGCGCAGGGCGCGGGCCGCCTCGTAGAGGCCGAAACCGCACAGGGCGACGGCGAAGCCGAGGACGGGCGTACCACCGACGGCGGCGAGCGGCAGGAACAGGCCGTCCGCCTGGCCGAAGGCGATCTTCCCCCAGGGGAAGCCGCCGAAGGGGACGCGCGCGCGTGCCGCCTCGCCCAGGACCCACACGGCGGCGGCGAACACCGGCCACGCGGGGAGCCGCGAGACGGCGGCGGTCAGCAGGCCGACGGCCGCCAGGAAGAGCGATTCGACGGCGACGAGCGCGAGCCAGGGCGCAGCGCCGACCTCCTCGCCCGTCCACACCAGGAGCGGGAGGAGGAAGCCCAGTCCGGCGAGGTAGCCGAGACCGAAGCCGGCCCTCAGGCGCCGGCCGCGCAGCGCCCATCCGAGCAGGGCGAACCCGGGCACGGCGAGCCACCACAGGGGGCGGGGCGGGAAGCTGAGGTACAGCAGGACGCCGGAGAGCGCCGCCGCCCCGGTTCTCGGCAGCCGCCGCAGGAGCCGGATGCTCCGCCGCTCCTCGGCGGCCGCGGGCGGAGGTGCGTCGTCGACGGGGGTCATGGTGGCGCTCACGAGCGGAGTCTACGGCGGCGCCCCGGAGGGACGGGAAACCGGTCCGGGCCGCCCCCCTCGCCACCTCACCGCCTCCCGCACCGTCCCTCTCACCGCCTGCCTCATCGTTTCTGCACAGGCTCTCCACATCTCGGTCCCTGTGCCCTACGGTGAGCAGCGGACCCCTCTCACCAGGGGGCCCGTCACTTTCGGGGGGTTGACGGGGATGTTTGCCATGTCGAAGCCGGTCGCGGACCGGTACCGGGGGACGGTCGTGCACCAGGTGGCCTCGAACCAGGTCGCCGCGCACCGGATGGTCTCGAAGCGGGCCGTCTCGAAGCGAGTGGTCCCGGTACGTATCGCGGACCCGGCTCCGGAGCACGTCGCGGACGGCGCTCCAGGAAGCGTGTCCGAGCAGGTCGGAGGCGTGTCCGAGCAGGTCGCGGAGGTCCGCAGGGGCTCGGACGTCGTCGGTGCCGCCCTGCTCGGTGCCTGCGCCGCCGCGGCGCTGATCAGCGCGGCCGGGCGGGACGCGCGCCCCGAGGGGGTGCTGCTCGCGGTGCTCGCCGTCGCGGCGGGGTATGCGTGCGGCCGGATCGCCGGGGCGCTGCTGCCGGTGGCCGCCGCCGCGGGTGCGGCGCTGGGCGCCGTGGGCCTGGTCCTCGCGACGTGGCCCGCGCTGCCGGGCGCGACGGCCGTCGGCCCGGTTCCGCCCGCGAGCACCGGCGCGTACGCCGCGCTGACGGCGCTGGCCGTGGGCTTCGCCTGCTGCGCCGCCGCGGCGGCCCGGCGCCCGGTACCCCGCCTGGTCCTGCGGCTGCTGGCCCTGGGGGTGGCCTGCGCCGCCTTCGCGCTGGGGTCGGTGGCCGGAGGCGTCGCGGGGCTGCTGGTGCTGCTGTGCTCGCTGGCGGCGGTACGGATACGGAGGCGGCTGCCCGCGCTGGCGGCGCTGGCCGTGGCCGCGGGGCTGCTCGCCGGGATGCCGTGGGCGGTGGCCGCCGGCGCCGTTCCGGCAGGGCCGGCCGCCTCCGTGGAGGGCCCGCTCACCTCGTACCGGACGCAGGTGTGGCGCGACGCGGTCGGTGTCGCCCGGACGGATCCGCTCTTGGGGGTGGGGCCGGGCCGTTTCGGCGCTCTGAGCGCGACGGCCCAGCAGTCGCCGCGCTCGGACGGCAAGCCGCACTCCGCGCCGCTCCAGCAGGCGGCCGAGCAGGGGCTGGTCGGCGTGGTCCTGCTGGCGGCGCTGTGCGGCTGGCTGCTGTACGGCCTATGGCGCTCGCCCCGCCCGACGCCGGTCGCCCTGTCCGCCGCCGCCGCGCTCACGGCGCTGGCCGCCTTCGCGGCCGTCGGCAGCGCGCTGAGCTTCACCCCGGTGACGACGGCCGCCGGCCTGCTGGCCGGCCTGGCGACGGCGCACGCCCCGGCGACGGTACCGAGGGGCTCCAGCGTCAGAGGTTCTCAGGGTGGTCCTCGCGGCGGCTCTCACGCCGGCTCTCCCGGTGGTGGAGGGGCAGGCGGCGGCGGATGAAGCGGACCGCGCCCTCCGCGTCGTCGACCGTCACCGTGAAGCTGCGTCCGTCCCCCAGGGTGAGGACCAGCGCCTCGCCCCGGCGCACCACCACGGCCGTGCCCTTCTCCGGGCGCCAGCGGTAGCCCCAGCCGCCCCACTGGCGCGGGGTGACGGACGGGGCGAATTCGGCGCACACCACGTGCTTCAGCGGGATGCGGCGGCGCGGCAGGCCCATGTGGCCGCAGCGCACTTCGAGGGCTTCGTGGTCGACGGTGAGCTCGACGTGGACGAAGGCGAGCGTCCCGAAGAGCACCAGCAGGCCGGCCGCGACACAGCCGATCACCGCCATCAGCAGGGCCGCGACGCCCGAGGTCCACGGGGATTCGACGGCCAGCTCGACGCCGAGGGCCACGCAGGCCGCGCCCGCGGCGGCGAGGAGCCACTGGCCGCGGTTGGTCGCGCGCCCCGTCCAGACCTCGGACACCGGGTCCGTCGGAGGGGACGGCTCGCTGCGGGGGTGGTCCCTCATGCGTAGCAGCGTACTGACGTTCCGCGTTCGCGGCCCCTCGACGGGCGCCCCTCGGAGCCCCCGGGCGGCTCGGCGGTGCCTCAGCGAGCGGGCGTGACGGCGGCCAGTACGCGGCCTTCGGCGTACGTGAGCGCCGCCTCCGGCAGCTCGGAGGGGCGGCCGCTGAGCAGCACCTCCAGGGAGGTGCTGGGCGTGGCGGTCGGGTCCGGGTCGGCTCCGATCCGGCGCAGCGCCTGGGCGGCGACCGCGTCGGCGGAGCCGTACAGGGCGACGGGCGGCAGGCCGGCCGGCTGGACGGCGGCGCGGATGCGCTCGGCGAGCAGTTCGTAATGGGTGCAGCCCAGGACGACGGCCCTTACGTCGTCGGGCGTGAGGGCGGCCGCCGCCGCGATGGCCCGGTCGATGGCGTCCTCGTCGGCGTGCTGCACGGCGTCGGCGAGCCCGGGGCACGGCACCTCCGTGACGTCGACGGAGTCGGCGAAGTCGCGGATGAGCCCGCGCTGATAGGGGCTGCCGGTGGTGGCGGGGGTCGCCCAGATCGCCACCGGGCCTCCGCCGGCCGCGGCGGGCTTGATGGCGGGGACGGTTCCGATGACGGGGATCCCGGGCTCCAGCTCGGCGCGCAGCGCCGGCAGGGCGTGCACGGAGGCGGTGTTGCAGGCCACGATGAGCGCGTCCGGCCGGTGCGCGGCGGCCGCCCGGGCGACGGCGAGCGCGTGCTCCATGAGGTAGTCCGGCGTGTGCGGTCCCCAGGGCATCCCGTCGGGGTCCGAGGAGAGGACCAGATCCGCGTCCGGCCGCAGCCGACGCACGGCGGCCGCCGCCGGCAGCAGGCCGATTCCGGAGTCCATGAGCGCGATCTTCACCCGGTCACCCTAGCCGACGGCCCTTGCGCTCCCGTCGTTGTGGGGCAGACTGCGACGAATGAGCACCATTGCGTGGATCGCGCTGGGGTCGTTGGCGGCATGGGGCTGGCTGTTGCTCGGGCAGGGCTTCTTCTGGCGGACGGATCAGCGCCTGCCCCGCCGCGAGGACCCCGCCCGCTGGCCGTCCGTCGCCGTCGTGGTGCCGGCCCGGGACGAGGCCGAGGTGCTCCCGGTGAGCCTGCCCTCGCTCCTGGTCCAGGACTACCCGGGACCCGCGTGGATCGTCCTCGTCGACGACGGCAGCAAGGACGGTACGGGCGACCTCGCCCGCGCGCTGTCCGTACGGTACGGGGGGCTGCCGCTGACGGTGGCGTCACCGGGTCCGCCGGAGGCCGGCTGGACCGGGAAGCTGTGGGCCGTGCGGCACGGCATCGCGGTGGCACGCGCGAGCGAGGCGTGGCCGGCGCCCGAGTACCTGCTGCTGACGGACGCGGACATCGCGCACGAGCCCGACAGCCTCCGCGAGCTGGTGGCCGCGGCCACCACGCAGTCCGTCGACCTCGTCTCACAGATGGCCCGGCTGCGGGTGGCGAGCGGCTGGGAGCGGCTGGTGGTGCCGGCGTTCGTCTACTTCTTCGCGCAGCTCTATCCCTTCCGCCGGGTCAACAAGGACGGTGCGCGGACGGCCGCCGCGGCGGGGGGCTGCGTACTGCTGCGTACGGAGACGGCGGACCGGGCGCGTGTGCCGGAGTCGATCCGGCACGCGGTCATCGACGACGTGTCACTGGCGCGTGCGGTGCGGAGGGCGGGCGGCCGGCTGTGGCTGGGGCTCGCCGAACGGGTGGACAGCATCCGCCCGTACCCGGGGTTGGGCAGCCTGTGGCGGATGGTGTCGCGCAGCGCGTACGCCCAGCTCCGGCACAACCCGCTGCTCCTGGCCGGCACGGTGGGCGGGCTGCTGCTGGTGTACGCGGCGCCGCCCGCCGCGCTCGCCGCGGGGCTGTTCGGGGGCGACACCGCGGCCGGGCTGCTGGGCGCCGGCGCGTGGGCGGTGATGACGGGTACGTACATCCCGATGCTCCGCTACTACCGCCAGTCGCTGTGGTCGGCCTTCCTGCTGCCGTTCACGGCGCTGCTCTATCTGTGTATGACGGTCGATTCGGCGGTGCAGCACTACCGGGGGCGCGGGGCGTCCTGGAAGGGCCGCACCTATCCGCGTCCGCGGACGGGACATTCGCGCGCCTAATCATGGACATGCCCACCCGCGCGTGCACTCCCCCGTTTCCGCCCTGTCCGCCGCCCCGAACCCTGGACTACCCCGGGAGTTTTATGTACCAACCAACGAAACCAAGGGCGGTGGGCCACCGGTAAACCCCTGCTCAGCATGGGCTTTACCAGAACAGGCGCCCCTTTTCCCCACGTTCGATCGCATTGGGTCCCGGTGGGCGCTCAGTACACGTAAAACAACCCTCTTACCGGGCTCCCCAGTAAGCACATCGTGGGCTTAACTTATGTGCCATGACCTCCCCCCGTTCCTACGGCGGCGCTTACTACGGCGTGCCGTCGTTCCCGGACACCCCCATCTACGACTCCCTGGTCGCAGAGCGGGGCACGCCTCAGATCGCCCCGATCCGAGTGCCCGCCGCGTACGACACCGGCAGCAGCCACCTGCCGGCCCTTCCCTCGGCGCTGCCCGCCCTCCCGGCAGCCCCCTCCCAGCCCGGTCCTTCCTACGGCGGCTCCTACGGTTACCCGCAACCGCAGTCGCAGCCGTACCCGCAGCCCGTCCAGGCGCAGACGCCGCAGCCCACGCCGCTGCACCAGGCGCCCGCGCCGTACATCCCCCAGCAGGCGACGGCGCCGCGCGGCTACCCCGCGCCGCAGGCCGCCCCGTACGCGCGGCCGGTCGCCACCGGCTACGAGGCGATGCGCCCGGCGGCGCCGCGCCCCGCTCCGGTGCCCGTCCAGCCCGCTCCGTACGACGACCCGTACAACCGCCCCTACCAGGGCGGGGGCTACTGACCGACCCGGCGCCCGGAGCGACTGGCAGGATGAGGCCATGCCCACTCCTGTACTGCGCTCCCTGCACATCCACCCGGTCAAGTCACTCGGCGGTTGCACCCCCGCCGAGGCGGTGGTGGAGCCGTGGGGGCTCGCCGGGGACCGCCGCTGGATGCTGATCGACACCTCGGGGAAGGCGGTCACCCAACGCCGTCACGCACGGCTGGCGTTGGCCCGGGCCGAGCGGCTCGCGGACGGGGCGCTCCAGCTGTCCGCCCCGGGGTGCGAGCCGCTCACCGTCGCCATACCGTCCGGGTCGGCGGGAACGGTCACCACGGACGTCTTCGGCACGAAGGTGGAGGCCGTACCGGCCGGCCCCACCGCCGACGCGTGGTTCGGCGGCTACCTCGGCGACGAGGTGCGGCTGACGTACATGGACGAGCCCGCGCACCGCCGCCCCATCGACCCGGACTACGCGCTGCCCGGCGAGACGGTCAGCTTCGCCGACGGCTACCCCCTGCTGGTCGCCACCACCGCCTCGCTGGACGCCCTCAACTCGCTCATCGCGCAAGGCGACCACCCGGACGAGGGCCCTCTGCCCATGGAGCGTTTCCGGCCGAACGTCGTCGTCGACGGCACCGAGGCCTGGGACGAGGACCACTGGACGCGGATCGCGATCGGCGAGGTCTCCTTCCGCGTCGCCAAGCCGTGCGGCCGCTGCATCGTGACCACCACCGACCAGCGCACGGCACAGCGCGGCAAGGAGCCGCTGCGCACCCTCGCCCGGCACCGCCTCTTCGGCAAGCGGATGGTCTTCGGTCAGAACCTCGTCCCGGAGAGCACCGGCACCCTCCGTACCGGGGACCGGGTGCAGATCCTGGAGCGCAGCTAGGGGCAACGCCGGGGCCAGCGACCGCGCCGGCCCGAAGAGGCCGGAACGGTGCGCATGGGCGGTGGTGTCACGGGAACCCGGGAGGTCCGTACGCGCGTTGACGGACACGGAAAGGGGGTGCTGGCCCGTTGCACACCGTCCTCGGGCTCTGGCGCTGGCGGCACAACCCCCTGCGCCGGACCACCGATCTCGCGGAGGCGTGGACCGCCTTCGCCGCCCTGCTGCTGATCTGTCTGGTCGCTCCCGCCGTGGGCTGGGCCTCCAGCGCGGCGACCGAAGCCTCCCTCCAGCGGACGGCGCGGATCCAACACGAACAGCGCCACCCGGTCACGGCCGAGGTGATGGGCCCCGCCCGGGGGTACGAGGGGTCACCGCGCGCCCCGGAGGCATCCGCCGAGCACCGGCTGCGCGAGCCGGTGGCGGCGCGCTGGACCGCGCAGGACGGCACGGTACGGACCGGGATCGTGACGGCCGCCCGGCACACCGTGGAGCCGGGCGACACCCTGCGTATCTGGGTCGACGACCGGGGCCGCCCGGTGGACCGACCGATGGACGCGGACACGGTCCGCGACCACGCCGTACTGGCCGGCATCGGTGTCGCGGTCGGGTTCGCCGGCCTGGTGGAAGTGGCCCGCAGAGCCGTCGTCGGGCAGCTGACGCGGCGGCGGTACGCGCGCCTGGACCAGGAGTGGGCCAGGACGGGCCCGGACTGGGGCAGGACGGGCGCGGACAGCTGAAGGGCACGAAGAGCCGCCCAGGGGAACCTCAAGCGGCCGGGAGCGGCCGAGCGCAGCCGAGTGCGACCGGGCCCCGGCCGGGCACCGCGCGGGCGACGCCGAGCCGCCCGACCGGTCAACTCGCCCTCGCCACGCGCGCTACGGTGGTGCGACCGTTTCGCAGCGACGCACGACGAGGTGGGGGGCTCAGCAGCACCATGGCACAGGGCACGGTCCAGGTGACGCACACCGGCACATCGCGGTGGCGGCGCCGCACGGGCGAGTACGCCTCCCTCGCCGCGGCCCTGGAGGCCGCCGCGGACGGCGACGTCCTGACCATCGCCCCCGGTACGTACCGGGAGAACCTGGTCCTGCGCCGCGCGGTCACCCTGCGCGGCGCCGACGGCGCGTCCGGCTCCGTGCGGATCGCCCCGGCCGACGGCGTACCGCTGACCGTACGGGCCTCCGCGACCGTGCAGGACCTCCAGGTGGAGGGCCAGGACAGCTCGGCGCCCGCCCTGCTCATCGAGGACGGTACGCCGGAGCTCTCGGACCTGCGGATCGTGACCCGTTCGGCCTCGGGGGTCGAGGTGCGCGGCGCCGCGCGGCCCACCGTACGGCGCTGCACCGTCGACAACCCGGCGGGCGTCGGCATCGGCGTACTGGACGGCGCGGGCGGCGTGTTCGAGGAGTGCGAGGTGGTCGCGGCCGGGCAGGCGGGCGTCTCGGTACGCGGCGGCGCACACCCGCGCCTGGAGCGGTGCCGGATCCACCACGCCTCCGGCGCGGGCGTGTCCGTGACCGGAGAGGGCAGCGGCCTGGAGGCGATCGGCTGCGAGGTGTACGAGATCAGGGGCAGCGGCGTCCAGGTGACCGCGCGGGCCATCGCGCACCTGACGGACTCCTCGGTCCACCGCACCACGGCCGACGGCATCACCCTGGACACGGACGCCGCGCTCACCCTCTCCGACTGCGACATCCACGACGTCCCGGAGAACGCCGTCGACCTCCGGTCGCGCGCCGTGCTGACGCTGACCCGCTCGACGGTGCGGCGGTTCGGCCGCAACGGCCTGTCCGTGTGGGACCCGGGCACCCGCGTGGACGCCAACCAGTGCGAGATCCACGACAGCACCGGCGACTACCCGGCGGTGTGGGTCTCCGACGGCGCGGCCGCCGTCCTCGACGGGTGCCGTGTGCGCGACGTACCGGACGCCCTCTTCGTCCTCGACCGCGGCTCGCGCGTGGACGTCGTCGACAGCGACCTGTCGCAGGTGCGCAACACGGCGGTCTCGGTCAGCGACGGCGCCATCGCGCAGCTGGACGACTGCCGCATCCGGGAGGCGTCGACCGGCGCCTGGTTCCGGGACCACGGCAGCGGCGGCACGCTCAGCGGCTGCACCATCGACGCCGTGCAGACCGGGGTCATCGTCACCAAGGGCGCCGATCCGACGGTCGAGCGGTGCACGGTCACCTCCCCCGCCGAGGCGGGTTTCTACGTCTCGGCGGAGGGCCGCGGCACCTTCCACGGCTGCCGGGTGACGGGCAGCGGAGGGTACGGCTTCCACGTCATGGACGGCTGCCGTACGACGCTGCGCCGGTGCCGTACGGAGCGGTGTGCGCGCGGAGGGTACGAGTCCGGCGAGGACGGCCCCGTCATGGAGGAGTGCACGAGCGACGAGAGCGGCGTCGTCCGCACGGCACCGGAGGGCGCCGCGCACGGCACCCTGCGGACGGCGGCGCAGGCGCCCGCGGGCGGTCTGCTCGGCACGGTACCGGCGCAGCTCCCCGCCCTTACGGAACGGGCCCCGGCCCCCGTCGCGGCGGCGGTCGTCCCGGTGACGCCCGACCCGCCCGTACGGGGCGCGCAGGACGTCCTCGGCGAACTGGACGCGCTGGTGGGGCTCGACAGCGTCAAGCGGGAGGTCCGCACCCTCATCAACATGATCGAGGTCGGCAGGAAGCGGCAGGAGGCGGGGCTCAAGGCCGCCTCCGCACGCCGCCATCTGGTCTTCACCGGCTCCCCCGGCACGGGCAAGACCACGGTCGCCCGCCTGTACGGCGAGATCCTGGCCTCCCTCGGGGTGCTGGAGCGCGGTCATCTCGTCGAGGTGTCGCGGGTGGACCTGGTGGGCGAGCACATCGGTTCCACCGCGATCCGCACCCAGGAGGCGTTCGACCGGGCGCGGGGCGGGGTGCTCTTCATCGACGAGGCGTACGCGCTCTCCCCCGAGGACTCGGGGCGGGACTTCGGGCGCGAGGCGATCGACACCCTGGTGAAGCTGATGGAGGACCACCGGGACGCGGTCGTGGTGATCGTGGCCGGGTACACCGCCGAGATGGAGCGGTTCCTCACCGTCAACCCCGGAGTGGCGTCCCGGTTCTCACGGACGATCACCTTCCAGGACTACGAGCCCGACGAGCTGGTGCGGATCGTCGGGCAGCAGGCCGAGGAGCACGAGTACCGCCTGGGCGCGGGCACGGGTGAGGCGCTGCTGAAGTACTTCACGGAGCTGCCGAAGGGACCCGCCTTCGGTAACGGCCGTACCGCGCGGCAGACGTTCGAGTCGATGGTCGAGCGGCACGCGGGCCGGGTCGCGGCGCTCGCCGAGACGAGCACCGACGACCTGACCCTGCTCTATCCGGAGGACATCCCGGACATGCCCTGAGCCTCGTCCGCGCGCTGCTGCGGCACGGGCAGCGGCAGTGCGGGCGGGAGCCGGTCGAGCAGGATGGCGCGCTCCTTGGCGAAGACGGGGTCCGCCCGGTAGTCGCCGTGGCCCAGGACCGGCTCGGGCAGCGGGTGTTCGGGGGTGCGGCCGTACACGACCGGGTCGCGCAGCGCCTTGTGGTCGACCTCCGGCTTGTCGCCCTCGGCGGGGAGTTTCACCGGGCCGCCGATCGGGTCGGTACGGCGCCACAGGTTGCGCCAGCAGTGCACCTCGCGGTGGAGGGCGGCCAGCGGGACCGGACCGAAGTAGGCCGGGAACCACCGTCCGTACAGCCGCTCCAGGGGGGATCCGTACGTGAGCAGGGCGACGCGGCGGCGGGTCCCCGCCGGGAGCTGCCAGACGGCCGCCGCCGCGAGCACGCTGCCCTGGGAGTGGCCGGAGATGACCAGGCGCCCGCCGGTGCGGCCGGTCCAGGACGACATCCGCCAGGCCAGGTCCGGGACGGCCCGCTCGGCGTAGCAGGGCGGCGCGAACGGATGGGCGGCGCGCGGCCAGAAGGTACCGACGTCCCACAGGATGCCGATGGTGCGCCGCGCGGAGGCGTCCCGATAGGCGCGCCGGCCCCAGGTGACGAACAGTATGAAGCCGAACCCGATCAGCCAGGAGCCGAGCGCCTGCGCGGCCTCGGCCACGCTCTCGACGAGGGGGTGCGTCCCCGCGAAGGCCTTGCCGGGCACCGTTCCGCTCGCGCGCGACCCGACGAGGGCGACCGCGCCGAGCAGCAGGGTGGCACCGGAGAGGATGCCGACGATGCCGGGCGCCGAGTCGGTGAGCGCCGCCCCCGCGCGGACGGCGGCGATGCGCCGGGTACGGACGGGGTCGGGTTTCTCGCCCTCGTACTCCGCCTCCACCACGGGGCCGAGACGGCGGGCGGTGAGCGCGGTGCGGACGGCGAGGACGAGCGCGGGGATCAGCAGCAGGAGCAGCAGCACGGGGATGACCGAGGCCTGCCAGCTGAGCAGCACCGGCGGGCCCACGATGGGGCCCTTTCCGGTGCCGGGGGTGGCGGGACCGTCGAGCCAGTCGGCGACGCGCTGCGCGATCCCGCCGCTCATCACGCCGCCGAGCGCGCACGCGAGCATGGCGACGGTGGGGCCGCCGAGCCCGTACAGGACAGTACGCGTGTGCGGGGCGCGGCGGTGGAGCCGCAGGGCGACGGCGGCGAGGGCCAGGACGAGGACGCCCTGGGCGAGGGTGATGACGCTGAAGGCCAGGTCTCCGGGGAGGGTGCGCGCGGAGCGCCAGGCGGGGCGGGACCAGGCGGCGTACGCCATCGCGAGGGCGAGCAGGGCGAGGGAGGAGCCGGGCAGCCAGCTGACGAGGGCGCGGTCGAGCCGGTTGTCCAGCCGCTTCTCACTGCGCCCGCGGCGGCACACCACCCATGTCACGACCACCGCGCCGAGCAGCAGGGCGCCTTCCAGGGCCCAGCCGAGCGCCTCGCGCGTGGTGCTCGCCGCGCCGCGGTCGTAGCGGGCCGCCGCGCCGCCGACGGCGGCGGCGATGGTGAGGAACCCGGCGGCGGTGTGGGCGGCGCGCAGACGGGCGACGAGGCGGCGTCCGTACCAGAAGCCGGGGCGGCCGAGGGCGGGGCGCGGCTGCCGGTCGGCCGCCGTGCCGTCGCCGTCCTGCTCGCCGCGGGGCGGGCGTTGGGCTTCGTACGCGCTCCAGGTGCGGTTGGACAGGTACCACAGGAGTCCGACGAGCGCGGCGGGGACCAGTGCGGCGAGCGCGAGGCGGCGGCCGGGCTGCGACCACCAGCCGCCGCCCGTGACGGAGAGGAAGCCGAGCCAGGACCGTCCGTCGGCGCAGCGGGCGGAGCCCGCGCACTGCCAGGCCGTCAGGTCCAGCGCGACCTCGCAGGCGGCGGCGGTGAGCAGCACGGTGAGGCTGAGCGCGACGAGCCGTACGAGCACGCCGTAGAGCCGGACGGCGGCGGCCCGCCCTTCGGCCGGGGGGCGCATCCAGTGCGCGAGGTTGACCACCATGAACGGCAGGAGCAGCAGCCACAGGGCGCGCGATCCGTTGCCGGAGGTGAGGTTGCACCAGCAGTACGCCTCCTGGACCGGGCCGTGGCGGAAGCGTTCGGGCTCCTTCTCGGCGTCCCGGTCGGCGGTGCGGCGGAAGATGGCGGCGGTGTTGTCTCCGGTCACCCGTACGGTACGGGGGTCGTCGAGCATCTCCTCGGGCGTGGTGCCGCCGACGCCGTGGACGAGGAGTTCGAGCGCGGCTCCGGGGCCGGCGGGCTCCGTGGTGGCTGGGTGCACTTCGGCGGCTCGCTCTCTCTGCGGGGCGGAGTGGGCGGGATGGAAAGGGGCGGAGGGGGATGGGGCGGAGGGGGGCGGGGCGAGATGGGCACGGGACGGGGGCTGAGTGGGGGCGCTTGACAAGAATCGTCCATGGGCGCGGCGATGTGTACGGCTCATTCACGCAATCTCCCCGCCGTACCGCGCCGCGCGGCGCGTGGCAGGATGAGGGATCCCTGGCGAGCGTGTCGACGACGTGGAAGGACCGGCCCCTGCGGTGAGCGACAACCAGAACCTCCTCGCGGAGCAGCGGCGCGCCTTGATCCTGGACGAGGTGCGGCGGCGCGGCGGTGTGCGGGTCAACGAACTCACCCGCAGGCTCAACGTGTCGGACATGACGGTCCGCCGCGATCTGGACGCGCTGGCCCGTCAGGGCGTCGTCGCGAAGGTGCACGGCGGGGCGGTGCCGGTGGCCGAGGCCAGCACGCACGAGCCGGGCTTCGAGGCCAAGTCGGCGCTGGAGCGGAGCGCGAAGGAGGACATCGCGCGGGCGGCCGCCGCGATGGTGGCGCCGGGCAGCGCGATCGCCCTGTCGGGCGGGACCACGACGTACGTGCTGGCGCAGCACCTGCTGGAGGTGCCGGACCTGACGGTGGTGACCAACTCGGTGCGGGTGGCGGACGTGTTCCACGCGGCGCAGGGCACGGCGTCGGGCGCCGGAGCGCCCCGGCCGGGCGCGGCGACGGTGGTGCTCACCGGCGGGGTCCGTACGCCGTCGGACTCGCTGGTCGGGCCGGTGGCCGATCAGGCCATCCGTTCGCTCCACTTCGACGTGCTGTTCCTCGGGGTGCACGGCATCTCGGTGGAGGGGGGCCTGTCCACGCCGAACCTCGCGGAGGCGGAGACCAACCGTCGTCTCGTCCGTTCCGCACGGCGGGTGGTGGTGGTCGCCGACCACACCAAGTGGGGCACGGTGGGGTTGAGTTCCTTCGCGCGCCTGGACGAGGTCGACCATCTGGTGACGGACGCGGGCCTGTCGGCCGAGGCGCGGGCGGAGATGGCGGAACACCTGCCGGGCCTGATCGTGGCGGGCGGGGACACCGGCGACACCGGCCCGGACAGGGGCGCGGACACGGGCGCCGTCCCCGACGAGGACTGATCCGAGGGTGGCCGTTTTCCGGATCGAGCGATGGGCGCCGCTGGACGCCGCCGAGGCGTGGCGGCGGGTGACGGACTGGCCGGCGCACGGAGCCCGCGTGCCGTTGACCCGGGTGGCCCCGGTGCCGGACGGGCCGACGCGGAGGGGCGGCCGGATCAACGCGCGTACCGGGATCGGACGGTTCGGCTTCGACGACCCGATGGAGGTCGTGCGCTGGGAGCCTCCGGCCCCCGGCCGGACGGTGGGCGTGTGCCGCCTGGAGAAGCGCGGACGGGTGGTCACCGGGTGGGCGGAGATCGCCGTCCACGCGACCACGGACGGCCGCACGCGTGTGACCTGGACCGAGGAGCTGCGCGTACGGGGCCTGCCGCGCGCCTGCGACGGGCTGCTGGCGCGCGCCGGGCGGCTGGTCTTCGGACGCACCCTGGCCGGGCTGCTCGAAGCCCGCTGAGCGGACGGTGCCCAGGGCCCTTCGGCGTCTACTCGGGCCAGGATCCGCTGCGCAGGAACTCGTCGATGGCGGCGCTGTACGGGGCGATGTCCAGGCCCTGTTCGGCCAGCCAGTCGTCGGAGTAGTACTTGTCCAGATAGCGCTCGCCGGGGTCGCAGATGAGCGTGACGACGCTGCCGGTGCGGCCTTGCGCCACCATCTCGGCGACGATCTTCAACGCGCTCCAGAGGCCCGTTCCGGTGGAGCCGCCCGCCTTGCGGCCGATGGCGTTCTCCAGTGCCCGTACGGCGGCGACGCTCGCCGCGTCCGGCACCTTCATCATCCGGTCGATGGCGCCGGGGACGAAGCTCGGCTCCATCCGGGGGCGGCCGATGCCCTCGATGCGGGAGCCGCAGTCACTGGCGGCCTGCGCGTTGCCGGTGGTCCACCCTTCGAAGAAGCAGGAGTTCTCCGGGTCGGGGACGCAGATGCGGGTGTCGTACTGCATGTAGCGCACGTAGCGGGCGATGGTCGCCGACGTGCCGCCCGTGCCCGCCGTGGCGACGATCCACGCCGGTTCCGGATAGCGCTCCAGGCGCAGCTGCTGGTAGATCGACTCCGCGATGTTGTTGTTGCCGCGCCAGTCGGTGGCGCGCTCCGCGTACGTGAACTGGTCCATGTAGTGGCCGCCGGTCCGGGCGGCGAGGGCCGCCGCCTCCTCGTACATCATGCGCGAGTCGTCGACGAAGTGGCACTGGGCGCCCTGGAATTCGATGAGCCGGATCTTCTCGGGGCTGGTGGTGCGCGGCATGACGGCGATGAACGGCACGCCGACGAGGCTCGCGAAGTACGCCTCGGAGACGGCCGTCGAGCCGCTGGACGCCTCGATGAGGGGCTTGTCGGGGCGGATCCAGCCGTTGCACAGCCCGTAGAGGAAGAGCGAACGCGCCAGGCGGTGCTTGAGGCTGCCGGTGGGGTGGGTGGACTCGTCCTTCAGGTAGAGGTCGATCCCCCAGCGCTCGGGCAGCGGGAAGCGCAGCAGATGCGTGTCGGCGGACCGGGTGGCGTCGGCCTGGACCTTGCGTACGGCGTCCTTGAGCCATGCGCGGTAGTCCGGGTCACTCCGGTCCACGTCGATGGTGGGCGCCGGTCGGTTCGTCCCGGCGGCCCCTGTCGTCCCGGCCTGCTCACCAGTGCCCACGCGTTGCGCTCCTCAACTGTCTCCACTGCCGTCTCTCTGTGAACATACCCCCCTCACCTGCGCAAACGTTCACTTTGATGCTCCATAGGACCGGCTTGGGGAACCGCCGGCCGACGCGCCCTGGTGTACACGCGGGTACTTGTGCAGACTGACCGGACCGACAAGCCGCACGAAGGGGGCGGGACAGTCATGGCTGGGCCTGATTTCAGTGCCACGGGCGTACGGATCGAGCGGTGGCCGCGTTCGCTGACGACGGCGGGCGAGGTCCTGATCGAGGACGGCAGGCTGGCGCTGCTCACCAGCTGCGGGCGGGTGATCGACAGTGCGCCGGTGCGCGCGGTCCGGGCGGGCAGGCCGTGGTTCGCGGGGCGCGGTGACGCGACCGTGGCGACGCTCAACGGCCACCGCTACCGGCTGACGATGGGACGGCGCGGCCGCGGCCCGGGCGGGCCCACGAATATGGCCGGGTGCTTCCTGGAGGCGGTCCGCACGGCGGGCACGGCGAAGGACCGAGCCGAGGGCCGTGCCGAGGGCCGTGCCAAGGACCGGGCAAAGGACCGCGCCGGGTAACGAGCCGGGGACCGAGCCGGCCGTTGAGCGGGCGATTGAGCCAAGGACGTTGCAGGAACCGAACCGTGATCGGTGGCCGCGAGTTGCACAACGGTCACCGCTGGTTCACGCTGGTTTGACATCACTACTCAGGGTGCACCGGCGGTGACGCTGCGATCCAGCCCGCCGGACCGAACAGCCAGCCATCTACTGGATCCGATCTCCGTCTTCTTCCGGACCTCATTTCGGGGAGTCGCAGCCGTGATCAGCCAGGCAAGCAGGCAGTGCACGGTAGAGCTCCAAGCCCTGCCGTCGCGGATCGGACAGGTCCGCAGAATCGTGTCGGCGCAACTGCGCTACTGGAATCTCGACAGTCTGATCGAGAAAGCCGCACTCGGTGTCACCGAGCTGCTGACCAACGTCCACCAGCACGCCCAACCGGACAAGGTGTGCACCGTCGAGCTCGAGCTGCTGCTCGACCGGCTGACGGTCTCGGTCCATGACCACGACCCCCGCCTCCCGACGGTCCTGACTCTCAACCCCGCCGACCCGCTCCCGACTTCGGGGCGCGGGCTGGCCCTGATAGAGGCGTTCAGCGAGAGCTGGGGCGCGCGGCCGCAGGGCGACTCCGGCAAAGTCGTCTGGTTCACCCTTCCGGCGCCCTCGGCCACTCCCCTGCCGCCGATCCCTTCGCTCCCGGTGTACGGGGCGGCCGGCGGCGCGCCGTTCACGGAACCGGTCCCCTTCGAAACGGTCGAGGCCGTGCGCGAACGCCCCCCGGCCGACCGGTCGCCCGCCGTGGCGGGCTGACGGGGCGACACCCGGCCGGTGCATGCCTGTACGGCGGCGAGGGCCCCCTCGTCGCCGTACAGGCATACGCTCGCGTCTGTACCTACTGTTATGTACAGTACGATCATGAGCACTCACGACCGGCTGATCGAGGCGACGCGGGACCTGCTGTGGGAGCGGGGTTACGTCGGCACGAGCCCCAAGGCCATCCAGCAGCGGGCGGAGGCGGGCCAGGGCAGCATGTACCACCACTTCACCGGGAAGCCCGCCCTGGCGCTCGCGGCCATCCGCCGTACCGCCGGGGAGATGCGCGCCGCCGCCGAGTCGGCCCTGGGCGGCGGCGGATCGGCGTACGCGCGGATCGAGGCCTATCTGCGGCGGGAGCGCGACGTCCTGCGCGGCTGCCCGGTCGGACGGCTGACGATGGATCCGGACGTCATCGCCGACGAGGAGCTGCGCGCACCGGTCGAGGAGACCCTGGCCTGGCTGTGCGACCGGCTCGCCGGGATCGTCCAGGAGGGGCTCGACAGCGGGGAGTTCACCGGGCCGCTGGACCCGCGGGACACGGCGGCGGCCATCGTGGCGACCGTCCAGGGCGGCTACGTACTGGCCCGCGCGTCAGGCTCCCCCGCCCCCTTCGACACCGCCGTGAACGGCCTGCTCACGCTGCTCACCGCCGCCCGCAGCGCCCGTACCGCCGCCTGAGGAGACCCGCACCGTGCATGCCATGCAGTACGAGATCACCCTGCCCGCCGACTACGACATGGACATCATCCGCCGACGGGTCGCGACGAAGGGGCACCTCCTCGACGACTTCCCCGGGCTGGGCCTGAAGGCCTACCTGATACGGGAGCGCGCCGACGGCTCCCCCGTGAACCAGTACGCCCCCTTCTACCTGTGGACGGCGCCCGAGGGCATGAACGCCTTCCTCTGGGGCCCCGGTTTCCAGGGCATCGTCCGGGACTTCGGCCGCCCGCGGGTGCAGCACTGGACGGGCCTTTCGTACGAGGAGGGGCCCGCCGCCTCGTCGGCACCGCGTTCCCTGACGCGCCGCCGGGTGCGTACGGACGAGCGCGAGAGCCCCGCCGACACCGTGGCCCGGGCCCTGGAGGAGCACCGGTCACACGCCCGCACGCAGGGCGCGGTGGCCGCCGCCCTCGCCGTGGACCCGCACCACTGGGAGCTGCTCCACGTCACGTTCTGGGCCGGGGACGCGCCACAGCCGACGGACGGCGACGTGTACCGCGTCCTGCACCTGTCGGCACCGGAACGGCACCGGCTGCGCCGGGGACGGCAGTGGTGAGGGCGCCGCGCGGCGGCGGTTCCCCGAGGACGTCTTAGGGAGCCTCCACCGCCGCCGCGGGGCGGCCGAGCGTGGCGAGCGGGTCGTCGAGGACCGGCTGCCACGCCAACTCCGCCGCTCCCACCAGGCTGTTGTGGTCCAGGGTGCAGCCCAGGATGGGCACCACGCCGCTGCGGCCCCACAGGCTGCGGTCGGCGACCACCGCGCGGAGCCGTTCCGGGTCGGCCGCGAGGAGCTCGCGGTGGAGCCCGCCGAGGATGATCCGGTCGGGGTTGAGGATGTTGACCAGGCCGGCCAGGCCGAGGCCGAGGCGGTCGATGAGCTCCTCGGTGGCGGCCCGTACGGCCGGGTCGCCGCCCTCCGTACGGAGCAGGTCGCGGGCCTGCTGGAGCAGGGACACCTCGGGTCCCGGGTCGCGCCGTGCGGCGGTGAGGAAGGCGAGCGGATCGGTCTCGACGTCGAGGCAGCCGCGGCTGCCGCAGTGGCAGGGGCGCCCGCCCTCGGGGTGGACGGTGAGGTGACCGACCTCCAGGGCGAGGCCCGAACTGCCCGTGTGCAGGCGCCCGTCCAGGACCAGGGCCCCGCCGACGCCGCGGTGGCCGGTGGCGACGCAGAGCAGGTGCTGGGCGCCGCGGCCCGCACCGTGGCGGTGTTCGGCGAGGGCGGCCAGGTTGACGTCGTTGCCGGCGAAGGCGGGGCCCTCGATGCCCGCCTCGCGCACCTGTGCGGCGAAGATGTCGCGGACGGGTGCCCCGGCCGGCCAGGCGACGTGCAGCGGGTTGAGGGCGGTCCCTTCCGGTTCGGCGACCGCGGACGGGACGGCGAGCCCGGCGCCCACGCAGCGGCGCCCGCTCTCGCGCAGCAGCCGGGCGCCCTCCTCGACGACGGCCGCGAGCACCTGGGCCGGATCGGCCGTGACGGTCACGCAGCCGGGGGCGGTGGCCACGATGCGGCCGCCGAGGCCCACGAGCGCGGCGCGGAAGCCGTCGGCGTGGACCTGCGCGGCGAGGGCGACGGGGCCGTTCTCGTCGACGATGAGCCGGTGCGAGGGACGGCCCTGGGAGCCGGCGGCCGCGCCGGGGCGGGAGTCGACGCGGATCAGCCCGAGCGCTTCGAGTTCGGCGGCGACGGCGCCGGCGGTGGCCCGGGTGACGCCGAGCTCGGCGGTGAGCACGGCGCGGGTGGGCGCCCGACCGGTGTGCACCAGTTCGAGCGCGGGGCCGAGTGCGCTGCGGCCCCTGTCCAGCCGTGATCGGGTCATGGTCGCCTTGCCGTTCATGGGGGCGAGTCTCCCATGATCCAGCATGCGGACGGTCGGCCCGGTCTTGTCCAGTGCCGGTCCGCACACCGCCGCCCGCACGGTTCCGCGCACTGTTTCGGCCGGTCGTGGACGGGTACTGCGGGTGGCTGACGCACGCTGCGCGGGCGGCGCGAGGCGGGAGGTCCCATGTCACGCTCCGACACCAAGGCGGTGGTACGGGCGCTGCTCGACGAGCGGGCGCGCACGTACGCGGAGGAGGCCGGGATCCACCTGAAGGACACCCCGCAGCCGCTGTACCGGCTGCTGGTGCTGGCCCATCTGCTGAGTGCCCGCATCCGCGCCGACATCGCGGTCGCGGCGGCTCGCGCCCTGTTCGCCGCCGGGATGAAGGACGCGCGGCACATGCGCGACGCCACCTGGCAGCAGCGGGTGGACGCGCTCGGAGAAGGCGGCTACCGCCGGTACGACGAGCGGACGGCCACCCAGCTGGGGCAGGTCGCCGAGCTCGTCCTCGACGCGTACGGCGGTGATCTGCGCCGGATGCGCGAGAAGGCGGGCGGCGACCTGGACCGGTTGCGCGCGCTGCTGCAGGAGGCGCCGGGCATCGGCCCGGCGGGGGCGGACATCTTCCTGCGGGAGGTGCAGGGCGTCTGGCCGGAAGTGGCGCCCTACCTGGACGGCAGGACGCTGGACGGCGCGAAGCGGCTGGGCCTGCCGGCGGACCGCGAGGAGCTGGCCGGCCTGGTCGGAGAGGCGGATCTGCCGGCTTTCGCCGCCGCGCTGGTGCGCGCCGCGCTGGACAAGGACGTCGTCGAGGGCGTCCGCGAGACAGTCAACGAGACCTGACCTAGGGAGGTCCGGATGAGCACCGCCGACCGCGGCGAACTTCCGCTGCCCGACTACGACCAGTTGCCCGTCGGAGCACTGGAGCACCGCATCCGGGCGCTCAGCGGCGAGCAGATCGACCAGCTGGTGCACTACGAGCACGCGCACGCCGACCGCCCCATGGTCGTCCAGGTCCTGACAGCCCGCAAGCACCAGCTGGAGCAGGGGGCGACCCCGTCCGGCGGTGATCCGGGCGCGTTCCAGCCCGAACATCCGGGCAAGGCCCAGGCCGGCTCGCCGGTCTCGCCCTCGGGCTCGCCGCAGCCGATCCACCCGCCGCCGCACGGCACGCCGTTCCAGTCCGGCAAGCCGAAGGGGAACATGGAACGGCCCTGAGGCCGTGAAACCGACCCTGAAGGCCGCGGAACCGACCCTGAGGTCGCGGAACGACGCTGAGGCCGCGGAACGACGCCGCGGCGCGAGCCGCCCGGACCGGCATGGTTGTACGCCGGTCCGGGCGGCCCCTATGCTCACTTTGTGCCGCACCTAAACAAACTACGGACGGCCGTTCCGGGGGAATCAGGCGGAGACACCGCCGCACGCTCCCTGATCCGCCTCCGCACCGCCCTGACCTTGTTCTTCGCCCTCGACGGCTTCCTCTTCGCCGGCTGGGTGGTCCGCATCCCCGCGATCAAGGAGCAGACCGGCTCCTCCCCGAGCGACCTCGGGCTCGCCCTGCTGGGCGTGTCGGCCGGCGCCGTCCTGACCATGACCCTCACCGGCCGGCTGTGCCGCCGCTTCGGCGCCCACCCCGTCACGGTCGCGGCCGGTGTCCTGCTTTCGCTGAGCATCGCGCTGCCGCCGCTGACCCACTCGGCGCTCGCCCTCGGCCTGGTGCTGCTGGTCTTCGGCACCGCGTACGGCGGCATCAACGTGGCGATGAACAGCGCCGCCGTCGAGCTGGTCGCCGCGCTGCGCCGCCCGGTGATGCCGAGCTTCCACGCCGCCTTCAGCCTCGGCGGCATGCTCGGCGCCGGGCTCGGCGGGCTCGTCGCGGGTGGCCTCGCGCCGCGCACGCACCTGCTGGCCCTCACGGCCATCGGGCTCCTGGTGACCGCCGCGGCCGGTTCCGTGCTGTTGCGCCACCCGTGCCCCGCACCGGCGGAGGCGCTGCCCGCCGACGGGCCCGCACCACGGCGCATGGACGGCCGGACACGCGGCCTGGTCACGGTCTTCGGGCTGATCGCGCTGTGCACGGCGTACGGGGAGGGCGCGATGGCCGACTGGAGCGCGCTCCACCTGGAGCAGGACCTGCACGCCCATCCGGGCGCGGCGGCCGCCGGATACTCCCTCTTCGCGCTCGCCATGACCGCCGGGCGCCTCTCCGGTACGGCCCTGCTGCAGCGGCTCGGCCAGACCCGGACGCTGGTGGCGGGCGGGGCGGCCGCAGCAGCCGGGATGCTGCTGGGCGCGCTCGCGCCGACGGTGTGGCTCGCGCTGCTGGGCTTCGCGGTCACGGGGCTCGGCCTGGCGAACATCTTCCCCGTCGCGGTGGCGCGCGCGGGCGCGCTGGCCGGCGCCGGCGGCGTGGCCGCCGCGTCCACGCTCGGTTACGGCGGCATGCTGCTGGGGCCGCCGGCGATCGGGTTCCTGGCCGACTGGTTCTCGCTGCCGCTCGCGCTGACGACGGTGGCGATGCTGGCCGCCGGGGCGGCGCTGATCGGGTACGCGGTGCGCGACGCGTCGGCGCGGGAAACTCCCGGGCCGGGCGTTCGTGGTCGCTGACACAATCCCCGCATGGAGATCACCGAGTACCTCGAAACCCTGGCCCGCGACGGCCGGTTGATGGCCGAGGCCGCCGAGAAGGCGGGCCCCGACGCGCCCGTGCCGCCCTGTCCCGGATGGCGCGTACGGGACGCGCTGCGGCACACCGGCGTGGTGCACCGCTGGGCCACCGCGTTCGTCGTGGAGGGGCACACCGCCTTCCAGCCCATGGGCGATGAGCCCGACCTGGACGGCGAGGAGCTCGTGGCGTGGTTCCGCGAGGGCCACGGGCTCCTCGTGCGGGCGCTGTCGGACGCGCCCGACTCCCTGGAGTGCTGGACCTTCCTGCCCGGGGCGTCCTCGGCGCGCGGCTTCTGGTCGCGGCGCCAGGCGCACGAGACGGCCGTCCACCGGGTGGACGTCCAGGCGGCGCTCGGCGACGCGGCGCCCGGCCCGGTGGACCCGGTGTTCGCCGCCGACGGGATCGACGAGCTGCTGTGCGGCTTCCACGCGCGGGAGAAGAGCCGGGTGCGTACACCGGAACCGGCCGTCCTGCGCGTACGGGCGACGGACACCGGCGATGTGTGGACCGTACGCCTGTCGGCGCAGCCGTCGCGGGCGACGCGGGGCGACGACGGGGGCGCGGCCGACTGCGAGCTGAGCGGCCCGGCGGAGCGGCTGTACCTGACCCTGTGGAACCGGCTGCCGCAGAGCGCCGTGACCGTCACGGGCGACGAGCGCCTGGCGCGGCTGTGGCGGGAGACCTCCGCCGTCGTCTGACGGCCGGAGCGCTCAGGCCCGGCAGGCGGGCCCCTCGGAGGCACCGGGCTGCCCCGCGGCCAGCGCCCGGCCGAGCACCGCACGCTGCAGGGGCAGCACCTCGGCGTGCCGGGCGCGGCCCAGGTCCGTCAGGGCGACCTCGACTCCGCGCCGGTCCTGGCTGCACATGCCGCGCGTGACGAGGCCCTCCTTCTCCAGGCGGGCGACGAGCCGGGACAGCGCGCTCTGGCTGAGGTGCACGCGGGACGCGAGCTCCTGAACGCGGTAGGAGGAGCCGGCCCCCTCGGCCGCGGCGTCGGCCAGGGCGTCGAGAACCTCGAAGTCGCTGGCGCCGAGGCCGTAGGGGTGCAGCTCGCGGTCGAGCTCGCACGTGGTACGGGCGTGCAGGGCACGCACGCCGTGCCACTGCTCCACGAGCGCGCGCTCGGAGTTCGTCGCAGCCATGGGCCCACGTTAGCAAGAGGTCACCTTTCGTTGCAACGGAATTAAATGCACTTGCATTCAATGCAAGCGCATGGAACTGTGCTCCGCATGACCTCTCCGCTCACCGCTTCGTCCCCCGCGCCTCAGGAGCGCTGGACCCCGCGGCTGTGGGGCACCCTGCTGGTGCTCTGCGCCGCGATGTTCCTCGACGCCCTCGACGTCTCCATGGTCGGCGTCGCCCTGCCGTCGATCGGCGCCGACCTGGGCCTGTCCACCGCCACCCTGCAGTGGATCGTCAGCGGCTACATCCTCGGCTACGGAGGCCTGCTCCTCCTGGGCGGCCGGGCCGCCGACCTCCTCGGTCGCCGCCGCGTCTTCCTGATAGCGCTGGCCGTCTTCGCGCTCGCCTCGCTGCTCGGCGGTCTCGTCGACTCCGGCCCGCTGCTGATCGCCAGCCGCTTCATCAAGGGCCTCAGCGCCGCGTTCACCGCGCCCGCCGGACTCTCGATCATCACCACCACCTTCAAGGAGGGGCCGCAGCGCAACCGGGCCCTGTCCATCTACACGACCTGCGCCGCCACCGGTTTCTCCATGGGCCTGGTGCTGTCGGGCCTGCTCACCGAGCTGAGCTGGCGCTGGACGATGCTGCTGCCCGCGCCGATCGCCCTCGTCGCCCTCGTCGTCGGCCTGCGGATGATCCCGCACAGCGACCGCGAGGACACCCGCGGCGGCTACGACCTGCCGGGCGCCGTCACCGGCACGGCCGCGATGCTGCTCCTGGTCTTCACCGTCGTCGAGGCGCCCGAGGCGGGCTGGGCGTCCGCCCGCACGCTGCTGTCGTTCCTGGCGGCCGCCGTCCTGCTCGCCGCCTTCGTGGCCATCGAGCGGCGCACCGCGAGCCCGCTGCTGCGGCTCGGCGTGCTGCGCTCCGGCTCGCAGCTGCGGGCCCAGCTCGGCGCGGCCACGTTCTTCGGCTCGTACGTCGCCTTCCAGTTCATCGTGACGCAATACATGCAGGGGCTGCTCGGCTGGAGCGCGCTGCAGACCGCGCTCGCCTTCCTGCCGGCCGGCCTGCTGGTGGCGCTCTCCTCCACCAAGGTCGGTGACGTGGTGGACCGGTTCGGTACGCCGCGGGTGATCGCGACCGGCTTCGCGCTGCTCGTCGCCTCGTACGCCATCTTCCTCCAGGTCGACCTCACCCCCCGGTACGCGGCCGTCGTCCTGCCGTCGATGCTGCTGCTGGGCGCGGCGTGCGCGCTGACCTTCCCGTCGCTCAACATCCAGGCGACGAACGGCGTGGACGACGACGAGCAGGGCATGGTCTCCGGTCTGCTGAACACCTCCGTCCAGGTGGGCGGCGCCGTCTTCCTCGCCGTGGTGACGGCCGTGATCACGGCCGGCGGCGCCGAGGGCGGCTCCCGGCAGGCGGTTCTCGACAGCTTCCGGCCCGGACTGGTGGTGGTCACCGCCATCGCGGCCGTGGGCCTGCTCATCACCCTGACCGGTCTGCGCCGCGGTCGTACGCCGCAGCCGTCGGTCGTGATCGCCAAGTCGGCGACGCCGGCGAGCCCGGAAGCGGTGGAGGCCGCGGAAACCGCCGCCGTACGGAACTGACGCCACGACAGGGGCGCGCGGCCGGTGGGCAATCCTCTTGCCCACCGGCCGCGCGCTTGTGAGACTGCCGGTCATGGGGACCAGGACGCAGGCACAACGCGACGCCATGACCGTCGAGATCGGCTACGCCCTGCTGACCGGCGTCTTCGTCGCGGCAGGGCTCTTCTGCCTGGTGGCGGCCCCGGTGATCGCCTTCGACCTGGACGGCGGCGCCGAGCGCTCGGTGCTGGTCGCGGCCGCCGGCACCGCCTGCCTGGGGTTCGTGGCCCGCGTCGTACACGTGCTGTGGCGGTTCGGCGGCGGGCGGCCGAGCGGCCCGGAGGCGTAGGCCGGTACGCCGCGTCACACCGTCACGCGACGGCCTCGCTCAGGCCGGCGCGGCGGTGCAGTCGGCGCAGCGGAGCCGGTGCCCACCGGTTAGCGCGGCCCGCCAGGCGCATGGAGACCGGTAGCAGCACCACCCGGATCAGGGTCGCGTCCACCAGGATCGCCAGCGCCGTGCCGACGCCCAGCTCCTTGAGGAAGACGACACCTCCGGTCGCGTACGCCGCGAAGCTCAGCGCCAGGATGCCCGCGGCCGCCGTGATCAGCGGGGCGCTGCGCCGGATGCCCGCGACCACCGCGCGCTCGGTGTCGCCGGTGCGCTCGTACTCCTCCTTGATCCGGGCCGGCATGAGCACCTCGTAGTCCATGGACAGCCCGTACACGACGCAGAACATCAGCACCGGAATGCTCGGCTCGATCGAACCGGTCGGGGTGAAGCCGAGCAGGTCGGCGAAGTGGCCGTCCTGGAAGACGTACACCAGGCAGCCGGACATCACCGACAGGCTGAGCAGGTTCAGCACCGTGGCCTTGGCGGGCAGCAGCAGGCTGCCGGTCATGAGGAAGAGGATCACGAAGGTCGCGACGAGGATCAGCGCGATGACGACGGGCAGCCTGTCCAGGAGGGTGGTGCGGAAGTCGGTCGTCTCGGCCGGGTAGCCGCCGACGAGCACACCGGGCGGTCCAGCCACCGCCCGCACCCGCTCCACGAGCGCCGGGACGTCGCCGTACATGGCCTCCTGGGTGGGGACGACGCCGATCCGTACGGCCCCGCCGTTCGGGGCGTGCTCCGGCGGGTCGACCTGGAAGACGCCGGGGACGCGGGCGAGTTCGGCGGCGTACACGGTGAGCTCCGCGGGCGTGGCCGGGCCGTCCACGACGACCTGGAGGACGTCGGTGGGCTCGGCGGCGTACGTGCGGTGGATCGCCTCGGAGGTCGTACGGGACGGCGTCCCCTCGGGCAGCGTGCGCTCGTCCGGCTGGCCGAAGCACAGGCCGAGGACCGGGGAGGCGGCGAGGAGGAGGACGCCGAGGACGGCGGCACCGCTCAGGACGGGCTTGCGCATGGCGCGCAGGGCGACGCGGTGCCAGAGCCCCGTCCGGGCGGACGGCGGGCGCTCCATGCGGTGGCCCCAGCGGGCCAGGGCGGCGGGCAGGACGACGACCACTCCGGCCACCGCCGTCAGGACGACGAGGACGCCGGCGTACGCGAAGGAGGAGAGGAAGAAGAAGGGGAAGACCAGCAGCGCGGAGAGCGAGACCGCGACGGTGACGCCGCTGAAGATGACCGTGCGGCCCGCGGGGCAGCCCCGCCCTGCGCGCCGAAGACGGCGGCAGCGCGCTGATCCTCGCCCGCCTCGAAGGCAGCGCCACCGCCACCCGCGCCGAACTCGCCACCCTCTCACCCCGCCTGGCCCGCACCACCCCGAACCTCACCGTGCAGGTCGGCGGCCAGGAGGAGATCTCCCGGCAGGTCGGCGAGCAGGCCCGGCGGGACGTCCTCACCGCCGAGGCGCTCGTCCTGCCCGCCGTCCTGCTCCTCCTCGTCCTGGTCTACCGGCGCACCGCCGCCGCCCTGGCCACGGTCGCGGTCGGCCTGCTGTCGGTCGTCGGCACGCTCGCCGGGCTGCGCGCCCTGGCACAGGTCACGCCCGTCTCCACCTTCGCCGCCAACATCGCGCTGGTCCTCGGGCTCGGCCTCGGCATCGACTACGGCCTCTTCGTCATCAACCGCTACCGCGAGGAGCGCGCCGCCGGACGCGACCAGCAGGACGCCGTCCGCGCCACCGCCGGCCGTCCCAGTACGAGTCGACGTCCGTGACCATCGGGTGGCGGGCGATCTCGGCGGCGAGCGCGCGGGCCTCGCCGACGGCCGCGGGCGCGTCGACATCGCCACCGCGGGCGGTGACGAGGAGGGCGAGGTTGGGATTGCCGGTGGCGAACTCCGCGCGCAGGATCCCGGCGGCGGCGACGGACTCGGTGCCGGGCGCGTCCCAGCGGGCCAGTTGGAGGTCGGCCTGGGCACCCGCGCCGTAGGCGGCGAGACCGGCGAAGAGGAGGACGGCGGCGAACAGGACGGCGCGGCTGCGGCGTACGGCGAGACGGCCGAGGCGTGTCAGGGGGCCCGAGGGGTGCGGGGGTTGTTCCTTCATAGTGCGCTGGGCCCGCCGAAGCAGCGGTCCGTGCTCGCCGTGCTGCTCCGCCAGGACGGCAGGGCGATGTCGTACGGGGCGCTCGTCGAGGCCGTGTGGGGCGCCGAAGGCCCCGCACACGTACGGAACCTGGTGCAGAAGTACGTCTCCGGGCTGCGGCGCGCCCTCGGGGGCGGGGCCGGTGGGCCGGAGCTCACCTGGACCGGGAGCGGGTACCGGCTCAGCGGCGCGCGGATCGACGACGTGGCGGAGCGGCGCGCCCTGGTCGACGCGGCGATCGCGGCACGGGAAGCCGGGGACCGGGGGCGTGCGGACGCACTCGTGGGGCGGGCCGAGGGGGTGTGGCGCGGCGAGTACGCCGAGAGGTTGTCGGGTCCGTATCTGGAGGCCGAGCGGCGGCGCTGGGCGGAGAAGCGGCTGCTGGTGCTGGAGGCGCGGCTGGAGTCCGAGATCGAGCGGGGGCGCGCGTACGAGTGCGTCCACGAGCTGGTCCGCCAGGTCGCGGCGCACCCCCTGCGGGAGGGGCTGACCACCCTGCTGATGCTGGCCCTCTACCGCGCCGGGCGCTCCACCGACGCACTCCTCGCGTACGAGGACGCGCGGCGGCATCGCCGAGTCCATCGGCGCGGACCCGGGCCCGGCGCTGCGCGATCTGCACCAGCGGATCCTGCGCCAGGACCCGGCGCTCCTGCCGGCCGGCGGCACGGGCTCCGGCGGCACGCGTCGCTCCGGCGACGCGGCGGCCGCGTAGGCACGGCGGGCTGGGCCCGGCGTGGGGCGGAGGCCCGACCGGCCGGGGTCTCGCCGCTCCGGACGCGCCGCGCGGTGCGCGCGGGCGTAGCGATGGCCTTCGTCGGGAAGGCCGGGAAGACTCTCGCGCCCACGAGCGCGACCGGACACGCCCCCCTGTGGGGCGGACGGGGTCAGGTCAGGTTCAGCCCGCCGTCGAGAACGATCACCTCGCCCGTCAGGTACGAGCCGGCGATCAGCGACGCCACCAGCTCGGCCACGTCGGCGGGCCGCGCCGGGCGGCGCATGGGCGCGCGCTCCCGCCACAGTTCGTGCGCCTGCGCCCAGTCCTTCGTCATCGGCGTGTCCACCAGCCCCGGCGCGACCGCGTTGACCCGCACCTCGGGGCCGAGCGCGGCCGCGAGCAGCCGGGTCACGTGGTTGAGCGCGGCCTTGCTCGCCGCGTACGGCACCGACGCGCCCTTGGGGCGCACCCCGGCGTGGCTGGTGATGTTCACGATGCTGCCTCCCCCGGGAGACCTGCGCAGCGCCGGAAGTGCCGCCGTGCACAGCACCCAGGGCGCGATCAGGTTGACCTCCAGCAGGTGCCGCCAGTCGGCCGGTGTCGCCGCGGCGAGGTCGTCGTGCGGGATCCGCCGGCTGATGCCCGCGTTGTTCACGAGGACGTCCAGCCGCCCGTACCGGCCGAGCGCCGCCTCGACCAGCCCCCGGGCCTCCTCCTCCACCGCCAGGTCCGCCTGTACGTACGTCCCGCCGAGCTCCGCTGCCAGCGCCTCCCCGGCCTCCGCGCTGTGTCGCGAGTGCACGACGACCCGCATCCCGTCCATGGCCAGCCGCCGCGCGATGGCCTGACCGATGCCCGACGTGGACCCGGTGACCAGGGCGACGCGCGCATCCGCTTGTTCGAGCCTCATGCCGACGGATCATGTCACGGCGGCCGTCGCGCCCCGCCCGTCGCGAGAACGGAGCCCACGCGACAGCCCCGTCGCGTCAGCCCCCGTCCCGTCAGCTCCCGTCCCGTCACCCCTCGATGCGGCGGTCCAGGGCGTCCAGGGCGCGGCGCGCCACCCCGTGGGAGCGGATGATGCCGGCCAGCGTCGTCACACCGCGGGTGATGTCCGCGAAGGCGTGCCACGCCGGACGGAAGCCGGTGATCGCCGCGTGCAGCAGACCGGGGCGGCGCTCGAACAGCGTCAGCATCCGCCGGCCGACCGCCATCTCCACGCCGAGGCCCGACTTGATGGCGAACGCGTAGTTCAGCGCCTGCCGCCGCGCGTCCACCGCGTCGTGGGACTCGGCGATCCGCACCGCCCACTCCCCCGCGAGCCGCCCGGAGCGCAGCGCGTACGAGATGCCCTCGCGGGTCCACGGCTCCAGCAGCCCGGCCGCGTCGCCGCACACGAGCACCCGGCCCCGCGACAGCGGCGAGTCGTCGCTGCGGCAGCGGGTCAGGTGGCCCGAGGAGAGGGCCGGTTCGAAGCCGGCGAGCCCGAGGCGGGCGATGAAGTCCTCCAGGTACCGCTTGGTCGCGCCGCCCTCGCCGCGCGCCGAGATCACACCCACCGTGAGGGTGTCGCCCTTGGGGAACACCCAGCCGTAGCTGCCGGGCATCGGACCCCAGTCGATGAGCACCCGCCCCGCCCAGTCCTCCGCGACCGTCGGCGGCACCGGGATCTCGGCCTCCAGCCCCAGGTCGACCTGGTCGAGCTTCACGCCCACGTGGGCTCCTATGCGGCTGGCGCTGCCGTCCGCTCCGACGACCGCCCGCGCGAGCACGACCTCGCCGTCGGCCAGGACAACGGCGACCGTGCGCCGGTCCGGCACGGCGGTGCCGTGCTGCTCGACGCGCGAAACCGTGGCACCCGTACGCAGCTCGGCGCCCGCCTTCTGGGCGTGCTCGACGAGCGCGGCGTCGAACTCCGGGCGGTTGACCAGCCCGAACAGCATGCGCCTGGAGCGGCGCGTCCGCGTGAAACGGCCGTTCATCGAGAACGACACGGCGTGCACCCGGTCCTGGAGCGGCAGCTCGAAGCCGGGTGGCAGCGCGTCGCGCGAGGGGCCGATGATGCCGCCGCCGCACGTCTTGTAGCGGGGCAGCTCCGCCTTCTCCAGGAGCAGCACCCGGCGGCCCGCGACGGCCGCCGCATAGGCCGCGGAGGCCCCGGCCGGCCCCGCCCCGACCACGACGACATCCCACACCGGCGCGGAGTGCTCGTTACCGGCGTCTGCGTTCTCGCTGCTCACGATGTGCTTCTGCTCCTGTCCCGACGTCCGGCCGATCCCGGCCCGTGCCCATGATCTCGATCGCATCCTACGGCTCGGGCCCACGCCACCCCCTGTGGGAGGATCGGTCGTGCGTTCGCCCGTACATGCAACGGTCACCACCGTCAGTCCAACGTCGCACCTACCAGGAGCGTGCCCATGTCCGCCAGCACCACCGACCCGACCGCCGCGCCGATCGCCGAGACCGTCGCCTCCCTCATGCCCCGCGCCAAGGCGGAGCTCGCGGAGCTGGTGGCGTTCCAGTCGGTGGCGGACCCGGCGCAGTTCCCGCCGAGCGAGTGCGAGGCCGCGGCGGCCTGGGTGGCGGACGCCCTGCGCGCGGAGGACTTCCGGGACGTGGCCGTCCTGGACACCCCGGACGGTTCGCAGGCGGTGTACGGGTACCTGCCCGGTCCGGCGGGCGCGCCGACGGTCCTGCTGTACGCGCACTACGACGTGCAGCCGCCGCTGGACCTGGCCGGCTGGGTCACTCCGCCGTTCGAGCTGACCGAGCGCGAGGACGGCCGCTGGTACGGCCGCGGCGCCGCGGACTGCAAGGGCGGCGTGATCATGCACCTGCTCGCGCTGCGCGCCCTCAAGGCGAACGGCGGGATACCGGTCGGCGTCAAGGTCGTCGTCGAGGGCTCGGAGGAGCAGGGCACGGGGGGCCTGGAGCGGTACGCCGAGGAGCACCCGGAGCTGCTGGCGGCGGACGCGATCGTGATCGGTGACGCGGGGAACTTCCGCGCCGGTCTGCCCACCGTGACGGCGTCGCTGCGCGGGATGACGATGCTGCGCGTCCAGGTGGACACGCTGGAGGGCAACCTGCACTCGGGGCTGTTCGGCGGGGCCGCGCCGGACGCGCTGGCCGCCCTCATCCGCGTCCTGGACTCGCTGCGCGCCGAGGACGGTTCGACGACGGTGGACGGGCTGGCGGCGGACGGCCGGTGGGAGGGGCTCCGGTACCCGGAGGAGGACTTCCGCAAGGACGCGAAGGTGCTCGACGGGGTGGACCTGATCGGTCACGACGCGGTCGGCGACCGCCTGTGGGCGCGCCCGGCCGTGACGGTCATGGGCATCGACTGCCCGCCCGTGGTCGGGGCCACGCCGTCCGTGCACGCCTCCGCGCGGGCGCAGATCAGCCTGCGGGTGCCGCCGGGCCAGGACGCCGCGGAGGCGACGAAGCTGCTGGCGGCGCACGTGGAGGCGCACACGCCGTGGGGGGCGCGGGTGTCGGTGGAGCAGGTGGGGCAGGGGCAGCCGTTCCAGGCGGACATCACGAGCCCGGCGTACACCTCCATGGCGGAGGCGCTGCGGGCGGCCTACCCGGGTCAGGAGATGCAGGCGGCGGGCATGGGCGGCTCCATCCCGCTGTGCAACACGCTGGCCGCGCTCTACCCGGAGGCGGAGATCCTGCTCATCGGGTTGAGCGAGCCGGAGGCGCAGATCCACGCGGTGAACGAGAGCGTGTCGCCCGAGGAGCTGGAGCGGATGTCGGTCGCGGAGGCGTGCTTCCTGGTCAACTACGCCCGCTCCCGACGCGGCTGAGCCGGCCCGGTCGGCCGCGAGCGGAATCCGCGCACCGCGGAAGGCCGGGGCGCGGGCCCGGATCGTGCACACGCCGGGCCGTACGCCCGGCTCGACCGCGGTCCATCGCCGCGCCACGGCGGCGGTGCCGTGCGCGGCGGCCTGGACGGCCTGAGCCGTACCGGCGAAGCAGCGCCCGCCCGCCCGTCCGGGTCCGCCGCTCAGCCCACCGGGATGCCCGCCTCGAGGTTCAGCACGGTGCCGCGTTCGCGGGCGCGCAGGGCCCAGCGGAGGCGTTCGTACCGGACCGGGGGCAGCAGGTCCGAGGCCTCCTCCTCGGTGACGAAGCGCCAGCCGCGCAGCTCGGCTCCGGGCAGCAGGACGCCGGCGGCCTGGGCCCCGGTGAGGCGGCCGCCGTCGAAGAGGAGGCGCAGGCCGCCGTAGCCGGGCGGGCGGGGCGGTTCCCAGTCGACGAGCAGCAGTTTCGGTACGGCGTCGAGTTCGAGCCCTATCTCCTCGGTGACCTCCCGCATGCCGGCCCGGGCCGGGGGCTCGCCCGGCTCCACGACCCCGCCGGGGAACTCCCAGCCGGGCTTGTAGGTGGGGTCGACGAGCAGCACGCGGTCCTGTTCGTCGAAGAGCAGTACCCCGGCCGCGAGCGTCTCCCCGGTCGGCTCCGGCGTCTGCACGATCTCGCACGCGCCGACCGCCTCCCCGCGCACCGCCTCGGCGATCGCCGCGGCCGTCTCGTACGGAGTGAGGCTGCTGTTGTCGACGGCGTACGCGTCCGAGCCCAGCCAGCCGCCGAGTGCGGAGCGGTAGGGCTCGATATGGGCGTACGCCCACTGCCGTACGCGCTCGTTGCCGTCCGGGTCGCCGTCGAACTCCCGGCGCTCGGCGATACGCCTGCGCAGGATCGTTTCGTCCTGTGTCAGTACGACGTGGTGTACGGCGATACGACGGGAGGCGAGCCCGCCGAAGATCTCGTCGCGGTACTCCTGTCGCAGCAGGGTCATGGGTACCACCAGCACCCCGCCGACCTCCGCGAGCAGCGCGGCCGCGGCGTCGACGACCAGCCGCCGCCACATGGGCAGGTCCTGGTAGTCGGTCACCTCCGCGAGACGCTTCTGCGGCAGCAGCCGGCCCAGCGCCCCGCCGATGACCTCGGGGTCGTACAAGGTGCTGTTCGGGATCAGATCGATCAGTTCGCGCGCGGTACTGGTCTTGCCCGCACTGAACGCACCGTTGATCCAGACGATCACGGCTCCCCCTCCTCCGTAGCCCCCAGTGGCTTTGCCCGCACCACACTGCCATGGAAACCCGCGGGCGGACAGACCGGCGTAGACAGTGTCTACGCCGGTCTGGTAGACATCGTCTATGACGGAGACGACCTCAGGGCTGCGGGCCCGCTTGATCGAGACCGGCGTCGACCTGCTGAACAGGGAGGGGATCCCCTCCCTGACGCTGCGTGAGATCGCCCGGCGGGCGGGGGTGTCGCACGGCGCACCGCGCCGCTACTTCCCGACCCACCTGGCCCTGCTCTCGGCCATCGCCCAGGAGGGCTTCGCCGAACTGGCCGAGAAGGTGGGGGCGACCCTCAGCGCCGACGGGGCGGCGGCTGCCGCGCCTCGGGAGCGGCTCCTGGCCCTGGGGCGCGTGTACCTGGACTTCGCGCGGACCCACCCCGGCATGTTCGAGCTGATGTTCCGCCACGACCTGCTGGAGAGCGGCGAGCTGGGTCTGCGCGAGACGACGCTCCCCCTCTTCGACGTACTCGTGGACCTGGTCGGCCGCGCACACCCCCGGAAGGAACCGGCGCCGACGGTCGTCGCGGGCGCGCTGTGGGCGAACCTGCACGGCATCGCGCAGTTGTGGCGCTGGGGCAGCCTGCCCCTCGCGACCGGCTGCGACGACGTGGAGCCGCTGCTGCGCGCCGCGCTCGACGCGCATCTGGGCACGGAGCCGGGACCGGAAACGGCACCGATGACGGGGCCGGAGGGCCGGTGAACGCGCGACGCCCGCAACGGCTGATCCTCACGGGCAGCGTCGCCGGGGCGGCGATCGTCGCCCTGGACGGAACCGTGCTGACCGTCGCCCAGCCCACCATGGGGCGCGACCTGCACGCCTCCTTCACCGAGGTGCAGTGGACCAGCACCGGCTACCTCATCGCCGTGGCGAGCCTGCTGGTGTTCGCCGGACGGCTCGGCGACCGGTACGGCCACCGGCGGCTCTTCGCCGTGGGGATCCTCGGCTTCGGCGCGGCCTCGGCGGGCATCGGTCTCGCGCCCGGCGTGCGCTGGGTGATCGCCCTGCGGGTCGTCCAGGGCGTCTTCGGCGCGCTGCTGCAACCGGCCACCCTGGGCATGCTGCGCGCGGCCTACCCGCCCGACCGGATCGGCCGGCCGCTCGCGCTGCGGACGGCTGCGATCGGCCTGGCGGCCGCGGCGGGGCCGGTGGTAGGAGGGGTGCTGACCACGCAGTTCGGGTGGCGGGCCGTGTTCCTCCTCAACGTCGTCCCGGCGGTCGCGATCGGCGTGGCGGCGCTCACGGTGCGCCTGCCGGAGCACGCGCCCCGGCGCGCGGTGGGGCTCGATCTGCCCGGCGCGTGCCTGCTGGCCCTCACGCTGGTGAGCCTGGTGCACACCCTCGTCGGCATCCCGGCGGCCGGCTGGACGGCGACGACGGCACTGGGGTTCGTCGCGGCGGCGGCCTGCGGCGGCGCGTTCCTCGTGCACGAACGGCGTACGGCGAACCCGCTGCTGCCGCCGGAGGTCCTCGGGTCGGCGACGGTGGCCACGGCGCTCGCCGTCCTGCTGGCGGCGTCGGCGTCGCTGTTCGGCGCGCTGTTCGTCGGCACGTACCTCCTCCAGGAGGTCCTGGCCATGGACCCGCTGGGCAGCGGCCTCACGGCACTGCCCCTGGCCGTGATGATGGTCCTGAGCGCGGCGGTCGCGGACCGGCTGATGCGCCGCCTCGGGCCGCGCCGGTCGACCGTGTCGGCGATGGCGCTGCTCACCCTCGGGGCCCTGGCGCTGTCCTGGCTCGCCGTCAGCGGAACGGAATCCGGTTACGCGGCCGGTGGCGGCTTCCTGCTCCTGGGCGCCGGCTTCGGCACGGTCATGGTCACCGCCACCGGCGTCCTCGTACGCCATGCACCGGTCGAGTACGCCGGGGTGGCGGGCGGGTTGCAGCAGACGGCGATGAACGTCGGGCCCGCGCTCGGCGTCGCCGTGGCGACCACGGTGATGGCCCTGACCGCGCCGGGCGGCAAGGGCGGCGGCGGCGCGCCGCAGTCGGTGTGGGCGGCCGAGGGCTTCACCACCGCGATCGGCGTGACGCTCGCGTTCCTCGCGGCCGTCGCCGCGGCCGGGGCGCTGTGCGCGACGGCGCTGCCCGCGCGCGGGAGCGCGAGCGGGAGCGCGAGCGGGAGCGCGAGCGGGAGCGACGGGCCGAGTCGCGGAGGCCGGACCGACAGCGGTGCCGCCGGCCGCGCCGAGGGCCGTACCGACAGCCGTGCCGACAGCGGTGCGAGCGTCGGCTGCGGCGCCGAGCGACGGTGAACCGCCCTACGGGCAGCTGGGCGTGGGGTTCATTTCCGCGACGCTGTCGAGCGGGATGTCGATGCTCCGGCCCTGGGTCTGGACGCGGACGCGGCCGTCGCCGCTTCCGGAGGCCAGCGTTCCGCAGAAGGTCCCGGCCGGCGTCGTCACCCGCAGCAGCTGCCCGGCCGGTGCCGCGGGCGCGGGCGCGGGCCACCACGAGGTGGCCGCTGCCGTGGCGACCAGTACGACGGCCACGAAGGTGAGGGTCAGCCCGGCGCGCAGCCGACGAGCCGCCCGCTCCTGCGCCTGCGCCGCCGGTCCGTCCGGTCCCGCGGCCCCCTGCGTCACCCCGGGCTCCGGCAGCGGGCCCGGCAGCGGCCACGCCACGCGAGCCACCAGGCAGGTCGCCCAGCACGCCACGGCGAGCGCCACCAAGACCAGGACGCCCGCCGCCTCCTCGATGGCGCGCGGCGCCGCCGACGCGCCACCGCCGCCGCTCTTGAGCGCCCCGCAGATACCGATGAATCCGAAGACCGCGAGCTGGACGGCGTGCCAGCCACGCGCGGAGGTCTGCAGGTCGCTCATGCCACGAATGTTACTGTCTGTGGCGATATCGGCACCTGGTGTCATGAGTAGCTCGCCCTTCGACGGGCGGTTCGACGGGAGCGCACGTGAAGATCGCCTGCGTCGGCGGAGGGCCCGCCGGTCTCTACTTCGCCATCCTCATGAAAGGCCACGACGCGTCCCATGACATCACCGTCCACGAACGCAATTCGGCAGGCTCGACGTACGGCTGGGGCGTGACCTACTGGCCCGGGCTGCTCGACAAGCTGTACGCGCACGACCCCGAGTCCGCCCGTGCCATCGCCGAGCACTCGGTCCGCTGGAGCGGCGGCGTCGCGCACATCCGCGACGAGACCACGGCGCACCACGGCGACGAGGGCTTCGGCATCGGCCGCCGCCGGCTGCTCGGCGTGCTCGCCGAGCGCGCCCGGGACCTGGGCGTGCGGCTGGAGTTCGGGCACGGGGTGACGGACGCCGGGGCGGACGGGCTGCCCGAGGCCGACCTGATCGTCGCCGCCGACGGCGTGCGCAGCGCGCTGCGCGACCGCCACGCCGGCCACTTCGGCACCGAGGTGGCCGTGGGGCGCAACATGTACGTCTGGCTCGGCACCACCAAGGTCTTCGACGCCTTCACCTTCACCTTCGTGGAGACCGCGCACGGCTGGATCTGGTGCTACGCCTACGGCTACGGCGAGGACCGCAGCACCTGCGTCGTCGAGTGCTCGCCCGAGACCTGGCGGGGCCTCGGCCTGGACCGGGCGGGCCACGCCGAGGGGCTGGCGCTGCTGGAGGAACTGTTCGCGAAACCGCTGGACGGTCACCGGCTGATCGGCCGGGCGCACCCCGACGGCAGCGCGCAGTGGCTGAACTTCCGCACCGTCACGAACCGGACGTGGTACCACGACAACGTCGTCCTGGTCGGCGACGCCGCCCACACCACGCACTACTCCATCGGCGCGGGCACCACGCTGGCGCTGGAGGACGCGATGGCGCTGGCGGGAGCGCTGCACGCGTCACCCGCGCTCCAACCGGCCCTCGCCCGCTACGAGCGGGAGCGGCAGGCGGCCCTCCTCCCCGTCCGCAGCGCCGCCCGGTACAGCGCGCAGTGGTACGAGAGCCTGACGCGGTACGTGAACCTGACGCCGCCGCAGATGTTCGCGCTGCTGGGCCAGCGGCACTCGCCGCTCCTCCCGCACGTCCCGCCCCAGCTGTACTACCGGCTCGACCGGGCGGCCGAGCGACTGGAGGCGCTGCGCAGGCTCAAGCGATGGCTGGGGCCGAGGGTCGCGGGCACCTTGCAGGCCGCTCGCTCGCGCTAAAGCGTGTTGCAGAAGGCTGTCTTCGGGCATTTTCCCTGTATGGGTGGGGTGCTGAGGGCTGAGCCGTTGTGGGTGGAGACGTTCACGGGGGCTGCGGACGCGGCAGTTCGAGCGACTGCTGAAGGTGGTCCGGGAACGGGGTGGGAACGGTCCTGGCGGTGGCCGGCCGTGGTGCCTGCCGTTGGCCGACCGGGTGCTGCTCGTCGCGGTGTACTACCGCACGAACCTCACCATGCGGCAGCTCGCGCCGCTGTTCGGTGTCTCGCCGGCGACGGTGTGCCGGGCCATCCAGCGGCTGCGGCCGCTCCTGGCGCAAACGCCCCAGCCGGGCACTCCTGCCAGGCGAGGAAGAGGACAACGCCGAGCACCGACGGGCCCGGGCCCGAGTCGGGCACGCCTTCGCCCGCATGAAGCACTAGCAAGATCCTCCGCGACTGCCGACAGCGCGGCAACGGGCTCCATCACGCCGTCCAAGCCGTCGCCCACATGCACAACCTCGCCCTCGCAGCATGAGCAGACCCGCCACAAACTCCGCTCTGACCTGCCCGAACACGGCCTTCTGCAACGCGCTTTAGGACGCAGCGGGCGAACTCTGCCCCTTGCGGGGCCCTTGCCCGTCTCTCGCCGATTGCGTGACCGCGTCGAGGTGGGCGAAGACGACGGTGTTCTCCCTGTACCGCTTCTTCTCATGGTCGTAACTCCCCCCACAGGTGATCAGCCGTAGCTGGGCGTCGGCGGTGTCGGAGTAGACACGTTCGTCAGGGAAGTCGTCCTGCGGGAAGCTCTCGATGGTGTCGACGACAAAGGTCGCGGTGGTGCCATCTTTGCGGCTGATGGCGACTCGGTTGCCTGGCTGCACTGTGCTGAGCCGGGCGAAAACAGCCGGGGAGGTCTTGGTGTCGAGGTGTCCGGCGACGATGGCGGTGCCGAGCTGGCCAGGGGAGACACCGGCAGCGAACCAGCCCACCAGGTTCACATCGTCGTCCGGTGGTGCTTCCAGTCGCCCTGACGGTTCGATGGACAGGTCGGTGAATGGCGCGTCAACGCCGATCGCGGGGATCCGCAGCCGTGTCGGTACCGAGCGGGGCAAGGACAGCGGGGTCTGTTTCCCGACACTCGCTCTGGGTGGCTGGGTAGGTGCCGCCGCCTGGCGGACCGGCGCGGGGACGGACGGCGCGCTCACAGGTTCGGCCCAGCTGAGCACGACCACCACGAGTACCAGCGGCCACAGCAGCATCGGCACGACGCGGCGGGACGCCTGTACGCCCCGCAATGCCTTTCGTACCGATGCTGGACGGATCCTCACCACCGACAGCCACCTTCTTCGACGCACGATCCGAGGCCTGAGCCTTTCCGTGTCGCGAGCGTGGGACCGCAGTGCCCGCGTGCGAGGGCAGCCGCGGTCCCACGTCTTCACTTCCGGCTATCGCGACCTTCAGGCCGCGTCACCGCCGCTCACGCTCCGGCGCCGGACCATGTAGGCGCCGACACCCAGGCCGCCCAGAAGCACCAGCCCTCCGGCCGCCATCGAGCCCGAGGAGGCAAGGCCCCCGCCGCCGGCGTGCACGCCACCACGCGGCTTGTCCTGCTCGTCCTTCTTCTCGTGGTCCTTCTTCGAGCCGTCGTCCTTCTTCGAGCCGTCGTCCTCCTTCGACGACTTGTGCTCCTTGTCCCAGTCGTC